>CAMDXI010000009.1 GCA_945878695.1 Methylotenera oryzisoli | reverse complement strand
TGGGCAACCGTACGAATTCTATCTAACATAAAAAATATCCACCTTAAGCTTGCGTTTAACGTTTAAATTTAAGCTGGCTTAGCCAACTAAACCGCATCTAATTATCAATATGACAATATACCACAAGAGCTCACTGTATAGCGCTTCAGCTTATCTTTTGCAACACGCATTGGGACTGTATAAGCCTGCATTTGGTTCGTCTTAATCAGGCCAATTAATACCAGGCTAAAATGCGAATTTACAAATAAAAATAGCGAGTCCTAAGACTCGCTATTTTTATTTGGCGGAGCGGACGGGACTCGAACCCGCGACCACCTGCGTGACAGGCAGGTATTCTAACCAACTGAACTACCGCTCCATAAACTTATAGAATTCTATCAAACAAATAAAATCCGTATAATTTTTGCGTTCAAATTTTTAGCAAAATAAAAGAGTGCTTAACTTACCAGCACTCTCAAATTTTACAATTAGGAACGACTTAGTCACTTTTTTGTGGTTTGAAATAATGGTGGGTGCTAACGGGGTCGAACCGCTGACATTCGCCTTGTAAGGGCGACGCTCTACCAACTGAGCTAAGCACCCTGCTTAACCAACAAAAACGCTAGTTTACAGCATCTTTAAGTGATTTACCAGCTCTAAATTTAGGAGAATTCGCTGCTTTAATCTTAATTGTTGCGCCAGTACGTGGGTTACGGCCATTTCTGGCAGCACGCTTACCGAGGTAGAAAGTACCAAATCCTATGAGTGTGACCAAGTCGCCTTTTTTCAAGGCAGCCGTAATAGAAGCGGTAGTGGCATCCAGCGCACGACCAGCAGCAGCTTTTGAAATGCCAGCTGTGCTGGCAATACGGGCTATCAAATCTGATTTATTCACGAGTAATCCCCTCTAAAATTTAATTGATTAAAGACCTTACTGTAATGTGGGTAGCAAGCTCCCATTTGTCTTTATATCAAGGTCACAAAGCCCATGTCAAGCCTTGGAATTAAGTTTGGCTTAGCCTCAGTGCTTTACCTCATCATTTAGCGCAATTGCCTTATCTACTGTTTTATCTGCCAACGCCACATCGGTGGCAAGCTGAGCTTCGGATTCCTGCAGAGGGATAGGCTGTGAGGCTAGCGCCAGGGTCAGCACCTCATCTATCCATTGTACAGGGTGTATGTCCAAATAATTTTTGATATTTTCTGGGATGTCCGCTAAATCTTTGACGTTTTGCTGGGGGATCAATACCGTCTTAATGCCCCCACGATGCGCCGCCAACAATTTTTCTTTAAGGCCACCAATCGGCAGCACCTCACCCCGCAATGTAATTTCCCCTGTCATGGCTACGTCCGCTCTAACAGGAATGCCTGTCAGTATGGAAACCAAGGCAGTAGTGATGGCTATACCAGCGCTTGGTCCATCTTTTGGCGTGGCGCCCTCAGGGAAATGGATATGGATGTCATTTTTTTCATAAAAATCGTCATTAATACCCAAGCGCTTGGCGCGGCTGCGCACCACGCTCATGGCCGCCTGAGTCGACTCTTTCATCACGTCACCCAGTTTTCCTGTGGTGGTGGTCTTACCCTTACCGGCAAGCAATACCGCCTCTATGGTTAAGAGCTCACCCCCAACAGAAGTCCAAGCCAAACCGGTGACTTGACCCACTTGATTTTCTTTTGCGGCCACACCGAAATCGTAACGCTGCACCCCCAAATACGTTTCAAGTGTAACTGGTGTGACATCAATTTTCTTGAGAGACTGGGCGCCATTATCGGCTTTTGCAGTCAACAAGGCTTTCACCACCTTGCGACACACCTTGGACACCTCTTGCTCTAACTTACGCACGCCCGCCTCTCGCGTGTAGTAGCGCACGATATCGCGCACCGTGTCTTCTGTAATGTTGACCTCCGCCTCTTTTAGACCGTGCGACTTCAATTGCTTGGGCAATAAATATCGCATCGCAATGTTTACTTTTTCGTCTTCAGTGTAGCCAGATAGATGGATGATTTCCATGCGATCCAATAGCGCAGCAGGTATGTTCATGGAATTTGCTGTGGCGACAAACATCACGTCAGACAAGTCGTATTCAACCTCAACGTAGTGGTCTGCAAAGGTATGATTCTGCTCTGGATCCAACACTTCCAAGAGTGCTGAAGATGGATCACCACGCATGTCTTGACCCATTTTATCGACTTCATCTAACAAGAATAATGGGTTTTTAACGCCAACCTTAGCCATGCCCTGTAGGATTTTTCCTGGCATGGAGCCAATGTATGTCCGCCTGTGGCCGCGAATTTCAGATTCATCACGCACCCCACCTAAGGCCATGCGTATGAATTTACGGTTCACGGCTTTGGCTATGCTTTGACCCAAAGACGTCTTACCAACGCCAGGCGGGCCGACTAGGCACAATATAGGTGCTTTGATTTTATCCACGCGTTGTTGCACAGCTAAATACTCAACAATGCGTTCTTTAACCTTCTCTAGGCCAAAATGGTCGTCGTCCAACACCTTCTCAGCGGCCAATAAATTTTTGCTGATTTTGGTTTTTTTCTTCCAAGGCAGATTAATCAGCGTGTCTATGTAGTTACGCACCACTGAGGCTTCTGCTGACATAGGCGACATGAGTTTGAGTTTTTTAAGCTCACTGGACACTTTAGCCAAAGCATCCTTAGGCATGCGAGCTTCTTCTATGCGTTTTTCCAGCTCTTCCATTTCCGCATTTTCGTCTTGCTCGCCCAACTCTTTTTGAATCGCTTTAACCTGCTCATTCAAATAGTATTCACGCTGGGTTTTTTCCATTTGGCGCTTAACGCGACCACGGATACGTTTTTCTACCTGAAGAATATCAATTTCAGCTTCCATTAAGCGCAGCAAATGCTCCAAACGCTCAGCCACACTAAACATTTCCAATACTTTTTGTTTTTCATCTAACTTCAAAGTCAAATGGGCGGCAATGGTATCCGCCAAACGACCGGCCTCGTCTATACCGGCTAAGGAAGTCAGAATTTCTGGTGGGATTTTTTTGTTTAGCTTGACGTATTGATCGAATTGAGCAAAAACAGTACGCATCAAAGCCTGTATTTCTATGTCGCTGTCTGATTCAGGAATGAGCTCTGCTCTTGCAGCAAAGCACTCTTCCATCTCAATAAAACCGCTGACTTTGGCACGCCGCACACCTTCTACCAGGACTTTTACCGTGCCGTCAGGCAATTTAAGCATCTGCAAGACGGTCGCGACCGTACCCACTTCATACAAATCCTCTGCATCCGGCTCATCTTTATTGGCCGATTTTTGCGCAACCAATAAAATTTGCTTATTGCCATCGGATGCAATTTCCAAGGCTTTAACGGATTTTGTGCGACCTACAAACAAAGGGATAACCAGATGCGGGTACACCACTACATCCCGTAATGGTAAGACCGGTAACAAGCCCTCATCAGAGGAATAGGAAGGTAAAGATGTGATCATGGAGGGTCCCAAATTAAACTAAGTCATTAAACTCAAATAGCTAGGCGTTATTTATGGGGGCAAATAACGGCGATTCAAGTCTAATCGTTACGCATTACTAAACGGGCAGAAATGAGCCGTTTAGTGTTTATCCAACGGCTTCTTCAGCAGGAGTATCAGCAAAAATTAGGATGGCAGGCGTGTCGCCACGAATCACGCCTTCATCAATCACCACCTTGCTAAGGTTTTTAAGTGTGGGCAATTCATACATGATCTCGAGCAAAGCATGCTCTAAAATGGATCGCAGACCGCGTGCGCCGGTTTTACGCTCCAAGGCTTTCTTAGCTATGAGCAGTAAGGCCGCGTCCCTAAACTCCAATTCCACGCCTTCCATTTTGAATAATTTAATGTATTGCTTAGTCAGGGCATTTTTTGGTTCGGTCAAGATGGTCATCAAGGCGGCCTCGTCCAAGGTCTCCAAAGTGGCCACCACCGGTAAACGGCCGATAAACTCGGGTATCAAGCCAAATTTAATTAAATCTTCCGGCTCGACATCTCTTAATACAGCGCCCACCTGACGTTCATCATCTTTGCTTTTTACTTCAGCGCCAAAACCTATGCCACCCTTTTCAGAGCGCAAACGGATGACTTTTTCCAGGCCATCGAATGCCCCACCACAAATAAACAAGATATTAGTGGTATCCAATTGCACGAATTCTTGATTAGGGTGCTTGCGTCCGCCTTGTGGAGGAATTGAAGCCACGGTGCCTTCAATTAATTTTAGCAAGGCTTGTTGCACGCCCTCACCCGAAACGTCGCGGGTAATGGATGCGTTTTCAGACTTACGGGAAATCTTATCCACCTCATCAATATAGACGATACCGCGTTTGGCTTTTTCTACGTCGTAGTCGCATTTTTGCAATAATTTTTGCATGATGTTTTCCACGTCCTCGCCTACGTAACCGGCTTCAGTAAGGGTGGTGGCATCAGCCATTACAAAAGGGACATCCAGCAAGCGCGCGAGCGTTTGGGCCAACAAGGTTTTACCTGAGCCCGTCGGACCTATAAGTAAAATATTACTTTTGGAAATTTCGACTTCGTCTTTTTGACCGCCATCGGATAAATTATTATGACCCAGGCGTTTGTAATGATTGTAGACCGCAACGGCTAAATTCTTTTTCGCGTGGGTTTGACCGATGACGTATTGGTCTAAAATTTTACAAATTTCTTGTGGGGTTGGCAGACTTTGATCGGTGGATTTGAGGCCATCCGTGGTCTTTACTTCCTCGCGAATGATGTCATTGCATAAATCCACGCATTCATTGCAAACAAAAACAGATGGGCCGGCAATGAGTTTTTTAACTTCGTGTTGGCTTTTGCCACAGAATGAACAGTAAAGTAATTTATCGCCGTCAGCTTTAGTAGCCATGTATATTCCCTCTAAAAACAGTTAGGCCAGTATGTAGGATGCCAGCAAAATGACTATGCCGCTTCAGATCGACTGGTAATCACCTTATCTATCATGCCGTACGCCAGTGACTGCTCGGCACTCATGAAGTTGTCGCGTTCGGTATCCAAATCGATCTCCGCCGCTGTTTTGCCAGTGTGGTAAGCCAATATGGCGTTTAATTTTTCACGTAAGTACATGATTTCTTTAGCATGTATGGCAATGTCAGTAGATTGACCCTGAAAGCCTCCAGAAGGCTGATGGATCATCACGCGGGAATTAGGCAGGCTAAAACGCTTACCTTTTGCCCCCGCCGCTAAAAGAAATGCACCCATGCTGGCTGCTTGGCCTATGCACAGCGTGCTGACATCCGCCTTAATAAACTGCATGGTGTCATAGATGGACATGCCCGCTGTAACTGAACCACCCGGGGAATTAATGTACAGTGAAATATCTTTATCTGGATTTTCCGCTTCTAGGAATAGCAACTGCGCCACCACTAAATTAGCCGACATATCATTGACTGGGCCTACCAAAAACACCACCCGCTCTTTAAGTAAGCGCGAATAGATATCGTAGGAACGTTCACCACGGCCGCTTTGCTCCACTACCATGGGTATATAGCCCAAACCTTGAGGACTTAAATCGTGCTGCAACGGCGACCCTGGCAAAGTATTCATTAAGCATTTCCCATTAAATCATCAAATTTAACTTTCTTATCACTGACTTTAGCTTTCGCTAAGACCCAAGCCACGGCATTTTCTTCCGTGGCTAAGGCTGCCGGCTCATCCAAACGTTTAGGATCAGCATAATACCAAGTGACCACATCAGCAGGACGCTCAAAGCTTTGTGAAAACACATCCACCATGGCACGCACCTGATCTGCATTAGCATGCAAACCATTTTTATTGATTAATTCACCAAGGATTAAGCGTAACTTGGTGCTGCGTTTAGCTTGCTCTTCAAACATACTAGGCTCAAGTTTGATGGTGCTAAGGTCAGCACCACGCTGCTTAAGATTTTGCGCGGTCGTTTCCATCATGCGGTTGATTTCCGTGCCCAACAATACGCGTGGTATCTCGAAATCGGCTTGATCAACTAAAGCTTGAAACACTTGCTCTTTAACCTTAGCGCTGACACGTTTTTCTACTTCTTGTTTTAAGCTTTCGGTGATTTCCGCCTTCATCTTGGCCACGTCACCGTCTTCTATGCCTAAACTCTTAGCAAAATCCGCATCCAAGTCAGGGTAACTTGGCTCTGACACACTGATGTAATTGACTTCATAAGCAACAGTCTTACCTGCAAGTTGAGCCGGATTGTGATCCGCTGGGTAGGCTATTTCGAATTTTTTAGAAGCCCCTGCTTTACCGCCGGCCAATTGCTCATCAAAGCTAGCCACACGTCCCGCATCACCCAACACCAAATCGATGCCGGTATCACCAGTGGATTCAACCTCTTTACCATCTACCGATGCCGTTAAGGTCACATTGATACGATCGCCTTTTTTGGCCGCCCGTTTTACTGGTACGTAACTCACACGTTGTTTGACCAGCACATCCAAGGTATTTTTAACATCGGCATCGCCGACCTCTAATGCTGGGCGTTCGATTTTGATTTTTGCTAAGTCACCTATCGTGACTTCAGGAAACACTTCAAATGTAGCCGTGTATTCCAAATTAACAGAGGCTGCCTCAAAAGGCTTGTGCTCAATATTAGGGTAGCCGGCAACGCGTAATTTAGCTTCCTCCACGGCATCGCCAAAGCTTTTTTCAACGGCGCTGGAATACACCTCATCGCGCACTTGATCGCCATAATGCTGATTCACCAATCCCATCGGAGCTTTACCTGGTCGGAAGCCGGCAAATTTTGCCGTGCGTGACATCTGACTTAAGCGCTGACGAATTTGCGCTTCCAGTGGTTGAAGTGGAACCGTAACGGTAATACGGCGCTCAAGTTTGCTAATAGTTTCAACATTCAATGCCATGCGGTTTATTCCTAAGGTCAAGTTTCTAAATTATTTCACGCTTGAAAATGAACAAACGTTTTTAGGGAAATCGTTTGTAAAATCAGGTCGTTATTCGCTAAATTGGAACGAATTATGGGTAACAAAAAAATCATGCTGATGGCATTAGACGGTGTTTTGTTAAAAAATTTCACCGACTTTAGACGCACCACCCAAACACGCGTTAATAAGGCCCACTGCTTCGCTTAAATTAAGCGGCAAACTATAGCATATTAGGCTTTTGTAAACAAATGACGCCACACAATTTTTTCAGCGGGGGAGAATGCGCCAGGCACAAAAAAGGCCTTCCGATTAAGGAAAGCCTTTAAGTATTTGGTGCGAAAGGAGAGACTCGAACTCTCACGCCTTACGGCGCTGGAACCTAAATCCAGTGCGTCTACCAATTCCGCCACTCTCGCATTTAAGTAAACAGCTTTTTAATGCTGTTTAAAAACAAGCCGGCATTATAGCGCAAGTCGCGCTGCTAGCAACAGCAAAAAAGAGAAAATTGGCATATATTTATACACCGAACTTGCAGGCAAATAGTAGGCTAAGGCTTATTCATTCCTCACTAGCAAAATATCGGATGATTGTGCGAGAATGTCACAAGATGCGCTATGCCATCCACAACCACTTAAGAGTCCAGCCATGCAAACCAATATCAATGAAAATGAAATTAATATGCTGCGCACGGAGCTAGAACTGCTCATGCGCGAGCGTTATTCCTTACTAAAAGTAACGGGGGCGGCGGCTGGATTAATTGCAGAAATGGATAGCCATGATTTGCCGATTAGCACGGTGGAAGCGGCGGACCTGCTGGCCACCAGCATCAACGGATTAAGTGAAGAAACCTTGCAAGATGCCTTGAGCGCCGTTCATGCAGAAATCATTGAATAATTTCAGTTGGTAAATCTACCAATAACGCAAACCGACCTAGTCATACCATTATTTTGCAAAAGCCAACCACCTTATTATTTAACATGCGTTGCAAACTCAACACCTTGCGATTCATGCTCATTCCATTGATGTTGAGTGCTTGCAGCTTTCAGCAATATCAAGCAAAACCCATAGACACCCAAGCTAATTTAGCTAAGTTAGCCAAAAAAGACCCAAATAGTCCAGCATTTCAAGCATTTCTCATTGTACATGGCTATAAATCCGATCAATTGCCTGTAAAAGTTTGGGGGCTAGAAGACCTGAACTATTGCGCCTTATTTTTTCACCCTAGTTTAGACCTGGCCAAGGCCAAATACCAAACCGCCGCCTTATCCGTGGCGACCACTGCCAAATCGGCTATTCCAAGCTTGAATGCCAACCTTGCCCGCAGCAACGATCCAGATCCGGTAAAAAAACCATACGCATTAGGATTAAGCATAGACCTGCCCTTAGACATAGCTGACAAAGGAGAAATACGGGTTGGCCACGCTAAACACTTAGCCGAAATAGCCCAATTGCAAATAGCCCAGACGGCTTGGGAACTTCGCAGCAATCTCGCGCAAACCTGGCTAGACTACCAAGCAAAGTTGCATCAAATTCGCCTATTAACTAAAGAACAAGCTGAGCACCAAGCCATCGTTGCCATTTATAAAAAACGCGTGACTTTAGGTGCCGCATCTAACGTAGTGTTAAGCACAGCAAACCTACAACTGCAGACCAATGCAGCCCTGCTTAATCAAGCACAGCAACAGTCAACAACGCTATACAACCAGCTAGCAAGTCAGGCTGGCTTACCGCTGGTGCAGTTTAATAAATTAATTCTGAAAAGCGACCTTAGCCTGCAATCAGATCAAGATTGGCCATTGGCCGAGCTGCAAAAAAATGCCTTATTGAATCGTTTAGATTTAAGAATCGCCCTATTACGCTACGCCAGCATGGAATCCAAATTGAAGCTAGAAATAGCCAATCAATACCCCGATCTAATTATCAGCCCGGGTTACGCTTACGAATTTGGCGACAGCGTTTGGTCCTTAGGTTTATCTGGCTTGCTAAGCCTGTTGCATAAAAATAAATTAGCCATTGCAGAAGCCAGCCAATTACGTGAAGTGGAAGCGACTCAATTCGAGGTGCTGCAAAACCAAATCATGGCTGACACAGTGGTCGCTCACGGTGAGCTAAGTGAAGCGCGTACGGCCTTAATTAAACAGAAATCCCTGCTAAATGAACAACAGTTACAGGAAAAACGCATGGCTAGCTTACTGGCCGCCGGTCAAATTGACCGACTCGCTTTCACCTTAGCAAAATTAGAAACCGTGCTGGCAGAAAAAAACTTAGCGGCAGCCCAGTATCACTATAATGACGCGGTCAGAAAGCTAGAAAACTTAATGGAAAAACCGCTGACTAGCGCAGGAGTTACCTATGAATCGTAAAGCAACGATGGTTATTGCCGTCCAGGCCATACTGATTATTCTATTATTTTGGTTCATGGTTTATTTTGCTAAAGATGAATTTGAGACGGCTTCCAGCGGCGGCGCCGAAGAGAGCATCAACAGCACCAGCTTGCTTAGCAGCAATAGTGCTGAGGATAAAGGCGCAGCCACCTTACTCCTAAGCAAAGCCTCACAACAACAAAGTGGCATAAAAACGGTAGCATTAAGCAGCACGCAACACCAAGCTTCCACGGCCTCGTTTGCCAGCGTTGAAGCGGTGGACAGCTTACTGGAAATGCGCACACGCTACCTATCTGCCATGGCCGATAGCAATGTAATACGCAGCAGCATGGCCAGCAAACAACAAAATGCACAGCGCATGCAATTGCTTAATCAAGACGACAAAAATATCTCTGACAGCGCTGCACAAGAAGCATGGGCTAGTTTGCATGCCGAACAGGCAAAACTAAGTGCCAGCCAAACCTTAGCCAAAGGCATACGCGACAGCATGCATCAGCAATGGGGCAGCGTCCTGACTGATTGGGCTACACAAGCCAACCCAAAGCAGGACTTTCTGTCACTTTTGCATTTTCAAGCCGTTTTAATAAAAGTAAGCCTGCCTTTTGATGTTAGTCCTAATGCAAAAAGCACAATAAAAATCAGTCAAATAGGTGGTCAAGCTATCGCCATGGCTACTTTTGTCTCAGCTGCGCCCCAAGCTGACACTGCCCTTCAAGGCAAAACCTATTTTTACCTAGCCCCCGCAAAAAATTTGCGTGCAGGCATGCGTGTCAGCGCCCGCTTGGATAGTCAAAAACAATCCAGCAAAGGCGTTATAGTGCCTCACGAGGCGGTAGTGTGGTTCGCCAACCAAGCATGGGTATACCAAAAACTGGCTGCCGACAAACCAGGTTCTGACAAATTTGTTCGTCGATTAATTAGCACCGAAGTGGAAATCGAAGGTGAGAAGATGAGCGGTTGGTTCAACAACATGGGTTTTGTTGCTGGCGATGAATTGGTTAGCAGCGGTGCACAACTGTTGTTGTCCGAAGAACTTAAGTACCAAATCACCAATGAAAATGACGATTAAATTTAACAGCTTAATTGGCATTTCAGTGCAGACTAATGCTGGATTGTTGGCGTTAGGTCGGAGCTAAAATGACGATTAAATTTAACAGCTTAATTGGCATTTCAATGCAAATAGAGATGGCTAATTAAACCATGATGTCCGCATTAGTTCGATTCTCCATTCGATTTCATGGCGTAGTCATAGGCCTAGCTTGCCTAGTTGTCATTTATGGGCTATACGGCCTATCCAGAGCCAATTTAGACGTTTTTCCTGAATTCTCCCCTACCCAAGTAGTCATTCAGACCGAGTCACCCGGCTTGTCTTCCAAACTGGTTGAGCAACTGGTCACGCAGCCCATAGAAAGCACTTTATCTGGCACGGTTGGCGTCGAATCGATGCGTTCACAGTCCATACCAGGCCTGTCTATCGTTACCATTATTTTCAATGAAAAAACCGACATTTATAAAAATAGGCAGGCTATTGCCGAGCGCCTAGCTACCTTAAACAACCAACTACCAAAAAACATCGTCCCTAACATCACCCCTCTGGCATCCAGCGCCAGCACCGTTCTTGGCATGGGCATCAGCTCAAACAAGCGCAGCCTCATGGAATTACGTAGCATGGTGGATTGGACCATTAAACCGCATATTATGGCGGTGCCAGGCGTGGCCGATGTCAACGTGCTGGGCGGTGACGTGCGGCAATGGCAAATATTAGTCGACCCCAACAAACTCATACGCTACCACCTATCCATACAGGAGGTATTAGCCGCAACAACAAGGGTCAGCGGCGTACGCGGTGCGGGCTACATAGAAAACAATAACCAACGCATCTTGATCAACACCGAGGGGCAGGCTAAGAATGCCAAACAACTAGCGCAAATGCCTATTTACCATAGGGATGGCCAAACGGTTCGGCTGATGGACATCGCTCAAGTCGTTGAAGGCGCTGCACCAGCCATCAGTGCTGCTGCCATCAATGGCAAAGAAGGCGTTTATTTCTCCGTCCAAAGTCAGCTTGGGGCCAATACTAAAGCAGTAACTGAAGCCGTTGAGAAGGCCATGTTAGAGCTAGCGCCAGAATTCAATGAACAACAAATCGACTTTTACCCCAGCTTATTTCGTCCGGCCAATTTTATCGAAACGGCCATCGATGGCGTTAAAACCGACATACTCGTTGGCTCCGTTCTAGTCATTGCGGTCTTGTTCTTATTTTTATTCAACGTCCGAACGGCATTCATTTCCGCTACCGCCATCCCCCTATCCCTGCTGACCGCTACCATAGTGCTGTCCTACTTTGGCATGGGGCTGAACATCATGGTGCTAGGTGGCCTAGCCATCGCCTTGGGTGAGGTGGTGGACGATGCCATCATAGACACGGAAAATATCTTTAGGCGCTTACGTAAAAACCGCTTGCTGGCCCAACCATTGCCGGCTTACCAAGTGGTGTATCACGCTTCCATGGAAGTGCGCAGTTCGGTGGTGTATGCCACCATCATCGTGGTGATGGTGTTTTTACCCCTATTAACCCTATCCGGCGTTGCCGGTAAATTGTTTGCCCCTTTAGGCTACGCTTACATCAGCGCCATCCTTGCCTCGTTAGTGGTAGCCTTAACCTTAACCCCCGCACTTTGCTACCTGCTGTTTTCAAAAGGCGAATTAGAAAGCCAAGATCCACCCTTAATCGTATGGATAAAAAAACATTATGTAGCAGCCTTAAAAAATATAGAACAGCACTACATGGTAGTCATCAGCATGGTGGCATTGATCATTGCCTTAGGCTTAGGTGTGCTGCCCCTGTTTAAAAGCCAATTTATACCGAGCCTGCATGAAGGCCACTACATCATGCACATGACGGCCGTCCCTGGCACCTCAGCGCAAGAATCTTTGCGCATAGGTAAAAATGTGGCCAAGGTGGTCAGCGCCATTGATGGGGTTAAATCGGTTACGCAATGGGTAGGCCGAGCACCCAATGCGGCGGACACCTTTGGCACCCACTACAGTGAGTTTGAAGTCGAATTAATGCCCTGCAGCGGGCCAGAACAAGACCGCATATTGGCGCGTATCCGCGAAGAACTGGCTGGCGAAGCGGTTGATGACGATGGTGATGGTGTAGCCGAAACCGGCTTCATCGGGGTTAATTTTGCCATCAATACCTTTCTGACTGAACGCATAGAAGAGACCATATCCGGTTACACTGCGGCCATGGTCATCAATGTTCATGGCCACGATTTAGACACCTTAGACCATGATGCCAGGAAAATTGCCGGCGTATTAAGCGGCATTAAGGGCGCCAGCGAAATTCAAATTCAATCGCCCCCAGGCACACCGGAATTAGCCATACGCTTAAGGCCAGAACGCTTAGCGGTATACGGCCTGCAATCACTGGATGTATTAGAAAACATACAAGCGGCTTACGAAGGGGTGCAAGCCACGCAAATCTATCAAAACAATCAAATCATCAGCGTTAACGTCATGTTTAATCAGGTGGTGCGCGACGATTTGCGAGAAATCGGTAGCCTACCGCTAAAAAACCCAGATGGGAAAATTGTTTATTTACGCGACGTGGCCGACATCAGCCAAGAAAATGGCCGTTCAAAAATATTGCACGCCGGGGCTAAACGCATACAAACCATTACTTGCAACATTGAAGACAGAGACCTAAACAGCTTTGCTAAGGAAATGAAGCAACGCATGAATGCCGACATAAGCTTATCCACCGGCAACTTTGTCACCTACACAGGCGAAGCCGAAGCCAATGCGCAATCGCGCGAAGATTTAATCGTGCATTCCATGCTCGCTGGCGTGGGCATTTTCTTAATGCTCTACATTGCTTTTGGGCGTTTACGTAACCTATTGCTCACTTTTGCCAACCTGCCATTTGCCCTAATAGGCGGCGTGGTGGCCGCCATGTTTACTGGCGGCTGGATATCATTGGGCTCATTGGTGGGCTTCGTTACTCTATTTGGCATCACCCTGCGCAACTCCATTATGATGGTCTCGCACTACCAACACTTAATTGATGAAGAGCATTGCGTTTGGGGTTTAGAGACCTGCATACGTGGCGCCTCGGAACGCCTGCCCTCTATTTTGATGACCGCCTTGGTCACGGCACTAGGCTTGTTACCGCTAGCCCTAGGCAGCGATCAACCGGGTAGAGAAATTGAAGGGCCCATGGCTACCATCATCGTCGGTGGATTGATCACCTCTACCCTACTCAATCTACTCATCCTGCCTACCATCATGTTGCACTTTGGCCGCTTTGAAAAAGAACGCATTAGCTAATGGGCTTTTAAAGTAGTCTGGCTTTTTCCTGTAAGCCTTGAGTGCACAAACCCTGCTCAAATAAGACGTAATCGTTTCTGTTAAGTAGGCGGGTTTGATAGCGCTGTCCGGCTATGCCATCCAAGAAACAGGCATCGACCACCCCGTCATCAAGCAAGATTCTGGCAAGCGCTGCCTGACTTTGTTGGTAAGAGTTCAAATCCACCGATTTAACTAACAGCAACTGATCTGCCGCTAATTTGTTGGCTAACCACGCACTCAAACTATCCGATGTCATTCGCCAGCTTTGTTCAACCGTGGCATCAGCCAACACCATCTGGCTAGGTAACCACACCACGGCCCTATGCTGCCAGCCACGTTCGGCTATTTCCAATTCGCTGGTCGCCGTCACCAAACCTGGCTGCATGCCCGCCAACAACAAGCCAAATTGATCCATGGCCAGTAAAGCTAATTCATGAGCCAAGCCATCGCTCACTCCTGACAGGTTTTGCGCTTGCCTAACCGCATCGGCAAACACACTGCCACCAGGCACAATTACCACTTTGCCATTACCGTGCTTAGCCAGCAGCGATAGCCAATGCAGCAAGGCCGCCGACCCTAACAAGCTGCCACCCAGTTTAATTACCCATAATTGATTGTTCTGCATGACTGTCTGCCTAGCTTAAATTAGGGTGTCGCTTGCTTGTCGTTAAAGAAATGTTGCATGGTTTTTAATAAACCGGATGCCTTATCTTGAATTTCAGTGTACTCCTGATCCAGCAAGGAATCACTGACTATGCCACCGCCCGCATAGAAACTTATTTCACCGTCGCCATGATCCGCTTCACGGTAAACAGCGGTGCGAATGGCAATATTGCTGTCCATATTGCCATCAAAGCCTATGTACGCTATGGCACCGCAATACACACCACGTCTGTGTGGTTCCAATTCCTCTATAATTTGCATGGCCCGCAATTTAGGCGCACCGGTAATCGAGCCCCCAGGGAAACAGGCTCGCAATAAGTCAATCGCGGTCTTACCCTGTGCCAAACGGCCGCGCACTATGCTGACCAAATGGTGTACGTTGGCAAAACTTTGTAAGCGAAATAATTGATCGGCTTGAACCGAACCTATTTCACAGCTCTTGCCTAGGTCGTTACGCAGTAAATCCACTATCATTAGATTTTCTGCTTGGTCCTTAGTGCTGCCTTGCAAATCCGCCGCCAAAGCCGCATCCTCAATGGCATTTAGGGCGCGCGGCCTGGTGCCTTTTATCGGACGCGTTTCAACATGCCGATTTCGCACCTGCAAAAAACGCTCAGGCGAACCGGACAATATTTGCCAGCTTGGAAACTTCATATAAGCCATGAATGGCGCAGGGCTTAGCTCGCGCAATTGTTTATAGACCAACCAACTGTTGCCTGCGGCCGGCGCAGCGAACCTTAACGCAAGATTCACCTGATAGCAGTCACCGCCTTTGATGTAAGCTTTAATTTTGTTAAAAGCCAGGCTGTATTGGCTAAACGTCATGTTGCTATTGGGCATGGCCTTTAGTTGAAAAGCCGACTCAACGACTTGGTGCTGGTCGGATGGTTGCGCATCGAACAAGCGGCATAAATCTGGCCAGTTGTCATGAGTGCTTGCCGACAACCCGTATGAAACCAATGCGGCGGTCTTTTCCTGATGATCCACCACCACAGCCCAATCGTATAAACCAACTTGCATATGCGGGCTAGCCTTATCGCCAGCCGACAGCCTGGGCAAGGTTTCCAATTGCCTAGCTAAATCATAGGAAAAGTAGCCTAGCGCACCGCCAGCAAAGGGCCATTCACTGCTTTCATTGACTGGGTAGGCGGCCAATAGGCGCTTTAATACGCTAAAGGCGTCCTCATCAGTCACCGTCACTTCACCCTGCTGATTGACCTCGGTTTTGATGACTGGTCGGCCACTGTCTAGCACTTCATCGCTGGTGACGGTAACAAAGGGTTGCGCTACCAATATGTCAAAACGACCGTACTCACTCTTGGGTTGGCCGCTGTCTAGAAACATAGGCCAAGGCAAGTGGGCAATACGTTCAAATAAACGGCTGCTATCAACGCAATAAGGAATAGCGTGCTTAAGCATGGCCCCTCCCCAAACTGGCCACAGCGTATGCGGGGAAACACACGGCAGCCATACGCTGCGCGGATCCGCCAGCTTGCTGTGCTAGCGCCATAAAATCGTTCACTGATGAGTAAGTCGTATTTAATTGCTGAGCCAAACTGGCTAACAAGAAGTCGCCCACCCCTGCCCCAATCAATACGCATTGCGATTTGTCAGTCAATGCAGCGAGATGCTGCTCTATAGCTAACTGCAGTTGCTGTAACTGCAGCAACTTAAAGGCCTGCGCTAAGGCTTGCCAATCCGCTAAGGGTGCATCGTCGGCGTCGCGCCCTATCATGCGCGCTAGACGTCGCGCGCAGGCCTCCAGGCTTTTGTCTGACCCATCAGCCGTTTCTGCACTGTATTCGCTCTGCAACAAATCGCCCGTTAGGCTGTAGACATCCGCCGTGGTAGCAAAATGCTCAGCAGCTAGATTAATCGATTGACCCTGAAACTCTATTTTTTGTGCCAAGGCCATTAAGGGTGTGCGTACCACCCCAGTGTAAATTAATTCGTTTGTTTGCATGCGGGTGGCGTCGCTAAAGCCTATTACTTTTGGTTCGCCATCGCAGATTAAAGCCAAATCGGTAGTGGTGCTGCCTATATCTATAAACAAGGCATGGCTAACATGGCTGGCTAAGTATTCTATGCTGGCCAACCAATTCATAGAGGCGATACGATGGGTTTGGCTTGCCACCTCAGGCAGGCTTAGCCAATGTTGGTAGCCCGCATAAAACAGCATGGGCTCGGCTAATTTCTCGCTTAACAAGTCGGCAATTTGCCGGACGCCGGCAGCCCGATTGGGGAAAATATCCGCCAATTCCCCGGTCATGGTGACGCAATGCGCATGCCCCATCGCTGACACAGAAAATTCCGTCAATACCTGATCGATGGCTGCACTCAAGGCATCTAAACCACGCCACAATGGGCAATATACCTGAATGACGGCAAGCTTACCCACGGCATCGATGCGCACTGCTTTAAGGTGGGCGCCACCGACATCCCAACCTATAACAGGCGACAAGGCGTGCTCTACTGAAGTATGGTCAAGCGTCGTTTTCATGCAAGCTAATGCCCACTCGGTTTTTTTCTATTAAGGGTAATTTAAAGCGCGCAGACAACACGCAAGACAAAATAAGTTCGGCTGGGTTGCAAGCCATGGCCTCACGCAAGCCAACGTAGCTGCTGGTTAAACGCGGATTAATGTCTATGACATAGAGGGCGTCGTTCTGCGTATCAATAATGACATCCACCCCTACATAAGCCAAGGCATCCGGTAGCATTTTAGCCATTTTGCGAGCCAGCGTCTCAAAACGAGACCAATATTGGCTCAGGCCATTAACGCTAATACCATGCAAAACAAATCCATTATCTTGCATGCTCACGTGTTGCTGATTGACACTGAGCAACCAGGCCTGACCATCCCGACAGAGCATGCAAAAACTAGCGGCAATCCCCGCCTGGTATGCTTGCGCAAAAAAATGCTGGCTGCGATCCTCTTGTTGCATCCAATCGCGCATGGACATGATGCTAGCAAAATACTGTATGCCATCACAACCGGCGCCATCTTCGGGCTTAACTAGCCAAGCTTCGTTAGATTGCGCCAATTGGGCAAAATAATCATCGCGAACGACGTCTTCTCCGGCATGCACTGGCAGCGTGTGTATGCCGGCAGCCTGCATGGCTTCAAAACTTAAGGTTTTACTGGTGCCAATTAAGCTGGCATCGTAGCCACAGCCTATCAATATGGGCCCATCCTGTTTGCTTTCCGCTTGCAAGCACAGCTCCGTTAACTTAAGCAAGTGGCCGTCTGACTCCGGTGCAATCAGCCAAACCAAATCCACTTGCAGGAGTAATGCTTCAAACACCTTAATGAATTCGCCGGCGGCCACTGCCGTACTGCTTGACACCATGCATGATGGCTCTAGCCTAACATCGTGCAGACTAATCAGTTGGTAGGCCTTGAGTTCACTTAGGTCTCTTAACAGCGCATCACGCATCATTGCCCCTTCTTTAGCCAAGGAGCAAGGCAATGGGGCATCACCAAAGCCGCCAGCAGTGATAAACTCGCATACTAATATTTTTTGACGCTGTTCGATGATGCAAGTAATCCCAGTAATTGATTTATTGAATGGCGAAGTGGTGCATGCTAAAAAAGGCCTTAGGCAAACTTACCAACGCATGCACTCGCCACTTTGTCCGTCTAGTGATCCATTGACTGTCGTCGCTGCGCTACTGGCCATCTACCCATTTAAGCAATTATATATCGCCGACTTAAATGCCATTCAAAAACTACCGAATAAGACCAGTACAAATTACGCCAGCATAGCGCAGATAAGCCTCGCTTACCCCGAACTGGAACTATGGCTGGATGCCGGCTTTAAGCAGTCTGCGGATCTGCTTGAATGGCAAAAACTTAATGTACGCATTATTTTAGCCAGTGAAAACTTCCATGACATGCGGGATTACCTGGCGCTTAGCCAGCAACAGCCTGACTTTATTTTATCACTGGATTTTTTCAGTGATGGCTTCCGTGGTCCGCTGGCATTGTTTAAGCAAACAGAAGATTGGCCAGAGCGGGTCATTATTATGTCACTGTGCGACGTGGGAGCCAATCAAGGCTTTAATAAGACCAGGCTGGAACAAATTACGCAGTCTAATAAAGGCAGTCGGTGGTATGCGGCTGGCGGCGTAAGGGATGAGCAAGACTTGCTTAGCTTAAAAGCATTGGGAGTGCACGGCGTACTGGTGGCCACCGCATTGCATAATCGACAAATCAGCGGGGCGTCATTATCTAGGCTAGGCATCTAAAAAAGCTCGCCTAGGCGAGCTTTTTTATTCGTACGACATATTACTTGCTAGCTTATTCCAAATTGGCATGAATGGCGCGCATGCCCTCTTCGGTCAAACTTTTAGCAAAAATCAAATCAGCAATGGCCGCTTCCAAGAACAACAAGGTTGAAAGTTCGAATTGTGAACCCATAGGCATACCTTGGGTTAATGGGAAGCTGTTGTCGTTACCAATTTGTATGGTTAAATCAGCTGCATCGGCCATGGGTGAGGATTTCTTCATGGAAATCACCACCAATTTCGCGCCCACTGATTTAGCTTTTTTAACAAATGGCAACAAGGTTTCTGTACCGCCAGAACCCGATACCAATAACAACAAATCACCGGCTTTAATGGCTGGTGTCACCACTTCGCCTATCATGCTAACGTTATAGCCAGCGTGCACCAAGCGCATAGCAAAGAAGCGTGATACCAATAGTGAACGACCTGCTCCACCAATGAATGTGCGGCCAGCACCTTGAACCAATTTTAAAAGTTCGGCTGATTTAGAGTTGTCTGTTTCAGACAATATACTGCTTAATTTGTCTAAAATTAATTTTTGACTGCTGCTCATAATTTTTTCCTTATATATTTAATAACAGTGCATTTAATAGACCATTAAAAAAAATCCCGACTCGATAAAGAGTCGGGATTTCTAATTACTCATTTCAATAATTGCTTATTGAAATCGCTTAAATTAAGCGTGAGCAATAGCTGTGATTTCAGCAGCAGAAGCAGCTGGATCAGTAGCGCCGTAAATTGCAGCGCCAGCTACAATGATAGTAGCGCCAGCGTCACGTACTTGTGCTGTAGTTGCAGCTTTAACACCACCAGCAACTGAGATTTCAACGCCTAATTTCAAAGCAGCTACTAAAGCTAGGTCTGTAAATGGTGTTTGACCAGCAGCTTGTTGATCCAAACCAGTGTGAACGCCAATGATGTGCGCACCTAATTTAGCCACTTCTTGAGTTTTAGCCGCTTTATCAGCCACGTTGATCAAGTCAACTTGTGCTTTTTTGCCGTATTTGTTAGCTACATCGATTACACCTTTGATGGTACCGATATCAGCACAACCCAAAACTGTACAGATATCTGCACCAGCTTTGTAGAATGGCTCAGCTTCGTAGAAACCAGCATCCATTGTTTTCAAATCAACTAAGATTTGGTTTTTTGGGAATTTAGCACGTAATGTTTCTAGTAATTTGATACCGTTGTGCTTAATGCATGGTGTACCGATTTCAAGAATGTCAACGTGCGGTGCTACTAATGCAGCTAAAGCAACGGTGCCGTCAAAGTCTAATGAATCTAAAGCCATTTGGGTTAATGCCATGGTGTTTCTCCGTTTAATAATTTTTTAAAATGATACAAATTTATTGCTATTTTAGTAATAAAAGCCGTTCAAAATGGCCTAAGCCCAGATGGTGCTACAGGCCGTCATAAAGGCTTTTACACTGCAATTCTTGCCTTACAAAAAACTGGACACTTATAGTAAATGCCCAGTAAACATATGTCAATTCTAAACTTAGTGGATTACGCTTTTATTACAAAATACTTACACTAAGTCCAAACTTAAACTTGGGTTTATAGTTTTTCGCTTAAAGCTGCTTCCAGTTTGTTTTGATCGGCCACAAAACCGCGTATGCCTTCTGCTAATTTCTCAGTGGCCATGGCATCTTGGTTCAACTCAAAACGGAACTCTTCTTCAGTTAACTTAGCAGCCGGTTTTGTAGTTGCGCCGCTGTCTTTCAACACCTGCACTAAATTGCCTTCGGTAGCCGCTAGATCTTGTAATAAGTTAGGTGACACGGTTAAGCGATCACAACCTGCCAAAGCAATCAATTCACCGGTGTTACGGAATGAAGCACCCATTACCACGGTTTTGTAGCCGTGCTCTTTGTAATATTGGTAGATAGCACGAACTGAGACCACGCCTGGATCGGTTTCTTGTGTGTACTCGGTACCTGGGTTTTTAGCTTTATACCAATCTAAGATACGGCCAACAAACGGTGAGATTAAGAATACGCCCGCTTCTGCACAAGCACGTGCTTGGCCAAAACCGAATAACAAGGTTAAGTTACATTGGATGCCTTCTTTTTCTAGGATTTCACCGGCTTTGATGCCTTCCCATGTTGAAGCTAATTTGATCAACACGCGGTCTTTGCTCACGCCAGAATCTTGATACAACTTGATCAATTTACGGCCTTTAGCCACCATCGCATCCAAGTTGAATGATAAGCGCGCATCCACTTCAGTAGAAATACGACCCGGTACTACTTTGGTGATTTCAGTACCGATTAACACGGCTAATTTGTCTGCCGCATTATCAATTTGCTCGGCTTTAGTGCCGCCTTGCGCTTTAGCGTAGGCAATGGCCGTTTCAATAAGTGGGGCGTATTGTGGCAATTGGCTTGCTTTTAATACTAATGATGGGTTGGTTGTTGCATCCACAGGCTTAACTGATTTGATTGCTTCAACATCACCGGTGTCTGCCACAATGGTGGTCATAGCCTTTAATTGGTCTAATAAATTTGCCATTACTTGCCTCCTGAAAATTAACTTGAAATCAGCTGATGCTGCAGTCTTATATAAAATCTAGTGCAATATTATATCTGAAATTTACCCGCAGGCGTTAGCATAGCCCATTTTACTTGGCTGCATTAGCCACACGCAGTTTAAGCTTAGGCCGTGCCTAACTGTTGCAATTGATAAGCCAGCAGCGTGGCCACCGTTAGGTCGGCACTGGTGCCGGGATTAATACCACGCCGCTTTAATGACGCATCCCAGTCCAGCAATGGCGCTTGCATTAACTTGGGATTATCGGTCTTTGCGTAATCCGCTTCGATGGCTTGCGCCTCCAAACAGACCGCTTGCGCTATGTCTATGCCGTGTTTACGCACAATATGGCTATCCGGGTGCCGCGCTAAAAAGTCTAGGTAGACTGCCGTCGCTGCCCATATCCCACTATTTACTTTAGCCTGATCTTGCCAAACTTGTTTGGCCGTCAAAAAACGCGGCAAGGCATCACAAAAAATAGTGTCGTAATTATTTGCGTATTGCCATGCAATGAGGTCCCTATCAGCGGCGGTAGCCATCAGCTGTTTCAGGTTAACCTCTATCTCAGCCTGCACATCGTGCTTAGTCGCACTCCCTAAACCTGCCGGCTTAGCCAGCACTATGGCTTGCGCCGCCCTTGCGCCGTCCTCCACTGACAACTCTTCCAATACCCGCGCTAGATTTTGCGCCAAATCCAATTCCGTCGCTGGCGACAAGGCCGCATGTATGAGTGGCGCACACAATAAAATCAATCCTAGATTGGTGTTCATGCCCACCGCTGACTGGGTCGCCTTGACCGCTTGCAATATGCGCTCACCCACCGTCAAGCCTGCTTGCGAAATAAGCTCAGCCGTGGCATCGGCGCTCTTGATAAAATCGTGCACCGTCATGCCATGACCATCGGCAAACACATGCACGTTGCCGGGCTTAATGGCCTGCAATTCTGCCATGCAGGCATTCCGGTAGGCCATAGCAACGACAGCAGGACTTAACGGTTTGCAGCGCACGGTAATTTTGCCAAACAATCGTCCACCAACAACTGGGCAATATTTTGCTCAGTCACACTTTGCAAGCCCTTCCAGGCCGGCATGCTGTTCACTTCCAACACATAGTATTCGCCGCTTTGCGCCTGCATGATGTCTACCCCACAGTAATCCATATTCAGTGCCGAAGCTGCCACCAAGGCTAAATCCGTCATGGCTTGATTGGCCACATAAGCCTTGGCTAAACCACCGGAGGCCAGATTATTCAACCAAGCCGCACCGCTGCGCTTCATGCTAGCCACCACCTGGCCATCAATCACAAATACCCGGTAATCGTGGCTAGCGCTGCCATCGGCATCGCCTGGCGGCGTAATCAATTGCTGAAAATAATAAACCCCATCGACAAATTGCTGCATGGGCACCGGCAACGCCTCCGTAAAAGGTAGTTTACGCACGCCCAAGCCTTGCGATCCGAACAAGGGTTTGATTACCAATTCCTGTTGATTAGCCTGCGCCTCTTGCCGAATTTGTTGTGCCTGTTGCCTGGATTCGCACACCCAAGTAGCCGGCGTCTTGACGCCATGCATACCGAGCAAGAAACTGGTCATGGCCTTGTCCACCGCCCGCTCTACGGCCCTGCCGTCGTTGTAAACGCGTACGCCGTGCATGGCCAGCATGTGCAACACATTTAAACGCGTCACCACTTGCTGCAAGCTGCCGCCAGCCACCCCGCGAACAAATACCGCTTGTGGCAATGCCGTGTGGCCAGGAATGCTTATCGCCGGACCTTGACCCGACATATTGATCATGCACGCGTGCAAAGGCACACAATGCGCATCCACGCCGCGCACCTTGAAAGCCTGAATTAATTGCGCGCCGTGCCAACCGGCCTCATCGGTAAATATGGGTATTTGCATTCAGTCGGGGATTTGCATTTAGTCTAAGCTAGCCTTAGTCGGAAAAAGACTGCTTCAGCAAATCGGCATTTAACTGGCCTGCTGCAAAAACAGCGCCCGATTGACGGTTGCTGATGACCACCTGCGCTGGCGAAAACAGCATGGGGTCAATTTTATAAAAGTCCATATTGGCCGCTTTAAACACCTCAGCAAAAGTAAGGCCGTAATCTTTGGAGGCGCAACTGGGTAAATGGCTGGCCAATGACTGCGCAGCCGCATCATCGCAATCGACCAGCAAATTGACCGTGCCACCGAAAAGAATGGCATCATTGGTGCGCCCCATGGCGGTCATAAAATCCTTGGCCACTGGCGGCAATACCGCCACGCCACTGCCACTGACGATATTGCTCAAAGGAAAATGCAGGGTATGGGCTTTATGCAAGGCCACTTCCAATACCCGCGCGACAATTTGCACCACGCCGGCAATGCTGGTGGTCGGGGTTAGGATGATGGTCAAATTGGCTGCCGGCACCTGCGTATCCTGCAGCACTTTGGCTATCACTTGCTCAGGTGGCATGCGATCGGTTTCCAAGACCAAGCAGGTGGACGTGGCCGTATCTTTATAAGCCAGCTCGGCGAACAAATCTTCTCGCTGCGCCAAGGCGCGGGCCGGTCCCGAGCCCAAGGCATAAAAACCCTCGTGACTCAAAGCCCAGCCTGCATATTGACTGGCTAAACATGCCAGTACTGGCTGCTCGGATGTCACGCTGATCGCCGTCGGCCAATTAAGAGACGGCTTAAATCGCTGATCCGTTTGAAACTCCACGCGGGCTAAGCCACCTAGGCATACTTCCGCAATTAAACGCCCTGCTTCCAAACTACCCGCATGGGCTATGCCCGCATCGACTATGCGGCAACCGAGCAGGTGCTGCGTCACACCGATGTTTAAAGCCGACGCATTCGCTAGCAGCCTAGCCAACAAAGGCGCGCTTAACTGGTTCACACTCGCATGCACGGACGCGCTAGAAGGGGCTTGCATCTTCATCTTCTTTCAAACGATTAGCCAATAAATTGTTGAGCATTTTAACTCGAATTGCCAGCAAATGCTTTGCCGCGTCTGCCTTGTCGGCTGTGGCCAACACCGTGCAAATGGGCTGACCCGCCAGCATCTGGGTCGATGACTGAGGGGACGGGCAATCTTGCACCCAATCTGGCCAAGCAAAGTTGGCCGGGACGCTCAAGGGCAAGGCACTGTAAATAACTGCTTGCGCTACACTGCCGGATTTCACGGCGACGGACGATGGCAATGCATACGCTTGGGATTGCGTGCAGGCGGCGACGTGCATGGCCAATAAATTCAACTCGCCATCAACCGTTTCATACAAGCCCACACTGGCACTTAAGCGCGGATTGACCTCCAACACATAGGCCACGCCATCTTGCAGCACGGCATCCAAACTGTTTAAACCCAATAAGGAAAATTCGGCCGTCAATTGCTGCGCCGCCTTCAAGAGCTGATCTTGCTCACTTTCGGTCAAATCAATTTGACTGATCGCCCCACCGTAGCGGTAGGGCAAGGCCTCGGTCGGCGCCAGCATCAATTCATTAAAACCCACCAGTGCAGTCTGCTGACCATAGGCTAGAAACAATACCGACACCGGCAAGCCATGCAGTTTCTGCTGCACATAGCGTTGCTTATCCAGCGTTACTTTTGCATTGCTGTAGGGCTGAACATGGCTGCCACCGCTGGCCCCTACAGCCTTCACTAAGCCATCTAACGGTAAGCTTGCATTAGCCTGCGTCCAGGTTTGCGGGTGAGCCAAGCCCAATCGCGCACAAGCGGAGAAAAAAACCGGTGGGGATTTAACGCTGGCCAGCGTCGCCGGTAGGTTACCCAGCAAGGGGATGCGCTTAGCGATCTCAGCCAACAAGGCTGGCTGCGCTTCAAAGCCACTACCGTAAACAAAACCGATATAGCGACTGGTATCCAGCGTATCGATAATAGCGAGCAAGGCCTTGACTTGAAAGCCATCGTGGTCGAAAGGCGCCACCGCTGTCAGACTGGCCATCGCCTGCGTTTGGCTATCAGCAAAGCCATCGATGGCGGTGACCTTAAAACCGGCCTGCACTGCCGCAGACACAAAAGGCCGAGCAGAAAGCGCGATAATCAATAAGGCTGGGCTGAACAAATGCGGCGGTGAAACAGCTTAATGCGAATGCAAGATGTCGCGGGCAAGCTTAAATGCCGCATTAAACTCCAGGTACAAAGGCTGGTCTGCCGCGGTCATTTGTTTTAACAATTGCATTTGCGTTTGATACTTAAGCTGGCCTACGGCTAAGGCACCTACTGCGAACGCCCTACCGTTTAATATAAGCTGACCATCCATGTCCGAACTGACGCCATCCACCGCCGAGGGCGGCACGGCATTCACATCCAGCAAACCTGTTAAGTTTTTTGCTTGCTGCAATTGCGATTGACTAATCAGCCGCACGCCAGCGGCCGCAGCGCACACCAGCAATTCCGCCTGCTCTAAGGCCTGTTCTTTCGCCTGCTCCGTCGTACCGTCCATCACCTGCATCGACAATTGGTATTGGCTATTCCAACGCGCCACTTTTTCCGTCAAGGTCGACACCGATTTGTGCGTTAGCAATTGCACCTGCATGCCTAATTGCGCAGCGATAATCGCCACACAACCACCAACCGGTCCATTGGCACCAAAAATGCACAGCGTTTTACCTGCCAACGCTTGATCAAATTGCTGCTTTAAATGCCATTCCAGTTTGGCCACGATAGCCGCAGCGGTAGTAAACGCGCCAGACGGGTCTGCAAAAATGGAACATGCAAAAGGATGGAACATGGTGTTTTTGGCGGCCGCCATCATGGCCATGGCCAGATCAATATCGCGCCCGCCTATGAACAAGGCTTCACGCTTAACGCCCGATGGGCTGCGCGAAAAAATGGCGTCTTGCGCCAAGCCTGCCACCTCAGCCAGCTCCAAATTAGTGTATGGCATGACAATATCAAAGCCAGCATCAACAGCCATGTTTACGTCAAATGGGCTGGCATTTTTAGCCGTGGTCAATAAATGCAAAATACTGGGTTTTATGGTCTGCATGGTCTGCCGTTTCTTTGTAGTTTAGCCTGCTTAAATAACACCTTAATCGACTGCATCGGATAATTGGGCTCCGCAATTATAGCCGCTGCAGATTATCCAATTAAGCCCACTTTGGGCAAACTTGGTTTTCAACTGACTCAAGTGCGCTTCGGCCGATGCCGCATCGGCAAAAACCGCAAAGCCGGTCGGGCCCCATGAGCTCTGGCCAAAGCAAGCCACGCCAGACGCCGACAAATGCTGCAACACCGCTGCCACCTCGGCACTGGCATAGCGACCGCCTTGCACAGGAGCAAAATAATCCCCCACGTGTGATTGCAACACTTGTATCGCCTGGCCAAAAGCATACAGATCACGCTCCAGCAAAGCCGGCATCGCTTGCATTAAGACATGCCGGCACAAATGCGCCGCCATGCTTTCTGAAAATGGCGGCAATTGCTCAAAGGCAGCACGCTCATGGTCACCGTGCACGCCGGCTAAGCTGTTGTCTAGCACCAACAAAATGCGCCAATCTTCAGGGAAGTCGTAGCGCGCCAATAAGGGTGGGATACCTGTACTGCCAGCTTCCATGCGCCGACCACCGTCTATCAACAGTCCGCCATGGTCAAATGCCGCTATGCCTATGCCCGAACGCTGCCCCCTGCCGCTTAACACCGCCAACTCTTTAGTGCTTAAATTTAATTGAAATAAATGGCTAATAGCCGCCCCTATAGTCAAAGCCAACTGCGTGCCCGAGCCCAATCCGGCATGCTCAGGCAAGCTTTGTTTAAGATCAAGCCTAAGGGCGGAATTTAGCTTTAATTTAGCCATCAGTGATTGAGCCATGGCCAAAGCGCGGGCGTTGGCTGCCGACTCAGCCGACCAAGTCTCCGCTAAGCTTAAGGTCAGGGTTTGCACTGGTGCCGACAGGCTTACTCCTATGCCACCGTATAGGCGGCCCAAGCCCCCATGCAAATCAAAGAAACCCATGTGCAAACGCGCACGGCTGGTCACTTTAACTTGCTTGGCCTGGCTTAATTGCATAGGTATTAATCGCTGTTTTAGTCTGCTGTTTTTGTCTAGAGGGTGCTGGGTCACGGGCATCACGGGCATCACGGACCAAGGTCTAATGCATTTTAGACTAGCGGATTAATTTTTGATAGGTTTATGCTTTTGTAGTCTTAATTTTCAACCCTAGTATGCTATTTCAGGTGACAGCACCTGACAATTTAGGCAAAATGTTAATTAATCATAATTTACCCGTAGTTAGAACACCTAAGGAACTCACATGTCTGCCCACGTTATTCCATTTGAAAAATTAAGAAACGTCGATGTACCTTCTGTTGGTGGCAAAAACGCCTCCTTAGGTGAGATGATTTCTCAGCTGTCAGCAAAGGGCGTGCGTGTTCCAACCGGCTTTGCCACCACAGCCGATGCCTATCGCGAATTTTTAAAGGTGAATGAATTAGACGTAAAAATTAATGCCGCGTTGGAAACACTCAACGTAGACGATACCCAAGCCTTGGCGGTTTGCGGTAAACAAGTCCGTGAATGGATTATGGCCGCACCATTCCCAGCCGCTTTAGATAAAGCCATCGCCGAACACTACGAGAACCTGATTGCCAAATCCGGCAAAGGCGCGACATTCGCCGTGCGCTCCTCAGCCACCGCAGAGGATTTACCCGATGCGTCGTTTGCCGGTCAACAAGAATCCTTCTTAAACATACACGGCCTAGACAACATCTTGCACGCTATCAAAGAAGTGTTTGCTTCTTTGTACAACGACAGAGCCATTTCCTACCGTGTGCACAAAGGCTTTGTGCACGCTGATGTCGCCCTATCGGCTGGCGTTCAACAAATGGTACGCAGCGACATCGGCTGTGCCGGCGTCATGTTTACCATAGACACCGAATCCGGTTTTAAAGACGTGGTCTTCATCACATCGTCCTATGGCTTAGGCGAAACCGTGGTGCAAGGCGCCGTCAACCCGGACGAGTTTTACGTACACAAGCCTACCTTGGCGCAAGGCAAAGCTTCCATCGTGCGCCGCACCATGGGTTCAAAATTGATCAAAATGGTGTTCTCGGACGCTACCCAAGCCGGTAAAAGCACCCACACCATAGACGTGGATGCGGCTGACAGCGACCGTTACTCATTAAGCAATGACGATGTTTTAGAATTGGCACGCTATGCCATGACCATAGAGGCGCACTATGGCTGCCCAATGGACATAGAATGGGGTAAAAACGGCATAGACAATAAACTCTACATCTTGCAAGCGCGCCCTGAAACGGTGAAATCGCAAGAGTCCCTAAACAACGTCACGGAAACCTTCAAGCTTAATAAGCACCAAGCCACCCCATTGGTAGTGGGCCGCGCGGTAACGCAAAAAGTGGGCGTGGGCCCGGTGCGTATCGTGCTCGATCCAGCCGACATGCACTTAGTCCAACCGGGTGATGTGCTGGTAGCTGACATGACAGACCCTAACTGGGAACCGGTGATGAAACGTGCCAGCGCACTGGTCACCAATCGTGGCGGACGCACCTGCCATGCGGCGATTATCGCGCGTGAATTAGGCATTCCTGCCATCGTGGGCTCAGTCAATGCCACCGACATCTTGCGTGAAGGCGAAGTGGTCACGGTATCTTGCGCCGAAGGCGAATCCGGCTTTGTTTACCATGGTGCATTGGATTATGAAGTCAACACACAAGCGGCGGCGGCCCTGACCAAAGCCCCATGCAAAATCATGATGAACGTGGGTAACCCAGACATGGCTTTTGGTTTTGCTAAAACGCCGAATGACGGTGTCGGCCTGGCCCGCTTAGAATTCGTGATTAACAACATGGTGGGCATACACCCTAAAGCCATATTGAATGTGGATGCCATGCCTACAGCCGTCAAGGCCACCATTAAAAACCGCACACGCGGCTACGCCAATCCTAAGCAGTTTTACATAGATAAAGTAGCGGAAGGTGTCGCCACCATTGCCGCTGCGTTTTACCCAAAACCGGTCATTGTGCGTACCTCGGATTTTAAATCCAATGAATACAAAAAATTAGTAGGCGGCGACATCTACGAACCGGACGAAGAAAACCCAATGATAGGTTTCCGTGGTGCGGCCCGTTACATGGCCGAAGACTTTAAAGAATGCTTTGCCATGGAATGCACGGCCATGAAAAAAGTCCGCGATGAAATGGGTTTAACCAACGTGGAACTGATGATTCCATTCGTCCGCACCCTAGACGAGGCCAAAGCCGTTATCGACATCATGGCGGCCAATGGCCTTAAACGCGGCGAAAATGGCTTACGCATCATCATGATGTGCGAGATTCCATCCAACGCCTTGTTGGCTGAGCAATTTTTAGCGCATTTCGACGGCTTCTCTATCGGCTCTAACGATTTAACCCAGTTAACACTGGGCATGGACCGCGATTCTGGCATCTTAGCCGACGGTTTTGACGAGCGTAATGACGCCGTAAAAGCCTTAATCAAAATGGCCATTCAAACCTGCAACCGCTTGGGTAAATACGTGGGCATATGCGGCCAAGGCCCATCTGACCACCCAGACTTTGCTGAATGGCTATTGGCTGAAGGCATACAATCGATGTCACTCAACCCGGATACCGTGGTCAGTACTTGGCAACGCCTCACCAAAAAGTAAGCGTGCACAGCAAGCTTATTAGGCAGCCATGATCAATCGGACCGTTTTTTTCATCTCAGACGGTACCGGCATCACCGCCGGCGCCTTGGGTAAATTACTGGAGCATTTTCCTAGCACCAGCTTCACCCAAGTGCGCATGCCGTTTACCGACACCCTAGATAAAATCAAGCTGGCGCAAGAGGCCATTCTGCAAGCAGCGGAAGTCAATGGCGGCCGGCCTGTGGTCATCATGTCGATTGGTAGCATAGAGCTACGCAATGCCTTAAAGAAATCCAACGCCTATTTTATTGATTTGTTCAGCACTTTTATCGATCCACTTGGGGTGGAATTAGCCCAACAACCCCTAACTGGCGCCGGCATTGCCCATAGCGTCATGGGCAGCAAATACAATGACCGCATGGAAGCGGTTAACTTCACCCTAAACCACGATGACGGCATGACCAATTCTGGCTTAGAGGAAGCGCAAGTCATCTTGGTCGGCGTATCCCGTTGCGGCAAAACCCCCACCAGCGTTTACTTGGCCATGCAGTTTGGCATTAAAGCCGCCAACTACCCCTTGATTCCTGAAGACTTTGAACGCGGCACCCTACCGGCAATTTTGCACAAGCATTTAGATAAAATCTTCGGTTTAACCATCAAACCAGAACGTTTGCATGCCGTGCGCAGCGAACGCCGATTTGGTAGCTTCTACGCCTCGCTTGAGAACTGCCGTAAGGAAATTGCCACCGCAGAAAACCTCATGCGTAATGCCGGGATCACATGGGCAGACTCCACCAGCCGCTCAGTAGAAGAGCTGTCCGCCATCATCATGGAAAAGACCCACAACCTAACACAGGGCTAAGTGCCGAAAACGAAAAAAAGGCGCTTTATAGCGCCTTTTTTATTGCTGCACACTTACTTCAAGTTGGCTTTGATTTTATTTAAAATTTCAGCCGAATCCGGTTGTGTCATGCTGCCGTAGGCATACACCTGCTTGCCACCAGGCAATATCAAATACTTGTAAAAATTCCATTGCGGCGCATCACCGGTTTTAGCCAACAACTGCTTGTATAAAGGATGGGCATTGCTACCGGTTACCGAGCTCTTGCTCATCATTGGGAATTTAACCGCGTAGGTTAATTTACAAAAATCGCCTATTTGCTTATCGCTACCCGGCTCTTGCCTAAAGTCGTTGGAAGGAAAACCCAAAACCAACAAGCCATTGTCTTTGTATTTGCTGTACAAGCCCTCCAAGGCGTCAAACTGAGGGGTAAAGCCGCATTTGCTAGCCGTATTCACCACCAAAATAACCTTATCTTGGTGATCGCACAGCTTGATTTTTTCACCTTGCAGAGTGGTCAACTCATGATTGTAGAGCTCATTACAAGCGGCACTGGCCATGCTGGTGGCTCCTAGTAATAGTAAGAATAAAAGCAGTTTTTTCATTATGTCACCCTTATAAAATTTAGGCTTGATCAAGTAATGCACTAAGGTGTTAAAATTAAATTCAATGTAACTGACTAGGCACCATGCATAAGGTTCACTCAGCCAGTCCCTTCCGCTTATCAGTCGCATACGCTAAGCATTAACAAACAAGGTTTACTACACGCTTAATCATGTCCCTAAAAATTAAAAACACCATCAAGTTCGGCCTTGGGCTAATCGTTTTACCCGCCCTGCTATTTAGTTTATACACCTGGGCTAGCCTAAACTGGGTCTACTCCTCAGGCGAGCGTGCCGGCTACGTGCAAAAATTTTCGCTGAAAGGCTACCTATGCAAAACCTGGGAAGGCGAGATTGTATTGGTGTCCATGCCAGGCACCCAAGCAGAAAAGTTTTTCTTCACGGTTCATGATGACGCGGTAGCCAAAAAAGTAAACGACTCAATGGGCCTAAGGGTCAAAATTCACTACCAAGAACACAAAGGCATCCCCTCTTCTTGCTTTGGCGAAACGGCTTATTTTGTCGACGACTTAATCGTGCTGGAAAAGTAAGCCATACCCATAGCCATGGCTGACGAAAAAAATTACATCACCCCACAAGGGCATGCCGCGCTTGAAGCGGAATTTCAGGCCCTGCTCAAGGTGGAACGACCGGCCTTGGTTAAGGTGGTGTCATGGGCAGCCAGCAATGGTGACCGCAGCGAAAACGGCGATTACATTTACGGCAAACGCCGCTTACGGCAAATCGACAGCCGCTTACGCTTCTTGATGCAGCGCATGGACGCCGCCGTCATTGTTGATCCGGCCACCCAACAAGGCTTAGAAAAAGTATTTTTTGGCGCCTGGGTCAGCTTGTTCGCTCTCAAAAACGACAGCGAACATCGCTACCGCATCGTCGGCAAGGACGAATTAAATCCCTCCGCAGGCTACATCAGCTGGGTCTCGCCACTGGCCAAGGCCATGCTAGGCAAACAAGTAGGCGATGTCATCAAGGTCAGCACGCCAGCCGGTGATGAACAATACGAGATCGTCGAAGTGAGCTACCAAGCGGCAGAACTAGATGGCAGCAAACCCTCTTAAATCGTGAACAAATCCGCCTTACAAACTTGGGATGTATTTTGCAAGATTGTCGACAACCATGGCGACATTGGGGTGTGTTGGCGCTTATGCCAGCAATTGGCAAATGAACAAGCATTTAGGGTGCGCCTATTCATAGACGACATGCAGGCTGCCGCCCACATTGTGCCGCAATTAAACACCAAGCTAGCGCAACAAAACATTGCCGGCGTGACGGTCTGCACTTGGCCAAACGAGGCCATCATGCCAGCCGCTACCGTGCTAGAGACTTTTTCATGCGGCTTACCCCTAGCTTATCTGGAAAAAATGTTGTCGCAGCAATCGCATTGGATTAACCTAGATTACTTGTCCGCCGAGGACTGGGTGGCCGATTTTCATGGCAAACCCTCCCCGCAAGTGCAAATGCCCATCACCAAGCATTTTTTCTTTCCTGGCTTTGAAATAAACACCGGCGGTTTACTACGCGAGCGCGACCTTATCGCTAAGCGCATCGCTTACAGCAAGGACACCCAGGCACAAAGCCGATTTTGGCAAGCACTGGGCTGTGAGCAAGGCACGGCAGCCATAGAAAACAGCCTTAAGATTTCATTATTTTGCTACCCGCAAGCCAACGTCCCATGCTTGCTAACCGGCTTGCATAGCTTGGATCAAGCGGTCACCCTATTCTTTCCAACCAGCCTGCTACGCAGCACAGCCGACCTCTTCCCGGATTTCGCACGGGGTGCTGGGCTAAGCTTGAATAAGCACAACATCACCGTGCAGCCTATACCCTTCTTAAGCCAAGCCAATTACGATCGCTTGCTTTGGTCATGCGACTGCAATTTTGTGCGCGGCGAAGACAGTTGGGTGCGCGCCATCTGGGCAGGACAAGCCTTTATTTGGCAGCCCTATATACAAGAGGAAGGCACGCATTTAAAGAAAATGCAGGCTTTTTTAGATCGCTACAGCAAGCAGGCCAACCCAGAATTAAGCACCCTATTGACTGCAGCCCATTATGCTTGGTCGGAGGCCAAAACCCACGACAGCACGATTTTTACTGAGCTCATGCAGGCCCTAAGCCTAGCTAAGGAGCATGCGCTAGCGGAAGCGAATAGGCTGGCCAAGCAGCCGGATTTGCTCAGCAAATTGCTGAGTTTTAATGAAAAATTAACAGAAAATAAGGTATAATTCGCGCCTTTGTTGCTAAGCCTACGATCTTTTTAAAACCATTTTTAAATGGTTTTTTCTTAACATAAGCGCAGCACTTAACTATTTACTAACCCCTTATTTTGGCAGGGAAAATTTATGAAAACAGCACAAGAACTTCGCGCCGGTAATGTGATTATGGTCGGCAGTGACCCATTGGTCGTGGTTAAAGCCGAATACACCAAATCTGGTCGTAGCACGGCTGTAGTAAAAATGAAATTTAAAAACTTGTTAACCGACACGCCTAGCGAAACCATTTACGGTGCCGGCGACAAATTTGAAGTCGTTATTTTAGAGAAAAAAGAAGCGACCTACTCTTACTTTGCCGATCCAAGCTATGTGTTCATGGATGCCGATTACAACCAATACGATGTGGATGCGGAATTCATGGAAGACGTGCTTCCCTACCTAGAAGACGGCATGCCAGTAGACATCCGTTTTTACAACGAAAAAGCCATCTCTGTTGAATTGCCAACCACCGTAGTGCGTGAAATCACTTACACCGAACCAGCGGTTAAAGGCGACACCTCAGGTAAAGTAATGAAACCGGCTAAATTGGCTTCAGGCTTTGAATTGCCAGTACCTTTATTCTGTGCACAAGGTGACAAGATTGAAATCGACACCCGTACCGGCGAATACAGAAACCGCGTTTTAAAATAAATGTCGGCTTCATAAAGCCGTAGCAATGCAGATAAAAAGGGAGCGAACAAGCTCCTTTTTTAATGCCTAAAACAGCCTAATCGCGTTATCATAACGCTAACTAGAAAAGCCCTTAGCTTGGAGATAAAGCGACGTGAACGATAAACAATCTGTTGCCCTAGCGGCAGCACAACACGTTAAAAGTGGTATGCTGGTTGGCTTAGGCACTGGCTCCACAGCCAATTACTTCATCGCCGAATTGGCTAGACGCCAACGCGAAGAGGCCTTAAAAATCACCACCGTGGCCAGTTCGTTGACCAGCGCCATTTATGCCCACTCCTTGCAATTACCCAGCATCGCCATTGAGCAATTAAGCACGATTGATTTATACGTAGACGGCGCCGATGAATTCACCAGTGATAGATGCTTGCTGAAAGGCCGCGGCAGCGATTTAGTTAAAGAGAAATTGCTAGCGCAAGCCGCCAAAACCTTTATCGCCGTGGCCGAAGCCAGCAAACGGGTGGATTACCTAGGTCAAAAATTTGCCATTCCCATAGAGGTCATGCCCAATGCTTGGCAATTAGCCAAGCGTAGCTTAGAAGCCTTTGGTGGGGTGGGCGACCTACGCCCCAACACCAACAAAGACGGACTGTGGGTCACTTCACACGGCAGCTTGGTATTGGACATGCAATTTGAGCGCAGGCAAGATGCCGTCGCCTTAAACCAAGTGATTAACAACGTCCCAGGCGTCGTCGAGCACGGCATTTTTTGTGGCTTGTGTGACGCCTTATTGATTGCAGAAAACGGCAAGGTTAGCGAGCATTGGGCTTAGGTAACTTTTTCAGCAAACCCCGCAACTTGGCTGTTTTATGCCTGTTGCTGGCTTTTGCCTTGCTATTGGCCTACCTGCCACGCAATGCCGTGGATATCGCGCCGCGCATCGATCCAAACAAAAAAGAATTAGTCTTTGTCACGCACAATGGCCCCACTACCTATTACCTAGGCAACGATAACCAACCGGCTGGCATAGAATATGACTTGGCGGTGATGTTTGTTCGCGACTACTACCCTAACCACGAGATACGCTTTGTCTTAGCCAACAGCATCAGCGAAGTCATACCCAGCGTATTAAAAAATAAAGCCCACATTGCGGCGGCCAACCTAAGCATCACGCCATTACGCAAGCACCAAGTGCAGTTTTCCATCCCTTACCAAGAAACCCAGCAGCAACTTATTTTCAATAATGAATTGAATAAAAAACCGCAGAATTTCAATGCGCTACTGGGTAAAAAAATCAGCGTACCCAAAGGCACAAGCTACGCAGAACGCTTAATGCAATTGCAAAAAAGCCACCCTGGGCTGAAATGGGCAGAAGTAAATCAAACCAATACCGAATCACTGCTAGAAGAAGTGGCGGATGGCCTACTAGATTACACCGTGGCTGATAGCCATTTAGCGGCCTTAATGCAAAACCATTACCCCAACCTAGACGTGGCCATGAACATAGGTCCTAGCGATCGCATCGCTTGGGCCATGTCGAAAAATGCCGACCCACGCTTGGTGCGCAATGTGCAGGCTTTTTTTGCCAAGATTAAAGCCGACGGCAGCTTACGCAATTTATTGGACCGCTATTACGGTCACAATGAGCGGCTCAACACCCTGGATGTCAGCACTTTCCTCAAGGATTGCAACAGCTTGCTACCCAAATACCAACGCTTATTTAAACAAGCGGAAAACATCACCGGCATAGACTGGCGTTTGCTGGCCGCCTTGAGTTACCGCGAATCGCATTGGGACACCTACAACACCTCGCCCACCAACGTGCGTGGCTTGATGATGCTAACCGAAGAAACGGCTGACTTAATGGGTGTGACCGATAGGCTGGATCCCAAACAAAGCATCCCAGCTGGCGCTAAATATTTGCTCAAACTGATAGACACCGTGCCCGATAGGATACCCGAACCGGATCGCACTTACATGGCCTTGGCAGCCTACAACATAGGCTATGCCCACGTTGAAGACGCCAGGGTGCTGGCTGCACGCCTAAACCTTAACCCAGACAGCTGGGCAGACGTGAAAAAGACCTTGGTTTTATTAAAGCATCCGGAATACTACAATACAGTGAAATACGGCTATGCCAGTGGCGGTGCGCCAGTGGTGTTTGTTGAATCGGTGCGCAGCTACCAGCGCATATTGGAACGCCAGCAACCTAAAAATGGCATCGATCTAAACCTGTTTAAATTGGCCTTTGCTGCTTAAGAAAACGGCCAATTTAAGCCGCTTGTATCACCGCCAGATTATTCATGTAAGGACGCAATACTTCCGGCACGGTCACGCTGCCATCGGCATTTTGGTAGTTTTCCAAGACTGCCACCAAGGTGCGACCCACCGCTAAACCTGAACCGTTCAAGGTGTGCACCAATTCCGGTTTACCCGCCTCGTTTCTGAAGCGCGCTTGCAAACGGCGTGCTTGAAACGCTTCGCAATTCGATACCGAGGAAATTTCACGGTAAGTATTTTGTGCCGGCAGCCACACTTCCAAATCGTAGGTTTTAGCCGCACCAAAGCCCATGTCACCCACGCACAAGGACACCACGCGATACGGCAGAGCTAAGTCTTGCAATATGCGCTCGGCGTGCCCTACCATCTCTTCTAAAGCCTCATAGCTCTTGCTAGGGTGGACTATCTGCACCATTTCGACTTTATCAAATTGATGCTGACGTATCATGCCTTTGGTGTCACGACCGTAGGAACCGGCCTCAGAGCGGAAACACGGCGTGTGCGCAGTGAGTTTTATTGGCAAGGCTTCCAAGGCGACGATTTCATCGCGTACCGTATTGGTTAAGCTGACTTCCGATGTGGGTATCAAATACAGCTTGCTGTCGTTGTGATTTAAGCTGAATAAGTCGGCCTCAAACTTAGGCAACTGACCGGTACCGATCAAGCTATCGGCATTCACCATGTACGGCGTGTAGCATTCCGTGTAGCCGTGCTGCTCAGTCTGGGTATCAAGCATGAATTGCGCTAAAGCCCGGTGCAATTTAGCAATCGCGCCACGCATAAAAGTAAAGCGGGCGCCGGATAATTTGATGCCGGTATCAAAATCCAAGCCCAGCGGCGTGCCGACATCGGTGTGGTCTTTAACGGCAAAATCGAATTGACGCGGCACCCCGACTTTACGCACTTCCACGTTATCGGCTTCGGATAAACCAGCCGGCACGCTGTCGTGTGGCAAGTTAGGCACATTCAATAACAAGGCTTGCAACTGCGCTTGCAATTCACTCAATTGCGCCTCATCGGCTTTTAACTGATCGCCCAAACCGGCCACTTCGGCCATGACGGCGGTCACGTCTTCGCCTTTGGCTTTGGCCATGCCGATCAATTTAGAGGCATTATTGCGTTTTGCTTGCAAATCTTGGGTGCGGGTTTGCACGGTTTTGCGCGTTTGCTCCAAGGCCAAAAAGCCAGCGGCATCAAAATCAAAACCACGTTTTTTTAAGGCGCTCACCACCCCATCTAAATCGTTGCGTAAAGCTTGTATGTCTAACATAGTCTGATCCTAAACCTGATATCACTTGGCTCTAAGCGGCCAATTGAGCTATTTTTTTGCTTTTTTATCCAAATCACGTAAGTGCGCTAATTTTTCCGTAATTTTACCTTCTAAGCCGCGCGGCGTGGGGATATAAAATGGCGGCGGCGTTAATCCATCCGGGAAATAATCTACCCCAGCCGCATAAGCCTCCGGTTCATTATGGGCATAACGGTAGGCCTTGCCGTAGTCCAAGTCTTTCATGAGTTTGGTGGGCGCGTTTCTGAGGTGCAAAGGCACGGGGCTGGAGTCGCCGTTGGCGACAAAAGCCTTGGCTTGATTGTAAGCTTGGTAAGCCGCGTTGCTTTTCGGTGCCACGGCCAAATAAATAACCGCGTTAGCCAAGGCTAACTCGCCTTCAGGCGTGCCCAAACGCTCAAAAATCTGACAGGCCTCCAAGCACATGCTTTGTGCCCGTGGATCGGCCAAACCAATGTCTTCTATGGCCATGCGCACTATGCGTCGGCCTAAATACAAGGGATCGGCACCGCCATCTAGCATGCGTAAAAACCAATACAAGGCGGCATCCGGATTGGAACCGCGCACCGATTTATGCAAAGCCGAAATCTGATCGTAAAATGCCTCGCCACCCTTATCAAAGCGACGCATCTTGCTGGCCATGGTGGTTTGTAAAAAGGCCAGATCGATGGCCGTTACCCCGGCACTGTCTGCCGCATTGAACAAACCTTCTAAAAAGTTTAGCAATCGGCGCGCGTCGCCATCGGCATAAGAGATGATCTGCTCGCGCGCTTCCGCACTCACATCAACTTTAGCCGCTACCAAGGCTTGCGCCCTATCCAGCAAAACGCCTAATTCCTCATCGGACAAAGCGTTCAAGACAAACACTTGCGAACGGCTTAATAGCGCACTGTTGACCTCAAACGAGGGATTCTCTGTGGTGGCGCCGATAAAGGTAATGAGGCCACTCTCCACATACGGCAAAAAGGCATCTTGCTGACCCTTATTAAAGCGGTGCACCTCGTCCACAAACAAAATGGTTTTGCGACCGGATTGCTGCAAGGTGTGCTCGGCCCGCTCCACGGCCTCACGGATGTCTTTAATGCCGGATAAAACCGCTGAAATAGGAATAAAGTCGGCATCGGCGGTGTTGGCTATCAATCTAGCCAAAGTGGTTTTACCCACGCCAGGCGGCCCCCACAATATCATGGACGGCAGTTTGCCGGACTGAAAAGCCAAGCGCAGCGGCTTGTTGGCTGCCAACAAATGCGATTGCCCCACCACCTCATCTAGGGTAGTGGGTCGCAACTGTTCAGCCAGCGGTGCAACTGGGCTAGGGGCTGCAAATAAATCAATGGACATGCTGTGTCGTCACTTTATGCAAGCTCCTATTGTAGCCTTGCTTTAAATGCTGCATTCTAAGGCCCCGTCATCCTCGCCATCCAAACCGGCTGGCAACATAAAACTCACGCCAGGGTCCCGCGTTAGAATGACAGGTGGTAAATTCGGTGGCGCAAAGCCAAATTGGCCGGTCATTAAATCCACGTAACCTAGCTCATTCGTTACCACGATGGCGCCAACTATCACGGCCAAATACGCCCCTTCCGCCAGCCCATCGCAATCGTTCTTTTTATCCGGCCTTGGTTCGCAAACGCGTAGGTCGTATTCAGTGCCGCGTATGCCTATGGTCGCCGTGTGCGTATTGGCCTGATAGGCATCGCGCTTGCCGCGCTTACTGATTAAGCCAGTGACGGCCCGCAAGCCACCTTTCAATGCAGAAAAAACAAAGCGATCCTGATCGGGTTGCTCTTGCTCAAAATGGTAGGCGTCAATTTTAATCTCTGTGTTTGAACGCAGCACCATTTGCCCGCCATCGCTCATCAACACACGCACGTAACCGTCGTCGCCGGTAATTAGGCTGTCACCTTGCCGCACGGCCATGCCCTTCTTCGCATCGACCAAACTACCAATGGCTTTTTTCACACGCACCTTACCCGTTAACTGGGTCAATTGGCCATCAGCCAGCGCAGGACTGCTTAGCAAGCACGCCAGCAAGCTGGCCAACAGCAATTTTTGCCAGGTCAACGCTACTTATCCCCCACCACATCGATGCCCTTAGGCACCTTAAAGACAAAAGCGCGCGGGTCCATTTTAGGATTAACTTTAACCTGGCTAAACACGATGCGGGTTTGATGGCCAAAACTGTCCAGCAAATCCATGGCTTGCAGGCTGTCGTCCTTGAAACCCAATGAAATTTTATTAAAGCCGGCGTCGCTGTCTTTGGGCTGACTGCTCACCCAATCCAGCTTATCTTTGCGGTAGGCGTTGACCAACTTAAAGCTGCTTTCTAAACCACGCTCGCCGGCCAATAAAGCCGCCGGGCTGGAGCCTAAAGCATTGCTTAAGGCGCGCACCGTGACTTGCGCCAACTCGGTGTCGTACAACCAAACCTGCTTGCCGTCACTGATGATTTGCTGCTCAAAAGGCCGGTCGTAATCCCAACGAAATTTATTTGGGCGTTGCAATTGCATGTGACCGTATACTTCCTGAATCTTATTGCCTTTTTTGTCCGTCACCACCTGGTAAAAATCGGCTTGCATGGCTTGCGTTTCTTGGTAAAACTTAGTCAGGCTGCTGATGCCATCTGCCAGCCCAATTAATGGCAACAGCATCAGGCTTAAGAATAAGCTGGTGTTTAATTTATGCATGGCTGAAAACTCAATTTAACTACGGTAGGAAATCACCAGCCATTAGGCTTCGTGATGAGGCGCAATGACTTCACGGTTGCCATTGCTTTGCATGCTGGACACCAAACCGGCTCGCTCCATGTCTTCAATTAGACGAGCAGCGCGGTTATAACCTATGCGCAATTGACGCTGCACACCGGAAATGCTGGCGCGACGGGTTTTAAGCACGATGGCCACGGCTTCATCGTACAAGGGATCCACTTCGTTAGACCCAGCGCTGTCGCCAAAATCGGCCCCGCCTTCTTCCGCTTCATTGGTTAAAATGCCGTCCACGTAATTCGGTCCGCCTTGCGCTTTAAGGTAATTCACTACCTTATGCACCTCTTGATCGGAAACAAAAGCCCCATGGATACGCACTGGGTACCCCGTACCCGGTGGCATATACAGCATATCGCCTTGACCCAGCAGGGCTTCAGCGCCCATTTGATCTAGGATAGTGCGTGAATCAATTTTGCTGGAAACCTGGAATGAAATACGGGTAGGCACGTTGGCTTTAATTAAACCGGTGATCACGTCTACCGATGGGCGTTGGGTAGCCAACACCAAGTGTATGCCGGAAGCACGGGCTTTTTGCGCTAGGCGCGCAATCAGTTCTTCTACTTTTTTACCCACCACCATCATTAAATCGGCCAGCTCATCAATCACCACCACAATCAAAGGCAATTCAGTTAAGGGCTCTGGCTCATCCGGGGTTAGGCTGAATGGGTGCGGAATTTTCTCACCGGCTTTTTCGGCATCGCGTATTTTTTGGTTGTAGCCGGCCAAGTTGCGCACACCCAACATGGACATCAATTTATAGCGCCGCTCCATTTCCGCCACACACCAATTTAAGGCGCTGCCGGCTTGGCGCATGTCGGTTACCACTGGCGCCAACAAATGCGGGATGCCTTCGTAGACCGACAACTCCAACATTTTCGGATCGATCAATATCAAACGCACTTGGCTGGCATCGGCCTTGTATAGCCAACTTAGGATCAAGGCGTTAATGGCCACTGATTTACCTGAACCAGTGGTACCGGCTACCAAGACATGCGGCATTTTGGCTAAATCCGCTACCGCTGGGTTGCCGGCAATGTCTTTACCCAAGCAAATGGCTAAAGGTGACCTAACATCGGCATAGGCCTGGCTACCCATGATCTCAGACAGGTAAACAATTTGCCGCTTAGGATTGGGTATCTCTAAACCCATGCAGGTTTTGCCGGGTATGGTTTCCACCACACGCACACTCACCACCGACAAGGCCCGTGCTAAATCTTTAATCAGATTGGTAATTTGACTGCCCTTCACTCCGGCTGCCGGCTCCAATTCAAAACGGGTAATCACTGGGCCGGGTTGCGCAGTCAAGACTTTAACCTCTATGCCAAAGTCCATCAGCTTGCGCTCGATCAATCGCGAGGTGAAATCCAAGGTTTCAGCAGCGGGCAACTCGACGCTGCCTGTGGGCTCGTCCAACAAATGGATAGGTGGCAAAGCGGAATCGGGCAAGGCTTCAAATAACGGTGCTTGCTTCTCTTTCTGCGCACGGGCGCTTTGGGCAATCTCAACCACCGGCGGTTCTATAAACACCGGCTCGCGGGTTTCCACCCGCTTGCGCTCGGTTTCAACGAATTCAGCACGCTCCAACTCCACCGCTTTACCGGCTTTGCGGTCTTGCCAATCTTGCCATTTATACATAGCCCATTGGTAGCTATTGATCAAGCCGGCACCGAATTTTTCCGTCAGCATGATCCATGACCAACCGGTAAATAAGCTAAAGCCGACCACCAACATGGCCAACAACATCATGGTAGAACCGGTATAGCCAAATAGACTGCGCAACAAGCCATCCACGGCCACGCCCAACATACCACCCGCCTCATCCGGCACAGACGCAGGCAAGCTGACTAAATGGCCGGCCTCCAAGGCGCTGGAGGCCGTCAACAATATGGCAAAGCCAATAAAATTAAACAGTAAAAAGGGTTTGTTGCTGCCCTCCACCACTTCCAGTTTTAAATAGACCAACCACATGGCGTAAAAGGCCAATACTGCCCACCACCATGCGGAAAAACCGAATAGGTACAGCATCATGTCCGACACCCACGCACCGACATAACCACCGCCATTTTGCACAATGGCATTTTCGGCTGCCATGTGTGACCAAGAGGGGTCTTCCCGGTGGTAAGTGGCCAAAATGACGACTATGTAAAGGCCAGCCAAGACCAAACCCAGCCACCATGCTTCTTTTACTAATTTGTTACTGATGGATGGGGTTGCAGCGACTTCAACGGCGCGACGCGCATTCACTGGAGTGGATTTTTTTTTGAAAAACAAGATAGTAAAACCTTACAAATTAGTCGTTAAATTTAATTATAGCAGTATCAAAGTCGCTTAGTAGCTAATACAATATCTATCTATCATTAACTGCGTTTTACTGGCTTTTTTAGGTGAATTTTCTCCGGTTTTTTGCCTCTATTGCAGCATTAACGCAAGCCACTTTTTCATACGCTATTTAGTAAAGGTTTTAACCATGGCAACACGTCACGCGCAATTACTCATTTTAGGTTCTGGCCCTGCCGGCTACTCCGCTGCGGTTTATGCAGCGCGTGCCAACCTCAACCCCGTTTTAATCACCGGCATCGCGCAAGGTGGCCAATTAATGACCACCACCGAAGTGGACAATTGGCCTGCCGATGCCGATGGCGTGCAAGGTCCAGAATTGATGGCGCGCTTTCAAAAGCACGCCGAGCGCTTCAATACGGAAATGGTGTTTGATCACATCCACACCACGCATTTAAATGAAAAGCCCATACGCCTAGTCGGCGACAGCGGCGAATACACTTGCGATGCCTTAATTATTGCGACCGGCGCCTCAGCCAAGTACCTGGGCCTACCTAGCGAAGAAAAATTCAGCGGCAAAGGCGTGTCTGCCTGCGCCACCTGCGACGGCTTCTTTTACCGCAATCAACCGGTAGCGGTGATTGGTGGCGGCAACACCGCCGTCGAAGAAGCCTTGTATTTATCCAACATCGCCAGCAAGGTCACCTTGGTGCACAGGCGCGATAAATTTAAAGCCGAAGCGATCTTGATCGACAAATTACACGAGCGTGTGGCCGAAGGTAAAATCGTCTTAGAAACCTACCAAACGCTTGATGAAGTCTTGGGCGACGACAGCGGCGTAACCGGTATGCGTCTAAAAAATGCCAACGATGGCAGCACCAAAGACATCGCCTTAATGGGCGTGTTCATTGCCATCGGCCATAAACCCAACACCGATATTTTTGCTGGCCAATTGGATATGGAAGGCGGTTACATCGTCACGCAAATGGGTCGTGCCGGCAATGCCACGGCCACCAGCGTGCCTGGCGTGTTTGCCGCGGGCGACGTGCAAGACCACATCTACCGCCAAGCCATCACCAGTGCTGGCAGCGGCTGCATGGCGGCCTTGGATGCAGAGCGCTATTTAGACCACTTAAAGTAAGTGCCTATGGGCGATGTAACTATCGTCAATAAATCAAGTATATGGGTAGTGCAGTGGCGCAATCAGACGACGACTCAGCGGAATTATTTTCACTTGCGGTGCAAGACGTTAGGCCGCTGAGCGTGCCTGTGCGAGCCGTGCACCAGGCCAAAAAACCCAAGCCCATCCCCAAGCAATTCTTGCGCGACGAACAACAAGCTTTGGTGGACTCCCTGTCTGACCATTACATCCCTGCCTACGAATTGGAGACGGGTGAAGAGCTGCTGTATTTACGTGACGGCCACACCCCAGACATCTTAAGAAAACTGCGCAAAGGCAAATGGGTGGTGCAAGCCCACGTGGATTTGCATGGCTTAATCAGTGACGAGGCAAGGTTACTGGTCTCTAACTTCATCAGCGATTGTAAAAAACGCGGCATACGCTGTGTGCGCATCGTGCATGGCAAGGGCTTGGGCTCACGCAATCGCGAACCCATACTCAAACATAAATTGCGTGGTTGGTTGATGCAAAAAGACGAGGTGATCGCCTACGCTGAAGCCAAAAAACAAGACGGTGGCAGCGGCGCCGTGATTGTCTTACTCAAGGCCTAAAACCCGACCACAGAGACACTGAGGCAAGGAGAAGGTCAAAAACTGGTGATGTCGCTCTTCAGGCTAACCGGGGTGGAGTTACGATTGTTGAGCTGAGACAGTTTTATGGCTTTTTTCGGGATAAATCCCGACCTACCTAAGCTTGTTTTTAGGTTTTCTCTGTGTCCCTGTGCCTCTGTGGTGAAGAAATTTAAATAAAAAATCCTATTCCCCTAGGAAACCACCGCTTTGGTGGGCCCACAGGCTGGCATACAAACCCTTATTGGCGAGCAAACTGCGGTGCGTGCCCTCTTCAACAATGCGTCCTTGATCCAACACAATCAACCTATCCATGGCGGCGATGGTGGACAAGCGATGGGCAATGGCCACCACAGTTTTACCTTGCATGAGGCTATACAAGCTGGCTTGTATGGCCTGCTCCACCTCTGAATCCAAGGCACTGGTGGCTTCATCGAGCAACAATATGGGTGCGTCTTTGAGCATCACACGGGCAATGGCAATGCGCTGACGCTGACCACCGGACAACTTGACACCACGCTCGCCGACGTGCGCATCGTAAGCCTTGCGCCCTTTGGCATCGACCAGACCCAAAATAAAATCGTGTGCCTCAGCACGCTTGGCCGCCGTCACCATGTCGGCTTCGGTGGCATTGGGCCTGCCGTATAAAATGTTGTCACGCACACTGCGATGCAACAAGGAAGTGTCTTGCGTGACCATGCCTATCTGACTGCGCAAGCTGTTTTGCGTGACCTGCTTAATGTCTTGGCCATCAATTAAAATTTGGCCATGTTCCACATCATAAAACCGCAGCAATAAATTCACCACGGTGGATTTACCCGCCCCGGAACGGCCTACCAAACCGACCTTCTCGCCGGGCTGAATGTTGACGTTCAATCCCTGCAGCACCGGCTTAGTGCCACCATAAGAAAAATCCAAGTTTTCTAAATCAATGCGCCCGGCACTGACCCGTAAATCTTGCGCACCTTCGCTATCGCTAATCTGTTGGCTAATCGACAAGGTATTAACGCCGTCTTGCGCGGTTCCAATCTGCTCATACAAGCTGGTCATCTCCCACATCACCCAATGCGAGATACCGTTTAAACGCAGCGCCATGGCGGTGACTGCCGCCACCCCACCTACGCTGACTTCGCCGCGGGTCCAGAGCAACAAAGCCACGCCACTGGTGGCAATGATTAACAGCATATTGAGCACGTGGTTCATCAATTCCACACCAGACACGTAGCGCATTTGCGCGTGCACGGTGTGCAAAAATTCCTGCATGGCGGATTTGGCGTAAGCTGCCTCACGACCGGCGTGAGAAAACAACTTAACGGTGCTGATGTTGGTGTAGGCGTCGGTAATGCGCCCCGTCATCAGGGAGCGTGCGTCGGCTTGCGTTTGCGACACCTTGGCCAAACGCGGCACAAAGTAACTTAAGGAGCCTAAGTAACACACCACCCACACTAAAAATGGCAGCATCACCGTGCTATTGAAATGGCCGACTACCGCCACCATGGTGACAAAGTAAATGGTCACGAAGACCAAGATATCGGCCACGATAAACCAAATGTCCCGCACCGCCAATGCGGTTTGCATCACTTTGGCTGATACCCTACCGGCGAATTCGTCTTGGTAGAAATGCATGCTTTGACTGAGCATCAGCCTATGGAAATGCCAACGCAAACGCATGGGGAAGTTGCCGGCCAGGGTTTGATGCTTAATCAAAGTTTGCATGGCAATCAGCAAAGGGCTGAGCAACAACAAAGTGAGCAAGAGTAATAGGTGCTCGTGCTGGGTGCTCCAGAAAGTCTCTGGCGAACTCTTACCCAGCCAATCCACCACTTTACCCATGGCGGCAAACAACAAGGCCTCAAAACCGCCTATGAGAGCAGTAAACAAGGTCATGCCCAATATAAACAGCCGCGAGCCACTGCTGCAGGCCCAAACAAAAGGCCACAGCGCTTTGGGCGGCGAGTCTATTTCTTTATCAGGAAATGGATTTAATTGTTTTTCGAACCAAGCGAGCATGCTGAGGTGACTTAACTTAATGCGTACGGGTAAATGAGATGGGTTGGCGCAGTCAGAGCAAGCTTAGGCTTGCGCGATCAGGCATACCGCTTCCGCTGCAATGCCTTCACCACGACCGGTAAAGCCTAGCTTCTCCGTGGTGGTGGCTTTAACATTGATCGCATCCAAGCTAACTTGGCAGTCGGCAGCTATCAAGGCGCGCATTTGCGCCGTATGCGGCGACAACTTAGGCAGCTCGCAAATCACCGTGCTGTCTATGTTCACCACCTTATAGCCACGCTCATGCAGCAAGGCCACCACGTGGCGCAGCAATTGCCTGGAATCGATGCCCTGATAGCGCGCATCCGTAGGCGGAAAATGCTGACCGATGTCGCCCAAGGCAGCGGCTCCTAACAAGGCATCGCATATGGCATGCAGCAACACATCGGCATCGGAATGCCCATCCAAACCTTTGGCATAAGGCACGTTCACCCCGCCTATGATGCAGGGGCGCCCTACCACCAAGGCATGCACATCAAAACCGTGTCCTATACGCATCGTTTCATCCTCAATTGGCCGTTTATGGTTTGCTATTTAATAAAGCACTGAGCACCGCTAAATCTTGCGGGTAAGTCACCTTCAGGTTGCGCAATTCGCCATTTACCAGCTTGGGTTTTAAGCCCATGGCCTCAATCGCTTCCGCCTCATCGGTGGCGGCGCCTTTAAAATCCGTTAAGGCGGTTTTAAGCGTGCCGTACCTAAACATTTGCGGGGTTTGTGCTTGCCATAGACCCGTGCGCGGCAGCGTGGCGGCCACGCATTGCTCGCTGTCGGCACGCTTTAAGGTGTCGGCTAAGGGCAGCGCCAATAAGCCGCCCACGGCGTCGTTTTCTAAGCTGTTAATCAACTGACTCAACAAGAGATTGCTCAAGCCTGGTCGGGCCGCATCGTGCACCAAGATCCAATCGTCTTCATCGACTTGGCTGGCAATCGCATGCAGGCCATTGAGCACGCTCATGGCGCGGGTTTCGCCACCGCAATGGTGCACTTGCGCCTTGCTGCTTAAATTCAAATAGGTGCTGCGCCAATGCGTGTCACCTTCACTCAAGACAATGTGTATGCTGTTAATTTTAGTGGCTTGATCAAACACCTTAATCACGTGCTGAATAAGCGACTTGCCGTTTAAGCGTAAGTATTGCTTAGGCGCTTCCGCACCCATGCGACTGCCGCTACCGGCAGCGGGAATAATGACGTGAAAACGCGGCATCGTTAATTTAAGACCAGACTAAACATGGCTGAATTTTAACATAGGCCAGTGCCTAATTTAGCGCGTAAATGGCCGGCAAATTGCGCCACCAGCCATAGGCATCCATGCCGCAACCGAACACGTAGCGATTGGGCACAGTAAGCCCAACAAAATCAGCCTGCATGGGCTTGGCATGCGGCAAGCTCTTTTCCACCAAGACCGCCGTCAACACGGCTTTAGCCCCTAAGGCCAAGCAGCGTTGTTTAATGGCCAATAAGGTAATGCCTTCGTCCAAGATGTCGTCCAGCAGCAAGACCGTGCGGCCAGTTAAATCCAATTTTGGCTGAGCCTGCCAGCTTAATTCAGTGCCAGCGGTGTTGTTTTGATAACGGCTGGCGTGCACGTAGTCTAAGTGCAAGGGAAAGGCCAAACGGCCCAACAATTGCCCGGAGAAAAACAAGCCACCGGTCATGACGCACATGACCACCGGTTCGGCCTCCGCCAAGGCAGCCGTCAATTCCTTAGCGATACGGCTAATGGCCGCATCGACGGCAGCCGCACTGTGTAAGCAGTCGGCTTGGGCTAATAAGGCAGATGGGGAGTGGCTAGTGGTCATCAGAAATCGTTATTGGTTACGCATGAAATCGGCCACGCCATAGAGTTGCTCGGCCAATTTTGTCATCAAGGCATCGTCCATGCCCTGCAGGTGCATGGCCCGTATCATGCAATACATCCACTGATCGCGGGCGGATTCATCAATGGCAAAAGGCAAATGGCGTTTACGCAACATGGGGTGACCGTAGCGTTCTATGTAGAGTTGCGGGCCACCGGTCCAGCCGACCAAAAACATAAACAATTTCTCACGGGCAGAGCTTAAGTCGGCCGCGTGCATGGCGCGTATCGGTGCGGCTTTAGGGTCCGTGTCCATGACATCATAAAACGCTTCCACCAAAGCGCGGATTTTGATTGCCCCATCCAGCTCGCCACCTAACAACTCGAAAAATGTGGCTTTCGCGCTACCCGCTTCTTCTATCTTATTTAACATGGCTTGTTTGCATAATCATGGGTTTATTCAACATGGGTTTAATTCAAATTGGTTTTGTTCTAATTTTTGCTTTTGTAGGAGCGGTCTGCGACCGCGAAGGAAATTGGCAAT
>CAMDXI010000008.1 GCA_945878695.1 Methylotenera oryzisoli | reverse complement strand
TCTGGCTCCTCGACCTGGGCTCGAACCAGGGACACACGGATTAACAGTCCGTTGCTCTACCGACTGAGCTATCGAGGAATCGGTGAAGGCGTGATATTAAGGTTTAAGCATCTTTTGGTCAATAACTAAAACGCTTAAATTGAAAAATTAATTTTATGCTAAGGCTTTTTCTATGCGGTCTAGCGCGTTTTGCAGATTTTCCATGGAGGTGGCAAAGGAGATTCTAAAATAACCTTCTGCACCGAATGCTGAACCAGGGACGACTGCCACATCAAATTTTTCTAGCAAGTATTCTGCTAAGGCCATGTCGCTAGGCGCGCTGATTTTACCTTGCTTGAACAGCATATTGATGGCGCCGCGCGCATCCGGGAAGGCGTAAAAGGCGCCGCCTGCCATTAGGCAGCTTAATCCTGGCATTTGGTTAAAGCGGTTTACCACGTATTGGTGACGTTCTTTGAATGCCGTGACCATAGGCGTAATGCATGATTGTGGGCCTTCTAGCGCCGCTTGGGCGGCCACTTGCGATATAGAGGTGGCGTTGCTGGTAGATTGCGATTGCAAGATCTCCATAGCCTTAATGATGTAAGCGGGGCCGGCGGCGTAACCTATGCGCCAACCAGTCATGGAATACGCCTTGGATACGCCATTTAGCACTATGCAGCGATCCTTAAGTGCTGGTGTGGCATTAAGTATGTTGTAGAAAGTATTGCCGGTTAAATTGACGTGTTCGTACATGTCGTCGGTGGCCACCAATACCTGTGGGTGTTTTAATAAGACATCGCCCAAAGCTTTTAACTCATCCAAGCTATAAACAGCGCCGGTTGGGTTGGATGGCGAGTTAATCATGAAGATTTTGGTTTTGGCCGTAATCGCCGCTTCCAGTTGCGTGGGCAAAAGTTTGAAGCCTTGTTCGATGCCGCATTCGATAATGATAGGCGTGGCCTCCGCTACCAGTGCAATGTCTGCGTAAGACACCCAATACGGGGCCGGTATGATGACTTCGTCGCCCTTGTTAAGCACGGCTAGGCACAAATTAAATATGGTCTGTTTGCCACCCACGCCAACGATCACTTCGTTTAATGCGTAATCAAAACCGTTTTCATTTTTGAATTTATTAACGATGGCTTTTTTCAAGCCAGGAATGCCGGCTACTGGGGTGTATTTTGTGAAGCCATTGTCTATGGCTAACTTAGCGGCATCCTTGATGTGCTGTGGGGTATCAAAATCCGGTTCGCCGGCGGCCAGGCCGATGATAGGCCTGCCTTCGGCCTTGTATTTGCCAGCTTTTGCTGTGATGGCAAGCGTGGGGGATTCTTTGATGGATAGAACGCGTTTGGATAAGATCGAGGCTGGATTCGCTGCGGATGATGACAAAATGGGCGTCCTTAAAACAGTTTGTGCTGTGGATTGAATAGGCGTTATTTTAACCATAAAAGGCATGATTAGGAATAAGGTCGAAACAGTAGGCGGAAAAAAGGGCTGCATGTTTGCAGCCCTAGTCCCCTAACTATCTAAGTTTAACATTCCTTATTGCAACCCAAGCTAGCGCTGTATTCATCTGCTAGGCTAGGGTCAATTTTTGCAATGGCTAAATTGATGTTGTGCATGGCTTGGGTGTCGCCCTTGGCTTTAGCAATCACACCTAACCTAAATAAAGATGCCGTGTTGCCACTGTCTAATAAGGCGGATTGTTTGTAAGATTTTTCTGCCTCATCCATTTTATTAAGGTTTTCCTGCGCATTGCCTAACTCGTACCATGCGTCGGAGTTTTTGGAATCGGCGTCTATCCATTTTTGCGAGATTTGTTCTAGGCGAGGCCAGTCCTGATTAATTTCAGGTATGGCGATTTGCATGAAGTAAGGCTTGTTCTTGTCTTCCTCCTCCCAGAAGGCTTTGCCTACGACTGGGAATACCGTTTCTACCGGTAATTTTTCTAAATTTGCCAACCATTCTATGGGTAGGGAGTAAAAGTAGGCTTGCCGACCTGGCGTTTTAAAGGTGTTGATACCCAGTAAATTACCGTCCATGTCAAAAATACCGCTGCCGCTTGCGCCCATGCGAAACTGAGCAGTACTGCGGATCACGTGAGAACCCTCAAAATTGTAGGTGGACTTAATCACGCCCATGGAGGTTAGCGGGTTGGGTACGCCGTTGGAGTGGCCTATGGATAAAACTTCTTTACCACGATTTAGGTTTTGATTCTTGAGGATGATCGCTGGCTTAAACGGCAAGTTGCTAGCGGTGATTAGGCACAAGTCATGCCAGCGGTCCGCTTGCACTGAGGTGATGGAATAGGTGTCTTCGCCTCTGGCTATCCACGGTTGTTTGGTGCTGCGAAAAATATGGCAATTGGTCAACACTTTGTTGGTGGCCACGACCACGCCCGAGCCATAAGCCAGCCCGCCGTTATCGTTGTAGCCACGGACCATGACCACGGCTTGGGTGGCAGCGAGTATTTTTTCTTGATCAATGGCATGAGCCGGTTGAATGGCAAATAACAGCGATAAAATTAGAGCGTATTGACGCATGGGGCTTCCAATGCAAATTTAAGATTTATAAAAACAACACGCTGACAGACTGCCGTACTATGGCAAAGTTCTAAAATTAATTGTTAACGATCAATGTTAATTTTGCTGTTAAAATCGCCTCATTAAAATCCTTGAAGAACGCTGTGTTTCATACCTTTCCCAACAGTTTGTATCAATTGTATCAGCCGTTTGAGCCGGCCGGCGATCAACCGCAAGCCATAGAAAAGTTAACGCAAGGAGTGAACGATGGCTTGAAGTTTCAAACCTTGTTGGGCGTGACCGGTTCAGGTAAAACTTACACCATGGCCAATGTGATCGCCCGAACAGGTCGGCCAGCCATCGTCATGGCCCCCAATAAAACCTTGGCAGCGCAGTTGTACAGTGAATTTAGGGAGTTTTTTCCTAATAATTCGGTGGAGTATTTCGTTTCTTATTACGATTATTACCAGCCTGAAGCTTACGTGCCTTCCCGTGATTTGTTCATAGAAAAAGATTCCAGCATTAATGAGCACATAGAACAGATGCGTCTTTCTGCTACCAAGGCCTTGTTGGAGAGGGAAGACAGCATTATTGTGGCCACCGTTTCGGCCATATACGGTATAGGCGACCCGGTTGATTACCATGGCATGGTCTTGCACGTGCAGCAAGGTGAAAAGATCGCGCAGCGCGACATGATTTCACGTCTGGTGGGCATGCAATACGATAGGAATGAATTTGATTTTGGCCGAGGCACGTTTCGTGTGCGCGGTGATGTGATCGATGTGTTTCCTGCGGAGAATAATGAAACCGCGGTACGCATTTCCTTGTTTGATGACGAGGTTGAGTCCATTACTTTATTCGACCCTTTGACCGGTCAAGTGTTTAATAAAATTCCCCGCTACACGGTTTACCCATCCAGCCACTACGTGACGCCACGTGAGACCACGGTAAGGGCCATGGAAAAAATTAAGCACGAGCTTAAAGATAGGGTGGATTTCTACATTAAAACCGGTAAATTGGTTGAGGCTGCGCGCATCGAGCAGCGCACGCGATTTGATCTGGAAATGCTCAACGAGATTGGCTTTTGTAAAGGCATAGAAAACTACTCGCGGCATTTGTCCGGTCGCAATCCAGGCGATCCGCCGCCTACCTTGATAGACTATTTGCCGGCGAATGCCTTGATGATTATCGATGAAAGCCACGTTACGGTGCCGCAAGTAGGCGCAATGTATAAAGGCGATAAGTCACGTAAGGAAAATTTAGTCGATTACGGTTGGCGCTTGCCTTCGGCTTTGGATAATCGGCCCTTGAAGTTTGAAGAGTTCGAGCAGATCATGCGGCAATGCGTGTTTGTTTCTGCCACCCCATCGGAATACGAGGCCCAGCACCAACAACAAGTGGTGGAAATGATAGCCAGACCCACGGGCTTAGTAGACCCGCCGGTCATCGTTAAGCCGGCCGATACTCAAGTGGACGATTTGCTAGGTGAGATTAAATTGCGCGTGGCGGTCGGTGAGCGCGTCTTGGCTACCACGTTGACTAAACGCATGGCGGAAGATTTAACCGATTACTTGAGTGAACACGGCATTAAGGTGCGTTATTTGCATAGCGACATTGACACCGTGGAGCGCGTCGAAATCATACGCGATTTACGCTTGGGCGAATTTGATGTCTTAGTCGGCATTAATTTGTTGCGTGAAGGCTTGGATATACCCGAAGTGTCCTTGGTGGCCGTGCTGGATGCCGATAAAGAAGGCTTCTTACGCTCGGAGCGTTCGCTGATACAAACATCCGGCCGCGCCGCGCGTAATTTGAATGGCTTGGTCATTTTTTACGCTAACCACATCACCCGCAGCATGAAGGCGGCCATGGATGAAATGGAGCGCAGGCGAGGGGTGCAATTGGCCTTTAATGCGGCCAATGGCATCGTGCCTAAAGGCATAAGCAAGCGCATCAAAGACATCATAGACGGCGTCTACGACAAAGACGAAGCCTTGCGTGAGCGCAAAGTGCTGCAGGAACAAGCCAATTATGAATCCCTGACTGAGAAACAAATGGCTAAAGAGCTGAAGCGTTTGGAAAAAGCCATGCACGATAGTGCCAAAAACTTGGAGTTTGAAAAAGCTGCCGATTACCGCGATCAGCTTAAAACGCTGCGCACAAAATTCTTTGGCGCAGAAATGCCGGACTTGGTCTAAATATCCCCTTAACTGCCTAACAGGCATGAATAGTGTTTGATTAGTGCGTAGCTTTTGTCTATAATCGCGCGCTTGCCTGGTAATCTTATTCAGGCAAGCAGTAAATTAACCTTGTCACACTGCACGAATGGTTTGCCTTTCATCCATGATGAAGCGCTTTGCAGGTGGCTTATATCCAAAAGGAGTACTAATGAGACATTATGAACTAGTGTTTATCGTCCATCCGGACCAAAGCGAACAAGTACCAGCGATGATAGAGCGTTACCGTACGCTAATCACTGCTAGCGGCGGTGCAGTGCATCGTCTAGAAGACTGGGGTCGCCGTCAACTTGCTTACCCTATCCAAAAAATCCACAAAGCACACTATGTGTTAATGAACATCGAGTGCAATCTTGAAGTGCTAGCTGAACTAGAGCATGGCTTCAAATTTAACGATGCTGTGTTACGTCATTTAATGATGTCAACGAAAACAGCCGTGACTGCCCCTTCACCGATGATGAAAGAAGAAAAATCAAAATCCGTGTTGAGCCGTGATGGTGCACCAGTAGCCGCTGAGGCTGCAGAGGTGGCAGCATAAGCTTTGAATAAACTGGTGTTGCAAGCTGAAGTTGTGCATACAGAGCCGCTTCGCTACACGCCAGCAGGCATACCGTTGTTAAGTGTGGTATTGCGACATGCATCCGAGCAAATAGAGGCGGGCATGAAGCGTAAGGTGGAGTGCGAAGTCAATGCGGTTACTTTAGGTGACTTGGCATTGCAAGGCCTAACCATAGGCTCACGCATACGCGCCACTGGTTTTTTAACCAGACGCAGCCTTAAAAGCACGCAATTGGTGATGCACATTAACCATATAGAAAATATTTAGGAGTTCAAGATGGCAAGAGAAATGTATAAACGCCGCCGTTACTGCCGTTTTTCAGCAGAAGGCATCAAGCAAGTGGATTACAAAGACGTGGATTTGCTTAAAGATTTTATTTCAGAAAATGCAAAGATCATTCCAGCTCGTATGACAGGCACTAAAGCCCGTTATCAACGCCAATTAACGACTGCAGTTAAACTTGCACGTTTCTTAGCTTTGCTTCCATACACAGACAAACACCAATAATCGGAGGCTACCATGCAAGTTATTTTATTAGAAAAAGTGGGTAACCTAGGTAATTTAGGTGACATCGTTAAAGTTAAAGATGGCTACGGCCGTAACTTTTTAATTCCTCAAGGTAAAGCTAAACGTGCAACCGAAGCCAATAAAGCTGAAATTGCCGCGCGCCGTGTGGAATTGGAAAAACAACAAGCTGCCATTTTGGCTGCGGCGCAAGCACGCGGTGAAAAATTGGCTAATTTCGTAGTAAGCATTGCGCAAAAAGCCGGTGTGGATGGCCGTCTATTCGGTTCAGTTACTAACGGTGACATTGCTGAATCATTAGTAGCGCAAGGTTTTGAAGTGACTAAAGCCTTGGTACGCATGCCTGATGGTCCGTTAAAAACCATAGGTGACCATGCCGTTACTGTGGCCCTGCATCACGATGTTGTCGTGGCCATTACTGTCACTGTGGTGGCCGAAGCCTAAGTCCAAAAACCTTGGGTTTAAGCTAGCGCTGCAAATCAAAAAAGGCTACTTCGGTAGCCTTTTTTGTTGGGTAATCTTAGAGGTTATTCAGTATAATTGGCACCATGGCCGATGAACAATTAGACGCATTAAAAATCCCTCCCCATTCAGTGGATGCTGAGCAGTCGGTGCTTGGCGGCCTGCTCTTGGAAAACGAAGCGCTGGATAAAGTGGCCGACATATTAAGTGCGCAAGATTTTTATCGGCACGATCACAAAGCCATTTTCCAACACATAGCCAAACTCATCGAGCACAACCGACCGGCCGATATAGTCACGGTAGCGGAATCATTAGAAAGCACGGCAGAATTATCCGGGGTAGGCGGCATTGCCTACTTGGGCGCCTTAGCGCAAAGCACGCCAACTGCAGCCAATATCCGACGTTACGCCGAAATTGTCCACGAGCGAGCCGTGATGCGCCAGTTGGTGGTGGTGGGTTCCGGTATCGCCGAGAGCGCTTACGCGCCTAATGGGCGCGATGCACAGCAGTTGCTAGACGAAGCCGAAGCCAAGATTTTTCAAATTGCCGAAGGCGGCAAAAAGAGTACACAAGGCTTTGTTGATATCAAGGTATTGTTACCGCAAGTAGCGGATCGCATCGATCAACTCTTTTCACGGGATAACCCATCGGATGTCACCGGTGTGCCTACTGGCTTTACCGACTTGGATTCCATGACATCGGGCATGCAGGGTGGCGATTTAATTATCGTTGCGGGGCGTCCCTCCATGGGTAAAACGGCTTTTTCCCTTAATATGGCTGAGAATGTCGCCTTGGACACCGGTTTGCCGGTTGCCGTGTTCTCCATGGAAATGGCGTCCACGCAATTGGCCATGCGTATGATAGGGTCGGTGGGTCGTTTGGATCAACACCGTATGCGCACGGGTAAGTTAGAAGACGAAGATTGGGAAAAACTCACCACGGCCCTGGGTCGACTCAATGAGGCGCCTATCTTTATTGATGAGGGGGCAGGTTTAAGCAGTTTTGATGTGCGCGCAAGGGCCAGACGCTTGCACCGGCAAACCGGAAAACTCGGTTTAATCGTGGTCGATTACTTGCAGTTGATGGCGGCCCCAGCAGGGCGTCAGGGTGAAAATCGCGCCACGGAAATTTCGGAAATATCCCGTTCACTCAAGGCCTTGGCTAAAGAGCTGGATTGCCCGGTAGTGGCGTTGTCGCAGCTCAATCGCAGTGTAGAGCAGCGCCCAGACAAGCGCCCAGTAATGAGCGATTTGCGCGAGTCCGGGGCGATCGAGCAGGATGCCGACGTGATATTGTTTATCTACCGTGATGAGGTGTATAACCCGGATAGCGTGGACAAGGGCACGGCGGAAATCATCATTGCTAAGCAGCGTAATGGCCCGATAGGCCGCGTTCGTCTTACTTTCATAGGTCAGCACACCCGTTTTGAAAATTACGCGGGCAGCGGCCACATGGCCGACAGCTACTAGTCCATACCCTAAGCTGGCCATGGCAAAAGCAAAAACCCTGTACACCTGCACCGAATGCGGCGCTAGCGAACCAAAATGGCAAGGCCAATGCCCGGGCTGCCTAGCTTGGAACACTTTGGTCGAGACTTTAGAAGAAACGGTCAGCACCAATCGCTACGCCAATAAATTCGACGGCTTAACGCAAAGTGCTAGCCTGCAAAAAATAAGCAGCATTCAAGCGGCCGATATTGCACGGCAAGCTACCGGCATCAGCGAGTTTGATCGTGTGCTAGGTGGCGGCTTGGTCGAAGGCGGGGTGGTGTTAATCGGCGGCGACCCGGGTATAGGTAAATCCACCTTGCTGTTGCAGGTGTTATGCCACTTAGGCCGATCCGCCCAAGCTATCTATGTCAGTGGTGAAGAATCCCCTCAACAAATCGCCATGCGCGCCAGGCGCCTTGGGCTGGATGCCAGCGAGGTGGAGTTGTTGGCTGAAATCAATCTAGAGAAAATTTTAGCCACGCTGCAAACCCATAAGCCGAATATTGCCGTCATAGATTCCATACAAACCGTTTATTCCGAGGCCTTGAGTTCAGCGCCCGGGTCAGTCGCGCAGGTGCGCGAGTGTTCAGCCCAGCTCACGCGATTGGCTAAGCAACTAGGTATTACCGTGATATTGGTCGGTCATGTCACCAAAGACGGCACCTTGGCTGGGCCGCGTGTATTAGAACACATTGTTGATACCGTCTTGTATTTTGAAGGCGATCAAAACTCCAGCTTTCGACTCATACGTGCATTCAAAAATCGCTTTGGTGCGGTGAACGAGTTGGGCGTGTTTGCCATGACGGAAAAAGGCTTGCGTGAAGTAGCCAATCCCTCGGCTTTATTCTTATCTCATCATGACAGCCAAGTGGCGGGCAGTTGCATTACCGTTACCATGGAAGGCACGCGGCCTTTGTTGATTGAAATTCAAGCCCTGGTGGATGAAAGTCACGCGCCTAATCCTAAGCGCTTGTGCGTGGGTTTAGAGCAAAATCGTTTGGCCATGTTGCTGGCTGTGCTGCATAGGCACGCCGGCATCCCGTGTTTTGATCAAGATGTGTTCATTAATGCAGTGGGAGGCGTGAAAATTGCAGAACCTGCAGTCGATTTGGCGGTGATTTTATCCATCGTTTCTTCATTAAAAAACAAGCCATTAGACAATAAACTTATAGTTTTTGGTGAGGTTGGATTGGCGGGTGAAGTGCGTCCCGTTCAAGGCGGGCAAATGCGCTTAAAAGAAGCGGCTAAACTGGGTTTTAGTAAGGCTATTGTGCCAAAATCCAACGCGCCTAAGGCCAAAATCGCTGGTTTAGAAGTGATCGCTGTCGAACGCCTAGATCAGGCTTTACAGCAATTGCGCCAGTAATGATCGCTAGCCGACTTTGTGGCTAGCCTGTATCAGTTCAGCACAAATTAAACCGCTGCGCACCGCACCCTCTATGGTAGCCGGGTAGTCCGCATAACAGTAATCGCCAGCCAGGTAAAAGTTAGGCAGCGCCGTTTGTGGCGGCGGTCTGGTTAAATCGGGCGTGCAGGCATAAGTGGCGCGTTTTTCTGCGATCACTTTATGCCATAGTGGGCTGCTCAGCTTGGGGAAGGCTAGCTTAAGCTGAGCCATTACCGCCTCGGCCAATTGCGCTTGCGGCAAGGTTTGGTGTGACCCCGTTCCGCTGATCACCACGGCGAGCAAGCCATGTTGCTGGCAGATCTGACCCCGATCGAACACCCATTGCCCTAAGCCATTGCTCAAGCCTATCATGGGCAGCCTTAATTTTGTGTGAGTCGGGTATTGCAGGTATACCGTGACTATAGGTTGATAGTCAAAAGAGGCTAAGGCCATGTGTTCTGCATGCAATTCACTCAGTCCAACCATCAATTGGCTTGCGTTATGCGGTGCCGTGGCCAACACCACGTGGCTATATACAGCCGCCTCTTCTACGCCGTTCAGTCGGTAGCCTAAATCATTTTTGCTAATGCCAGTGATGCGCTGTTTTAGCTTAATGCGCACGCCATGTTGCCTCAAGTATGCGCTGGCCGGCCTACCTATCAGCTTGGATAAGTCTTGTTTCGCCAATAAGAAATCGCTGTTTTTTCTCAGGCTAGACCAAGCGGAGCTAGCCATGGTGTCTTTGAGCACATTTAAAAATACCTGTGTGCTGGCTGCCTGAATGGGTGTATTCAGTGCGGCTAGGCTAATCGGTTCCCACAGTTGTTGGATCGCATTGGCACTCTGGTTTTGTTCTTGCAAAAAAGACGCTAAGGGCAGGTCGTGGTCTAGTTGGTAGCCCTTTAAAGCCATGCGCGTCATCATGCCTATGCCGGCTATGCGTTCACTGAAACTCAAGCCTCGGCATGCGAGCAATCCTAGCAGCATGGCCAGCGGGGTGGGTAAATAAGACGCGGTATTTAGCCTAAGCAGGCAATGGCCTGGACCTTGCATGCGCAAGGAAAACGGCAACCTTAAAAAAGCTTGTTTTTCGCTAAGGCCTAATGTGTTTAATAGCTGCAGCGTCGACTTGTAGGCGCCGATCAAGATGTGTTGGCCGTTGTCTAGGTAAGTGCTGCCAGCCGCATTTGTAAAGGCTATGCTGCGGGCCCGCCCGCCCAGCTCACTGCTGGCTTCAAACAGACTAACCGACCATCCTTGCTTAGCCAGTGCTATCGCTGCACTTAAGCCGGCACAACCGCCGCCTATGATCGCAATTCTCGCTTTATGCATAGGGCTAGACTTTATCGGTACTTAAGCCAAACCTTAAGCGCCAGCAACATTTTTCTTAGGGCGCCTAAGGAGATACGTGCGTTTAATACTTTTTCGGCTCCACTGGCGTTAATCTCGCGGAGCAAGGTGCGGTAAATCGAGGCCATCATCAAGCTCACGCGCTGGTTTTTATGGTCTTCAGCCGGCAATGCGCTAAGGGCTTTGTCGTAATAGCTTTCCGCGCGCTCAATTTGAAAATCCAATAAACGCTTTACGGCAATGGATTCCCTGCTTGCTAAAAGATCGTCCTCGCTGACGCCAAATTTAGCTAATTCGTCTAAGGGTAGGTAGATGCGATTGCGTCTGGCATCCTCGCCGACGTCCCTTATGATGTTGGTTAATTGAAACGCCATGCCTAGGTCGTGCGCAAATTTGAGGGTTTTTCGATTATTAAAACCAAATATCTGTGCGGCCAACAAACCAACCACGCTGGCCACGCGGTAACAATAGAGCTGCAATTGCTTAAAATCTTGGTAGCGGTTGAAGTTTAAATCCATCTCCATGCCATCTATGATTTCCATGAAATGCTCGGCGTCTAATTGATAGGTTTGGATGGCGGGAAGCAAGGCCTTGGCTACCGGATGCTGTGGCTGGTTTTGATAGAGGCGGTCGATTTCGCTACGCCACCAATTGAGTTTGGTTTTGGCTACCGATAAGTCCGTGCACTCATCCGCAATGTCATCTACCTCGCGGCAAAAGGCATACAAAGCAGTGATGGCGAGCCGCCTTGATTGGGGTAAAAATCGAAAACTGTAATAAAAGCTGGAGCCACTTTTGGCGGTTTTTTCTTGGCAATATTGTTCTGGCGTCATGGTTTTCCTATTGCTTAAACAGGGCGACAAATACGATGCGCAGCCAATCTAAAGCTTGCAGCCTAGGCCTATGATTAAACACATCGCCTTGATGCTGCCTAATCTTAGCCGCTATGCGTTCTCCGCCGGCAATAATCATGCGCATTTCTAAGCCTATGCGACCACTTAAGATTCGCCCCAGCGGTTTGCCAGCGGCCAGCAAACACTCCACTCGGTTTAAATTGAAATGCATAAAAGCTTGCCAATTGGCGTCGGTGGATTTTACACCAGAGGCAAACTCCTGCAGTGTCTGTTCGCTAATGCCATAGGCCAGCATTTCATCTTGGCATAAATAAATACGTTGTTTACCGGCATTTTTTTGCAGGTCTATGGCTATGTCTTGCAGAAAGTTGATTAATTGCAGCGCCGTGCAGATCTTGTCGGCATAAGCGCTGTTTTCCGGATTTGCTGCGCCGTATAGCGATAGCAGCAAACGGCCTATAGGATTAGCTGAACGCTCACAATAATGGCTAATTTCAGCGTAATTAGCATAACGGGTTTTACTCACGTCTTGCTTGAATGCATCGAGTAAATCGTAAAACGGTTGGTAGGGTAGATGGCGGGCTTTTATCATGGCGCCTAAGCTTAGAAAAAAATCGCTATTAGGCTTGATGTAGGCCGCCAACAAATCCAGTTCATGCCGATAATCATCCAGTAATGCGATGCGCTGGCTTACACTAAACTCACCTTCGTCTGCGAAATCGTCAGCTTGCCTGGCGTAGCGGTAGATTAAGGCGATCGGTTCGCGCAAGCGGGCAGGGAGAACTATGGAAGCAACCGGAAAATTTTCGTAATGCTGCTGGGCTAAACGTAGGCTATCAGCCGCAATGGCATGAGCGTCTAGAGGGGTATGTGGCGGCGTCATCATGGCGTGAGTATGCCACAATTTGGCTAGCCTTCTTTGCTAAATTTAGCAAAGAAGGCAGTAAAAAGCCGGCATTTCGTGCAATAAACTATGCAATAAATGGCCTAAGCTTTGTTAGAATCAATACATCATCACTGTGTAAAACCTGGTTTAATTCGGGGTCTACATTAATACTGGAAGCAACCTTATGTTAGCTATCATCGGCGGAACCGGCTTAACCCAGCTGGACAACTTGGAAATCACCAGGCGTTTAATTGTGCGCACGCCCTACGGCGAACCGTCGCAACCATTGGTATTTGGCAAGATTGCCGGACGCGATGTGGTGTTTTTGGCACGACATGGCAGTGGGCACACCATTGCCCCGCATAAAGTGAATTATCGTGCGAATATCTCGGCCCTGCATCTGCAAGGCGTCACGGAAATAGCGGCAGTCGCTACTGTCGGCGGCATCCATGCGGAATTGACGCCTGGCAGCATAGCCATGCCGCACCAGATTATTGATTACACACACGGCAGAAATGCCACCTTTTTTGACGGCGTGGATTTGCCGGTCAAACACATAGACTTCACCGAACCGTATTGCCCAAAATTACGCAAAAAGTGGCAGCAAGCCGCTATCGCAATTGGCGAGCCTTTAATTGATCATGGCGTGTATGCCACTACACAAGGGCCGCGATTGGAGACGGCTGCTGAGATTGATCGTTTGGAGCGTGATGGTGCGACCATGGTCGGCATGACAGGTATGCCAGAAGCCGCGTTGGCTAGGGAGTTGGGCATAAGCTACGCCGTGATATGCCCGATCGCTAACCATGCTGCCGGTCGAGGTAGCAGCTTGCACAGCATACAATACGAAGAAGTGGTGGATAATCTAAATCTGACCATGCAGCGCGTACGCAATCTGATTGTGCAATTGGTTAAGCAGGCCTAATACATGGCCATTAAAGAAGTCATACGCATGGGCCACCCTTTACTGCTGCAAGTGGCCACGCCCGTGCAGCAGTTTAACAGCCCAGAATTGCATGCGCTGATTGCTGATTTAGAAGACACCATGCTAGACATGAACGGTGCCGGCATTGCGGCACCGCAAATTGGTGTGAGTTTACGCGTGGTTATCTTTGGGCAAAAACTAACGGCCCTTGACGGCACCAGTCCTAGCAACCCCCGTTACCCGGATGCCGATGCCGTGCCTTATACCGTGCTAATTAATCCCACGCTGACGCCTATCGGTGATGCGCTTGAAAACGGGTGGGAAGGGTGCTTGTCGGTACCTGGCATGCGGGGTATCGTGCCGCGCTATACGCACTTGCATTACACCGGCTTTGATCAATACGGCCAGCCTATTGATAGGCAGGTCAGCGGTTTCCATGCGCGCGTGGTGCAACACGAATGCGATCATTTAGACGGCGTGTTGTACCCCATGCGCATCATCAATTTAAAAGATTTCGGCTACACCAACGTTTTTTTCCCAAATCAGGATGTTCAAGACGACTAAATCTTTGCTATAATCCTGTTTCTTAAAAATCGCCAGTTCTTAATGCGATTGTGAGGAAGAGTGGCAGAGCGGTTTAATGCTACAGTCTTGAAAACTGTCGTGGGTGCGAGCCCACCGTGAGTTCGAATCTCACCTCTTCCGCCACCCGAACAATAAAAAAGCCGCTAATAAGCGGCTTTTTTATTCTGCTAATTCCTTTCTAGACTACAGTTGCAATGCAATTATCCAGGTCCAATCGCTAGGCTCAATTTTTAAAGCTTTTTCTTTTGCACCGATGGCGCCGTGTTGATTGGGGAAACGGTAATGGTGATTTTGGAGGCCATGCTGAGCGCCGAGCCCTCAGTAATTTCTAGCGTGGCCGATTTTTTCGCATTGGTGAAGACCAGTATGCTGTTTTTAGATTTGGACGCCGAGAGTAAGGTCCAGCCCGCCTGGGGGTATTGATCGATAAAGAACGCCACGGCATCGCTGGTGGAGTACGGGCAAAGGATTTCCAAACGGCCCACCCATGACTCGCCTTCGCCTAACACCAAGGAATTTTCATTCACTATGCGTGCATCTTTGGGCAGGGGCATGTCACCTAGCATGCTGGCATTGAGCTTGCTGACGTTTTCCGATTTACTGCTGATCATGCCGCCATTGGCCGCGCACGCGCTTAGGAATAAGGCAAGGATGAAAATAAGAAACAATCGTAAGGAATTAATTTTAATGCTCCAGAGAGGTTGCTATTAGTTGAATCATAACCTTAAATAAAATACTGCGCTAGCTAAGCTTAACCAGCCATGATGCCATTTTGCTTAGTGCATAAGCTGGCCATTCGGAGCAAGATTTCCCCATTAATTTTCTTTTGGTGATATGATGTGCGCCGTTTTAAATTATTGTTTTAGTCGCTTTTACTGGCGGCTTTGTTTACTTAATACACATTGTGCTAGGAAAAAATCATGAGTCAAATTACCGTAGAACATAACCCATCAGAAGAGAAATTAAAGGCGCTAGGCGTTTCAAGCTGGTCTATCTGGGATTGTGCCCCATCAAAATTTCCATTGGATTTTGGTATGACAGAAAGTGCTTACGTGCTTGAAGGCGAAATTCACGTGACACCTCAAGGTGGCGAAAAAGTCGTGATCAAAGCAGGTGATTTCGTTGTGTTTCCAAAGGGCTTAAAATCCAACTGGGAAGTAGTGAAACAATTGAAAAAACATTACAAACACAGTTAATCAAACTGAGTAAATAAAAAAGCCTTGATGTTTCAAGGCTTTTTTATTGCCTATTGCTAGGGCCCATCCAGTTTAGATCTCGTTGATTAAAGCGCTACGTAAGGCTTCAAGCTTACCCGGATTTAACTTTTTGCCTTTTCTGGCGGAAATTAAAAAGATGTCTTCAGCGCGGTTACCCAGGGTGTTGATTTTGGCATTGTGCAGTTCAATTTCTTCGGCCAGCAGTTGATGCGCCAAACTGGCTAGCAAACCGGGTCTATCGTTGGCTACAATTTCCAATTTGTGATGGTGGGTGTCGGCTTGTTCGCTAATCGTGACTTGCGTTGCTATGGGCATGTATTTGACTTGACGGCTGATGCGGCCTTTTAATGGTGGGCTCAATAAAAGCGTGGCATCTAGCTTTTTACTTAATTCCAATTCAATGAATTTTAAAAGTCCGCTATAGCTGACCGATTTGCCCGATTGATCGAGCACAATAAAGCTATCCAGTGCGTAAGCATGGTCGGTAGTGTAAATTTTTGCTTCCACTATGCTGTAGGCCATGCTGTCAAAAAAGTTACATATCCTTGCAAACAAATCGTTTTGATCTTTGCTGTATATCATCACTTGTATGCCATCGCCGCTGGGGCTTAAGCGCGCTCGAACGATGGGTTGCGTGCTGTTTAAATGCGGCGTTAAGAGTCGGCTATGCCAAGCTATTTCATCGCTGTCGTAGCGTATTAGATAATTGGGGCCAAATGCTTGCCACAAATGCTCATAGGAATGGCTGCTTAAACCAAATTTATGCAATTTTAATGAGGCTTCTTGCTTGCGTGATGCTATGGCATCTTGGCTGTAGCGCAATTGGTTGCTGAGCGCGTGCTTGGTGGCTTGAAATAAGTTTTCCAAGAGCCTGGCTTTCCATGCGTTCCAGACCATGGGGCTGGTGCCGCGAATGTCTGCTACCGTTAGCAAATACAGCGCCGTCAAGCGTCGCTCGTTTTGTACAAATTGCGCAAACGATTCGATCACCAAGGGATCGGATAGATCGGTTTTTTGTGCAGTTGAGGACATGTTGAGGTGAGCCGATACCAGCCACGCCACAAATTCCGCGTCATCTTTACTCAAGCCGTGCAGTTTGCAAAAGCGCCTTGCGTCGACTGTGCCTAGGCTGGAGTGGTCGCCCCCGCGTCCTTTGGCGATGTCATGGAACAAAGCGGCTAAATACAATAAATGCGGGCCATCAAATTGGCTGAAAAGTTGGCTGCAAAGCGGAAATTCGTGTTTCAGTTCGGCTTTAGCGAAGCGTCTTAAATTAGCCAGCACGTTAAGAATGTGTTCATCGACCGTGTAAACGTGGAATAAATCGTGCTGCATCTGCCCGACTATCTTGCCAAAGGCTGGTATGTAGCAGCCCAATATGCCGTATTGGTTCATGGCGCGCAGCGCATGATTGACACCGTGATCTTGCGATAAGATTTGCATGAACAACTGCTTATTTTGCGCTGACTGCCTAAAATCGCGATTGACTAATTTTTTGATGCGCATCAAGTTACGCAGCAGATTGGCGCTCATGCCGCTTAAAGTTTGATGCTGTTGCAGCAACAAGAAGGCCTCTAGTATGGCGCTTGGTTGCTGCTGCAAGAGGCCGGCATTTTTTGCCACCAACAAGCCTCCATGCGTTTCAAATCGAGCGTTGATAGGGGTGATGGCTACCGGGTCTGGCGACAGGCTTTGCTGCAGCGTTTTCAACAATATTTCATTCATTACCCGTATGAACTTAACGCTGCGGTAATACGCCTGCATGAGCTGCTCGCTGGCGCGTTTGCTAGCGGTGTTACGGTAGCCTAAGTTGTCAGCCAGTTCGTTCTGGAAATCAAATAACAACCTGTCCTCGCGGCGTTTGCTGAGAAAATGCAAACGTATGCGCAGTAGCTGCAAGTGTTTTTGGTGTTTCTGTATTTGCCGAGCTTCCGTTGCCGAGAGGATGTGTTGACTGGCTAACAATGACCAAATATTGCTCGCCGTTAAGGCTTTGCCACCTTGTCGATTTAGGCTGCGCATTAGCCACAGTATCATGTGTAAGTCGCGCAGTCCGCCCGGACTTTCTTTAATGTTGGGCTCTAAGTTGTAAGCCGTGTCATTAAATTTAGCGTGCCGCTGTTGTTGTTCTTGCAACTTGGCATGAAAAAATCCTGCCACGGCATCCGCTTTATCAAAGGCCTTTTCGGTTTCCGCTACAAAGTCATGGTATAGGCTAAGGCTGCCGTCTAAATAGCGGTATTCCATCAAATTGGTTTGCACCGTGATGTCTTTTTTTGCCTCAGCCATGCACTCGTTTAAGCTGCGCACGCTGTGGCCAACGCTTAGGCCTATGTCCCATAGCCAGCCAATTAATGTTTCGAGTTGGCTGTTAATGTGCTTATCGTTAATCGCCGACTCCGGGACCAAGATGAGCAAGTCGATATCAGAATGCGGGTAGAGTTCAGCACGACCGTAGCCGCCAACGGCGATTAGGCTGCATGAGTCGCTTGTGACTGTTTGCCGCCATATTTCTTTGAGTAAGCCATCTATGAGCTGGCAATGCCGCTTAAATAAGCGGTGTTGCTGAGCGTGACTTAGAAAATCGGCCTCCAATGCTTGGTAGCCGCTTTTAAGCTGCTGGCGCCAAGCATTTACATGCGTGATTTCTGGCTTGCTTACTTTGCTGGTTGTGCCAACGGGCATAAGCGAGCGTGGACTTAGAGAGGACCGATAAAGCCAGGGGCGGCGGGTGCGCCGTCGGACAAGGTCATGACCTCAAAGCCATGTTCGGTTACCAGTATGGTGTGTTCCCACTGGGCGGAAAGGCTACGATCTTTAGTGACGATGGTCCAACCGTCTGGCATTTGTTTGATGTCGCGTTTGCCAGCATTAATCATGGGCTCTATGGTGAACATCATGCCGGCTTTTAGTGTTAAGCCTGTGCCAGGTTTGCCGTAATGCAAAACTTGCGGTTCTTCGTGAAACACTTTGCCTATGCCATGCCCACAAAATTCGCGTACCACGCTGTAGCCGCTTTTTTCAGCAAAAGTTTGAATGGCATAACCGATGTCGCCTAATGTGGCGCCGGCCTTTACTTTGCTTATGCCCAGCCACATCGCCTGGTATGTAATTTCGCATAGGCGCTTGGCTTGATTGGTCACCTCGCCGACGTAAAACATGCGACTGGTGTCGCCGTGGTAACCGTCCTTGATGACCGTGATATCGATGTTGAGGATATCCCCATTTTTAAGTGCTTTATCACTGGGCACACCGTGACAGATTTGCTGATTGATGGAGGTGCATATCGATTTAGGGTAGGGCTTATGACCATCTGGCGCATAGTTAAGCGGCGCTGGGATAGCCTGCTGCACGTCAACAATATAATCATGGCAGAGCTTGTCTAACTGGTCGGTGGTGACGCCGTGCACAACGTGCGGAGTAATAAAATCCAGCACTTCGGAGGCTAATTTACCTGCTATGCGCATTTTTTCAACATCGTGTTGGTTTTTAATAGTGATGGCCATGAACGTTTAGCTTAAATAATAATGACGCCATTTTAGCATAAACCACCCTGTCTATTGGGATAGCAGTGCCCCTTAGTTTGCTGCCTGAAGGCCTGCTGTTTTATAAATGCAAGCGTCATTAAGCGTATAAAAATAGCCGTAAATTGCTAGCAAACTCAGATGCTTAATGGTAATATGCGGCCTCTGCAAATTTATGCAGGCATGCAGCTTCACTTGAAGTTGTAAATTTTGCACACAAGCCTATCAAGGGTGCTTTTATAGTAAGTCTTTGAATAAAGACAGATAAATAAAGGTGTTACTGGTCTTGTGTGAATTGATAACCCTTTTGAAAAGAGAGAAATTATGTCCATCACCATGCGTGACATGTTAGAAGCCGGTGTTCACTTCGGCCATCAAACCCGCTACTGGAATCCAAAAATGGCACCGTTCATTTTTGGCGACCGCAACAAGATTCATATCGTCAACCTAGAAAAAACGCTGCCATTGTTTGAAGAAGCGCTGAAGCATGTGCGCACGCTAGCGGCTAACAAAGGCCGCATTTTATTCGTCGGTACAAAACGTCAAGCCCGTGATATCGTTAAAGAAGAAGCCAGCCGTGCAGGTTGCGCTTACGTTAATCACCGCTGGTTAGGCGGCATGTTAACTAACTTTAAAACAGTTAAACAATCCATCAAACGCTTACAAGATTTTGAAGCCATGGTATTGGATGGCAGCTTAGAGAAATTTGGTAAAAAAGAAGCGCTAGGCTACAAACGTGAGATCGAAAAATTAGAGCGTTCTATAGGCGGCATTAAAGAAATGGGTGGCTTGCCAGATGCGATCTTCATCATTGATGTGGGTCATGAAAGTGGTGCCATTACCGAAGCAGCTAAATTGGGTATTCCAGTAATCGGCGTGGTTGATACCAACAACTCACCTGACGGCGTTGCTTTCGTTATTCCTGGTAACGATGACTCTAGTCGCGCTATTCGTTTATACGCACGTGGTGTGGCTGATGCCGTGCTTGAAGGTCGTAGCTCAGTGATTTCTGAGTTGGTTAAATCAGCGGCTGAAGAAGAAACAGTGGAAGTGGCAGACCTTGCCGCCTAAGTAACTTGGGCACAAAAGGGGCTTAGGGCCCCTTTTTTAGTTTTAAAAATACACACATAAAATCAAGCAATTAAGCTGTATATATAATGCAGCTTTTAATAATTTAGGAGCTAAAAATGGCTGAAATTACCGCAAGCATGGTAAAGGAATTACGTGAGCGCACCGATGCGCCTATGATGGATTGTAAAAAAGCGTTGACTGAAGCCGATGGCGACATGACTCGTGCGGAAGAGATATTGCGCGTTCGTTTTGGTAACAAAGCCAGCAAGGCAGCAGGCCGTGTTGCAGCTGAAGGCACGGTAGGCGTATTTATTGCGGCAGACGGCAAATCAGGCGCCATGATAGAGGTGAACTCTGAAACTGACTTCTGCGCCAAAAATGAAGATTTCCTTAAATTTGTCAACGAATTAGCCGTCATCGTAGCGGCTAAAAATCCAGCTGACATCAATGCAGTTAGCGACTTGGCTATGCGCGATTCAACCGTTGAGGGTACGCGCGCTCAATTGGTAGGTAAAATTGGTGAAAACATTACGCCGCGCCGCTTTGTTTGCCCAAGCGTTAAAGGTAAATTAGCCAGCTACATACACGGTAGCAAAATCGGCGTGTTGGTGGACTTGGTCGGTGGCGATGACACCTTGGCTAAAGACATTGCTATGCACATTGCCGCGGCTAAACCAAAAGCATTGGACGTAAGCGGTATTGATGCCAGCTTGATTGAAGCGGAGCGCCGTGTGGCTATAGAAAAAGCCAAGGAAGCAGGCAAGCCCGAAGCCATGTTGGAGAAAATTGCCGATGGTACGGTGCAAAAATTCCTTAAAGACGTGACCTTGTTGAGCCAAGTTTTCGTTAAAGACGACAAGTTAACCATAGAGCAATTGCTTAAATCGAAAGGGGCTAGCGTGGCATCGTTTACCATGTTTACGGTAGGCGAGGGCATTGAAAAAGCGGTAGTGGATTACGCAGCAGAAGTGGCCGCCGCGGCCGCCATGATTTAATCATGTAAAAAACATAGCCATTGCGGCTAGCGCTTATGAAACAAGAAAATGGGGCCTGTAATTGGGCCCTATTTTTTTGCCTAAAAAGCCCGTTAAATTTTGCATAAGCGCCCATTTTTTTATGCCTAAAAAGCCGTTTTTATGCTTAAATAAGCAAACTTTTTACAAAGAGAAATATTATGGCAGCACCCGCCTACAAACGGATCCTACTCAAACTTTCTGGTGAGGCTTTAATGGGCGACGATGCATACGGCATCAATCGTGCCACCATTAATCGCATCGTTGCTGAAGTCAAGGAAGTGGTGGATTTGGGTGTGCAGGTTGCCGTTGTGATAGGCGGGGGCAATATTTTTCGCGGTGTCGCGCCAGCAGCAGAAGGTATGGATAGAGCCACGGCCGATTACATGGGCATGCTAGCCACCGTGATGAATGCCATGGCATTGCAGGACGCGATGAAAAACATAGGCTTGAATGCCCGGGTGCAAAGTGCATTAAACATAGAGCAGGTCGCCGAGCCTTATATACGCGGTAAAGCCATACGTTACTTAGAAGAAGGTCGCGTCGTCATCTTTGGTGCAGGTACCGGCAACCCGTTTTTCACCACGGACACCGCTGCGGCATTACGCGGCATGGAAATGAATGCCGATGTGGTGATAAAAGCCACTAAAGTTGATGGCATCTACACCGACGACCCTAAAACCAATCCAGAAGCCATGCGTTATAAAACCATTAGCTTTGATGAAGCCATCATCAAAAACCTAAAGGTCATGGACGCCACGGCGTTAACCCTATGCCGAGATCAAAAATTGCCTATAGTAGTATTTAGTATATTTAAACAAGGCGCGCTAAAAAGGGTGTTGTTGGGTCAAGATGAAGGCACCATGGTAACGCCGTAACGCTGGCTATCCCTTAAAATTAAATTATCAAAATCAAGCCTGTTAAAGCACAGGCCATACCTAAGCTACTTAGTTGGAGAACTGCATGTTAGACGAAGTGAAAAATAATGCGGCGCAGAAAATGCAAAAATCATTGGAGGTGTTAAAAAATGATTTAGCTAAAGTGCGCACTGGTCGTGCCCACGTTGGTTTGTTGGATCACGTCATGGTTGAGTATTACGGTTCCATGGTGGCGGTCAATCAAGTGGCCAACGTTAACTTGGGTGACGCCAGAACCATCAATGTGCAACCGTTTGAAAAAACCATGATAGGTAAGGTGGAGAAAGCTATCCGTGACAGTGATCTAGGTTTAAATCCCGCTACCAACGGTGATTTGATTAGGGTGCCCATGCCTATGTTAACCGAAGAACGTAGACGCGACATGACCAAGATAGTCCGTAGTGAAGCGGAGGGCGCCAAAGTCTCAATCCGCAACGTTAGGCGTGATGCCAATGATGCGTTGAAAAAAATGCTCAAAGACAAAGAAATCCCAGAAGACGATGAGCGTCGTGCCCAAGACGACATTCAAAAAGCCACCGATAAAGCCGTGGCCGAGGTGGATAAAATGCTGCAGGTCAAAGAAGCCGAATTGATGGCTGTTTGATCATTCCGATCCAAACTTGCAAGCTATACAAACCACACAACGATTGGAGTTTTCGTGGCTTTCTTCTCTAGCGCGACCAAAAGCATCCCCATAGGCACAGACATGCCGCAACACATTGCCGTCATCATGGATGGCAATGGGCGTTGGGCACGCAAACGCTTTTTACCAAGGGTGGCGGGGCATAAGCGTGGCATGGACGCGGTGCTTGAATTGGTTAAAGCCTGCGTAGACCATAATATTGCTTACCTCACCCTGTTTGCGTTTAGCAGTGAGAATTGGCGCAGACCAGCCGATGAAGTTTCGTTCTTGATGAGCTTGTTCATACAAGGGCTCAAGCGAGAAGTGGCGAAACTACACGAAAACAACATTAAATTGGTTTTAATTGGTGATCGCACGCGTTTTAATGCTGAACTGATAGACCAAATTGAATTATCCGAACGTTTAACCGCCAATAACACCGGTTTAACCTTAAGCATTGCGGCAAATTACGGTGGGCGCTGGGATATCTTGCAGGCTGTGAATAAGATGCATAGAGCCATGCCATCACACGCTGGAGACTTCGACGAGGAGCACCTGGCCGCGCATCTCGCCATGCATTACGCTCCCGAGCCCGATTTGTTCATACGAACCGGCGGTGAAAAACGCATCAGTAATTTTATGCTCTGGCAGTTGGCCTACACCGAACTCTACTTTACCGATACCTTATGGCCAGATTTTGATGAGTCTGCTTTTAATTTAGCCCTGGCATCCTACCAAAACCGTGAACGACGCTTCGGCCGAACGAGCGAGCAGGTAAGCGATGTGGCTAGCAACAACTAAGGCTTATTCATGCTTAAAACCCGCATTACTACTGCTCTTGTTCTCGGATTATTTTTTTCCACCGCCTTGTTTAAGGCTTCCGATTTAATCTGGGCTTTACTTACGCTATTGGCTACTCTGATCGCAGTTTGGGAGTGGTCCAATTTAATCCAGCTAAACAAGCGGCAGACCTGGCTAAATTTAGCCTGCACTGCCAGCGTGGCTGCCATGATACTATTCTCGGCGCTGCTGCCGGCAGCCTATTACATCGATGTCTTGGCTGTTTTAGCGCTTTGCTTGGCCACGTTTTTTTGGTTGTTTATTGCACCCGTTTGGCTGTTAACTAGGAAAGAGATTCATAACCGCTTGCTGCTGGCCATACTTGGTTTTTGCTTACTCTTATCCGTTTGGCTGGCTTTAATTGGCTTGCAAAAAATCAGTCCATGGTTGCTATTGGCCGTCATGGCCACAGTATGGCTTGCGGATAGCGCGGCCTATTTTTCTGGTAAGCAATTTGGCCGGCATAAATTAGCGGTAGAAATTAGTCCAGGTAAAACATGGGAGGGCGTTGCAGGCGCGCTGTTGGCCGTCACCTTGTATGGCTTGGCACTTTGTTATTATTGGCACATTAGTCGTTGGCTGATCGTCGCATTATGGTTCTTGGTGGTATTAAGCGTGATGGGGGATCTGTTTGAATCCTTACTAAAACGCCATGCTAATGTTAAAGACAGCAGCCAATTATTACCTGGCCACGGCGGTGTACTGGATAGGATAGATGGATTGATGCCCACCCTGCCAGTGGCCTTGTTTTATGTATACTTCCCATTGTTTGCTGATTTGCAACTTCATGTCCGATAAGCTACCCATGCAAGCCATGCAGCAGGTGACCATACTGGGTGCGACCGGCACCATAGGCATGCAAACTTTAGACGTTATCGCGCAGCATCCCGAGCGTTTTGGTGTGTTTGCCTTGAGCGCCAATAACAACGTGTCTGGCATGTTGGCCTTGTGTGTGCGATACCAGCCGCAATTTGCCGTGATGTTGCAAGCCGAGGCAGCTGCACACTTAAGCCAAGAACTTAAAGTTATCGGCTCTAAAACAACGGTATTGCATGGCGAGCAAGCCCTTAGCGAGGTGGCGGCGCACGACGACGTAGACATCGTCATGGCGGCCATTGTCGGTGCGGCAGGCCTGCATCCGGCCATGGCTGCGGCAAAAGCTGGCAAGCGCATTCTTTTAGCCAACAAAGAAACATTGGTCATGGCAGGTAAGCTGTTCATGCAAGCCGTGCAAGATGGCGGCGCAACCTTGTTGCCCATAGACAGCGAGCACAATGCTATTTTTCAGGCGATGCCGCCGCATAAGGTCAGCGATTTAGCGCGCATGGGGGTTAAAAAAATACTCCTAACCGCATCGGGCGGCCCTTTTAGAAATACCAGCTTGGAGAAACTGCAGGCGGTAAGCCGTGCAGAGGCTCTCAACCATCCTAACTGGGTGATGGGGCCTAAAATTACTATCGACTCCGCTACCTTAATGAACAAAGGCTTAGAGGTGATAGAAGCGCACTGGCTGTTTAATGCCAGCGCAGAGCAAATTGAAGTGGTGGTGCACCCGCAGAGCGTCATACACTCCATGGTGGAGTACATCGATGGCAGCATACTGGCGCAATTAGGCAATCCTGACATGCGCACCCCCATTGCATACGGTTTAGCCTACCCCGAGAGGTTGAGTAGTGGTGTAGCAAGCTTGGATATATTGGCCACGGCCCGTTTGGATTTTTGCGCGCCGGACAAAGTCCGTTTTCCCTGCTTGCAATATGCATACGATGTGCTCAGGGCTGGAGGAACGGCACCTGCCATATTAAATGCCGCCAACGAAATTGCCGTGGAGGCGTTTTTGGCTGAAAAAATCAGCTTCATGGCCATTCCTAACACCATAGAACAGGTTTTGTCCTTGTCGCATTTTTCCGCCGTTGAATCCATAGAGCAATTGGTGTCGGTTGATGCCCAAGCTAGGCTTACCACCGCTAAAATTATTCAGGCGCTATGCTAGCCCCCTTAGCTTTTATTTTAGCAATAGCCATATTGGTGACGGTGCACGAATACGGCCATTTTCAGGTGGCGCGATGGTGTGGTGTGCGGGTGCTAAAATTCTCCATAGGCTTTGGTAAGCCCCTGTGGGTTAAGAAGTTCGGTAAGGATCAAACCGAGTTTATCGTAGCGGCCATCCCCTTAGGCGGCTATGTCAAAATGCTGGATGAGCGCGAGATCAATCAAGAGGCAGCTGCGCGAGTAAGCTATTCTGACGCTGAGTTAAATCGGGCTTTTAATCGTCAGCCTGTACTCAAACGTATGGCCATCGTTTTGGCAGGGCCTTTAGCTAATCTGCTGCTAGCCATCCTGCTATACAGCACGCTATTCATGATGGGTGTGGTAGGCTTAAAGCCCATTTTAGCTGACGTTGCCCCGCAGAGCCCTGCCGCGTTGGCCGGCTTTGAAATTGGCGAAACCGTGCAATCGGTTAACGGCAGGTCCGTTGCAAGCTGGCAGGATTTTCATTGGCTACTGCTTAAATCATCACTGAATAATGAAAGTGTCGAAGTCCGCGGACTAAGCAAGCAGCAAGTTCAAAAAAGCCATCACTTGAATCTAAGCGCCTTGCGCCAGGCGCAGGCCAATAACGATGCTTTCGCTAGCCTGGGCTTCACGCCTCAGCAAGTGATGATGCCGGCCAGAATAGGCGAGGTGGTAAGTGGCAGCCCGGCTAACAATGCAGGTCTGCAAATTGACGATTTAATAGTGGCTGTGGATAAGCAATCGATAGCAACGTGGCAGGATTTTGTTGGCTACGTCAGGCTGCATGCTGGGCAGGTATTGGCAGTGCAAATTTTACGTGGCGAATCGGCATTAACTATCCGCATTAAACCTGCGGTTAAAATGGAGCAGGGCTTGGCCGTAGGGCACATAGGGGCGGCGGTGAAGATGCAATCCAGCGGCTTGGTCATCCAGCAATACAGCTTGCCCGAGGCAATGATGAAGGCCGTCGAGAAGACTTGGGATACGGCTATATTTAGCCTGCAAATGCTTATTAAAATGCTCGTAGGCCAGGCGTCGTGGCAAGGCGTAAGTGGGCCTGTCACCATCGCCAGTTACGCAGGCCAAACTGCGAGCATGGGCGTCAAGGTTTTTATAGGCTTCTTAGCTTTAATCAGCATCAGCATAGGCGTATTAAATCTATTGCCCATACCAGTTTTAGATGGCGGTCATTTGATGTACTATATGGTTGAAATTTTAACTGGCAAACCCGTACCTGAGTCCGTGATGGCCGTAGGGCAAAAAATTGGTCTGACCTTATTGGGTTTGATGATGATCATTGCTTTTTACAACGACATAACTAGATTAATAACAGGCTAATGCATGGCATTAAAAAAAGTAAGCACCATTAAAAAAAATCAAATAGGACGCCACTGCTTGCAGATCAAATCCATCGTTTTGTTGCTCACTGGCTTGTATGCCAATTCAACCATGGCCATGGCGCCATTTGTCATTAAAGACATCCGCGTGGAAGGCATACAGCGTACCGAAGCCGGTACGGTGTTTACTAATTTACCGGTCAAAGTCGGCGATAGCATGTCCGATGACCTGGCCTCCCAAGCGATTAAAGCCTTATACGGCACCGGCTTTTTTAAAGACGTACGCATAGAAGCAGAGGGCGATGTACTGGTGGTGACCGTTCAAGAGCGGTCGTCAATTGCGCAGATCGATTTCAGCGGTAACAAATCCTTTCCTACCGACAAGATGAAGGAAGGCCTAAAGCAAATTGGTATTGCAGACGGTCAGATTTTTGATAAGTCGCAGTTAGATCGCGCCGAACAAGAAATCAAACGTCAATATCTATCGCAAGGCAAATACGGTGCCAGTGTAAAAGCCGTGGTCTCGCCACTGGAGCGCAATCGTGTCGCCGTCCGCTTTGATATAGAAGAGGGTGCCGTTTCCAAGATACGTAGCATCAATATCGTTGGCAACCAAGCCTTCTCAATGGACGATTTACGCGCGGAGTTTTTGTTGACCACGCCTAATTGGATGAGTTGGTGGAATAAAGACGATCAGTATTCCAAGCAAAAATTAAACGCTGACCTTGAAACACTGCGTTCTTTTTACATGAATCAAGGCTACCTCGAATTTAATATTGATTCCACGCAAGTCTCCATCACCCCCGATAAAAAAGACATCTACATTACCGTCAATATCACGGAAGGTGAAAAATACACCATATCAGAGGTGAGGTTGGCTGGCGAAAGCATCGTGCCGGACAGCGAATTGCAGGCGTTAATCGCCGTTAAAAAAGGCGATACCTTTAGCCGCAGCAACATCACGCAGTCCAGTAAGGCCATCAGTGATCGCTTGAGTAATGAGGGGTATGCTTTTGCGAACGTGAATCCTGTGCCTGAGGTTAACAAGGAGTTGCATACCGCCGCTTTTACTTTTTATATTGATCCAGGAAAACGCGTTTATGTTAGACGCATCAACATCGTCGGCAACACTCGCACACGGGATGATGTGGTGCGTCGTGAAGTTCGTCAATTGGAATCGGCTTGGTATGCCTCAACTAAAATCAATCGCTCTAAGGAGCGTTTGGTGCGTACCCAATATTTCTCAGACGTGAACGTGGAAACGCCGGCCGTCCCAGGTACGGCTGATCAAGTGGATCTCAATATCAGCGTGGTTGAGCAATCGACGGGCAGCGTGCAATTTGGTGCTGGCTTGTCCAGTAATGAGGGTGTGGTGTTTGGTGTCACGGTTAACCAGAATAACTTCCTAGGTACCGGTAACCGCGTAAGCGCACAGCTCAACACCGGTAAGGTGAACACCACCTATGCCTTGTCCTATACCGACCCTTACTTCACGCCTGACGGCGTCAGTCGTGGCTTTGATGTCTATAGGCGCGACGTCAACACCGGCTCTACGGACAACGTTGGTACCTATAAGACCTCCTCTTACGGCGGTGGCGTGCGCTTCGGCATTCCATTAAACGAGCGGGATGGCGTGAGCTTTGGCTTGTCCGCGGATTTAACCGACATCAATCTTTACGCAGAAAGCCCAATCCAATACCAAGAATACTGCGGCAATACCACGGGTTGCACCAGTAACTCATTAGCATTGAGTGCCGGTTGGTCGCACGACAGTCGCGATAGCATTATGTACACCAATAACGGTGTATATCAACGTTTGAGTGCTGAAGTCACCATGCCGGTGCTGGATTTGCAATATTATAAAATCAATTACAAGCACTCCTGGTATAAGGAAATGGCCAAAGACTTGACCTTGATGCTAAACGGTGAGTTAGGTTACGCCCATTCCTACGGTGATGCCAAATACCCATTCTTTAAAAACTTCTTTATGGGTGGCGTTAACTCGGTACGTGGCTATGCCATCGGCACCTTGGGCCCAAAAGATGGCACTAACACTTATTACGTGGGCGGTAACCAAAGTGCGCTGGCCAGTGCGGAGTTATTCTTTCCCATTCCAGGCATCAAAGATTCCAAGCAGTTTAGGTTGAGTGCTTTTGTTGATTCTGGCTATGTCTGGGGCTCCAATCAAACACCGGATCCAAACGATTTGCGATACTCGGCCGGTGTTGGTGTGAGCTGGTTCTCACCGTTTGGCCCGCTAAAATTGATCTATGCCAAACCAATTAATGCCAGTGCCACAGACATTACCGAAACCATACAATTTCAGCTTGGCCAACAATTCTAAAAATTGTCAGCACAGCATTTTTGTCATAAATATCCAATCTGCTTGTGGCATAATAAACACATAAACAGTCTGCCTTAGGAGATTTAATTGAACTACCCATTGCAAAAATTCCTTGTTGCCAGCTTTATGGCTTTAGCCCTTACTGCACAAGCAGCCGAATTGAAGGTTGGTTACGTACAAGTCGATAAAATTCTTCAAGAAGCGCCGCAAACGGCCGAAAGCGGGAAAAAATTAGAGCGCGAATTCAGCCCTCGTTCTCAAGAGCTGGATAAAATGGCCAAGCAAATTAAAGAGCTGGAAACGGCGCTGGATAAAGACGGCTTAACCATCACCGAAGCTGAACGTCGGAATAAAGAACGCGATGTGCAAAACATCAAAGTTGAATTCCAACGCAAACAACGTGAATTACGTGAAGACATTAATTTGCGTAAAAATGAAGAACTAGGCAGCCTACAAGATCGCATCAACAAAGCCGTGCAAGGCGTGGCTAAAGCTGAAAATTACGATTTGGTTATGTACAGCGGCGTAGCGTATGCGGCTGATAAAATCGATATCACTGATAAAGTGTTAAAAGCACTAGGGAAAAAATAACTCAATCCTAAGCGCCATTGGGCGAGCTTAACACTTAGGCGTGCCAGCATGGCTAAATTCTACTCACTGGCTGAGATAGCAAAGACCTTAGGCGGCACTGTAATAGGCGATGCCGAAGTAAAGGTAAGCAAAGTGGCCTCATTAAGCCATGCTACGTGTGGCGATATTGGCTTTCTCAATGAGGCCAGATACCAAAGCCAATTAGCCACATGCCAAGCCAGCGCCATCGTCTTACGCTCGGACGATGTGCATTTAACCGATTTACCACGTCTGGTAGTGCCGCAGCCCTATGCCTACTACGCCAAATTAGCCGCCATGTTAAGTCCCCCACCAATTAAAACAGCTGGTATCGCCGCTAGCGCCGTGATCCATGCCAGCGCCAGCGTACCATCCTCATGCAGTATAGGCCCGCTAAGCGTAATAGGCGCGGATGTGGTGTTGGGTGAATACGTGCATATTGGCAGCGGTTGCGTCATTGAGCATGATGTTAGGCTAGGGGCACACAGCCAATTGGAATCCAATGTCACCATAGGCCACCACTGCAGCATAGGCCAGCATTGCCATATTTTTGCAGGTGCAGTCTTGGGTTCCGATGGCTTTGGTTATGCCCATGAATCACAAACCTGGCTCAAGATTCCACAGTTAGGCCGTGTTCGGCTAGGCAACCATGTCGATGTTGGGGCCAATACCACCATAGACCGCGGTGCTTTGGACGATACCGTAATTGAAGATGGCGTTAAATTGGATAACTTAATTCAAATTGGTCACAATTGCCGGATAGGTGAGCACACGGCTATAGCTGCTTGCGTGGCCATCGCCGGCAGCACTAACATTGGCAAGCATTGTAAGATAGGCGGGGCGGCGATGGTCTTAGGGCACCTAGAAATTGTTGATGGCGTGACCGTTAGTGCCGGCAGCATGATTACCCGATCCTTGCTACAACAAGACACATACACGGCTATCATGCCGTTTCAATCGCACCAAGACTGGCTAAATAACGCAGCGCAAATACGGCATTTAGACAAGCTGGCAAGGAAAATTAAAAATCTCGAAAAACAGTTGGCTCTGTTAAAATCGAGGTAACAAAAAACGAGATTGCATCGTAATTTAATTAGCGCCCATCATTTATAGTAAGCCGAGATAAAAATGACCAACACCACGACCTCTACCAGCATGGACATCCATGAAATATTGGATCACCTGCCGCATCGCTACCCATTCATCCTAATAGACCGCGTCATTTCTATGGAATTAGGCAATGAAATCGTGGCTTTAAAAAACGTCACGATTAACGAGCCATTTTTCCCTGGGCATTTTCCCTATCATCCGGTTATGCCTGGCGTCTTGATTGTAGAGGCCATGGCGCAAGCCGCTGCCATCTTGTCCTTCAAAACCATGGGCGTAAAACCCAGTGATGACTCGGTGTATTACTTTGCAGGCATAGACAGCGCACGATTTAAACGCCCGGTGTCACCTGGCGACCAAATCGTCTTTAACGTGAAGATTGATAGAATTTTAAAAGGCATATGGAAGTACTCTGGCGTAGCCAGCGTGGATGGCCACGTCGTGGCTGAAGCCCAGATGATGTGCATACTTAAAGCGATAGATAAAAAAGAGTAAGCCGGATGCTAGCGGCAAAAATTCATGCCACGGCCATCATCCATCCAACTGCAGAGCTCGATTCCAGTGTGGAGGTTGGGCCTTACTCCATCATAGGACCCAAGGTCCGCATCGCCGCTGGCAGTGTTATTGCTAGCCATGTCACTATCAATGGCGATACCAGCATAGGTATAGGCAACCGTATTTACCAATACGCCTCATTGGGTGAGGCGCCGCAAGATAAAAAATACCAAGGTGAGCCAACACGCTTAGTCATTGGCGATCACAATACCATACGTGAATTTTGTACGATTAATCGTGGAACGGCACAAGACCGAGGCGTCACCGAAATTGCAAACGACAACTGGATCATGGCCTACGTGCACATCGCTCACGACTGCCAAGTTGGCAATCACACGGTGTTAGCCAATAACGCTTCCTTGGCCGGTCACGTGCAAGTGCATGATTATGCCGTTCTTGGCGGCTTTACCTTGGTGCATCAGTTTTGCAACATCGGCGCCCACGTCATTACGGCTGTGGGGTCAGTGGTTTTTAAAGACATTCCTCCCTACGTGGCAGCGGCCGGTTACGATGCTAAGCCGCATGGCATTAACACCGAAGGCCTTAAGCGCAGGGGCTACTCGGCAGATAGCCTGCTGCAGATCAAACGTGCCTATAAAACCTTATACCGCAAAGGCTTGAGTTTAGCGGAGGCAAAACTGCAACTCAGTAGCGTGACTAGGGATGACGTTCGTTTGCTCACGGCCTTCCTAAACGCCTCCACGCGCGGCATCATCAGGTAGGCTTATGCTGAGAATAGGCATAGTGGCTGGGGAAGCTTCTGGAGACATGCTGGGCGGCCTCCTCATGCAAGCCTTAAAAAACAAACGCAGTGACATTGAGTTTGTTGGCATTGCGGGTCCTAAGATGATGCGAGAGGGCGCGCAATCGCTATATCCTATGGAGCGCTTGTCGGTTCGTGGCTATCTGGAAGTGATTAAGCATGCCTTCGGCTTGATGCGCATCAGGCGGCAATTGATTAAGCATTTTTTAAATCACCGTGTGGACCTATTTATAGGCATCGATGCGCCAGACTTTAATTTCCACATAGAAAAAAAATTAAAAAAACAGGGCATTAAAACCATCCATTATGTCAGCCCATCTATATGGGCCTGGCGCAAAAACCGATTAAATAAAATCAAACGTGCTGTATCGCACCTATTGACTTTATTTCCTTTCGAATCCGCACTTTACCAAGAGGCAGGGGTGCCGGTTAGCTACGTAGGTCATCCTTTAGCTGACGCCATGCCTATGCGGCCTGACACGGCTGCAGCACGCGCCACCTTGCGACTCAAGCCTGCTGACTTGGTGGTAGCCATGTTACCAGGCAGTCGACAAAGTGAAGTACAGCAACATGCGCACTTGTTTATTCAAACGGCAAAAATACTGCATGCAGATTACCCGCATGCCGTATTTTTAGTGCCTTTTGTTACCCGAGAAAGCAAACAAGTTTTCGAGTTAGCTTTATTTCATGAGCACGAGCCGCTGCCTATACAGATCTTATTTGGTCACGCACACGACGCCATGCAAGCCTCCGATGTTGTGATTGTCGCTTCAGGCACGGCCACCTTGGAAGCTGCATTGCTAAAAAAACCCATGGTGATTACCTACCGCATGCCTACCTTAAGTTGGTGGATATTAAAACGCATGCTCTTGCAGCCATATGTCGGTTTACCCAATGTATTGGCCGGAAAATTTATTGTGCCGGAATTGCTGCAACACGATGCCACCCCAGAAAAGTTAGCCCAAGCGGCTATCAAACTGTTGAGCGACACCCACGCGATAGAAGAGATGAAAGCCGAGTTCAGCAAAATACACTTAAGTCTAAAACAGAATAATGCGGAAAAAGCCAGCAGCATGATCCTGGCTGATTTTTCCTAGCTAAGCATGCTAGTCAGCCAATTGATTTGTGGTGTGGATGAAGCGGGGCGAGGGCCTTTAGCTGGTTCCGTGTATGCGGCGGCGGTTATATTGGACCCAAACCGACCGATAGCGGGATTGGTTGATTCCAAGAAGATTTCAGAAAAGAAACGCGATGCCTTAAGCTTAGAGATAAAACAGCATGCATTGGCTTGGGCCATTGCAAGTTGCAGTGCGGCAGAAATCGATCAAATTAATATACTGCAGGCCAGCTTGCTGGCCATGAAACGCGCCATAGAAATGATGTCAACCAGGTTTTCGGTTCGTCCGGATTTGGTGCAAGTGGACGGCACGCACTGCCCAAGGATCACTTTGCCATGCGTTGCTATTGTGCAAGGCGATAACAAAGTGCAAGCCATATCGGCCGCCTCCATCCTAGCCAAAGTGGCGCGGGATGCAGAGTTATACGAATTGGATAAGCAGTACCCGCAATACGGTTTCGCCAAACACAAAGGCTACCCGACTGCTTTACACCTAGAAAGGCTGGCATTGCATGGTGTTTCGCCGCTACACAGATTGAGTTACGCCCCGGTCAGAAAGCTTAGCGCTTCAAGCTAGCATTAGAAATAAGCACGGGCGTTTGTGTATATCGATAGGGGGCGAGGTTTTCCAACTGGCTATGCTTTTTGTGGCTATCATTTCACTGGCCAGACTGACATCGCAGGCGATGCACAATTGGGTTTGCGCATGGCATGTTTGCAATATGGCATCCAACATGGCCTGATTTCGATACGGGGTTTCTATAAAGAGCTGCGTTTCCTTATGGCTTGCAGAGCGCTTTTCAATTTCTTTTAATTTTTGATTGCGTTGTAATTTTTCCACCGGCAAATAGCCTAGGAAAGCAAACTGCTGCCCGTTCAAACCTGACGCCATCAAACTCAATAATATGGAACTGGGTCCCACCATGGGCACAACCTTGATGCCTTTTTTATGCGCTAATTGCACCAATTGGGCGCCTGGATCGGCCACCGCCGGGCAACCCGCATCACTCATTAAACCAACATTTTGACCCGCCAGCAGGGGTGCTAACAAATCCGGCAAGACTTTCATGTCCGTGTGCTCGTTGAGTAAATGTAAATTTAGCTCTCGCACTGGCTTTAAGGTTTTAATGTTGCTTAAGAAATGCCTGGCGGATTTTTCACTTTCCACCACAAAGGTCTCTAGGTTGCGGGCCACATTCAATACGTATTCAGGTATAACATGCTGCACCATGCCATCACCAAGCGTGACTGGAATTAAATAGAGGGTGCCCAATGCAGGTTTCATCGATAGCGCGCTAACTAAAGCACCGATACGTTTTCGTTAGCCAGCATGTTAACCAACGCTATCAGAGGAAGGCCAATTAATGCATTCGGATCGTCCCCCTGCATTTTTTCTATGATGGCGATGCCCAAGCCCTCAGACTTGGCGCTGCCAGCGCAATGGTAGGGCTGTTCTTTATTAAGGTAGCTTTCAATTTGCGTGTCACTTAAATTTCTAAATTGCACGGTGTAAGGCACCACGGTGGCTTGCATGGCTTGTGTTTTTGCATTGTACAAACACAGCGCACTATGGAAAATCACTTCTCTACCACGCATTGTTCGCAATTGTTTGCTTGCGTTAGCATGGGTCATGGGCTTGCCCATTTGCACCCCATCTAGCATGGCCACTTGATCGCAACCTATGATTAAGGCGTTCGGTTCTTGCAAGGCGACTTTCTTGGCTTTTAGTTGCGCTAAACGTAAGGCGGTGGCCTCTGGACGCTCTTGATCTAAAGGGCTTTCATCTATTTCCGGTGACAAGCACACAAACGGCAATTGCAAGCGCGTGAGGAGTTCGCGTCTGTAGATGGAGGAGGAAGCTAATATCAGTGGTGCGCTCATAAGCGATTTAAAAAAACAGGCCAGCCAAGTTGTGACCGACCTGTTCTTTACACTGCCTTATTCCGGTTGAATTTCAAGTAAGGACTCGTCAGGGGTGACCGCATCACCCTTAACCACGTGCACTGCCACGACAATGCCTGAGCTAGCTGCTTGAATTTCATTTTCCATTTTCATGGCTTCAATAACCAATACGCCGTCACCGGCGCTGACTTTGTCACCGACCTTGATTTTGACGGCAACGATGGTGCCCGGCATGGATGTGGTGACATGGCCTGCATGCGATGGGCGAGGGCGACCACTGGCGCCTTTGCTAGTAACGGCTTTCTTTTTGCCATTGCTGCTGCCGCTGGATACTTCTATCTCACTTAAGGTTTCAACCACTACTTCTTCGGCTATGCCATCGATGGACACATAGAATGGGCGTTTTTCTTGCCCGGCATGACCGCTGCCAGTTAAATTGATGTGGAAGGTTTCACCGTGTAAGGTCACTTTAAATTCGCTTGGAGCGAAGCGTGAGGCACTGGCGTTAACTGCCGCCTTGTCCAGCAAGACTTCAGGCGTTAGAGAGTCGGCATTGCGTTCTTGCAAGTAGGTTTTGCCAATATCCGGGAACATGGCGTAGGTCAACACGTCTTCTTCGGATTGGGCGAAACGCTCCGCTTCACTGCTTAATTTAGGCATTTCTGGCGACAGTAAATCAGCCGGACGACAAGTGATAGCAACGCCATCACCGATGGCTAATTTTTTAACCGCTTCATTAACAGGGCTGGGTGCTTTACCGTATTGGCCTAGGAAATAGTTCTTCACCTCGTTGGTGATTGATTTGTAGCGTTTACCGGTCATAACGTTGAGCACGGCTTGGGTGCCAACAATTTGTGAAGTAGGGGTCACCAAGGGAATGTAACCTAAGTCTTTGCGTACCAAAGGAATTTCAGCCAGGACTTCGTCCATGCGATCAAGCGCGCCTTGTTCCTTTAGCTGGTTACTTAGATTGGAAATCATCCCACCTGGCACCTGATTAATTAACACCCTGGTATCCACGCCAGAGAATTCGCTTTCAAATTGCCAATATTTTTTGCGCACTTCGCGGAAATAGGCACTGACTTCCTGCACTGCAGCAATGTTTAAGCCGGTATCAAATTCGGTTCCTTGCAATGCCGCTATCATGCTTTCTGTGGTTGGGTGGCTGGCACCTTCAGAAAAAGCGGCGCTGCAGGTGTCTATCATGACGGCACCATTTTCTAATGCGCGCAACAGATTCATGCTGGCTAGGCCACTGGTGGCATGGCTGTGTATATGAATAGGAAGGCTGACCGCTGAGCGCATGGCTTTAACTAAATCCACGGTGGCTTGTGGTGTGAGTAAACCGGCCATGTCTTTGATAGCGATGGTGTTTGAGCCCATGGCTTCAAGTTCTTTGGCTATGCCGACAAAGTGCGCCACGTCGTGAACAGGGCTAGTGGTGTAACTAATGGTGCCTTCTGCATGTTTACCGGCTTTTTTCACTGCATCAATCGACACTCTTAGATTGCGTGTGTCGTTCATGGCATCAAAAATACGGAATACATCCACGCCGTTGTCGGCGGATTTTTTTACAAAAGCTTGCACCACATCGTCTGAGTAATGGCGGTAGCCAAGTAAATTTTGACCGCGTAATAGCATTTGTATGCGGGAGTTGGGTAGAGCCTTACGCAATGATTTCAAGCGCTCCCACGGGTCTTCTTTTAAATAGCGTACGCAAGCATCAAAGGTAGCGCCGCCCCAAGCCTCTAGCGACCAAAAGCCTATGGCATCAAGTTTGCTACAAATAGGCAACATGTCTTCGGTACGCATACGCGTTGCAATATGGCACTGATGCCCATCACGAAGAACCAATTCGGTAACGTGTACTTTCGATGTTTGCGTTGTTTTAACCATAATTTAACTCTTTATTATTTAATTTGTATTCTAATGCGTATTAACTGTTAGATGCCTTCGTGCGCCGCGATGGCTGCAGATATGGCTACCGCGATCATTTCCGGAGGGATCTTATTGGCATAATGGGTTAGTTCCGGATGCGACTCAACAAAGCTGGTATTAAATGTCGCGTTCTTGAAATCATCGTGTTTCAAGATTTCTTGATAATAAGGTATGGTGGTTTTAACCCCATAGATCAACATGTCATCCAAGGCGCGGCGACCGCGTTCTATAACACTATCCCAATCCAACGCCCAAACGGTTAATTTGGCGCACATGGAATCGTAATACGGTGGAATAACATAACCGCTGTATATGGCCGCATCCATGCGTACGCCTGGCCCCCCCGGTGCGTAGTAGCGGGTGATTTTACCAAAACTGGGCAAAAAGTCGTTTTTAGGGTCTTCGGCATTAATGCGAAATTCCATGGCGTACCCCCTAAACTGCACTTCTTTTTGCGCGTATTGCAAGGGTAAACCAAAGGCCACACGAATTTGCTCTTGGACGATATCGATGCCAGTGATGGTCTCTGTCACCGTGTGCTCGACTTGCAAGCGGGTGTTCATTTCCATGAAGTAGAAGGTGTTGTCTGAATCCAGTAAAAATTCCACGGTACCGGCGTTTTCATAACCAACGGCTTTAGCCGCCTTGACTGCCAGGCCGCCTATGTAATCACGCTGTGCCTGGCTTAGTTGAGGCGATGGGGCTATCTCGATGAGTTTCTGATTGCGACGTTGGATAGAGCAATCACGTTCAAACAGATGGATCACATTGCCCTCTGAATCGGCAAGAATTTGCACTTCAATGTGCCGCGGCGTTACCACGCATTTTTCTAAAAATACTTCGGGCTTGCCAAACGCCTTGCTGGCTTCGGAAATGACGCGATCGTAATTGCTTAACAATTCCTTCTCACTGTCGCAACGCCTTATGCCGCGACCGCCGCCGCCGTTTGTGGCTTTTAGCATGACCGGGTAACCAATTTTTGCCGCCAAGGCAACGGCTTCTTCTAGGTTTTCCAAGTTGCCATCACTGCCTGGCGTGCAAGGAATACCGGCGCCTGTCATGGCATTGCGCGCCTGAATTTTATCGCCCATTTGCCTGATTACATCTGCACTGGGACCGATAAATTTAACGCCGCGGCGTTCACAGATTTCCGCTAGCTCTGGGTTTTCCGACAGAAACCCATAGCCTGGATGCAAAGCGTCGCAACCCGAAGCCACGGCCAAGTTAACAATGTTGTGCGCATTCAAATAACCGGCAACAGGATCTGCGCCAATATTGTAGGCTTCATCGGCTTTTTTTACATGCAAGGCTTGACGGTCTGCATCGGCATAAATTGCAACGGATTTGATGCCCATTTCTGAGCATGCGCGTACAATACGCACTGCAATTTCACCGCGATTGGCTACAAGAATTTTTTTGAACACGTTAAATGCCTTAATTTTTCACTCAAACCAAGTGATTGTACCATGTGAAACCCTATTGCTAAATCCCTTTGAGCCTAATTTTAGGGCATGAAAATGACTAAACAAACGATAATTATTGATAATCTGGCGTTTGCCAAAAGAAATGAGCGTATAAGCGGCGAGTTGAATCTGAGCGACTGCGGCAGACTCTCGACATTGCTCGCCGCAGATTCAAATAAGGCCTTAAGCAGCTATATGCCTAGCGCGTCAATCGCATTTAATTTATCCGGCAAGTCGGGCAGTCATGGCCAGGCATTTTTGTCCCTGTCATTGCAGGCAAACCTAAGCTGCTTGTGTCAGCGCTGCTTAAATGAAATGCCGCTTAAATTGGATTTATCTTTTGACTACCAGATAAGCGACATAGCGGAAGAGGATTTAATGCTAGCGGAACTTGATGAGCCAGATGACATTGACTTGCAATCTATAAGCCAACACATGGACGTAGTGGCCTTGATAGAGGATGAGCTGATTATGGCCATGCCCATCGCCCCTATTCACGATCAGGCCTGCGCAAGCCTATCCAATCAAAGTGGTGAAAAACCCAATCCATTCGCAGTGTTAAAGACTTTAATTAAGTCGTAACGCTGCAATTTTGGCTGACAAAAGTCGGCTTTTATATTATAGTGGCGCCCTAGTAGTTTAACGCAGTCTTAAATGAGCGATGCAAAGCGGTATTTTAGGCATCTATTTGTATGTAATTGAGATGATGTTTTAATCATTTTATTGGAGTAAATTATGGCAGTTCAGCAAAACAAAAAATCACCGTCAAAGCGCGGTATGCATAGATCACACGACTTTTTGGTTAACCCAGCATTAGCGGTTGAGCCAACCACAGGTGAAGCACACCTTCGTCATCACATTAGCCCAAACGGCTACTACCGTGGCCGCAAAGTATTGTCGACCAAAGGCGAATAATTTTTCTTTAAGTTTGGATCTGTTAATGTGCCAACGCGTTTTAATGGATTCACCTTTGAAAATTTGCAAAAAAATAGATTAAATCAACACACGCCGCTCCATATTTGGTGCGGCGTTGGTTTTTACGGCGCCTATAAAGGCGACCGGGTCGTTTTAGTATAGTAAGCAGCCTTTAGCTTAAGTATAAACTGAGTAAATTATGCAAATTACTGTAGCAATTGATGCAATGGGTGGTGACCATGGGCCTAAGGTGATCATTCCTGCGGCACTAAAAGCACTCGAACTCAACCAAGAATTGCATATTATTCTGGTGGGCTTAAGCAGCGCCATTGAAGCCGAACTCAATAATTTGCAGCAAACCAATGTTGCTAGGCTTAGCATCCATCATGCCAGTGAGCTAGTTGGCATGGACGAGCAACCTCAAAGCGCCCTTAAAAATAAAAAAGATTCTTCCATGCGTGTGGCCATTGATTTGGTCAAAGACGGCGTGGCTTCCGCTTGCGTTAGCGCTGGCAATACAGGCGCACTCATGGCCACCGCGCGCTTCGTGCTAAAAACCCTACCAGGCATAGATAGGCCGGCCATTGCCGGCGTATTTCCATGCCAAAAAGGCAAAATTTACATACTCGATTTAGGCGCCAATGCCGATTGCACTGCTGAGCAGTTACTGCAATTTGCCGTTATGGGCAGCATGTTAGTAAGTTGCGTTGAAAACCGTGAACATCCTACCGTGGGCCTGCTCAATATTGGTACCGAAGACATCAAAGGCAATGAAGTGGTTAAAAAAACCGGTGAGTTGTTGAAAGCCAGTCATTTGAATTTTTATGGCAACATAGAAGGCAACGATATTTTCAAGGGCACAACCGATATCGTGGTTTGCGACGGCTTTGTTGGCAACGTCACACTTAAGGCTGCTGAAGGCTTGATTCAAATGATAGGGCGCTTCCTAAGCCAAGAATTTAAACGCAACTGGCTAACCAAGATAGCGGGCTTGGCCGCCGCCCCAGTATTAAAAGCCTTCAAGAAACGTATGGACCCACGCAATTACAATGGCGCCAGCCTATTAGGCTTGCGCGGTATAGTGGTAAAAAGCCATGGTGGGGCTGACACCAAAGCTTTCTTAAATGCCATCCACACCGCGCTTGAAGAATCTCGCAGTGGCGTGCTGGATAGAATCACACAGCAAATGGAAATCGAACATTTACTGTTAAAACAAGCGCTGGCATTGCATGCAGATGCGGTCGGCTCGGAAAACGAATGATTTACTCACGCATAGCAGGCACCGGCAGTTACCTGCCCAAAAAAATTCTAAGTAATGCTGAATTAGAAAAAATGGTAGACACCACGGACGAGTGGATTTTTTCTCGCACCGGCATACGCGAGCGCCACATTGTGGCAGACGATGAATTTACCAGTGATCTGGCCTTGCATGCAGCGCGCCAGGCCATAGCCTCAGCCAATATAGACGTGCACAGCATAGACCTTATTATCGTGGCCACCACTACCCCAGATAAGATTTTTCCAAGCACCGCCGTGATGCTGCAAAATAAACTAGGCATAGCCGGTTGCCCAGCGTTCGACATGCAAGCTGTTTGCAGCGGGTTTGTTTACGCGCTCTCTACCGCAGACAATTTTATTAAATCGGGCGCCGCTAAGTGCGCTTTGGTTGTGGGGGCAGAGGCATTTTCACGCATCGTGGACTGGACGGATCGGGGTAATTGCATACTATGGGGTGATGGCGCCGGAGCCGTGGTACTGCAAGCCAGTCAGGAGCAGGGCATCATTTCGACGCACTTGCATGCGGATGGCAACTATGAAAAAATGCTGCACGTCCCTCGTAACATGCATGGCGCCGATACCGTGGTCATGGAAGGCAACGCCGTGTTTAAAGTGGCGGTTAATACGCTGGATGCTATCGTAGACGAAACCTTGCTCGCCAACAATTTGCAAAAATCCGATATAGACTGGCTGGTACCACACCAAGCCAATATACGCATTTTGCAAGCCACCGCAAAAAAATTAGAAATGAGCATGGATAAGGTAGTGGTAACTGTCGACAAGCACGGTAACACGTCGGCGGCATCCATCCCCTTGGCACTAGACGTTGCCGTACGCGACGGTCGCATTAAACGTGGCGACACCGTGTTAATGGAGGCGTTTGGTGGCGGCTTTACTTGGGGCTCGGCTTTAATCAAATATTAATTAGCTAAGCAAATTTTCAGACCTCAGACGGCATTACATCATGAATAAATTTACTTTTTTCTTCCCCGGTCAAGGCTCGCAGTCGGTAGGCATGATGAGCGGATTGGCCGACACAAAAATCGTACGCGACACCTTTGTTGAAGCCTCGGATATATTGGGCGTCGATTACTGGAAGATGGCCACGGAAGAAAACGAAAGCATTAATGAAACAACGCACACTCAGCCCATCATGTTGGTGGCGGGCATTGCGACATGGCGCGCATGGCAGGCGCAAACATCAGCCCAGCCTAGTGTATTAGCTGGTCATAGCTTGGGTGAATACACCGCATTGGTTGCAGCCCAAGCCATAAGTTTTGCTGACAGTTTGCCGCTAGTGCAATACCGGGCATCGGTCATGCAAAATGCCGTGCCTGCTGGTGTAGGCGCAATGGCAGCCTTATTGGGATTGGACGATCTGGCTGTGACTGCAGTTTGTAGCGACGCCGCAGAAAATCAGGTTTTACAAGCCGTCAACTTTAACTCGCCAGGGCAAGTGGTCATTGCTGGGAATAAAGAGGCCGTTGAGCGCGGCATGGCATTGGCCAAAGCGAGAGGGGCAAAACGTGCCGTAGCGCTACCAGTTAGTGTTCCATCGCATTGCGCGCTAATGCAACCTGCGGCAGATATGTTAGCCGACTACTTGAGCAGCGTCACGATTACTGCTCCACAAATCCCTGTTTTGCATAATGCAGACGTATCGGCTCATCAAACTGGGGCGGAAATAAAAGCCGCATTAGTGCAGCAATTATATAGCCCAGTGCGCTGGGTAGAAACAGTGCGAGCCATATACGATCAAGGCATACTGCATGGTGCCGAGTGTGGCCCAGGCAAGGTGTTAGCAGGCCTAACAAAGCGCATAGCAGCGGATTTTTCATGCACGGCATTAACCAGTAATGAAAGTATGCAAGAATTCAAGGCGCTTTTGTAAGCATTTTATTTAATATAATAATTAATTTAAACAAGGACTTGATATGCTAACCGGACAAATTGCATTAATTACAGGAGCCAGCCGCGGCATAGGTGCAGGGATTGCATTGGCGCTGGGTGAACTTGGTGCCACGGTTATAGGTACGGCAACATCGGCAGCAGGTGCCGCCTCCATCAGCAGCCAATTCATGGCAAATGGCATCAAAGGTGAGGGTATGGCGCTGGATGTTAACCATGCTGAGCAGGTTGAAGCGACATTAAAGAGTATCGCAGAAAAATACGGTGACGTTAGTATATTAGTCAATAACGCCGGCATTACCCGCGACACCTTGCTAATGCGCATGAAGGATGACGACTGGAATGACGTGATCAGCACCAACCTAAGTTCAGTGTTTCGCATGAGCCAGGCCGTTCTAAGGCCTATGATGAAAGCCAGGGTAGGACGCATTATCAGCATATCCTCGGTAGTAGGTCACATGGGCAATGCAGGGCAAACCAATTACGCCGCCGCAAAAGCCGGCATGACGGGTTTTACTAAATCACTGGCCGCGGAAGTCGGTAGCCGCGGTATAACGGTTAACTGCGTTGCACCGGGTTTTATAGAAACCGACATGACCGCAGACCTACCTGAAGACATTGCCAATAAGATGCTGGCGCGCATTCCCGTGGGACGCCTAGGCCAAGTGAAAGAAATTGCAGCCACAGTGGCATTTTTAGCTTCGCCAGCTGCCGCTTATATCACCGGTGAAACCATACACGTTAACGGCGGCATGCTGATGGTTTAAAAGTTTTTATATATTTTTGCCGAGTTTTGGTAGAATATCAACTTAGCTGATTATGTTACATAAACACGGCTATTTTTTATTAAAAGGGGTAATTAGATGTCTGACATCGAACAACGCGTTAAAAAAATTGTGACTGAACAACTTGGTGCAAATGAGGCTGATGTTAAAAACGCATCATCATTTGTAGATGATTTAGGTGCCGATTCGCTTGATACTGTTGAACTGGTAATGGCGCTAGAAGAAGAATTTGACTGCGAAATCCCAGACGAAGAAGCGGAAAAAATCACTACGGTTCAATTAGCGATTGATTACATCAATACCAACCTAAAATAAATTCAAATGTAAGCATGTTACTGAGAGCTTGCTCATGCGCAAGGAAGGACACATCAGTAGCAGTGTCGCATTAAAACCCAGAAATCATTTAACAATTTTTGTCTAAGATTTCTGGGTTAACTTTTTCTAAGAGCCTATTCTTATGTCTAAACCTGCAAATAAACGTCGTGTTGTTGTTACCGGCCTTGGGGTCGTGTCACCAGTCGGTATCGGTGTAAACACAGCTTGGACCAATCTGGTCGCCGGGAAATCGGGTATCTCAAAGATCACTAAATTTGACACGACGGCTTTTGCTTCAACCATAGCGGGTGAAGTTAAAGATTTTAATGCGGAAGATTTCATTTCAGCCAAGGATGCCAGGCGCATGGATACATTCATCCAGTATGGCTTGGCGGCAGGCATAGAAGCTTTTAAAGACTCAGGCATAGAAGTGACGGAAGAAAATGCTGAGCGTATAGGGGTTTCCATAGGTTCTGGTATAGGTGGCATACAGCTTATTGAAGACACCGATGTGCTTTATAAAGAAGCCGGTCCACGCAAAATATCCCCTTTCTTTATACCTGGCACCATCATCAACATGATTTCAGGTAATTTGAGTATTATTTTCGGTCTAAAAGGCCCCAATGTCGCTATTGTTACAGCCTGCACCACAGGCACGCATTCCATCGGTGACGCATCGCGCATGATAGAGTACGGCGACGCCGATGTCATGATTGCCGGTGGCGCAGAATCAGCCATCACGCAATTGACCGTAGGTGGCTTTGCCGCATCCAGGGCATTGTCCACACGCAACGATGACCCAGCAACAGCAAGTAGGCCTTGGGACAAAGACCGAGACGGCTTTGTTATTGGCGAAGGCGCCGGAGTAATGGTGCTAGAGGAATACGAGCACGCCAAAAAACGTGGCGCAAAAATTTACGCAGAGCTGAGTGGCTACGGCATGAGCGCGGATGCCTATCACATGACAGCGCCAAATATGGATGGGCCACGCCGATCCATGGTCAATGCGATGAATAATGCAGGCATAGACCCCAGTGAGATTCAATTTATCAATGCGCACGGCACTTCTACACCACTCGGTGATGCCAATGAAACCAATGCCATTAAGGCCGCATTTGGTGCGCACGCCTACAAGTTATTGGTCAACTCAACCAAATCCATGACCGGGCATTTACTAGGTGGGGCGGGTGGTCTAGAGTCCGTATTCACGGTCTTGTCTATCTACAATCAAGTTTCACCGCCAACCATTAATATCTTTAACCAAGATCCAGAATGCGATTTGGATTTCTGCGCCAATACCGCCCGCGATATTAAAATTAACTATGCATTGAAAAATAATTTTGGTTTTGGCGGCACAAACGGTAGTTTGGTTTTTAAAAAAATATAAATTAGCCACCTTATTGAGCTTGCATCTAGCCTGTGATTCTTCCGATCACAGGCTTTTTTGTTAATTTCAGCCATGGATAGCGAGTGTATGCATGGTTCTATGGTTTAATTATGGCTATGCAAGCTAGACCCTCTTATATAATTAACGGCGATTTAAGCCAAACCATAAAACCGTTAGATCGTGGTTTGGCTTACGGGGACGGCGTCTTTCGCACCATGCAAACCAAAGGGGGCATGCCTGTTTGTTGGCCGCTGCATTACCAGAAACTGGTGGCTGACTGCGCCGCCATAGGCATTGTTTGCCCGAGTGCCGATTTGCTTATGCACGACTTTGTGCAACTGCTTGTTGAGCCTGACCTAGAAAGCAATAAGCTGGGCGTTGCAAAAATCATCATTACCAGAGGGGAGGGGGAGCGCGGCTATAAGACGCCTGCAGTGACCTGCCCTAGCCGGATATTAATTCAATCCACCATGCCAGGCTACGCGCCAGACACTTACACGACTGGGGTAGATTTGCATTTGTGTGAATTACGGCTAGCTCCGCAACCCAAATTAGCCGGCATTAAACACTTAAATCGCCTGGAAAACATTATGGCGCGAATGGAATGGCGCGATGACGCGGCATTTGATGGACTGTTATTAGATCAGCAGGATAATGCCATTGAATGCACCATGGCCAATCTGTTCGCTCGCTACGGCAATCAATTGCTAACCCCGGATTTGATGCAATGCGGCGTCTCCGGCATCACGCGAGAACGGATTTTAAGCTTAGCCAGCGTGTTAAATTTAACCGTGCAAATCACTCAAATGCCTTTAGCGCGCTTAATGCAAGCCGATGAAGTGCTGATATGCAACAGCCTATTTGGGGTCTTTCAAGTGAGGTCTATTCAAAATACCTCCTGGCCACAGCAAGCCCTTGCTAAAAACTTTAGGACGCTACTAACGCATGATTAAGCGTATCAAAAAATGGCTATGGCTATCGTTGTTTCTTACAGGCGCCTTGCTAGCTGGCCTAGTCTACTATGCCATTTCGCCACTCAAACTGCAGCCGAATAGCCAAGAAATCAGTATACAAGCCAACAGCGGTCTTAAAAGCATTGCGAAGCAACTGGTAAGACAGGGCGTACTAAGTGAGCCGTGGCGTTTTATTTTTATTGCTAAGCTGCTGAATAAGGAAGCCTATTTACAAGCGGGTGAATACACATTGAATAAGAATGTATCGCCTTACCAATTATTGCTTTCCCTCAATCACGGTAAAACCACGCAGGCCAGCATTACTTTTATTGAAGGCCATACCTTTTACCAACTGCAAACGAAAATCAAAAAGAACGATGCGCTCGAGCAAACACTGGTCAATGTGCCAGAAGCGGAAATAATGAAATCATTGGGCTCGCCATACACTGTTGCAGAGGGCTTGTTTTTCCCGGACACGTTTTACTTTAATCGGAATACCAGCGACGCGGCTATCTTGCAACGCAGCTATTTATCCATGCAAAACAAATTAGCTAATGCGTGGGCTAAACGCGACGCCAACTTGCCCTATAAAAATAGCTATCAAGCGCTAATTATGGCTTCCATAGTTGAAAAAGAAACGGGCAAGGCCGGTGAGCGACCCATGATAGCGGGCGTGTTCATTAATCGCTTGGCTATCGGCATGCGCCTGCAAACCGATCCTACGGTAATCTATGGCATGGGCCGGCGTTATGATGGCAACATACGTAAGCAAGATTTATTGAGCGACACACCCTACAACACTTATACCCGTTCAGGCTTGCCGCCAACGCCTATCGCCATGCCTGGCATGGCAGCAATAGAGGCCGCATTGCATCCAGCTAAAACAAAAGCCTTGTATTTTGTTGGCAAGGGCGATGGCAGTCACGCGTTCTCCAATACATTAGCGGAGCACAATGCCGCAGTGGCTCACTACCAATTAAAAAACAAGAAATAATGCTAAATTATTTGAATTGAACACACTATGACAGGAAAATTCATTACATTAGAAGGCATGGATGGCGCGGGTAAGAGCACCCATATCCCCGGTATCATTGCGCTTTTGCAAGCACAAGGGCACGAAGTGGTTTCAACCAGAGAACCTGGTGGCACGGACTTGGGTGAACGTTTGCGGGAATTGGTATTGCACGAGACCATGCATGTCGAAACAGAAACCCTACTCATGTTTGCGGCCCGAAAAGAGCACATTGAATGCGTTATTAAGCCCGCGCTAGCCAGAGGCGCGTACGTATTATCTGACCGCTTCACTGACGCTACCTACGCCTACCAGAGTGGTGCTAAAGGCCTGCCTGCAAATAAAATTGAGGCATTGGAGCAATGGGTACAAGGTGAATTTCAACCTGACCTCACTTTGCTATTTGATGTGCCGGTTGATGTAAGCCTAGAAAGACTGCGCGCTGCGCGCAGTCCGGATAAATTTGAACGGGAAAATGCGGCATTTTTCACGCGTATACGCCTAGCGTATTTGCAAAGGGCTTCGGCAAATCCAAACAGATTCCGAGTCATCGATGCCAATAAGCCTTTGGATGAAGTTGCTAAAATGGTTGAAATAATCATAACAACCTTATGATAAATAATCATAATTTAAAACCTTACCCTTGGCAAAATCAGCTGTGGGGTAAACTGCATGCAAACAAGCAACAAAGGCACCACGCATTTTTGTTGCATGGTCCGGTCGGCATAGGCAAGTTTGATTTCGCCCGGTTTTTAAGCAAAAGCTTATTGTGCACTGAGCAAAATGCAGTTGGCGCCTGCGGACTATGCGCCAGTTGCAACTGGTTTAATGAAGACGGCCATCCAGACTTCAAGCTAATTAGCCCCGAGCAAGAAGACGAGGTGGAAGGCGAATCAAGCAGCACAAAAAAAACCAAGAAAAAAACACAAATATCCATAGCGCAAATACGCGATCTGGCAGATTTTATTGGCTTATCCAGCCATCGCAGTGGCGGCGTTCGCATTATTATCATTTATCCGGCAGAGGCGCTAAATAACGCCTCTGCTAATGCTTTGCTGAAAATGCTCGAAGAGCCAGCCGAAGGCGTGGTTTTTTTATTGGTCACCCAGCAAATACAACGCTTGCTGCCGACGATAGTGAGTCGCTGTCAAAAAATCAATATGCCTGCACCCAATGCAACCCAATCCTTAGCTTGGTTGGCTGAACAAGGCTTAAGCAATGCGGAGCAGCAACTGCAGTACTTCGCCGGCTCACCCTTGAAAGCCATGGCCGACGGCTCGCAGTATGCACAGGCTAAGGAATTCTTGCAGATGCTGTCTCATGGTGAAAAATTAAGCCCGCACGTTGCCGCGCCAGCCTTACTAGCTTATTCTGCCGAAACCGGCATCGTGGCCTTACAAAAATGGCTATTTGACCTTGTTTTAATGAAACAAACTAAGCAGTTGCGTTACCATACAGCCTATGCAAAGCCTCTAGAGGCGTTGGCAGTCAAAGTAAATTTAGCCAAATTGTTGCAATTACAAAAAAATCTAAATGCATTGCGTAAGCTGGCCTTGCATCCTTTAAATCATGAATTGCAAATGGAAGCCTTGCTGGTCGATTACACGCGGATTTTTTCAAGGGCCTAGGCCCGTTCGTCCGCATAGATAAGGTATAAAAGTAAACACGGATAAGCCCAATATGTCAGATTCATCAGAATACGCCAGCATGTTATCCTTAATTTTCAAGGAGAAAGCGGCCTTGCATGCGGCATACATGCCGTTTTTACGAGGCGGTGGGTTGTTTATACCAACTGACAAAGCGCATGGCATGGGGGAACCACTAAGCATGCTGTTAAGTCTGATTGATGAACCAGTTAAACTAAAGGTGCTTGGCCATGTTGCCTGGGTATCTCCGGCTAATCAAGGTGAGAAGCCGCAAGGAATAGGCGTGCAGTTCAGTGAAGACGAGGGCGGTCATGCCGCTCGTGAAAAGATCGAGCAGTTGCTTGGTGCGGCATTAAATTCATCACGCCACACGCATACCATGTAGTAAATGCCTAACGCACTTTTTAAACAATTCAAAGTTAAAATCCAACCACCATGCTTGTTGATTCTCACTGCCATTTAAACTTTCCTGAATTACTCAAGGATTTGCCAGCCATTAAGCAGGCTATGCATGATCATCAAGTGGGTCACGCTTTGTGCATTTCCGTTACATTAGACGACTTTCCACAAGTGCTGGCTTTGGCCGAGACGAATGCTAATTTTTTTGCTTCCGTAGGCGTACACCCTGACTATGAGAACATCATCGAGCCCAGCGTGGAAGAGCTGGTTCGTTTAGCCGATCACCCCAAAGTGATTGCATTAGGCGAAACGGGTTTGGATTATTTTCGCTTAACTGGCGATCTAGAGTGGCAACGTCAGCGGTTTCGTCGTCATATAAAAGCCGCTATCGCATCGGATAGGCCTTTGGTTATCCACACTCGCAACGCCGCAGAAGACACCATACGTATCATGCAAGAAGAGGGCGCTGACAAGGTGGGTGGGGTGATGCACTGCTTCACGGAAAGCCTGGCAGTGGCGGAGCAAGCCATGGAGATGGGATTCTATATTTCCTTTTCAGGCATAGTGACCTTTAAAAATGCCACGTCTATTAAGGAAGTTGCCAGGGCTATCCCATTGAATAGGCTATTAATTGAAACGGATTCCCCTTATCTTGCACCGATGCCGCATCGTGGTAAAACCAATCAGCCAAGTTTTGTACGGTTTGTTGCGACAGCGTTGGCTGACCTTCGTGGTGATAGCTTAGCTAATATTGCCAATGCGACCACGGATAATTTCTTTACTTTATTTAAACATGCCCATGCGGCACACTAGACTTAGCTTAGCCCCTTATCTGGCGCCTAGGCTAGGTTTAAATTTGTATCAGTGGCATAATACACGCCGTTCT
>CAMDXI010000007.1 GCA_945878695.1 Methylotenera oryzisoli | reverse complement strand
CGAAAAGATGGGTCGCGGCGAGGGCGCCGCTCCTACAAATACTTAAAATGATAGACGGGATCGCGGCGAGGCGCCGCTCCTACTCATACTCGGTGTATTTGGCCCGGCTACCGCGGGCTTGCTCCACCGGGTATTTTTTTGCATTAAGGGCTATCTTTTGATTGGCCACTTCCAGCAAATCGATATTCAAAACCTGCGCGATGCGTATCAAATAGACCAAGGTGTCGGCTAACTCGTGGCCGACTTGCTCGCGTTTTTCTGCAGACAATTGCTGGCTTTCAGCCGGCGTATCCCATTGAAAGTGCTCCAACAACTCCGCTGCTTCCACCATCATCGCCATGCTTAGATTTTTTGGCGTGTGAAATTGCGACCAATCGCGCTCGTCGACAAAGTGCTGAATTTTTTGTTTTAAAGCCTCTAATGAATCCGCCATGATTTATTTCCTATTGCTGCCTGCCACCATTTTAATTTCAAATAAGCGGCATTCCAACGAGCCATTAAACAAGGGCGTGCGCTTGCTAGGCGTGAGGCGCATGAGCTTGGGCATGCTTAAGTCGTTGGTTAAAAAGTAGGTGTGCCAACCGGCAAATTTGCGCTTGAGCGCCTCGGCCATTTTTGGGTAGAGTAAAGCCAAATCCTCGCCCTCGCCTATGCGCACGCCATATGGCGGATTGGCCACCAAGACACCTTGACCGTCCGGTGCCGGCACATCAACGATGTCAAACTGAGACAGTTGCACGGCGGCTAACAAGCCGGCTTCCTCCAAATTGCGCTTAGCAATGCGCACCGCGCGTAAATCGATGTCCGAGCCGTATATCTTTTGAAACGACACCGCTTTCACTTTAGCCGCGGCTTGGCTTTTTAGTTTTTGCCAAATAGCCGGCTCAAAATTATTGAGCTTTTCAAACGCAAAACTGCGTTTATGGCCGGGCGCGATGTCCAGCGCCACCATGGCGGCTTCCAACAAAAACGTACCGCTGCCGCACATGGGGTCCAACAAAGGTTGGCCGACTTGCCAGCCAGACAACTTCAATATGCCCGCAGCCAAGTTTTCGCGTAAAGGCGCCTCTATGCTCGCCCCACGGTTACCGCGCTGGTACAAGGCTGCACCGGACGTGTCTAAATAAAATTGGTATTCGTCTACGGCTAAATAAGCGTGTATGCGCACAGCCGGATTTTTGGTGTCTATGTAAGGGCGACTGCCCACGGCCAGGCGGAATTTATCGCAGACCGCGTCCTTGATTTTTAAGGTGGCGAATTCCAAGCTTTTCAGTGGGCACTTCACCCCCGTCACTTTGACCATGAAGTCGTTTTTTACATTGAACCAGGCGGACCAATCCAATTTGTAGGCCGCCTCAAACAAATCCTCTTCGTTGAGGTATTTGCCACGCGCCACTTGCCACAAAATACGCGTGGCGATGCGGGAATGCAAATTGGCCGCGTAGCACACCGCCCAATCGCCATCAAAACTCACGCCGCCATCGGTCAACTTAATGGACTTGGCTTTAACCACCGCCAACTCATCAGCCAACAGTTGTTCTAAGCCACGTGGGCAGGTTGCAAAATATCGATTAGGGATCATGGTGATTGGCTCTGTATTATGAGGATGTGGCAGCCGCATTCGACATAAACAGTCGGTTGCTGCTACTGGGATTGTGTTCGGCTAATTTTTCGACGAACTGTAAAAATTCAATTTTGTGCGTGCGTTCCAATTCTTTGGCACGGTTACGCAAACTGGCTAAACGCAAATCCGTCGGTTCACGTTTAAAGGCAAACACCGCCGTGTTGCCCGGTTTGCCGGTCGGCAATATCAAGACTTTACCAGCAAAGCTTTGCTCTATGCGCTGCAAATACACGTCAAACTTTTTATCGCTGCCCCATAGGTTAATCACCATGAGGCCATCGGCATTTAAGCTGTTAGCGCAGGTGTCAAAAAAATCCGGGCTGCAAAAGTCAGGCGGAATGCCGTTGCCATCAAAGGCGTCAATAAACAGCACATCGGCCACCGCGCTGTGATCCGCCAAGTAACGCAAACCGTCGCCTTCTATGACCTCTAGGCGCGCATCGTTATCGGGCAAATAGAACTGACTGCGGGCTATTTGTATGATCTTAGGGCTGATCTCTAATACAGTCTGATGCAAATCGGGGCAATAAGCATGCACGTATTTAGCCAAGGAAGCACCGCCTAAACCTATGGCTAAAATTTGCTGCAGCTTGCCGCCAAATAAAAGAAAACACATCATGGCGCGGGTGTAGGTCAACTCCAAGGCAAAAGGGTCTTTAATGCGCATGGCGCTTTGTATGGTCACCGAGCCTAAGTGCAAGGCGCGCACGCCATTCGATTCGCTGACGTCCACCGCTTCGTCCGCCGTCACTTTATGCCTGGTAAAACGCAGCATTAGGGCGCCACCTGTTCGGGCTGACTGTCGCTGGTCGCTTGGGCTGATTCAGCCGGCTCGATGACCTCGGCTTCTTCAAGGAAATCGGGCGCGAGGCTCAAGGCGTCTTCTGACAACGGCGCTTCCGGCAAGACGGCAATGAATTTGCAACGCAATTCCATCAACAAAGGGTCCACTTCTTGCACTTGCAAACCGATGCGCGTGCCCGGCTTCATTTCCGGCAAACCGTACACTTTAGTCATGTAAGGCGGCGTATCCAAGCGCACTAAATTCTCACGCCAAACCGTGGCATGCAGCTCTTGGCTGTTTTCTTGGATCAAATACTGCAAGCACCAAAAACGCTCCATGCGCTGTTGAAATTCGCTGTAGGCTTGGTAGGCCAGCTCAAAATGGCGCATGTGGCTGTTTAATGCATCGCTGTTGGGCGGGTAACTTGGCGGGGTGTTTTGCACCACGCTGATGATTTGCCGTTGATTGATGAGGTCCACTGCACGGCGCAGAGGTGAAGTGCTCCACGCGTATTGCGCCACGCCCAAGCCTTGGTGCGGCTCGGCCTTGGTGGTCATGTAGACCTTGCCACCCGATTGAGCGCGGTATAAACCCGGCACTTGATGGGCGGCCAATAAAGCGCCCCATTGGTTATTGGCCTCTATCATCAACTCGGCGACCAATTTATCCATGGGCGCGCCGCGCTGGCGACCGACGATGCTAACAACGCCATCGACCACGTAAAAGTTGTAGTCTATTTGTTGCGGCTTAGTCGGGTCGTACTTGCCCCTGGCCTTTTCCAAAGACTCGGCCAAGTTAAATAAATACACTAACTTAGACCAATACGGATGGCCGCTGTCTGCGCTTAACGTGGCCTCGTTAAAAAACGGCTCCAAGGCATCGTGGCGCAAATTGTCGGCTATTTTAATGCGCTCTAATTTGCTGTCGCGCTGCACAATTTCACCGGCCGCGTTGACGTGCAAATACAGCGACAACACCGGCTTGATCTCGCCGGCATCCAAACTAAACGGCCGTATGGCCACTTCCGGCAACATGGTGATTTTATTGCCCGGTATGTACACCGTGGACAAACGCTGCATGGCGGCTTGGTCTAAGGCACTGCCAACGGCTATGCCTAAGGCCGGCGCGGCAATGTGTATGCCCACACGGGTGATGCCGTCATTTAAATAGGAAATGGAGAAGGCATCGTCTATCTCTGTTGTGCTGCTGTCGTCTATGCTGAAGGCTTCGGCCTCGGCCAAGCTCAAATCCGACCAACTTAAATCGGGCGTATCCAACACCGATGCTGTGGCAGAAAAATCCGTGCCGGAGGGAAAGTATTCTCTTAGAAAAGCGCCCAAATGGTAATCATGCGAGGAAGGAATCGCGCCACAAGCCTGCAGCAATTTAATCTGGCTTAGGTGGGATTCGTTGGCGGCCGTGTCTAGGGTTTTGTACTCAAATGAGTTTTTATCGGGCTCGTACAACAGGCTATCCAGCTTAAGCCTTAACTCTTCTGGCAAGTTGTGGGCTTTGAGTTCCGTCACCAGGGTGGCCATTTTCTCGGCCAACAGGCGTTTCTTTTCCAAGCCGGCCAATGCCGCTTTTAATATCTCGGCCGGCGCCGCTTTGTAGCGACCTTTGCCCTTGCGATTAAAGTAAATAGGGGCACTGTGCAGCTTAAGCGCCACGGCAGCCGCTTCTATAGGGGTGGGCGTGCGACCGTAATACTCCTCGGCAAATTCAGCAAAGCCAAACTCGCCACCGGCCTCGCCGCTAAAACTGAATTCGCTGCAGCATTCCCAAAGGAAATCCACGTCCAATTTGGCCGCCTCAGCTTGCGCGCTGTCCATAAAGCCGGCTAATGGCAGCTCAAAGCGCATCAAGACATGATTGGTTTTGACTTTGCTGCGTTTGCCGCTGGCCGACTCGATTTGCATGGAGCCTTGCGCTTCGGTCATGATGGACGCCACTTTAAAGCTGCCGTCCTCTTCAAAAAATACGTTCATGCTGGGCTTTCTATACGTGGCTTGCTGCCGATTTGGCTAAATGGCCACCATTTTACCTTGGAATAGCAGAATCGGGATTAGCAGAATCGCTTTGATGCACGATAAAATAGTAGGCAATTAACTTAAGCCCTATCGCACGCCATGGACCAACGCATACCCGTCACCCTGCTCACCGGCTTTTTAGGCAGCGGCAAAACCACCTTACTCAATCATTTGCTTCACCACAGTGGCATGCGCGACACCGCCGTCATCATCAACGAACTGGGTGACACCGGCTTGGATCAAATTTTTGCCCAAAGTAATTTGGCTTTAAGCGTGGAAAGCGAGCACATCGCCGACAACACGGTGTTGTTGAGCTCAGGCTGTTTATGTTGCACCTTAAAAAACGAGTTGGCCGATACCCTGCGCGATTTGTTTTTCAAGCGTGCGCTGGCCGCCATTCCGCAATTCAATCGATTGATCATAGAAACCACCGGCCTGGCCGACCCTGGGCCGATACTGGCTAACCTAATGAACGAGCCGGTGATTGAATCGGTGTACCGTTTGGACGCGGTGGTGGTGACCATAGACAGCGTCTACGGTTTGCAGCAGTTGGCAGAAAACCAGGAAGCCCTCAAGCAAGCCGCGGTAGCCGATGTCTTGGTTTTAAGCAAAACCGATTTGGCTGACGCGCCAAGCATCGCCAGCTTAGAGGAAAAACTAAGCCAAATTAACCCCGGCGCCACTTTGCATCGGATTACGCACGGGCAATTGGACCCGGCCTACGTGGTCGACGTGGGGCTGTTTGATGCAGACAAAAAACAGGCTCAGCCACAGCGCTGGTTGCGTAGCCCCAGCCCACGGCCAAACACGCTAGGCCAGTTGCCGCAAAAAACCAATCACGATGGCATCATCAGCTTTACCGTGATCTTGCCTAGCCCGATTAATTGGTCGCAATTAAAACCGCATTTATTGAAGTTTTGCCAGACTTACGGCAAGCACTTATTACGACTCAAAGGCATCATCCATGCCGCTGACCAAGCAGCGCCACTGGCGATACATGCGGTGCATTTCACGCCCTACCCACCGACTTTATTGGAAGGCTGGAGCGAGCCAGAAAAACTGTCTAGGGTGGTGATCATCGCTAAAGACATCGATGAACTGAGCTTAAGAAAAGCCTTCATGACGTTCTAGGCAGCTAGCCTGCAGTTTGCCTTACAGATTGCTTAAACTTTTAACATGGGTCATGACGCTGCGACCCAAGGCATGCAAGGCATAGCCGCCCTCTAACACCGACACGATGCGATTCTGCGCGTGGCGCGTGGCCACCGCTTTGAGCACCTCTGTTACCCACTGGTAATCGGCCTCACGCAAGGCCAAGCCGCCCATGTCGTCCTCTCGGTGCGCATCAAAACCGGCGGACAGCAAGAGCATTTGCGGGGCAAAGTTCTCTAAGGCTGGCAGCCAATGCTCGCTCACCGCCGCCCTAAACGCCTCGCCATCACTGCCGGCGGGCAAAGGCACGTTAATGATGTGAGTGTTGCCGCTGTCGGCCCCGCAGTGCGGGTAAAAAGGATGTTGGAAGGTAGAACAGAACAGCACGCGCCCGTCGTCTTGAAAAATGTCTTGCGTGCCATCGCCGTGGTGCACGTCAAAATCCACGATGGCGACGCGCTCCAAACCGTATTGATCCAAGGCATGCGCCGCGCCCACGGCCACATTATTGAATATGCAAAAGCCCGATGCGCCTTGGCGCTTGGCGTGATGACCGGGTGGTCGCACATTGCAAAAAGCATTATCCACTTGGCCGGCCATCAGCAAATCCACCGCCGCCACCACCGCACCGGCTGCGTATAAAGAGGCATCCAGCGTGTAGGCGTTCATCAAGGTGTCGCCATCCAAATCAACCAGGCCGCTTTGGGGCGCTTTTTCAAACACCCAATTGATGTAATCCTCACTGTGCACCCTAGCCAATTGTGCGCGAGTGGCTTTCATTGCCTGCTGCTGATTTAGAAAATCAAACAAGCCGGAAGCAATCAACTGGTCTTTTACTGCATAAATGCGTGCCGGGCATTCCGGGTGATCCGGGCCCATGTCGTGTTTTAAAAACTCGTCGTGACTGATGTAAGCGGTGCGCATGTTGGAATCAATTACAAGGTTTTATACACCAGCTTGATGCTGGCATCGTCGGGATGGGCCACCGCATCAAAGCCCAAGCGCTTCATTAATTTCAACATATTGGCGTTATTTTTTAACACCTCCCCTTCTATGCGCACCAAGCCTTTGTCTCTGGCAATGTCCATGAGGGCGGTCATGAGCTTTTGTGCCAAGCCGGTCCCGTGCATGCTGTCGGCCACCACCAAGGAAAACTCGCAGCTGTCGCCGTCCGGGTTAATGGCATAGCGGGTGACGCCCAATTCAATTTCTTTATCGTCGACTGCCTTCGTGGCGATCAAGGCCATTTCGCGGCTGTAATCGATTTGCGTGAAACGCACCAACAAGGATTCACTTAATTGCTGCACGCTTTTCATGAAACGGAAATAGCGCGATTCTTCCGATAGGTTTTTCACAAAGTCTTGCACCAGCCAGACGTCCTCTGGGCGTATCGGCCGTATCACCACATCGGTGCCGTCGGCTAACTGCCAATGGCTCTGCAAATGGGTGGGATAAGGGTAGATGGCCATGTGCGCATAACGATCGGCACTGGGTGGGCGCACCCCAACCACGATTCTGGCATCGGCCGCCAAGGCGCCGTGTTCGTCGAGTATTAAGGGGTTGATGTCCATTTCCATGAGCATGGGCAACTCGCAGACCATTTCCGAAACGCGCAGCAAGATGCTTTCTAAAGCATCAATGTTGACCGCTGGCATGTTGCGGAACGGGCCTAACATCTTGGCCACGTGTGTGCGCTCGATAAGGTCTTTAACCAAGTAAGCATTCAAGGGTGGCAGGGCCACCGAGCGGTCCGCGACAATTTCCACCGTCGTGCCACCGGCACCAAAAGTAATAATCGGACCAAACACCGGATCATTGGTGACGCCGACCATCAGTTCACGGCCGTGCTCTTTCACCACCATGGGTTGAATGGAGATGCCATTAATGTGCGCATTTGGCCGCAGGCGTTTCACGTTTTCTATGATTTCATGGTAAGCCGCGCGCACCGCCGGCGCATTGGTCAAGTTCAACACCACCCCACCGACATCGGATTTGTGGGTGATGTCCGGCGAGTTGATTTTCATGGCCACCGGGAAACCCAATTGCTGTGCAATCAACAAAGCCTCATTCGGCGAACGGGCCACCATGGTCTGCGCAATGGGGATATGAAACGCCGACAACAAGGCTTTGGATTCCATTTCGCCCAATACCTTGCGCTTCTCTTGCAGCGCGCCTTCTATGATCATGCGGCCGCTTTCCACATCCGGTTCTATGTGGTGCGAGATAGGCCCAGGCATTTGCATGAGCAGGCGTTGGTTGTTGTGGTAGGCCGATAGAAATGAAAACACGTCCACCGCCGATTCCGGGTTGCGGAAACTGGGTTTTCTGGCCGCATTGAAAGCCAAGCGCGAGGCTTGCACTTGCACCTCCCCCATCCACGAGCTGAGCAAGGGTTTTTTATACTGGTCGCTCAGCGCTATCATCGCTTGCGCCACTTCCAATGGTTTGGTCATGGCTTGCGGGGTCAAGATGGCTAACACGCCATCGACATTCGGGTCTTCTAGGCAGGCTTTGACCGCGTTCTGGTAACGCTCTACTTGCGCATCGCCTATGATGTCGACCGGGTTGCCATGCGACCAAGTGCTGGGCAAAGCCTGATTAAGTTTAGCCATGGTGACCTCACTCAATTGGGCCATGACCAAGCCTAAATCCAAGGCGTAATCGGTGGCCATCACGCCAGGGCCGCCGCCATTGGTGACGATGGCCAAGCGGTTGCCAGTGGGATCAAAGCCACACGACAAGGCTTTGGCAGCAGCAAACAATTGGCTGATGGTTTGCACTCTGACCACGCCGGCGCGGCGTATGGCGGCATCGAAGGCATCGTCGGCACCGACGATGGAAGCCGTGTGCGAAATGGCCGCTTTGGAGGCGGCGGCATGGCGCCCTACCTTAACCAAGATCACCGGCTTAATGCGTGCCGCCGCGCGTATGGAACTCATGAAGCTGCGCGCGTCGTGTATGCCCTCTATGTAGAGCAAGATGCTGTGGGTTAAGCTGTCGGAAATTAAGTAATCGAGTATTTCGCCAAAGTCCACGTCGGCCGACGCGCCCATGGACACCACGCTGGAAAAGCCGACATCATTGGCACTGGCCCAATCCAAAATAGCCGTGCACAAGGCGCCGGACTGGGAGACAAAAGCAATGTTACCGGCCATGGCACTACCGGAATTGAAAGTGGCATTCAGGCCTATATCCGGTCGCATCACCCCTAGGCAGTTTGGCCCTATCAAACGCACGCCATACTGCTTGGCCAATGCCAACACCTCGGCCTCAAGCCCTCGCCCTGCTTCACCGGTTTCGGCAAAGCCGGCACTGATGATGATCGCCGCTTTGACCTGATGCAGGCCGCATTGCTCAATAATAGCCGGCACCGTGGCAGCCGGCGTGGCTATCACTGCCAAATCTACCGACTGCTTAAGCTGACCCAGATTAGCAAAGGCCGTGGCACCTTGCACGCTTTGGTGCTTGGGATTGATTGGGTAAAGTCCGCCTTTAAAGCCACTTTGCCGCATGTTGTGCATGACGATTTGCCCTATGGAATCGGGCTTGTCGCTGGCACCAAAAATGGCCACCGACTTAGGGGCAAACAAAGGCTTTAAATGATGCTGACTCATGGTGGCTGGGCTTAATTGAACTGAATTTATATGTTAGCGCATTGCGACTTATTAAAGTTTACGTTTAATCAAATGAACGTGAATTAGCCCTTGTTTTTGTAATAGGTGCCAAAAAATTCCATCATCATGAAGTCTTCCAAGCCGGCATTGTCTTCTGGCCGCGCCGATTGGATGACTACCCGACCTAAGCGCTGCGATTCCCAATTAAAATCGCCTTGGTAATGCTGGCGTATCAGGACTATCATTTTTCTCACCACCAGCAGGCGTATGTCTTGCCCCACGCCCGCCTCCACTTCAAAGGCTTCGCGTCTGGCGTTACTGTAATCGCTGGTCCAACCCCTAAAACTAAAGCCGGCATGGCGTGCACTTAAACTGGTGATCTCAAAAATGCCATTGGTGCCCACTTTTAAATTGTCTTTAATGCGTTGTTCGCGCACTTGCTCAGCACTGGGGCCTTGTTCCTTGGCCACGGCCTCGGCATTTTGTTTGGCGGCATCGTTCTCCATGGCCAACCGCTGTTGCCGCTTGGCGTTGACGTAGGCCATCATGTCCACAGGCTGGTCTTTAGCGGGCGCAACAGGTGCACTGGGCACTGGGCTGGTGGTGGCCTCCGGCAGATTAAAGTCGGATGGTTGACTGCTGGGCTTTTGTGTCATGACTTTAGGACGGCTGATGGGCTTGGGTTTTTTAGGCGGTTTTGGCAACTCAACCGGGGGGGGCGGTGCTTCAGCCGGTGGCGGCGCCAAACTCACTTGTATGGTGGTGGGGGCTAAGGCAGCGCTGTCTAAATCCAGTTGAGGCAAGGCCAAAAAAAGGATAAGACCATGCACCAACAAGGAAAATGCTATGGCCAGCAGCGTATTGCGCTCCACCTGGATGCGCAGCCATACCCTAGGCATCAACGCGCGATTCAGCGGCGTTAGGTAAAAATCGCTTTGATCTGTGCGTGCGTTTGCCTGCATGCTGATTATTGGTAACCCATGTCTGCCCAGGTTTTTTCTAAGCGCTTAATGGAAATCGGAAACGGCGTCTTCAGTTCTTGCGCAAACAAGGACACGCGCAGCTCTTCCAGCAACCAGCGGAAATGGGCCAAATCGGCTGAGATGGGCAAGTGCGCTTGCTGCAACTGGCTTATTTTATCTTGCCACTTTTGCCAAAGCAAACCGACGCTGGCGGCATTTTTGCCGTCCCTATCCGGGTTAGCAGGTTGTTTTTCTATGCGTAAACGCAAGGCCTTGAGGTAGCGCGGCACATGCTGCAACTGCTCCCAGGGCGTGCGGCTAAAACAGCCCTTGTACAACAAACAGGGCAGTTGCTGCTCGACATCGCGCTTTAAACGGTTCACGGTGCTTGGCATTTTGGCCATGGTCGCCGTGAGCAATTGGTATTCACTGGCGATTGTTTGCGCTTGGCGGGTTAAGCCTTGACTGACCGCCGGCAAGCGCGTCCTAGCACGGGCTTTTAAATGCATGAAATCGGCATTGCTGCGTGGCAAGTCATCGTCCGCAACAAAAGCGCGGTCAGCGATGGCCAACAACAAATCTTCACGTAAGTCGTCTACGCTGACCACGTTGCGCAGCAACAAGGCGTATTGATTAAAATTGGGTAAGCTTTTCTCCAACTGCTTCATTTGCTCTTTTAACTCAAAGCGCATTAAGCGGCACACGCCTTGCCTGTGGTTGCTGCTGGCCTCCAACTCAGTATCGAATAATTTAACCGCCACGCTGTCGCCGTTGTCTTCCAAGGCCGGGTAGCCGGTGACTTGCAAACCGTCGCGCTCAAAGCTCAAGGTGGCCGGTAAATCGCCGAAATCCCATTGTTTTAGCCCGATTTTTTCTAAGTCCTTGAGGTGATCCGCCGAATTGTTTCTAAAGGTCAGTTGCGCGGCTGAGCCCAATTGTTTCTTCAGCGCCTGCCAATCCCGACCCATGCCTAATTCGCGACCGGCATCGTCCACCACACTGAAATTCATCAGCAAGTGATCCGGCAAAGGTTCGGTCCAATCCTCAACGGCGATTTTCAAGCTGGTGACACGCTGTATGTATTCGGCCAAGAGCGGCTTGATGGGCATGGTGCCGACAGTCGTGCTGACTAAAAACTGCGTGACAAACTCCGGCACCGGCACGCAGACCCGACGGTAGGTTTTAGGCAAGACTTTGATTAAATGGGTTAGCTTTTCGCGCAGCATGCCCGGCACCAGCCAATCGGTTTGCGTGGGATTGAGTTGATTCAATAATGCCAAAGGCACGGTGGCGGTGACGCCGTCCAACAGATGGCCAGGTTCAAAGCGGTATTTGAGCGGAATTTCCACCCCATCTAAACGCATTTTTTCCGGGAATTGCACGGCGGTGATGGCATCCGCCCCATGGCGCATCAGGTCTTCCCGACTCAAATAGAGCAGCCTAGGCTGCGCTTTTTCGGCTTGTTCACGCCAGGTTTCAAAGGTGGCGGCCTGATGAATGTCGGCCGGAATTTTGCTGTCGTAAAAGTCAAACAATTGCTGGTCATCGACCAACACGTCTTGCCGTCGCGCTTTGTGCTCCAACTCCTCAACTTCGGCGATCAAACGTTCGTTGGCGCTAAAAAACGCCGCGCGGCTGTCGAACTCGCCATGCGCCAAGGCCTCGCGTATGAAAATTTCACGCGATTCTTTGCCGTTGATGGGGCCGTAATGCACCCGGCGCTTAGGAATAATGGTTAGGCCGTATAAGGCCACCCGCTCCCACGCGTGCACCATGCCCATTTTCCTGTCCCAGCGTGGATCGGAGTATTGGCTATCGGTTAAGCCTCTGGCCAAAGGCTCTATCCAATCCGGTTCGATTTTAGCCACACAGCGTGCATACAATTTGCTGGTGTCGACTAACTCCGCCGCCATCACCCACTTTGGTTTGGCTTTCTTCAAGGCCGAGCCCGGAGCCAGATAAAAACGTATGCCACGGGCGCCGGAATAGGCTTCGTTGTCGCCGTCTTTAAAGCCTATGTTGCCTAGCAAACCGGCCAATAAGGCGCGATGGATTTGTTCGTAACTGGCGGCTTTGTCGTTGGCTTTAAATTCCATTTCATCGGTAATTTGCTTGATTTGCCCGTGCAACTCACGCCATTCTTTTAAGCGTAAAAAAGACAAAAAATGGCTGTGGCACTGATTCAATAAGTCTTTATTGGATTTTTTGTTTTTTAAGGCGGCGTCAAAAAAATCCCACAGTTTCAAGTAGCTCATAAAGTCTGAACCGTCACCGGCAAACTTAACATGGGCATTATCGGCCGCTTCACGCTTATCCATGGGGCGCTCGCGCGGGTCTTGTATGCTCAAAACGCTGGCGATAATGAGGATTTCGTTTAAGCAAGACTCGCGTTTAGCCGCCAATATCATGCGGCCCACACGCGGGTCCAAGGGCAGTTTAGCCAATTGCAAGCCGATGTCGGTAATCTGCCGCTGGCTGTCCACCGCGCCTAACTCTTGCAACAGTTGGTAGCCATCGGTGATCAAGCGACTGCTGGGCGCTTCTATGAATGGAAAATCGTTGATGTCGCCTAAACGCAAAGCGGCCATGCGCAGAATCACGCTGGCCAAGGAACTGCGCAAGATCTCCGGTTCGGTAAATTCGGCACGCCCAGCAAAGTCCTGCTCGGAATACAGGCGCACGCACACGCCATTGGAAACGCGACCGCAACGGCCGGCCCGTTGTTTGGCGGCCGCTTGGCTGATTTTTTCGATTTGCAATTGCTCGACTTTAGCGCGCGTGCTGTAGCGATTGACCCGGGCCAAGCCGGCATCAATCACATACTTAATACCGGGCACGGTGAGGGAAGTTTCTGCCACATTGGTGGCTAAAACGATGCGGCGACTGCTGTGGCTTTTGAAGATTTTTTGCTGGTCTTCTATGCTCAGACGGGCGAACAAGGGCAGCACTTCGATGTGCTTGAGCTTGGCCGAGCGGCCTTGGTATTTACGCAAGTGCTCGGCGGTATCGCGTATCTCACGCTCACCCGGTAAAAACACCAGTATGTCACCATCGCCTAAGCGCAATAAATCGTCGGCAGCATCCAGTATGGCCTCTTCTATGGCCTCCTCCTCGTCGTCCTCTTCCAGCCAACGGGCTTCGGTTTGCGCTTTGCGACTGATGCCCAGCAAGCTTGCGTCTTCCGCCTCGATGTCGCCTAGCTCGGTATCCTGCGCCTGCTTTTCCGCAAACGCATCTTTAGCACGAAAGCCGGATTTGCCTAGGGGGCGATAACGCACTTCCACCGGGTAGGTACGGCCGGATACTTCTATCACCGGCGCGCCATTAAAATGCTTGGAAAAGCGATCGGCATCGATGGTGGCCGAGGTGACGATGACTTTTAAATCGGGGCGCTTGACCAGCAACTGCTTTAAATAACCCAAGAGAAAATCGATGTTCAGGCTGCGTTCGTGCGCCTCATCGATGATGATGGTGTCGTAAGCGTTGAGAAATTTATCCCCTTGGGTTTCCGCCAGCAAAATGCCGTCCGTCATTAATTTAACGTAGCTGGATTCACTTAGCTTATCGTTAAAGCGTACTTTGTAGCCTACCGCCTCGCCCAACGGGCTTTGCAATTCTTGGGCAATGCGACTGGCGACCGACCGAGCGGCAATGCGCCGCGGTTGGGTGTGCCCTATCAGGCCAGCCACGCCCCTACCCAATTCCAAACAAATTTTAGGCAACTGGGTGGTTTTACCGGAACCGGTTTCGCCGCAAACGATGACCACTTGGTGTTGCAGGATGGCAGCGGCAATCTGTTCTTTTTTGCCACTGACCGGCAATTCCATTGGGTAGCTGGGCTTGGGCAGATTGGCTAATCTGGCATTAAATTTCTGTTGCGACGACCCTATCTTTTGCTTGATTTCAGCCAACAAGCGTTGCGCTTTAGCCTTGCCCCCAACATCCGCTGGGTTCTTAGCCAATGCCATGGCCTCGCGAAACTTCCTACGCAGGGCATGCCTATCTTGCAACATGCAAGTAGCCATGGCTGCCTCAAAAGGGGCATGGCTTAAATCAGCAGGTATGGCACTGGCCGGGGAATTTGCACTCATAAGCGCCCATTTTAACATGCCTGCATGCTGCGCTGGCTTATGTTGAGCCGGCTAGTTTATCCGCCGACAGAGCGGCGCAAGCAAAGTTATGGGCTGAAGAACACGTGCTGCCAAAGCGCGCTCACGGACGATGCATGTTCACTGACCGAGCTTAATGGCACATGCAAGGCCTGCAAACCTTGCAGTTTCATTAGGTGTTGGCTGTGGCGGTAATCACGGTAAGCCAACACCACTTTTTCTGCGGCGACAAGGTCTAGGATGCCGAGCTTAGCAAGCAGCTTTAGCAATGCAATGTTCCCACTATTTTGGCTTAATGCTGGGTGGTCGTTGGCGTGTGCCAGCAGCAGATACTGCACCAAAAACTCCACATCGATAATGCCACCTGGGCTGTGTTTCAAGTCAAACAGATCGGGCGCGAGGTGTTGCGTGGCGCGCATTTTTTCGCGCATGGCAAGCACCGCTTGTTTTAAGGCCTCGCGTTCACGTGGCATGGTCATCACCGCTAAACGCGTCGCTTCAAAATGCCCAGCCAGCGCCTTGTCGCCTGCCACAAAACGGGCACGGGTAATGGCTTGGTGTTCCCAGACCCAGGCCTTGTTCAATTGGTAATCATGAAACGCAGCCACGCTACTGACCAGCAAGCCGCTGTTGCCGTCCGGACGCAATTGCAAATCGGTCTCGTACAAGAGTCCGGCCGAGGTCAGGCTATTAAACCAATTGTTGATGCGTTGAGCCAAGCGCGCATAGACTTCGCCGGCCTCAGGCGCATCGTCATCGTAGAGAAAAATGATGTCCAAATCCGAGGCATAACCCAGCTCTTTACTGCCCAATTTGCCGTAGCCTATGACGGCAAATTTCGCATCCTGCCTATGCCGCGTTTTGAGCTGAGCCCAAATAAAGGGCAAGCTGACGTCCAGTATCAAATCGGCTAAGGCACTTAAGTAATCGGACACCACTTCCGGACTCAATTCGCCGTTGATGTCCTGCACGGCAAACCTAAACACATGGCCATGTTTAAAATGGCGCAAGCTGTCCATTTGCTGCTCCACGTCGCCGTCCAACTCAGTCAAGCGTTGCTGCAATTGCTTACGCATGTTGGCAAAATCTGGCGGCGCATACAGGGTGCGGGTGTCCAGCAATTCATCCAATAAAATGGGGTGTTGCAACAAGTAATTGCTCAGCCATGGGCTGCTGCTGCAGAGTTTAACGACCAGTTGCATGGCCTGCGGGTGCTCGGCCAACAAGGCCAAGTAGCTGGCACGGCGGCAGATGCTTTCCAACAAATCACTGACGCGCAGCAAGGTCGCGTCTGGGTTGGGCATGCTGGCCGACAAGCGAATGGCCAGCGGCATCAAGCCATCAAAACGCAAACGACTGGACTCAGGTAATTGCACATAGCGACTGCTGTGGCGCATGGCCTGCAACCTGCTGCGGCTTAGCGGCGCTTCTTGGTAACTTAATTTTTGCAAAGCCGCTAGCGCCTCTTGTTCGCCTAAGCCGTCCTGCCACAAGGTGATTTCATTTGCCAGTGCACTGCTGTCTGCGCTGGCATCGCTAAAAGTCGCATCAAAATGCTGTTGCACCTGGGCGCGGTAGCCGTTCAATACCGCTAAAAAACTAGGCCAATCGCTAAAATTCATAGACTTAGCGATGCGTGCTTGCGCCGCATCGTTATTGGGTAGCGCCTGCGTTTGCGCGTCTTCCACGTACATTAAGCGGTGCTCTAAATTGCGTAAAAAAACATAGGCTGCTTTTAATTCCGCCACGCTCTCGCTAGGCAACAAGCTTTTTTCAGCCAACAGATCGAGTACCTGCAAAGTCGGTTTAATTTGCAAACTGGGGTCTTGCCCACCGCGTATCAACTGAAACACTTGGGCAATGAACTCAATTTCCCGTATGCCACCGCGGCCCAATTTAATGTTGTCTTGCATGCCCTTGCTATTCACGTCGCGTTGTATCTGCTGCTTTAAATCGCGCATGCTGGCAAACGCGCCGAAATCCAAGTATTTTCTAAAAACAAAGGGTTTCAATAAGCGCGCCACTTGTTGGCCGCCGGTCACTTCGCGGCCTTTAATCCAGGCATAACGCTCCCATTCGCGGCCGTTATTCTGGTAGTAATCTTCCAAGGCATCCAAATTCGACACCAAGGCGCCTTCGCTACCAAACGGCCGCAAGCGCATGTCCACCCTAAACACAAAGCCGTCTTCGGTGATGTCGTCTATGGCGGCGATTAATTGCTTGGCCAAGCGGGTGAAGAATTGTTGGTGGCCGATCGGACTGGCACCGTTGGTTTCGCCATCGCTTGCATAGGCAAAGATTAAATCGATGTCGGATGAGACATTAAGCTCGCCACCGCCTAGCTTACCCATGCCGATTACCACCAAGTGTTGCGGCTGCCCATAGTCGTCCAAGGGCTGGCCATGCACGGCCACCAAGGCCGGGTGTAAAAACGCCAAGGCGCTGTTGATGGTGCATTCGGCCAAGTGCGTGGTGGTCTGCATGACCTCCGCCACATCGGCCAAACCGTTTAAATCGCGGACTATTATTCTGGCCATGACCGCTTGGCGTAGTGCGCGCAAGGCTTTTTTTAAACTGCTTTCATCAAAAACCGTTTGCCCCGCCAAAAATTTTTGCATGTCGGCTAATTGATAGGCTAGCTTATGATTTTCTAGCAAATCCTGCACTAAGCCGGCATGTTTTGTGCAGAGTCTGGTTAAAAAAGGACTGCACGAAATAGCATGCCGCAATTTATCCTCATCGCTAGACTTGGCGGGGCTTGCAGATAATAAATTATCGAGTGTTAGCATAAGTTTTTTGTTGTAATATGATGCTTAACAATTGTGTTACAAAATGTTTTTCATAACAAAAAATATAAAATTAGCATTATCTCAAGGAGATTTTTAGCATGTCCATCAATTCAGTGCTTCATGAAAACCGCGTTTTTGAACCGAGTGCCGAGTTTGTTAAATCGGCCACCGTGTCCGGTATGTCAGCCTACAATGCTTTGTGTCAGCAAGCAACCGACGATTACGAGGGTTTTTGGGCAAAGTTAGCACGCGAGTTATTGGTTTGGCACAAACCTTTTAGCAAAACACTGAATCAAGACAATGCACCCTTCTACAAATGGTTTGAAGACGGCGAACTGAATGTTTCTGCCAACTGCTTAGACAAGCACCTAAACACCATCCCCAATAAAGTGGCAATCATTTTTGAGGCCGACGACGGCAGCAGCACGCAAGTCACCTTTAAAGAATTGCACCAACGCGTTTGCCAATTCGCCAACGGCTTAAAAAAATTACACATCGTTGCCGGCGACCGCGTGCTGATTTATTTGCCCATGGGCATAGAAGCCGTGGTGGCCATGCAAGCTTGCGCCCGCTTGGGCGTGACGCATTCGGTGGTGTTTGGCGGCTTTTCTGCCAAAAGCATCAACGAACGCATTATTGATGCCGGTGCGGTCGCTATCATCACCGCCGACGGTCAGTTCCGTGGTGGCAAATCCATGCCACTAAAAAATGCCGTGGACGAAGCCATAGCCATGGGCGGTTGCGAATCGATCAAAAACATCGTGGTCTACAAAAAAACCGGCAGCCCCATCGTGGCACAAGCCAATGAAATTTGGTGGCACGATTTAATTGCTGACGTCAGCGACGATTGCCCACCGGTGATGATGGGTGCCGAGCACCCACTGTTTTTACTCTACACCTCAGGCAGCACTGGTAAACCCAAAGGCGTGCAGCATTCTTCAGCCGGCTATTTATTGCATGCCATTAACAGCATGCGCTGGACCTTTGACATCAAAGACAATGACATTTTTTGGTGTACCGCAGACGTGGGCTGGATTACCGGTCACAGCTACGTGGCTTACGGCCCATTAGCCATGGGCGTCACCCAAGTGGTGTTTGAAGGCATCCCCACTTACCCCGATGCCAGCCGCTTCTGGCACATGATAGAAAAACACAAGGTGACGATTTTCTACACCGCCCCTACTGCCATACGCTCGCTCATCAAAGCGGCCGACACGGTGGAAAGCACCCATCCTAAAAACTTTGACTTAAGCAGCCTACGCCTCTTGGGCTCGGTCGGCGAACCAATTAACCCGGAAGCCTGGATGTGGTATTACGAAAACGTAGGCGGCAGCCGTTGCCCTATCGTTGACACCTTCTGGCAAACCGAGACCGGTGGCCATGCCATCACCCCACTACCAGGCGCCACCTCTTTGGTGCCAGGCTCCTGCACCCTGCCTTTCCCTGGCATAGACATCGCCGTGGTGGATGAAACGGGTAAAGACGTGCCTTGGGGAACAGGTGGCTTATTGGTCATTAAAAAACCGTGGCCTTCTATGATACGCACCATCTACAACGATCCAGAGCGCTATAAATCCAGTTACTACCCGATAGACTTAGGTGGCACCACCTACTTAGCCGGCGATGGCGCCATACGCGATGCTAAAACCGGATTCTTTACCATCATGGGTCGCATAGACGACGTGTTAAACGTGTCCGGCCACCGCTTAGGCACCATGGAAATTGAATCGGCCTTGGTATCCAATCCACTGGTGGCAGAAGCCGCTGTGGTGGGTAAACCACACGACATCAAAGGGGAATCGGTGGTGGCTTACGTGGTGCTAAAAGGCGCCAGACCCGAGGGCGAAGCGGCCAAACAAATCGTGGCACAATTGCGTGACTGGGTAGGTAAGGAAATTGGCCCGATTGCCAAGCCCGATGAAATTCGCTTTGGCGACAACTTACCCAAGACCCGCTCCGGAAAAATCATGCGTCGATTGTTGCGCAACTTGGCTAAGGGTGAAGAGATCACCTCCGATTTGTCTACCTTAGAAAACCCAGCGATTTTGGAACAACTCAAAGAAGTCATTCGTTAATCACTATAAGTCTGGTCGCCACACACCGGTGGCCAGACCCTTTTTAAGCTTCAATCCCAGTTAGCGTAGCCTTTAAATTGCGCGTAAACCGCTTGCATTTCACTAGCGCTCAACAAAGTCGGCTCGCCTATTTGCAAGGCGCGGGCATACTGCTCGGCTAAATTCTCCACTTCCAAGGCCACAGACACGGCATGCGGCAAATCACGGCCGACTGCAATCATGCCATGGTTAGCCAGCAAACAGGCTTTGCGTTTGCCTAAGGCCAATAGCGCTTGGTCCGAAAGCGCTTGGCTACCAAATAAAGCATAATCCGCGCACTCTATGCTGTCGCCACCGGCAATCGCAATCATGTAATGGAAAGCCGGTATGCGCTTACGCAAACAGGCCAAGGTGGTGGCAAACGTACTGTGGGTATGCACCACCGCATTAACATCCGGCTTGGCCTGCAAAATATCACGGTGAAAGCGCCATTCGCTGCTGGGTCGCTTGCCGGCCTCACAGGAGCCATCAAACTGCATGTGTACCATGCTCATGGCATCCACAGGCATGCCCGAAGGGGTCACTAAAAAGCCCGAATCGATGCGCACACTGAGATTGCCGGAGGTGCCTTTATTAAGACCTAAAGCGGCCAATTGTTGAGTGCTGGCCAACAGTTGTTCACGCCAGGCCATTTCCCTTGCTTTTGTCATTACTTGGCCCCCATGGATACTTTGCTTAGTTGGCTGCTGATTAAATCGGCCGGACTAAACACCCCGCGTTCAGTAATGATGCCGGTCACCAATCTGGCCGGGGTAACATCAAATGCCGGGTTAGCGGTATTAGACCCAGCGGGAATCAAACGTACGCTGTGCATGTCGCCATTAGCGGCCTGTCCTTGCATGTAAGCCACTTCATCACCGTGACGTTGCTCAATTTCAATTTCGGCCAAGGCATCCTTAATCGACCAATCTATGGTCGGGCTAGGCACGGCGGCATAAAAAGGCACGCCGTTATCAAAAGCCGCCAAGGCCTTTAAATAGGTGCCTATCTTATTGCACACGTCGCCGGCACTGCTGACGCGGTCTGCGCCGACCAAGACCATGTCCACCAAGCCTTGTTGCATGAGGTGGCCGCCGGCATTATCGCTGATGACGGTATGGTCTATGCCATGCTGGCCTAACTCCCAGGCGGTCAAACTGGCGCCTTGATTACGCGGCCTAGTTTCGTCTACCCAAACATGCAGTTTTATACCCGCCTCGTGCGCCGCGTATATGGGCGCCAGCGCCGTGCCCACATCGACGGTCGCCAACCAACCCGCATTGCAATGGGTAAGCACATGGTAGATTGGGGGATTTTTTGGCGTAGTCTGCTGCATAAGGGCCAAACCGTGCCGACCTATGGCTTGATTTTGCAAAACGTCTTCATCACAAATCTTTTCTGCCTCAGCCCAGGCAATCTGCGCACGCACAGCATGTGGCTGCGGCAACATTAAGTCCAGCATGCGACTCACTGCCCAATTTAAATTCACCGCGGTGGGTCGACTTAGGCGTAAGGACGAGGCGGCGGCTTGTAAAGCGCTGTCTGTGGCGTCCTCATGCGCGGCCAAGGCCATGCCATAGGCCGCCGCCGCCCCTATCAATGGCGCACCCCGCACTTGCATGGTTTTGATGGCATGCACCATTTGTGGCAAATTGCTCAGGCTTAACACCTCAAACGCATGCGGCAATTTGGTTTGATCAACGATGGCGACAGAGGCTGGCCCATTAATCAAAATGCGCTGCGGCCAAATGGTTCGATAATGCTGATTATTTACTAACATAAAACCCACGTTTTCCTAGAAAAAAAACCGGCTAAATTGCGCTAAATATAAATAATAAAAAAATTGACTTTTAAAAAGTTCAATGGTTTTGAAAATACTCTCCACATTATCTGTGGATAACTTTGTGAATAACTGTGACTTGAAAATGTAACATGCCAATTTATAAGGCTTTTTTCAAATCGCTTACTTTTTATACTATTATTTTATCTATAAAAATCAATAACTTAAAATAGAACCCTTGATTGGTAAGGGTTTTTCGCCCAAGTTAATGTAACACTTTAGGTGATGTGCATAAGTTGGCCAATTTTGGCAAAATTTTCCGCGCATTGGCACTAGTAATATCAATCACTTGCGACAGCTTTACTTGCCTCAAATCAGCCAAAACTTGGGCTATTTTTGCTAACTCCTTGGGGCTGTTTTTCTGCCCTGCTACTAACCACGACGGTGGCATATCCGGCGCATCGGTTTCCAGCACGATGCTCTCTAAGGGCAAGCGTTTGGCTAAGTCGCGTAACTTGGTCGCCCGCTGGTAGGTCATGGCGCCCCCAAAGCCCAATTTAAAGCCCATGGCGATGAATTGCTCGGCTTGCTGCTTGCTACCATTAAAGGCATGGGCAATCCCGCCAGGCACGGTATGACGGCGCAAATGCTTTAACACCTCATCAATGGCCTGGCGCACGTGCAATATCACCGGCAAATCAAATTGCTGAGCCAACTTCAATTGCTCGCTAAAAAAAAGGCTTTGCCGCTGACGGTTGGCCAGTGGATCGGCATGACCAATAAAATAATCCAAACCAATTTCCCCAACGGCCACCACGGCTGGATGCCGCAGCTTTTCTTGCAAGGCATCCAAGTCAGCCAAAGCCGCGCCATCCACGTACATAGGATGCACCCCTAGCGCGCAGGCGCAGTGTTTATACTGCTGGCAAAGGTCTAGCACAGCGGAGAAGTTTTCGCGAGCCACAGCGGGAATCACGATATTAGTCACGCCGGCCTCTAAGGCGAGCGCTACTTGCTGTTGCCTGTCTGTGGAAAATTCAGCGGCGTCCAGATGGCAATGGGTATCGATCAAGCCAGCCAACTGCATGATGAGTTAGGCGGGCACCGGCTTGGCGCGCAAGCGCAAATCCGCACCCAATTGCCTGACGTCTATAATCTGCATGGCTTGCGCTTGTGACATGGCCTTATAGGCCGGCATGGAAAACATGGGTTGAGCCGTGCCACCCATCAGTTTGGCGGCATAGTAAAAAATGCATTCATCAATTAATTGCGCTTGCAAGAAAGCACCATTTAAAGCCGAACCGGCTTCCAGTAAGACCTCATTCACTCCTAGCGTAGCCAAGTGGGTCATCAAGGCCGGTAAATCAACTTGCCCGTGGTCATTAGGCAAGGCCAGCAAGCTTAAACCAGGGCGTTGTATGGCTTGCAGCTCGGCGGCATCGGCTTTTGCGTAGGCAATCAACACCGGGCCTATTTGCAGGCTGGCTGCAGAGAGCATTTGGCAATCATGCGGCGTGCGCAATCGACTGTCTACAATCACGCGTAGCGGTTGACGCGACAAGGCCGCCTTGACTATCTCAGGCGCGCGCACGGTCATACTCGGGTTATCTTGCAAGACCGTGCCTACGCCGGTCACGATGGCACAAGCCAAACCACGCCAATGCTGCACGTCGGCCCTGGCTGCTTCGCTAGTGATCCACTGACTCAAACCGTTCGCCAAAGCCGTGCGGCCATCTAAACTGGCGGCGATTTTAGTGCGCAAATACGGCCTATGCCGGGTCATGCGCGAGACGAAACCGGGGTTTAAGGCTTGCGCTTGCGCCTCTAACAATCCCAGCTCGACTTGTATGCCCGCAGCCCGTAAACGCTGCATGCCCTGCCCGGCTACCAAAGGATTGGGGTCTTGCATGGCCACCACCACACGCTTTACCCCGGCTTTTAGTAAGGCATCCACGCAAGGTGGCGTTCGACCAACGTGGTTGCATGGTTCCAGGGTAACGTAGACATCGGCGCCGGCGGCGGCCACGCCGGCTTGATTTAACGCCAGCACTTCGGCGTGTGCTTGACCGGCTTTAAGGTGTGCCGCTTGGCCCAGTATTTGATTGTTTTTCACCACCACGCAAGCGACCCTGGGATTGGGTGCGGTGCTGTAATTACCCTGCTCTGCTAACTGCAGCGCAAGGGCCATGTAGGTGTGATCAGCGTTGGAAAACACGGTGCAAAGCTAGCGTGATTGGCCGGGCTTAATGTGAGGAAATGCGGCTGTTGATTAGCTTGTTGTTTTCATCAAAATAAATCAACAAGCCGTGGTAGACATGCATGCACTTACCCAAATCGTATTCCACGTGCCTATCCGCATCGTAGCTGGGTCTACCAAGCAATATGGCCACCGCTTCTTTAGGCGTACCTTTGACTAAAATATTTTGCTGCAAATCGTAAGCCATGTCGCCGCGCTTGCATTCATTTTGCAGATTGGCAGCCGCCTGCATCCATTTAACCTGGTCAAATTTCTCGCTGCCAAACATCAGGCTGTCCTTCATGGCCCACCAGGCAAAGAACACCAAGGTCAAAACCAAGGTAAACACACTTAAGGCTATCGTGGCCCACTTAATCACTCGCATAATCAGTCCCCTTTGTTATAGCTCACGGATGGCTTCGTTAAAGTCATCCACATCGGAAAAGCTGCGGTAAACCGACGCAAAACGGATGTACGCCACTTTATCCATCAATTTCAATTCATGCATCACGCTTTCACCCAACTCCCTGGCGGGGATTTCACGCTCACCCAAACTGAGCAATTTTTGCGTGATTCTGTCTAGGGCGCGGTCCACGTATTCGGTAGGCACCGGGCGCTTGTGCAAGGCGCGAGTGAAGGACAGACGCAGCTTATCTCTATCAAACGCCACCCGCGTACCGTTGGTTTTAACCACTTGCGGCATAATCAATTCCGCCGTTTCGTAAGTGGTAAAACGCTTGTCGCAAACGCCGCATTTGCGGCGACGGCGTATGGAATTGCCCTCGTCGTTGACGCGAGAATCGATTACCTGGGTATCGGCATCACCGCAAAAAGGGCATTTCATAGTAAGCGCATGGGCCTGAGACTGACTAGCCTTGGTAGACTGGAAAGCGCGCGGTCAAGGCGTGGACTTTGGCTTTGGTGGCGGCAATGACGCTTTCATCCGTTGGCTTATCCAACACATCCGCAATCAAATTCGCTACCTGCTTGGCTTCTTCTTCTTTAAAACCACGCGTGGTGATCGCCGGCGCGCCTATGCGTATGCCTGACGTCACGAACGGGCTTTCTGGGTCATTCGGGATAGCATTCTTATTAACGGTAATGTGCGCCAAACCCAATGCCGCATCCGCCGCTTTACCGGTTAAGCCTTTAGGGCGCAAATCAACTAAAAACATGTGCGACTCGGTGCGACCAGAAATAATACGCAAGCCTCTAGCGGCTAAGGCCTCAGCCATGGCTTGGGCATTTTTTACCACTTGGCTTTGATAGGTTTTAAATGCCGGTTGCGACGCTTCTAAGAAGGCCGTGGCTTTTGCTGCAATCACGTGCATCAAAGGGCCGCCTTGTAAACCCGGGAAAACGCTGGAGTTCAAGGATTTTTCAAATTCGGCTCTAGCCAAAATAATGCCGCCGCGTGGGCCACGCAGGGTTTTATGCGTGGTAGAGGTGACGAAATCAGCATGCGGCACCGGATTAGGGTAAACGCCCGCCGCGATCAAGCCAGAGTAATGCGCCATGTCCACCATGAAATACGCCCCTACTTTTTTCGCGATCTCGGCCATGCGCGCCCAATCAAAACGCAAGGCATAAGCCGAGGCGCCGCCTATCAACAACTTGGGCTTGCACTCCACGGCAATGCGCTCCATCTCGTCGTAATCAATTTCTTCTTTATCGTTTAAACCGTAAGGCACGATGTTGAATAATTTACCGGACAAATTGGCAGGCGAACCGTGGGTAAGATGGCCGCCGTGACCCAAGTTCATGCCCATGACCGTATCACCTGGCTTTAAGATAGAAAAATACACGGCTTGGTTAGCTTGCGAACCTGAATGCGGCTGCACGTTGGCGTACTCTGCGCCGTACAGGGCTTTCAAACGGTCTATGGCCAACTGCTCAATTTCATCCACGTACTCACAACCGCCGTAGAAACGTCGGCCTGGGTAGCCTTCGGCGTACTTATTGGTTAACTGCGAACCTTGCGCTTGCATCACCGCTGGACTGGTGTAATTTTCCGACGCAATCAGCTCAATGTGCTCATGCTGACGCACCACTTCGTGCGACATCATGCCCCACAAAGCCGCGTCTGCTTTATCCAAAGTAAGATCGTAAGTAAAGGGCGCCTGATTAGTTGGGGCTAGTGACATAGTATTTCGCTTTCCAATTACGGTTTAAATTTGAGTGAATAATAAAGCGCTATTTTAACACGGCCTAGGCTGAAGGTTAAAACCTTAATATGCATGCTAGGCGGTCTTTGTATTTAAGTTTAGGCTTTTTTGTTGCCCGCTTGAGACCACGCTATAATCGACTTAGTTTAAGATCAGCTAACTTTAATTATTAGTGAGAGCCGCGCCATGAAATGGACAGACAGTTTACGCATCGCCGAAGCCTTATGCGATCAACACCCAGACACCGACCCCAGCACAGTGCGCTTCACCGATTTAATGACATGGGTCATGGCGCTAGACGGATTCGATGACGATCCGAATAAATGCGGTGAACGCATTTTGGAGGCCATCCAACTGGCTTGGATAGACGAGGCCGACTGAATTAGGTAATCACGGTCGGGGCGCGGCGACCGGTTTTTTCTGGCAATTGCGACAGGCTAAGTGCCAAGCTTATCATTTCCGCCAAGGCCTGCTGCGCATCCACCGACTGCTTAGTCACATCGGCTTCAAACGATTCCAAATAAATCCGCAAGGTGGCGCCCTCGGTCCCAGTCCCAGACAAACGGAAGACCATGCGCGAGCCGTCTACAAACAAAATACGCAAGCCCTGATGGTGGCTAACTGAACCATCAATCGAATCGTGGTAACTAAAATCATCGCAGGTTTTTACTGTGTAACGACCTAGACGCTGACCGGGCAAATCGGCAAATTGCGCTTCTAGGTGCTGCATCACGCTGTTGGCCGCGTCACTGGGTATGGCCTCGTAATCGTGCCTAGAATAGACATTGCGACCGAACTCCGCCCAATGCGCTTGCAATATCCGCTCAACCGACACAGGCTGACCGGCTGCAAATTTACTTGCCAGTATGTTTAGCCAAAACAGCACCGCCCACAAACCGTCTTTTTCCCGCACGTGACTGGAGCTGGTGCCAAAGCTTTCTTCGCCGCACAGGGTCACTTTTCCGGCATCCATTAAATTGCCAAAAAACTTCCAACCGGTTGGCGTTTCAAAGCACGGAATACCCAACTTGGCAGCCACCCTATCCACCGCCCCACTGGTCGGCATGGATCTGGCCACACCGGCAATGCCGTCGGCATAGGCTGGCACCAAGGTGGCGTTTGCCGCCAACACCGCCAAGCTGTCCGATGGGGTGACGAAGAAATTTTTGCCCAAAATCATATTGCGATCGCCGTCGCCGTCCGAGGCCGCACCAAAGTCTGGCGCGCTGGCACCGGCATACATTATTTTTACCAAATCTTCGGCATAGGTTAAATTGGGGTCGGGGTGACCGCCATTAAAGTCCTCGCTGGGCTGGCAGTTCATTAAGCTGCTTGCTGGCGCGCCCAAACGACGCACAAACAACTCTTGGGCATAGGGGCCGGTGACCGCATGCATGGCATCAAACTGCATGCTAAAGCCGCTTTTTAATAAAGCCCGTATGGCCGAGAAATCAAACAAGGACTCCATTAAGTCGGCGTAATCTTGCACCGCATCGATCACTTCCACGCAAAACTGCCCGCCTGCCAAGTGCGTGATGCCTAAGTGGTCGATGTCCACATCGGCAAAATCGGCGATTTTATACTGGCTTATGGTTTTGCTTTTGGCATAGACCGCGTCGGTGATTTTTTCCGTTGCAGGACCGCCATTGCTAACGTTGTACTTGATACCAAAATCGCCCTGCGGGCCACCTTGATTGTGGCTGGCCGATAACACCATGCCGCCAAAGGTCTGGTATTTACGTATGACGTGCGAGGACGCCGGGGTGGATAAGATACCAGCTTGCCCCACCAAGACACGAGCAAAGCCGTTGGCTGCCGCCATTTTTATAATGGTTTGTATGGCCGTTCTATTGTAATAACGGCCGTCCCCACCCAGCGCCAAGATCGCGCCGGCTGGCACGGTCAACGTGTCAAAAATACTTTGCACAAAGTTTTCCAAATAAGCCGTTTTCTGGAAGACGCTTACCTTTTTACGCAGGCCCGAGGTGCCGGGTTTTTGATCATCGTAAGGGCGGGTGGGTAGGCTAATAATGTTCATGTTCTTCTCTATGCTTTTTTCAAGATGGGCAGACCGTTATGACTAATATCATACACGACGATTGCAGACTGTTTGCTGGTTTAAGCTGCTAAAAAATACTGCGCCCATGTTAGAATTATTTTGAAAAGCACCGCCTAGACTGTGTTGCTTACTTTTTCCATTGATTGCATTTTAGAAAGGCCGACATGCGTGCGCCATCCAAGCCCAGCTTAACTCACAGCTTATTCGTTAGCTGTCTAGGCTTTATGCTACTCAGCCTTAGTGCCACCGCCAGCGCCGCCGTGAGTGAAGAAAAAGTACTGAATATTTACAACTGGTCGGACTACCTTGCGCCTGACACCATCCCGAATTTTGAAAAAGAAACCGGCATCAAAGTGCGCTACGATATTTTTGATAGCAACGAAATACTGCACGCCAAATTAATTGCCAGAAAAACCGGCTACGACATCGTGGTGCCTTCCTCAAACTGGGCGAAATTGCAGATTGAAGGCGGTTTGTACCAAAAACTAGATAAAGTCAAACTGACCAATTGGAAAAATTTGGACCCGGCCATATTGAAACAAATGCAGGCGTTCGACCCAGGTAACGCCTACTTGGTGGATTGGCTATGGAGCTACACCACGGTCGGCATCAATGTCGACAAAGTCAAGCAAGCTTTAGGCAATGCACCCATGCCAGACAATGCCTGGGATTTGGTGTTCAATCCCATCTACACCAACAAATTAAAGTCCTGCGGCATCACCTTATTGGACACCTCGTCCGAGGTCTTCCCCATCGCCTTGCATTACCTAGGCCGCGACCCCTACAGCAAAAACCCCGCCGATTACCAAGCCGCTTTTGCTATGTTGAAAAAAGTACGGCCCGACATCAAGCGCTTTAATTCTGGCGGCCAAATTGAAGACTTAGCCAGCGGCCAAGTCTGCGTGGCGCTGGGCTGGGCCGGTGATTTTAACTTGGCCAGAAAACGCGCCAAGGAAAATAATTTGGCGCAAAACATCGTCGCCTTGCTGCCTAAAACCGGCGGCCTGATGTTCATGGACACCATGGCCATTCCGGCCGATGCGCCCCACCCAAACAATGCCCATCTCTTCATCAACTACATCCTACGCGCGCAAGTGCATGCCAGCTTGACTAATGCACTGTCCTTTGCCAATCCGAATCAAGCCGCCAGCGCGTTTGTCGACGCATCCATTAGGCTTAACCCCACTATTTTTTTAGCTCCCAGCGACGTGGCTAGGCTGATCCCACCGGGCACGGTGGACAATGGCACCAGACGCATCATGACCCGGTTATTCACTCGCTTTAAAACAGGATTATAAGGATGGAAAACGCTAGCAAATCCCCATTAGCCAACGAGCCTTTATTGCGCATAGAAGGCGTCAGTAAAATCTACGACGGTCACATCAAGGCGGTGGATCAAGTCACGCTGAACGTGGCCAGCGGGGAAATTTTCGCCTTATTGGGTGGCTCAGGTTGCGGCAAATCCACCTTATTGCGCATGCTGGCAGGCTTTGAGACCCCAAGCCAAGGTCGAATTTACCTAGGCGGGACAGACATCACGGAGTTGCCCGCTTACCAACGGCCCATCAACATGATGTTTCAGTCCTATGCACTGTTCCCGCATTTAAGCGTCAGCGACAACATCGCTTTTGGCTTGCGGCGTGACGGCATGGCTAAAGAGGCCATTGCTGAACGGGTGGAGGCCATGTTGAAACTGGTGCAACTAAGCCAGTACGCCAAACGCAAACCGCATCAGCTATCGGGCGGTCAGCAGCAACGGGTGGCCTTGGCCCGCAGCATAGCTAAACAACCCAAGCTGTTATTACTGGATGAACCCTTAGGCGCCTTAGATAAAAAATTGCGTGTCAGCACGCAAATAGAATTAGTCAACATCATAGAAGAAGTCGGCGTGACTTGCGTGTTGGTAACCCACGATCAAGAAGAAGCCATGACCATGGCGACGCGCATGGCCGTCATGAGCGCAGGGTCGTTTTTACAAGTAGGTTCGCCCAAGGCCATTTACCAACAGCCTAACAGCCGACAAGTGGCGGATTTTATTGGTAGCGTGAACATTTTTGACGGTCCAGTCAAAGAAAACCACACTAATTACGTCCTAGTGCAATGCGCCGACGCCTTGCTGCGCGTCCCACACAGCCAACCCTGCCAAGACGGCATGGGGGTGGGCGTGGCCATACGGCCAGAAAAAATGGCGCTCAGCCGCAAGAAACCCTCGGCTAAAGTCAACCATGTGGCCGGCGTGGTAGTGGAGATGGCCTACTTTGGCGCACACACCAGCTACCATGTAAAACTGGCCAGCGGCAAAGTGCTGCAAGTGCAAGTGCAAAGTCACGCCGATGAGGATAATGCCGATTTATGCTGGGGCGACCAGGTATACGCCAGTTGGGCCGACAATGCGATGGTGCTGTTGACGCAATAATGGCCACCCTCATGCAATCATTGAAACGCAGCACGCCCGCCTGGCTAACTGGGCGTCGCTTGGTCATAGGCCTGCCCTATGCTTGGTTCTTAATCTTGGCGTTCTTGCCAGTATTAATCGTACTTAAAATCAGCCTATCGGAAATGCAAACGACCGCGGTATCGGGCATGGTTAGTTGGCAAGGGGCTTGGCCTAGCATCAAATTAGACGTCAGCAGCTATTTGTTTCTGGCCTCAGACGAGCTGTATTTGGCCACCTATTTATCCTCCATAAGCTACGCCTTTTACACCACGGTGCTTTGCTTAGGCCTGGGCTACCCGTTTGCTTACTTTATGGCGCGCGCGCCCAAACACTGGCAAGCCTTATTGCTCATGCTGATTATGTTGCCGTTTTGGACCTCGTTTTTACTGCGCATCTACGCCTGGAAAACCCTGTTGGTTAACAACGGTTTAATCAACAACGCCTTGCTGGCTATAGGCTGGATAGACAGCCCGATCGAGATGCTCAATACGCCCTTCTCCTTAATGATAGGCATGGTCTACTCTTACCTGCCCTTTATGATATTGCCGCTGTATGCCAACCTGTCCAAACTGGATGGCCGCTACTTGGAAGCGGCAGCAGACTTAGGTTGCCATCCGTTTAAAACTTTTTGGCTGATTACCGTGCCCCTATCCAAAGCCGGCATAGTGGCCGGTTGCATGCTGGTGTTTATCCCGGCGGTCGGCGAATACGTGATACCCGAATTACTAGGCGGTCCCAATACCTTAATGATAGGCCGCGTATTGTGGGACGAGTTTTTTAGCAACAATGATTGGCCCATGGCAGGTGCCGTGACCATCGTCATGCTGCTACTCATCATGCTGCCTTTGGCCATATACAACAAGCTGCAATCCGAGGGGCGCGCATAAAACATGAACAGCACCGCGCTTAAATGGTTTGGCCGCAGTTGGATGCTGCTGGTCTATGCATTTTTATTTCTGCCCATCTTTACCCTGGTCGCCTACTCGTTTAATGACTCGCAGTTGGTCACGGTATGGAGCCACGCCAGCTTGCGTTGGTATAAGGCCTTAATGCATGACCGCGACCTGATTGCCGCCGTCATGCTATCCCTTAAAATTGCCTTTTTATCGGCCTTGGTCTCGGTGTTTTTTGGGCTATTCAGCGCGTTTGCCTTGCACCGTTATCGGCGCTTCACTGGCCGCGGTTTGCTGTCCTCCTTGGCTAGCACACCCTTGGTGATGCCAGACGTGATTGTTGGCCTGTCCTTATTGCTGATGCTGGTGTCCGTGCAACAAGCCCTGGGCTACCCTGAGCGCGGCTTGTTCACCATATTGCTAGGCCACGCCTTACTTGGCACAGCTTACGCCACGGTAGTAGTGCGTTCGCGCTTAACGGAAATGGACAGCAAACTAGAGGAAGCCGCCATGGATTTAGGCTGCCGGCCATGGCAAGTCTTTACTTTGGTGACCTTGCCACTGCTCATGCCAGCCTTGCTATCGGCCTTCTTGCTCACCTTTACCTTATCCTTTGACGACGTCGTCTTATCGTCTTTCTTGTCTGGGCCAGGCTACTCGACCATGCCCATGGTGATTTTTTCCCGCGCGCGCTTAGGCTTGAACCCCAGCATCAATGCCCTGGCCACCGTCACCATCGTTGTCGTGTCCGTGGTCGTCTTCGCCTCCACACTTTACAGCCTGCGCCAAGCACGCCAGCGTAAACGTGACATGGCACTGGCCCAACGCGAGTAAGCTCCCTGTTTGCTGGCTAAGCAGGCGAAGTCGCCCCAGCCTATGGGCATGATTCGTTCCAGGCCAATTTAAGGTAAAATGGCGCCCTTGTCTTAAATCAAAGATCCGCTTAACCCATGTCCACACTCGCGCCTACCGCCTTACAAGGTGAAATAAAACGCCGCCGCACCTTTGCCATTATTTCCCACCCGGATGCGGGTAAAACCACCTTAACTGAAAAGTTATTGTGGTTTGGTGGTGCCATACAGGTTGCCGGCGAAGTGCGTGGCCGTAAGGCTTCACGCCATGCCACGTCGGACTGGATGGAATTGGAAAAGCAACGCGGTATTTCCGTGACCTCATCGGTCATGCAGTTCCCTTACCGCGAGCACATGATCAACTTACTGGACACGCCAGGCCACGACGACTTTTCTGAAGACACTTACCGCACCCTCACCGCGGTGGATTCCGCGGTCATGGTGATTGATGCGGTGAATGGCGTGGAAGCGCAAACCATCAAGTTGCTCAATGTGTGCCGCATGCGCGACACCCCCATCATCACCTTCATCAACAAATTGGACCGCGAAAGCCGTGAACCCATAGAGTTGCTGGACGAGATAGAAACCACACTGGGCATGGAATGCGCGCCCATGACTTGGCCTATAGGCATGGGCAAAAGCTTTAGGGGCGTGTACAACCTCTACACCGATAGCATCGCCTTCTTTGACCCGCGCGCCGAGAAAGGCACCTCGGAAATCATCCAAGGCCTGGGCAACCCACGCTTGGATGAAGTGCTGGGCGCAGTAGCGGAAGAATTGCGTATCAACGTGGAATTGGTCCGCGGCGCATCGCACAGCTTTGATGCCGAACGCTATTTAAGCGGCAAACAAACGCCGGTCTACTTTGGTTCAGCCATCAATAACTTTGGCGTGCAATCGCTATTGGATGCGGTGGTCGATTTGTCGCCTGCGCCACTGGCACGCAATGCGGCCAGTCGCAGCGTGGAGCCGGATGAGAATAAGTTTTCTGGTTTTGTTTTTAAAATACAAGCCAATATGGACCCCAAGCACCGCGATCGCATTGCCTTCTTAAGGGTGTGTTCCGGTCGCTTTGAGCGTGGCATGAAAATCAAACAAGTCAGCACCGGCAAGCTAATGGCGGTCAACAATGCCATCACCTTTATGGCACAAGACCGCACCACCATGGACGAGGCCTACTCCGGTGACATCATAGGCATACCCAACCACGGCACCATCAAAGTGGGCGACACTTTTAGTGAAAATGAAAACCTAAAATTCACTGGCTTGCCCTCTTTCGCCCCGGAATTTTTCCGTAAAGCACGATTAAAAAATCCATTAAAAATGAAGCAGTTGCAAAAGGGTCTTCAACAATTAGCTGAAGAAGGAGCGTCGCAATTATTTCGCCCTATACTCAGCAATGATTTGATTTTAGGTGCGGTCGGCATGCTGCAATTTGAAGTGGTGGCGCATCGCTTAGAGCACGAGTACGGCGTGGACATCGTGTTTGAAAATTACGATTGTTACACCGCACGTTGGCTGCGCGGTAAAGACAGCGACTTAAGCGCGATTGCCGATAAATACGGGTTTAATGTGGCCATGGACGGGGCGAATGAATACGTCTACTTAGCGCCCAATCGGGTCAATCTGCAAATGGCCCAAGAGCGCTACCCAGACATTGAATTTTTAGAAACGCGTGAGCTCACCTAAGCCCTCAAGCAAACAGTCGGCTTCGCCAGCCTGCCCCTGCGACAGGGGCTTAAACTATCACGATTGCTGTGAGCCCTACCATCAAGGCCAGCCTGCACCCAATGCACTGACCTTGATGCGCTCTCGTTACAGCGCTTACGCCTTAGCATTGCCTGAGTATTTATTGGCGACCTGGCACCCCGACAGCAGGCCAAGCAACCTAGCTCTTAGCGAGGACCCCGCCATCAAATGGTTAGGCCTTGCCATCAAGCTAGCCACGCCAGAGCAAGACAACAAGGCCACAGTGGAATTTGTCGCGCGATACAAAGTGGCAGGCAAAGCCTACCGTCTGCACGAGCGCAGTGAATTCATCAAACTAAACCAGCACTGGTATTAGACGGGCATTAAGCGTTATTAAACGCCTCGCACAACTGGCTTAATAACTGACCAAATATAGGCGTGATTTCAGCCACGCTGTGCGGGCTTTCGTCATCGGTACCGGCAATCACAAAGGCTACCGTTAGCTTATCTAAGTTTTCTCTAAATTCAGACCAATGCGCCGCTTCGGCATCGCCTATCAACTGGAATTTATGAAATCCCGACTCAATGATTTCGATCAACTCGGCATCCGGCAAGCCGGCAAACAAGGTTTTAGCAATGGTGATCTGTGCCACGCCTAAATTGGGCGCGATGTCTTCTTGCGCCAATGGCGTGGTAAAAAACGCGTAGGCTAGTAAGGCGTAGGCTTGATAGACGCTGAGCATGTCAAAGTTTTCACTGCGTTCGGCTATAGGCGAGCGTTCCGCTGCTTGTATGGCTTTAAAGGTGACGTAGCAACTTAAATAATCGGCGGCGGCCAGCGCATCGTAGTCGTTTAAATCGGTATTCGGTTTTTGCTCATCGTCACGCAGGGTTTCCGCCAAACACAAGGCGTGCATGAGTTTAATGCGTTTTGAATATTGAATTTCCATAGTGTGTCCTTGTGTAGATCTTAATGGTTTTTTATAAGGCCTTTGCAGGCAACTTCATTCATGTGGCCTAATCCAGCGCCGGCAGTTCTTCTAAGCGTTCATGCAGTTCCAACCAACGCTCTTCGGCCTGCTCAATTTGTTTAATGAGCTCGGCCTGCTTTTTCAGTAAATCTTGCAAAGCGGTTTTATCCGCGGCGCTGTATAAGTCGCTGTCGTTTAAGCGCGCGTCGCATGCCAGCTTTTCTTCCTGCCAGGCCGCGATGCGACTATCCAATTCGGCCACCTCTTTGAGCAAGGGCCGGCGCTCGGCAATTCTGGCTTGGCGCTCGGCCTTGTTCATGGCCCGATCTTGCTTAGCCGGTTTGACTTCCAGCGTCGCTTGCACGTTTTGTTTCTCTTTTAAGCGCTGCTCGTTTAACCACAGGCTATAGGCTTCCAAGTCGCCATCAAAAGGCACGGCTTGTCCGTCGGCCACCAACACAAATTCATCGCAACTGGCGCGCAGCAAAGCCCTATCATGCGAAACCAACACCACCCCGCCTTGGTAGTCTTGCAAGGCCATGGTCAAGGCATGACGCATTTCCAAATCCAAATGGTTGGTTGGTTCATCGAGCAGCAACAAATTAGGTCGTGTCCAGATGAGCAAGGCCAAGGCCAAACGCGATTTCTCACCACCGGAGAAATTCAAGCACGGCGATCTCGCCATGTCGCCTTTAAAGTCAAAGCCGCCTAAAAAATTCAAATGCTCTTGCTCGCGAGTCAACGGATCCAGCTTCATCATGTGCTGCAAAGGCGACTCATCCAGGCGCAGTTGCTCCAATTGGTGCTGAGCAAAGTAACCTATGTTCAAATCCTTGCCTTCCACGCGCTTGCCACTTAAAGACGCCAGCTCGTTGGCCAGCAATTTTATTAAGGTAGTCTTACCGGCGCCGTTACGGCCCAATAAGCCTATGCGCTCGCCCGGCCTGATGGCTAAGACGATGTCTTTAATCAATGCTACACCTTGGTAACCCACCGCCATCTCATCCAACACCAAGAGTGGATCGGGCGCGGCCAAGGGCGCTCTAAATTCAAAATTGAATTGGCTGTCCACGTGCGCCGCTGAAATCATTTCCATGCGCTCCAAGGCTTTTATGCGACTCTGCGCTTGCCGCGCCTTAGTCGCCTGCACCCGGAAGCGATCAATGTAACTTTGCAAATGGCTGACTTTACGCTGCTGCTTCTCGAACAAGGCTTGTTGCAAGGCCAGTTTTTCCGCGCGTTGCCGCTCAAAATCCGAGTAGCCGCCACGGTACAAAGTCAGGGTTTGCTGTTCTATGTGCGCGATGTGATTGACGATGGCGTCTAAAAAATCCCTATCATGCGAAATCAATATCAAGGTGCCACGGTACGATTGCAGCCAGCCTTCCAACCAAATCACCGCATCCAGATCCAAATGGTTAGTCGGCTCATCGAGCAACAATAAATCGGAGCGGCACATTAAGGCCCGCGCCAGATTCAAACGCACCCGCCAACCTCCGGAAAAAGTAGCCACCGCTTGTTGCAAATTGGCTTGGCTAAAGCCCAAACCACTTAGCAACTCGGCCGCCCGCGCTTTAGCAGCGTAACCTTCTATATCGAGTAAGCGGTGATGCAATTCGGCGATCAACTCACCTTGCTGGGACGCTTCAGCCGCGGCCAAGGCCGCTTCGATTTGGCGTAACTCGGCATCGCCATCCAAGACAAACTCGATCGCAGGCATGGTCAACGCTGGCGTTTCTTGCGCGACGTGGGCAATCACCCAGCTGGCCGGCATGTCCAAATCGCCCGCTTCCAATTGCATTTCACCGCGCAGCAAGGCAAATAAAGAAGATTTTCCGGCCCCATTGGCGCCGGTTAAGCCCACTTTGTGGCCGGGGTGCAGTTGCAATGTCGCCCCTTGAATCAGGGTTTTTAAACCACGAACTAAAGTGAGTTGTTTGAATTGAATCAAGAGATCAGCGCTTAAATTAAGTGGGCGTCGGGGTATCCGAGCCAGGCGACATTCTAAAGGACAAAGCCGCTATTTTAAAATAATTTCACTTCGCAGCCGACGGCTATTAAACACCCGACAATTTGTTTGTTATGATGGCTATTGCAGTAGAATGCATGCTGCAACTTAATTCAATTAAAGCCCAAACTAGCCTATATGGTAAAAAAGTCCCTGCTGTTGGTTTACCGCCTAGCCTTTTGGCTGATCAGCAGCATTGCCGTCGTTTTAATTGCCGCCGCCTTGTGCATCGAGTTTTGGCTTTTTCCTAACATTAACCTCTACAAAAATGACATCGCGCAATTCGCCAGCAAGCTGGCTCAGCAGAAAATAGTCATAGGCCAAATTCATGTCGGTTGGCAAGGCGTTAACCCGCATTTTGTCGTATCAGACATTGATTTATACGACGCGCAAAATCGCCCTGCCCTGCAACTTAAAAATACCGACTTAAGCTTATCCTGGCTCAGCCTACCCTTGCTTGAGCCACGCCTTGCCAACCTGAGCTTGCGCTCACCCGAACTCACCATTAGGCGTAATGCCCAAGGTGAGCTTTTTGTGGCGGGCATCAGCATGCAAGGACCAGCCAAACCGGAATTGGCCAATTGGCTACTGCGCCAAAGCGCGTTGCATGTCAGCGACGCCAAGGTGGTTTGGATAGACGAACGGCGCGGCGCCCCGGCTTTGAGTTTAGACAAGCTCAACTTGTCGGTGCAAAGTCCGCCATGGAAGCGTTTGCTTAAAAGCCACCAAATCAGCCTCAGCGCCCTGCCTTCTAGCGGCACCAGCACGCCGATTTACCTGCACGCCCGGCTTTATGGCAACGACGTCAGTAAGCTAGCCAATTGGCATGGCCAACTGGAGTTGAGCATTAAAAACGTAGACTTAATGGCATACCAAGCTTGGGTCGATTACCGCTTACTCAGCCCTAGCCTGGCGCTAAAAAATGGCCGTGGCGACATTAAGCTGGCCATGGTGTTTGAAAACCAACAATGGCATAGCATCAGCAGCACACTGGCCTTAAGCGACCTACAATTGGATCTACCCGCCCAAAATACTGGCTTAATCATGCGCAGCTTAAGCGGTGAACTGGCCTGGGCTAAAACCGACACCGATGAAACTTATAGCGCCAAGCATTTAAGTGTAGAAAGCAACTTGGGCTTAAGTTTGCAAGATGCCACGGTGCATTACCTTAAAAGCAAATCGGCGAATGACACGCTTAAAGTGCAATTGGCTAAATTGGATTTGGCCATGCTACAGGCGCACGCAGCCCAACTACCCATCCCGCAAGCATGGCAAGATAAAATCAAGCAGCTCAGCCCCAGCGGGCAGCTTAGCGAGCTGAACTTAAACTGGCAAACCAGCTCAGGCAAAATCAGTGGCTACCAAGTGCAGACCCAGTTTCAAAATTTAAACCTGGCTGCGCACGAAAACCTCCCAGGCTTTAGCAACTTAAGCGGCAGCATCAGCGCCAATCAAAAAGCCGGCAAACTGCAGTTAAGCACCAGCAACGCCAAGTTGGATCTAATGCCCATATTGCGCTACCCCACTGTGGTGGATAGCCTCAACGGTAGCATCAGCTGGAGCCACAAGGACCTGGCTACCCATGTCCACGTTGACCAATTAAGCTTAAGCAATCCGCATTTGTCTACGACAGTCAACGCAGACTACGTGATGGACAGCGCTAAAGGCGACTATTTGGATTTAAAAGCCCACTTAGCCAAAGCCGATGCCAAATACGCATTGCACTATTACCCTAAAGCGCTGGGCGAAACCACCCTGCACTGGTTGGACACGTCCATACTGAGCGGTCAAATAGAAGACGTCAACGTGGTCATCAAAGGCCGCTTGGCGGACTTTCCTTTTGTCGATAAACAAAATAAACTCCTACCCCATCTGGGTCAATTTCGCGTCACTGGCAAGCTTAGCCATTCATTAATGGAATACGGCACAGGCTGGCCTGTCATAGAAGACCTAGGTCTAGACATGCTGTTTGAGGGCAAGCGCATGGAATTGAATGCCTTTTCTGGCCACTTATTTGGCAACCAAATCGTCAAAAGCAAAGTAGTCATACCGCAGTTGGATGCCGCCGAACCCATGCTATACATAGACAGCACTTACAAAGGACCGGTGGCCGAAAGCGTCAAATTCGTCAACAAAAGCCCAGTGCTGGAATCCACCCAAGGCTTTACCGAAGACCTCATCACTAGCGGTCAGGGGAAACTAGATCTCAAGCTCATGATCCCCATGAACGATTTAGACGCAGCCAAATACCAAGGCAGCTACCTCATTAGCAATGGCAGCATGGACGAGGCGAGCATCCCTAAACTCACTGCCATCAATGGCGTACTCGAATTTACCGATAGCAGCTTATCGGCAAAGAACATCAACGCCAGCGCATTTGGTTCACCGCTTAGCTTCAACTTAAGTTCGGGTAAAGACAAAATCATACGCATCAATGCCAAAGGCAAAATGAACGATGCGGCGATACGGCAAGTGCTACTTAATCAAAATCCCAAAGGCAATGTGGCCAAAGCGGCCGGCTATTTGTCTGGCAGCGCCAATTGGCAAAGTGACATCACCATCCAAAAACCGCTGGTTAACATCGCCATACGCAGCGATTTAGTCGGTTTAAGTTCACGCTTGCCCGTGCCTTTTAACAAAGCCAGCAATGAGCGCTTAATGTTAAGGGTAGATAAAAACCAAGCTTTAAACAACGATGCACTGAGTGTGGCCTTAGGCCAAAAATTGTTTGCTCAAGTGGTGCGCACCAAAGAAAATGGTCAATTAAAATTCGACCGCGCTAACCTGCGCTTTAATAACGGACCAGCCAACAACGATGAGCTCAACCCCAAATACGATTTAATCAAAGTCAAAGGGCTGCAATTAAGTGGCAGCTTGGACTATTTAGACGCCGACGCCTGGCGCCATGTCTTGCAAGAATTCAGCAGCGACTTAAGTTCTGACAGCGCCCCACCCATACAAAAAATAGCACTTAAAATCAACACCTTGGATATTTTTGAGCGGCGCATCCACCAACTCAAAGTCATCAACAACCCGACTAAAGCCGGCTTGAGCATTACCGTGCAAAGCCGTGAACTGAGCGGCGACCTGAATTATTCAAACGACAACAAGCTAAGCGCGCGCTTAAGCCATTTATCCATTCCTGAGGCCAGCCCGAATAAGAGCAAAACGGCCAGCAAGGAAGTCGGGGTAAGCACCTATCCGGCCTTGGACATCGCCGCCGATAGCTTTGAATGGGATAACAAAAACCTAGGCGCCATGGAATTGATCGCCTACCCACAAAATAACAATTGGGCCATCCAGAAACTCAAACTTAGCAACCCTGAGAGCACCATCAGCGCGGACGGGCAATGGAACAATTGGCAAAAAAACCCCAGCACTTATTTAAACGTTACATGGGACATTCGCAATTTAGGCGAAACACTAAAAAACATAGGCCACCCCAATACCGTTAAAAGAGGCGAAGGCAGCCTAAATGGCCAATTGCAATGGGCAGGCAACCCCTACGACTTTAACCCTGTCGAAATCAATGGCAATTTGCAGTTGGAAATGAAGAAAGGCCAAATCCTGCAGGTGCAACCGGGTGTAGGCCGTCTATTAGGCTTGCTTAGCTTGCAAAGCTTACCGCGACGCTTGTCCCTGGATTTCAGAGACCTGTTTAGCAATGGCTTCGCCTTTGATAAAATCAAAGCCAGCGCGAAAATTAATGCCGGCGTGATTTACAGCGATGACTTTGTCATGTCAGGGCCAGCGGCCGACGTGTCAATTAAGGGTGAAACCAATTTACAAAAAGAAACGCAGCACTTATACGTAAAAGTATTGCCTCACATCAGCGACAGCTTATCGCTCGCTGCGCTTGCCGGTGGACCATTGGTCGGCGCTGTGGCATTCTTAGCACAGAAAATATTAAAAGACCCCTTGAATAAGATTTCATCCACTGAATACGAGATCATAGGGACCTGGGATAACCCACAAGAAGTAAAAAACAACAAAGAAGACACTGAAGCACCTGCAAATTGATTAAAACACTAACCATTATTTGGATTTAACATGGCCATCACCTCACGCGTAAAAACCACCAAAGCCACCCTCAGTCAAAAAAACTCTTCAGACATCATTAAAATAGCCGCCATACAAATGGCTTCTGGCCCCTATGTGGCGGCCAACTTAAGCGAGGCCGAGCGCTTAATTGAGGTGGCGGCCAATCAGGGTGCAAAACTGGTGGCCTTGCCCGAGTATTTTGCCCTCATGGGCTTTAAAGAAACCGACAAGGTAGCCGCGCGGGAAGAAGAAGGCAAAGGGCCGATACAGCAATTCTTAAAAAGCATGGCCAAAAAACATAAAATTTGGCTCATAGGCGGCTCGGTGCCATTGGTCAGCAACTTCCCCAACAAAGTACGCAACAGTTGCTTGGTCTACGACGACCAAGGCGAACAAGTGGCGCGTTACGACAAGATCCATTTATTTGGGCTCAATCTAGGCAACGAGCAATACCACGAAGAAAAAACCATAGAATCCGGGGATGTGATTAAAGTGGTCGACACGCCTTTTGGCAAGGTAGGCTTATCCATCTGCTACGACTTGCGTTTCCCTGAACTCTACCGCGCCATGAAAGACGTCAACATCATCGTCGTGCCATCGGCCTTCACCGACACCACCGGTAAAGCCCATTGGGAAACCTTAGTCCGCGCGCGCGCCATAGAAAACTTGAGTTACGTGATGGCCCCAGCGCAAGGTGGCTACCACTTATCCGGTCGTGAAACGCACGGCAACAGCATGATAGTCGACCCATGGGGCGTGGTGCTAGATAGGCTACCCCGCGGCTCAGGCGTGGTCATCGCCACCATGAACCCAAAATACCAAGCCAGCCTAAGAGCCAGCTTGCCTGCCCTTAAACACCGCATCATTACTGAAATTTAAATGAAATCCACCACCACGCCAACTGACGGCAACCAGCAACTGGGCAGCCACTTTGACCTAGCTAAAGACCACCTACTGGCACCGGCTAATCTAGATCTAGCGCAACTGCAAAGCGTATTGGGCGACATGATGTCGCACAAAATAGACTATGCCGACTTGTACTTTCAATACAGCCGTAGCGAAAGCTGGGGCTTAGAAGAAGGCCAGGTTAAATCCGGCAATTTTGCTATAGACCAAGGCGTGGGCGTACGTGCGGTCAGCGGTGAGAAAACCGCTTTTGCTTACTCCGACGACATCAGCTTAAGCGCCTTGCAAGCCGCGGCCAAAGCCAGTAAAGCCATTGCTAGCCAAGGCGGCGAGCAGTCAGCCAGAAGCTTAATCGCCCGTGCCAGCGCCCCGCTCTACCTAGGCCAAGACCCTATCGCCTCTTTGTCCGCCGAGAAAAAAGTAAAACTACTAGAACGCTTAGAAGCCTACGCCAGGCAAATAGACCCGCGCGTGAAACAAGTCACCGCCTCCATCGCCGGCGAATACGAAGTGGTGATGGTGGCGCGTCACGATGGCGTGATGGCGGCCGACGTGCGGCCCTTGGTGCGCTTATCCATCAATGTCATAGCCGAACACAATGGCCGCCGCGAGCAAGGTTCCAGCGGTGGCGGTGGGCGCTTTGATTACAGCTACTTCACGGACGAGGTCTTGCAAGATTACGCGCAAAAAGCCGTGCACCAAGCCTTGGTGAATTTGGATGCGCGCCCCGCCCCTGCCGGCAGCATGACCGTGGTTTTGGGCGCAGGTTGGCCTGGCATTTTATTGCACGAAGCCATAGGCCATGGTTTAGAAGGCGACTTCAATCGCAAAGGCAGCTCGGCATTTAGCAATAAAATTGGTCAACAAGTGGCAGCGCGCGGCATCACCATCGTCGATGACGGCACCTTGGCCAACCGACGCGGTTCATTAAGCATGGACGATGAGGGCAACCCAACCAACCGCACCGTGCTGATTGAAGACGGCATATTGCGTGGCTACATCCAAGACACCTTAAACGCCCGCCTAATGAAAATGCCGATTACCGGCAATGCCAGACGCGAAAGTTATGCGCACATCCCCATGCCGCGCATGACCAATACCTATATGTTAAATGGCACGGCGGCACCCGAAGAAATCATCAAATCGGTGAAACGCGGTTTGTATGCAGCCAACTTTGCCGGCGGTCAAGTCGACATCACCAGCGGCAAATTCGTTTTCAGCGCCGCCGAAGCTTACATGATAGAAGACGGCAAAATCACTTACCCAGTTAAAGGCGCCACCTTAATAGGCAATGGCCCAGACGTATTAAAACGGGTATCCATGATAGGCAACGACATGGCCTTAGACAGCGGTGTCGGCACCTGCGGCAAAGAAGGCCAAAGCGTGCCGGTGGGGGTGGGTCAACCCACCTTGAAAATTGATGCGCTGACCGTGGGTGGCACAGCCTAGCTGACCCCCTCAACCCCAACCCATACCTAACGAAATCCGTACATGAGCCCTAGCGCATTACCCATCCCCAAACTCGGCCAGGCCACACGCGTGACCTTGAGCCATCTAGGTCAAGACGGCCACGCCTTGGCCGAACTGGCGCAGCAACTTAAACGGGCCGCGACACCACAAACCTTGGTCATCATCAGCGCCAACGGCTTTGATGCGCAGCGCTTGCTAGAAGAACTGCCCTACTTCGCGCCTGAATTAACGGTCAATTTATTGCCCGATTGGGAAACCCTGCCTTACGATCAGTTTTCGCCGCACCCGGATTTAATCTCCGAACGTTTAACCACGCTATACCAAATCACGCAAAATGCCTGCGACGTCATCATCGTGCCGTTATCCACGGCCTTGATCCGCATTAGCCCAAAAGCCTATTTGAGCGCCAACACCTTTATGCTAAAAAAAGGCCAAAAGCTGGATACCGATGCGCTGCGTTTGCAATGCGCCGAAGCCGGTTACCACCACGTTAGCCAAGTCATCAGCCATGGCGAATTCAGCGTGCGCGGCGGCTTGGTGGATTTATTCCCCATGGGTTCAGCCCTGCCTTACCGCTTGGACCTATTTGACGATGAAATAGAAAGCATACGCACCTTTGATGTGGACACCCAGCGCAGCCTCTACCCGGTGCCCGAAATACGCTTGCTGCCTGCTAGGGAATTTCCGCTAGACGAAGCCGGCATCGCCTTGTTCCGTGGCCAGTTCCGCGAAACCTTTGAGGGCGATCCGCAACGCGCAAAAATCTACAAAGACGTCAGCAAAGGCATCGCCAGTGGCGGCATAGAATGGTATTTACCCTTATTTTTTGAGCAAACCGCCTGCCTATTGGATTACCTCAATAGCCAGAGCGTGCTCTGCCTGCATGGTGAGTTGGATCACAGCGCGCAACAATTTTGGCGCGAGGCGCAAGCACGCTACAAAACATTGGCACACGATGCCGAGCGCCCCTTATTGCCCCCAGAAAGCTTGCTATTCAAAGCCGAAGACTTCTTTGCTAGCACCCATGCTTTTGCCCGCCTAAGTTTGAGCATAGACAGCCCATCCAATGGCTTACCGGCTTTAGATATTGAACGCCGCGCTGAACAACCGTTACACAAGTTATTGGCCTTTCTCAGCGCCTTCCCGGGCCGCTTGCTGATTGCCGCGGAAAGCTTAGGTCGACGCGAAACCATCGCGCAACTCTTTAAAGACCAAGGCTTAAACCCAGTATTAATTGAAAGCTGGCAGGAATTTGCAAGCAGTAATGAAAAGTGGATGCTAGGCGTCAGCCCACTGCATCATGGCTACGTCTTAACTAAGCATTCTGCTGAAGCAGCTCAGTCGGTCGCCATAACCGCAGGGGGCATGTCCGACCGAATGGCTGCTGAAGCAGCTCAGTCGGTCGCCATTATTACCGAAGCGGAGCTGTATGCCGCCACCGCGCGCCAACAGCGGCGACGGGAAAAAGAGAAGGCCCGCAGCACCGAGGGCATGCTTAAAGACCTGTCGGAACTGCGCATGGATGACCCGGTGGTGCACGAGCAACATGGCGTCGGCCGCTACAAGGGTTTAGTGAACATCGACTTTGGTGAAGGCGAAACCGAACTCTTGCTATTGGAATACTTTGGTGACGACAAATTGTACGTACCCGTCTCGCAATTATTCTTAATCTCGCGCTATTCAGGTGGGCCACCGGAATCGGCGCCACTGCACCGATTAGGCAGCGGCAATTGGGAAAAAGCCAAGAAAAAAGCCCTCAAGCAAATACGCGACACCGCCGCCGAATTGCTTAATCTGTATGCGCAACGCGCGGCCCGACGAGGCCATGCCTTTACCTTAAGCTTGCAGGACTACGAATCGTTTTGTGAGGGTTTTCCGTTTGAAGAAACCCCGGATCAATTGGAAGCGATTGAAAACGTCATCAAAGACATGCAATCCGGCCGCCCTATGGACCGCTTGGTCTGCGGTGACGTGGGCTTTGGTAAAACCGAAGTGGCTTTGCGCGCGGCCTTTGTGGCCGTCATGGGCGGTCGCCAGGTGGCGGTATTGGTGCCCACCACCTTGCTGGCCGAACAGCATTTTAATAACTTTAAAGACCGCTTCAGCGCATGGCCCATCAAGATAGCCGAGATCTCCCGATTTAGAACGGCCAAAGAACAAAAAGAAGCCTTAGCAGGCTTAGAGGCCGGTGGCATAGACATCATTATCGGCACCCACCGTTTAATACAAAAAGACGTTAAGTTTAAAAACCTAGGCTTGGTGATCCTGGACGAAGAACACCGCTTTGGCGTGCGGCAAAAAGAACAACTCAAGGCCTTGCGTGCCGAGGTGGATGTCTTAACCCTGACGGCCACCCCCATACCGCGCACCTTAAGCATGGCCATGGAAGGCTTGCGTGAATTTTCCATCATCAGCACGCCGCCGCAAAAACGCTTGAGCATCAAGACCTTCCACACCGATTATTCAGAAGGCATCATACGCGAAGCGGCCACACGGGAATTTAAACGCGGCGGCCAGGTGTATTTTCTGCACAACGAAGTGGACACCATTCATTCCATGCGTGAAAAACTCGAGCGCATCTTGCCCGATGCCCGCATTGCAGTGGCGCACGGTCAACTGCGCGAGCGCGAGCTGGAACACGTCATGCGTGACTTCTACAACCAGCGCTACAATTTATTGCTGTGCACCACCATCATAGAAACCGGCATAGACGTGCCCACTGCCAACACCATCATATTGAATAAAGCCGATATGTTTGGCTTAGCGCAAATGCACCAATTGCGCGGCCGTGTCGGCAGATCACACCACCAGGCTTACGCTTATTTGCTGACCGATCCCGATAGAAAAATTACCGTGCAGGCGCAGAAACGCTTGGACGCCATCCAATTGATGGAAGATTTGGGCGCCGGCTTCCATTTAGCCATGCACGATCTGGAAATTCGCGGGGCCGGTGAATTGTTAGGCGACAGCCAAAGTGGCGAAATGCAAGAGATCGGTTTCCACCTGTATTCGGACATGTTGAATCATGCCGTCAAGCAACTCAAAGCCGGCAAAGAACCGGATTTAAATGCACCCTTAGGCGTCACCACGGAGATTAACCTGCATACCCCGGCTTTGCTCACCAACCAATATTGCCCGGACGTGCACGAGCGCCTGGTCATCTACAAGCGTTTAGCCAATTGCGAAAACGACGACGACTTAGACAGCATGCAAGAAGAGCTGATAGACCGTTTTGGTTTGCTGCCGGAGCAAGGCGAAGCGCTGATCGCCTGCCACCGTTTACGCATTGCGGCGAAAGCCATAGGCATCATTAAAATCGATGCCAGCAGCGAAACCATACAACTGCAATTCAACCCCAAGGCCGACATCGACCCGACTAAGCTCATAGACTTGTTGCAAAGAGACAGGCGTTGCCGCATGAATGGGCCGGATAAATTGCGCGTGACATTGGCCTTGGCTGACATTAATCTACGCACTGATTTCGTAAAAACCCTCTTAAAGACCTTTAGATAGGATAGACCGTGTTAGCCAAACTGATCGCCTTAGTCGCCGCCTGGATCATGGGCGTTATTTCATCCATGGGCTATGCCGGCATCGTGTTGTTGATGGCCATAGAATCGGCTTGCATCCCCCTGCCCTCCGAAATCATCATGCCGTTCGCCGGCTTCTTGGTGTTTAAGGGTGAGATGACCTTGCTCATGGTTGCCTTAGCTGGCGCCATAGGCTGCGTAGTGGGCTCCATTCCGGCTTATTACGTGGGCATGTTCGGTGGGCGCCCTTTGGCAGAAAAATACGGCAAGTACATCTTACTGTCTAAAAAGGACTTGGATTTGGCCGATCGCTTGTTTGAAAAACACGGCGAGATCATCATCTTTATCGCTCGCATGCTACCGGCAGTGCGTACCTTTATCGCCTTCCCGGCTGGGGTGGTGCGCATGAATATGAGTGTGTTTATCGTCTATACCTTCATAGGCTCATTCATCTGGTGCTGGCTATTGGCCTATGCCGGTATGAAATTTGGGGAGAACTGGGCTAGCTTGGAAGTGTATTTCCATCAGTTTCATTATTTAATCGTGGCCCTCGGCCTGGTCTTTGTTTTTTGGTACGTGCGTCGCCACCTAAAACACTAAGATTTACAGTACGACCATGCGCCCTGTGCTTAAAAACAAAACCGCGGTTTTAATCGGCAAGCCGGCATCGGCAAACAAACTGGCGTAACGGGCTAATTGCGGCCGGTGGGCTTCAGCCGCCGCACTGCTTTCTGCTTCATCGCCTAAGCCCAGCTTGTAGTCTATGATCCAGCGCGTGCCTTGTGCAATAAAGGTACGGTCTATCACGTGATTTTTAGCGCCACTCTCGCCCACTTGCATCAGGCTTAACTCACTGGCCGCTTGATCGTGATCTTGCAACACCCACTGCCCTGCCTGGCTGGCCAAGGTGGTTTGCAAGGCCGCCATAACGATATCCGCGCCCTGCGTAGCTGCACTCTCACTATGACCCAAGCGCATTAACCAGCGCCGCATAGGCTTATGCCATGCCGATACCGCCAAACTGGCTAGACTGGCGCGTTGCGCCAACAGCTCCATGTAAGCGTGCGCCAGCGTGCCGCAATCTTTGTATAAATCCTCTAGACCAAGCGGGCTGCTTTGCGTGGCCGCTGCGTTGCCGGCATCAACCTGGGCCGTAGTCAATGGTGTTTGCAGCGGGCTTAAGCCCACGCTGGCCTGCGCATACGCCGCACTGGGTAGGCGTTGCAATTGTGCTTTAAATTGACGCGGGTCTAAGCCTTTGGACGTCGTGGCTAGCGGCGCCTGCTCTGGCGTCTCTATAAACGCATTAGCCACGGCGGGCCACAAGGCCGCCAACAAACTATTGGCCACCGGCTTCAATTCGCCGTCTTGTTTTTTTTGCATGCTGGCAATCAGGTGCAATTGGCGCTGACTGCGGGTCGCCGCCACGTAAAGCAAGCGCACCACCTCATTGTTGCTGCGTATTTTTTCTAGGTTTTTAATGTAATCGTACAGATTGGGCAACCCTTTGTTTTTGCTGCCTTTGCTGTGCACAGGCGCTGCAATCAGATGCCTTTCATGCTCCACCTCGACCTCTTCCCAGAGCAGCAAGTCGTTGTCGTCGGCACGGGATTTGCGGTTTAAAGCCGGCAAGATGACGCTATCAAACTCCAAACCCTTGGCCTTGTGTATGGTTAAAAACTGCACGCTGCCATCGGCCTGGCTATCCGGTTTGGCGTAGAGTTTTTTCATGGCGGCTTCCAAGCTAGCCAAGTCTATCTGGCCACTGCGGTCGTGTTTTTCCAGCAAATCAAAGAACACCTGCACATCCCGGTTATCGCCGGCCTCGACCAAACACTGCGCCCCGCCCAATTGCAACCAAGTGCGCTCCAACCAACGGCGCAAGGGCAATCGGCCCTGGCAGTCAAAGGCGGCAGCTAGCACCTCTCTTACATGCTGCAAACGCATGCGGCCGTCCTCACTTAATAGCCTTAAGCGCGTCTCGTCGTGCATGGCCGCCCAAATACTATCGCGCTGTGCGTTGCCGGCCAAAGCATGCAGATTGGCCAAATTCAAGCCACCCCATGGCGCACGCAACACGTTCAACCAATGGGTGCGGTCAGCCCGGTGCATTAAGGCACACAACAAGGACCATGCGTCCTGCACGGTTTGCCGCTCGTTTAAGGGCTCTATCTCCAGCGCCTGGAAGTGCAGGTCCTGATGATGGCGGCGTATCTCCGTCACCAAGGCTTGCAAGTGATTGCGACTGCGCACCAACACCGCGATCTTTTGCGGGGGATTAAGTTGGTTTTTTAACTGCTCAATTAACTTGGCCACGTACGCCGCTTCCAACTGATAGAGGTCAGGGTTGCTGTCGTCTTCACCTTCGGCCTCATCACCGGCATTGGATGCAGGCCATATCAATGGGTGCAAACTCACGCCTTCGCCGTCTACACTGCCTAGGCTAGCGGTAAACGGGCTGTAGCGTATGGCACCATGATTCTTTGCATCCTCATTTGGAAACACCTGCGTAAACGCTTGATTAATCCAATCAATCACCAGCGGATGCGACCGGTAGTTTAATGCCAACTGCAAAGGCGTTAATTTAAAGCCGTTGATACCCTCGCTTTGTGCCTCTAAAAATAAGCTAACGTCGGCTTTACGAAAGCGGTAGATGGATTGCATGGGGTCGCCCACGCAAAACAGCGTGCGTTCGGCGTGCGGTTGCCAACCGGCAATCAATTGCTCGATTAATTTCATTTGCACCGGGCTGGTGTCTTGAAATTCGTCTATCAATAAATGGCTGATCTTGTAATCCAGCTTCAAGGCCAAATCGGTGGTGCCGTGCTCGTCCTCCAAGGCCCAACTGGCCTGTTGGGCGATGGCAACAAAATCCACCTCGCCGGCTTTTTGAAAGACCACCCATAAATGCGCATTGGCTTGCTGCAACAAGCGCGATAAGGCGCGTATCACCGGCTGACTATCTTGCAAGGTGGATAAGGACGGCAAGCTTAAAATATTGGCCACCAAATCGGCTTGACTTAACTGGGCCAAAATAGCCAAGCATTGCTCTTTCTTGGTCTTGTGTTCGGTATCGTTAGGAAAACCGTTGGTTTTAGTGAGCGTTTTACGGTAGGTTTTATCTTTGGTCAGCAAAAAGTTGGCCATTGCACGCCACAACGCTAAGTCTTCTAGGCATGGCCTTAAGCTGGCCTGCCTATCCAACAAGGGCGCAATCGCTGAATCTGCCTCCAGTTGGCTGGCAGCAAAGCGCATCAAGGGCAACAAAGCCTGCTGCACCTGCTCGGTCAACACGCTGCTGACCAGCGTTAATTCCTCGACGATTAAATGCTGCAACACCCACTCCATGCTAGCCAGCGATTCGGTGTCTGGGTGTCCATGCAATTCATGGGCTTTTTTGATCCACTGATCGCGCTTGGCCAGCATATTGGCTAACAAAGCCGTCAACTTCTCTGCGTCGTTGTCCATGTAAGTTAAGGCCAAGCTCACCGTGTCGTCGGCCTGGCTTTCATCCACAATATCGGCCAAGGTCAGGCGTGCGGCTTCCAAATAATGGCGATCGGCATCGTCGCTGACTGCCGGCTGACCACCAAAGCGACTGAGCAATGGCATTTGCCGCGTGAGACTGCTGCACAAGGCATCCATGGTGAGTATGCGCAAGCGACTGGGCTGCTTGATCAATTGCCAATCTTTTCGGGCCGATTGTTGCAAGGCTAGCTCAGCGAGTTGCCTGGTTTTTAATTTGTGGGGCGCCGTTTCGGGCTGGGCTTGCTCAGCCTGCTCCAGGCTCAAGAGTATGCGGTTACGCATTTCCGTGGCGGCTTTATTGGTAAAGGTCAGGGCAATGATTTCTTCTGGCTCGTCCACCGTTGCCAGCAAGCTTAAATAGCGCTGCGTGAGCAATTCGGTTTTGCCGGCACCGGCAGGCGCCTGCACAATAAATGAACGTGGCGCTATAGCTTGTTCGCGAGCAGCGGCATCCGATGCCATTAGCGCTTCACTCATGCGTTCACCTCCGTCATGGCTGCTTGCGCGCGCTCAAACTGCACGCTGCGCTCAGCTAAGCGCAGCAAAGGCAACACATCGCAATAAACTAAATCGCTTTCTTTATTGACCAGCACGCTGGCCTCGCCGGCTTTAATTTCGGCAGCGATGGCTTTTAAGCTGGCCTGCCAATGGTCTAACAGCGCGGCCCAATCAGCGAAATCATTAAACACTTTATTGCTGCGCTTCTCTGTGATGTCCCATACCTTAGGCAATAAGCCGGCTTCGGCCGCCAGCCCGGCAAACCTGGTCTCGTCACTGCGCACTTTAGCAAAGCACACCGCGGCCACGTCCTGCCCTTGCAAGGCCAGCACTGCATAAATAGGCAGTTGTGGCTCAGCAATGCGCGCGTCGGCCCAGCTTTTGTAATCAAGCCGGTTGCCGGTTTTGTAATCGATTACCGCCAAGCGGCCATCGGCTAAACGGTCTATGCGATCCACGCTGATTTTCAAGGGCAAGCCCTCTAGGTTTAGATTGAATTTCTTCTCGCAATCTTGCACGCTAAAATCGGCGCGTTGGCACTCTAAATCTAGGCTATCGTTAAGCAGTTGGTGCAAGCGCTTATGCTCTATCTGCAGTACTTGAGGCGGTAGGTATAAATGCCCGTCGAGGCGACTGGCCTCAATCGCTTTGCCTATAGCGCTATCTATCGCTTGCCAGCGCTGCGCTGCCGTCATGGCTAATAAGCGGCTTAGGCTCTGGCATTCTTGCCAAAAAAACTGCAAGACTTGATGCAATAAACTGCCTCGCGTCATGCTGTCCAAGCCATCCACCGGCGTTTGCAATTTGCCGGCGCCCAAGCGGTATTGATAAAAAGCCCAAGCGGGGCAAACGGCTTGCGTCGCCAATAGCTTGACCCCGCCGCTTATTTTTTCATCCATGGTTAAAGGCGGCGCCATATAGTCGTCCAAGTACTCCATGTGCGCCGGCACGGCCAAGCGTTCTGCCAGCGTGGTCATGCTGGCTAGGGGTGGCGAGCCATGCGGCAAGCCGGCCAACAAGGGTGAAGGACGCAACTCCCTGTCGTCCTCTTTTAAGGCGTACGAAAACACCAGCTTGGCCGCGCTGTGCAACAAGCGCTGCTGCACCAAACTGGCAAACTGACTCTGCACTGCCGCACTGGCATTGGGTGTAGCCGCATCACGTTGCACCTGCGCCGGTAACAATGGATTAAGCTTAACCGGGGCCGGGCTATGCTGGTCGTTCATGTTCATGACCCAAATCGCATCCAATTGCAAAGCCGGCGTTTCCAGCAAGCCCAATAATTGGATGCGCGTGTCGCCTCGCGCCTCGGGTTGAAACACCGTGTTGCGCATCAATACGCTAACTTTTTGTAAGGCTACTTGCGCACTGACCTTGCCCATTAGGCCATCCAAACTGGCCAACTCTTGCATGCTTTTGTAAAAAGCTTGTTGCGTTTGGTATTCATGGCTAGATAAGGGTCGCGTCTGCGCCCACGCCAAGTCATTCAACAAGCCGGTAAAATCTGCCAGCCAAGCAGAAGGCCATTGCTTGGGCTTGGCTTGAAAGGCGGCAATCTGTTTTAGCTGAGCCAATAAGCCGGATAACGCCCAGCCGTCGTTTTCACAGCGCGCGACTTGTTTGATTAAGCC
>CAMDXI010000006.1 GCA_945878695.1 Methylotenera oryzisoli | reverse complement strand
CTGGTGCCGCGTCCGCAGCGAATACTGCTGTTGGTAATGCTAATGTGCCTAAAACGGCAATGGTCACTAATGATTTACGCATGGTATTTCTCCTTGATTAATGTTTAGAATAAACAAAGCTATTCGGGGATATATAAGCAACACCCGTGCCAACTATTTTTATGTTTAAAATCAGTCACCTAAGTTTTCAATCTGCCATAGACCGTTTAACTTTATGGACCAAAACCTGCTAATATGATAACTAGATATAAGGAGTCGCCATGTTTAGTTCAGATAAATTAAATGAAATATCCAATAAAATCAAAGAGGTAGTGCAAGACTCCCCCTTGGGTGATGCAGAAAAAAACATTCATGCACTATTAAAGAGCGTTTTCACCAAAATGGAGCTGGTCACGCGCGAAGAATTTGATGTGCAAGCGGCGGTGCTGCGTAGTACCCGTGAAAAGCTGGATGCCTTAGAAAAACAATTAGCCGAATTGACCCAGCAGCACCGCTAGTGTGCCTCACTCCAGACTAGCCGTCCTTCACAGTCGCGCATTAAGCGGCATGGACGCGCCGGCTGTGGATGTGGAGGTGCACCTAGCCAACGGTTTACCCAGCTTCACCATAGTCGGCCTGGCTGAAACCGAAGTAAAAGAAAGCAAAGACCGGGTTCGCGCCGCCCTGCAAACCGCGCAATTTGAATTCCCCGCCCGCCGCATCACGGTTAACCTGGCACCGGCCGACCTGCCTAAGGAAAGCGGCCGCTACGACTTACCCATCGCCTTAGGCATACTGGCCGCTTCCGGTCAAATCCCCAGCACCGACTTAGGCAACTACGAATTTGCCGGTGAGCTGGCTTTAACCGGCGAGCTCAGACCCATCCGCGGCGCATTGGCCATGACCTCCAGCATGATGGCTGCCCCGCCTACACCAACCATGCCACAAAAACGGGCGTTTATCCTGCCACAAAGCAGTGCGCCCGAGGCGGCCTTGGTGCGCGATGCCGTGATTTACCCGGCCAACAGCTTGCTGGCTGTGTGCGCACACCTAAGCGGGCACGCGCTTTTAAGCCGATTAAGCGCAAGCGCTGTTTGCCCCAAGCTACACTACCCGGATTTTAATGAGGTAAAAGCACAAAGCCAGGCTAAACGCGCCCTAGAAATTGCCGCGGCAGGTGGCCACAGCGTCCTCTTAAACGGCCCGCCTGGCACCGGAAAAAGCATGTTGGCTAGCCGTTTTGTTGGTATCTTGCCGGCCATGACCGAACAAGAAGCCTTGGATTCGGCGGCCATCTTATCTTTGAATGGGGTCTACGCTTTAGAAAACTGGATGCGCAGACCTTATCGCAACCCGCATCACACGGCTTCAGCGGTGGCACTGGTTGGCGGCGGCAGTGTGCCCAGGCCAGGCGAAATCAGCTTGGCGCATCACGGCGTTTTATTCTTGGACGAATTACCTGAATTTGATCGAAAGGTCTTGGAGGTATTGCGCGAGCCACTGGAGAGCGGTCGCATCGTCATCTCCCGCGCTGCCCGCCATGCCGAGTTTCCAGCCGACTTCCAATTAATTGCCGCCATGAACCCGTGCCCATGCGGTTACTTAGGTCACCCCAATCACCCCTGCCGCTGCACACCGGATCAAATTGCGCGATACCGAGGCAAGCTATCTGGCCCACTTTTGGACCGCATCGATTTGCACATAGACGTGCCGGCACTCACCGAGGACGAGCTGCTAAAGGCCAGCGTTAGTGAACACTCACAAGCCATCCAAGCCAGAGTAGAAAAGGCCAGAGCCAAACAAATGTGCAGACAGGGCAAAGCCAACCACCTGCTCAGCAATCCAGAAATTGAACGCCACTGCGCCATCAATGAGGCAGGTGCAAGCTTGCTTAAAACCGCCATGGCCCGCCTTAATTTATCCGCCCGGGCTTACCACCGTATTTTAAAAGTGGCGCGCAGCATATGCGATTTGACCGATCAACCTCACATCCAAGCGGTGCACTTAGCGGAGGCCATTCAATACCGCAGGCACGGCAATTAAACTAGCAAGCAAGGACGGCTAATCCGCCTTAGCCGATGATATAATGCCGCATCCATACAACTTGCCATTTAACCATGTCGCACAACCCCGTCTCGGTCACCGAGAACACCCTTAGAGCATTACTAGCTGAGCGCATTCTGATTTTAGACGGCGCCATGGGCACCATGATTCAGCAATACAAGCTGAGCGAGGCGGATTACCGTGGGCCGCGTTTTGCCGATTTCAAGGCTCCCATTGGCGAGCGCGAGTTGTTTGTCAAAGGCAACAACGAGCTACTGACCTTAACCCAGCCGCACATCATTCAAGCCATACACGAGCAGTATCTGGCCGCCGGTGCCGACATCATAGAAACCAATACCTTTGGCGCCACCACGGTCGCCCAAGACGACTACCACATGGGCCATTTGGTGCACGAGATGAATGTGCAAGCAGCTAAATTGGCCAAGGCCTCCTGCTTAAAATACAGCACCCCAGACAAACCGCGTTTTGTGGCTGGCACCTTAGGGCCCACCCCTAAAACCGCCAGCATTTCACCGGACGTGAACGACCCGGCGGCACGCAACATCCGCTTTGATGAGTTGGTGACGGCTTATTTAGAACAAACGCGTGCCTTGGTAGAAGGCGGCGCGGACATCTTGATGGTGGAAACCATATTTGACACCTTAAACTGCAAAGCCGCTTTGTTTGCCATAGACCAATTCTTTGAAGAATCCGGCCTGCGTTTTCCCATCATGATTTCTGGCACGGTCACCGATGCCTCAGGCCGCATTTTGTCTGGGCAAACCGTGACGGCATTTTGGCATTCGGTACGCCATGCCAAACCACTGACCATAGGCCTGAATTGTGCATTGGGAGCAACCCTGATGCGTCCCTATGTGGAAGAGTTATCCAACATCGCCGACACCTTTGTCTGCATTTACCCAAATGCCGGTCTGCCCAATCCGATGTCGGACACCGGCTTTGATGAAACCCCAGACGTCACTTCCAGCCTCGTTAAAGAGTTTGCCGAAAGCGGCTTTTTAAATATAGCCGGCGGCTGTTGCGGCACCACTCCCGCGCACATACAAGCGATATACCAAGCCATTAAAACCATCAAGCCACGCCAAGTGCCGGCTTTGCCTATTAACTTGAAACTGTCTGGCTTAGAGCCGTTCGTGGTTAACGACGACTCCTTATTTGTGAACGTCGGCGAGCGCACCAACGTCACTGGCAGCAAGGCGTTTGCGCGCATGATCATTAACGAGCAATACGACGAAGCCTTATCGGTGGCCCGCCAACAAGTGGAAAACGGCGCGCAAGTGATAGACATCAACATGGACGAAGGCATGTTGGATGCGGTCAAGGCCATGACGCATTTTTTAAACTTAATCGCCTCCGAGCCGGACATTGCCCGCGTGCCCATCATGATAGACTCGAGCAAATGGGCCGTCATAGAAGCGGGTTTGAAGTGCGTGCAAGGCAAAGCCATCGTCAACTCCATATCCATGAAAGAGGGCGAGGCGGAATTTTTACGTCAAGCTAAACTCTGCCAACGTTATGGCGCGGCGGTGATAGTCATGGCCTTTGATGAAAAAGGTCAGGCCGACACCTTTGCCCGTAAAACGGAAATTTGCCAACGCGCTTACGATTTATTGGTAGGCATGGGCTTTCCTGCTGAAGACATTATTTTTGACCCGAACATTTTCGCCATTGCCACCGGCATAGAAGAGCACAACAATTACGCGGTTGACTTCATAGAAGCCACTCGCTGGATTAAACAAAACCTAGCGCACGCTAAAATTTCTGGTGGCGTATCCAATGTCAGCTTCAGCTTTAGGGGCAACGACCCCGCGCGTGAAGCCATACACACGGTCTTTTTATACCACGCCATCCAAGCCGGCATGACCATGGGCATCGTCAATGCCGGCATGATGGGTGTCTACGACGACCTGCCAGAGGAATTGCGCACTCGGGTTGAAGACGTGGTGCTTAACCGCCCTATCGACCCGAGCAACCCCTTGGCCGCCACCGAGCGCATGATAGAGATCGCCGGCAGCTTGGTCGCTGGCGGCAAAAAAGAAGCCGCCACGCTGGAATGGCGTGGCACTCCCGAGTCCCCCACGCCAGTGGCAAAACGCTTAAGCCATGCCATGGTGCACGGTATCACCGAGTTCATCGTCGAGGACACCGAAGAAGCCCGCGCCGCCATAGCCGAAGCGGGTGGGCGACCGATACACGTTATTGAAGGACCGTTGATGGACGGCATGAATGTGGTGGGCGATTTATTTGGCCAAGGCAAAATGTTTTTACCGCAAGTGGTTAAATCGGCGCGTGTCATGAAACAAGCGGTGGCGCATTTGATTCCGTACATAGAAGCGGAAAAAGCCGCCGACGAAAAACGCACCGGCCAGGTGGCCAAACCCAAAGGCAAAATGGTCATTGCCACCGTTAAAGGCGACGTGCACGACATAGGCAAAAACATCGTGTCGGTGGTCTTGCAGTGCAACAACTTTGAAGTGGTCAACATGGGCGTCATGGTGCCAGCTGCAGAAATTTTAGCCATGGCCAAAGCCGAGAATGCCGACATCATAGGTTTGTCCGGCTTGATCACGCCGTCCTTAGAAGAGATGTCGCACATCGCCAAAGAAATGCAACGCGACCCCTACTTCAAAGCCTTAAAAATGCCTTTGTTGATAGGTGGTGCCACCACCTCACGGGCGCACACGGCGGTGAAAATTGCCCCGCATTACGACGGGCCGATTATTTACGTGGCCGATGCCTCGCGCTCGGTCTCGGTGATGCAATCCTTACTCACGGTGGACAGTCGCGACGCTTACATAGCCGAAGTGGCGGCCGACTACGAGAAAGCCCGTCAGCAGCATGCCAATAAAAAAGGCACGCCCATGCTGACCTTGGCCGACGCGCGTGCCAACAAAGCCAAGCTGTCGTTTAGCGCCAGCCATGCACCGGTGAAACCCAAGTTCATCGGTCGGCGTGAAATCAAAAACGCCGATTTAAGCGTGATCGCCCAGTACATCGATTGGACGCCGTTCTTTCAAACCTGGGATTTAGCCGGATTCTACCCAGCCATACTGACCGACGAAGTGGTGGGGCAAACTGCCAGCAAATTGTTTGCTGAAGCCCAAGCCATGCTGAAAAAAATCATAGACGGCCGTTGGTTAACGGCCAATGGCGTGGTGGCCTTGATGCCTGCCAATAGCGTCAACGACGACGACATCGAAATTTATCGCGACGACAGCCGCCAACAGATCGCCTTTACTTATTACGGCATGCGCCAGCAAACCGTCAAGCCGGTGATAGACGGTGTGGCTCGCCCCAACCAATGTTTAGCCGACTTCATTGCGCCTAAAGCTACCCCGGATTACATCGGTTTATTCGCCGTCACCGCAGGCTTGGGCATAGAAAAACGCATCAAACAATTCGAAGATGCGCACGACGATTACAGCAGCATATTACTCAAGGCCTTAGCCGATCGCTTGGCCGAAGCCTTTGCCGAGTATTTGCATGAGCGCGTGCGGGTGGACTTCTGGGGTTACGCGGCCAATGAAAAATTGGATAAAGCCGCCCTCATCAAAGAGCAATACCAAGGCATTCGGCCAGCACCCGGTTACCCGGCTTGCCCAGACCACACGGTCAAACCGGACGTATTCCAAGTCTTGCAATGCGACAGCATAGGCATGCAACTAACCGAATCGTTTGCCATGACCCCAGGCGCGGCGGTATCCGGCTTTTACTTTGCCCATAGCGAAGCCAAGTATTTCAGCGTGGATAAAATCGGTGAGGACCAATTGCTGGACATGGCCAAGCGCCGCGGCCTCACAAAAGACTATTTAGCGCGCTGGTTGGCGCCAAACTTGAGCTAAGGGGGTCTGGCTATGCACATTCATATTTTAGGCATTTGTGGCACCTTCATGGGCGGCATAGCCGTGTTAGCTAAACAAGCTGGGCATAAAGTCACCGGCTGCGATGCCAATGTTTACCCACCCATGAGCACGCAATTGGAAGCGCAAGGCATAGAGCTGATCACCGGCTTTGACCCTAGCCAAACCGAGCTCAAGCCGGATGTCTACGTCATAGGCAACGTCATCAGCCGCGGCAACCCTTTAATGGAAGAAATCCTTAACCGTGGCCTGCCCTATATTTCCGGCCCGCAATGGTTGGCAGAAAACGTCTTACAAGGCAAATGGGTGTTGGCCGTGGCGGGCACCCATGGCAAAACCACCACCAGCTCGATGCTGGCATGGATCTTAGAATACGCGGGCCTAGCGCCCGGCTTTTTAATTGGCGGTGTGCCGCAAAACTTTGCCGTCTCCGCCCGCTTGCCGCAAGCACCGAAGCAAGACCAAAACAGCCTGTCGCCCTTCTTTGTGATTGAAGCGGACGAATACGACACGGCTTTTTTTGATAAACGCTCTAAGTTTGTGCACTACCACCCGCGCACGGCCGTGTTAAATAACCTCGAGTTTGACCATGCCGACATCTTTGATGACTTGGCCGCCATAGAAAAACAATTCCACCACTTGGTCCGCACCGTGCCGCAAGCCGGCTTAGTCGTAAGCAATGGCTTAGAAGGCAGTTTGCAACGGGTGATCGCTAAAGGCTGCTGGACGCCCGTGGAACAATTCGGCTCGGACAGCGATTGGCAAGCAGCCAACCCACAAAGCAACGGCAGTTTTGACGTGTTGTTTGCCGGCGAACGACAAGGCCACGTGGCATGGGATTTGTTGGGGGAACACAATCGCATGAATGCCCTAGCCAGCATTGCTGCTGCGCGCCATGTCGGCGTCTCAGTGCAAGTGGCTATCGAGGCCTTAAGCCAGTTCAAAAATGTAAAACGCCGCATGGAAATCCGTGGTGAAGTGCATGGCGTGACGGTCTACGACGACTTTGCCCACCACCCGACAGCCATCACTACCACCGTGGCTGGCTTACGCAGCAAAGTGGGCCAGGCGCGCATCTTAGCGGTATTGGAGCCGCGCTCTAACACCATGAAATTAGGCGTCATGAAGAACGCCTTGCCGGCCAGCTTAAGCGAAGCCGACTTGGTATTTTGTTACGGTGCCGATTTAGGTTGGGATGCCAGCGCCGCATTGGCACCGATACAACATAAAGCGCAAGTCTACGATGACTTAATCTCCATGGTTAGCGCCATCGTAGCGGTAGCGGACAGCGGTGACTCGGTATTGGTTATGAGTAACGGTGGCTTTGGTGGGGTGCACCAAAAAATACTGGATGCGCTCACATCAAAATTCAGCGCTGAGTAATCGTTTGCTAAAGCGCGCGCATGAAAAATTAAAGGCCATGCCGCTGATACGCACGGCTATCTATGTGTCTGTGCTACTGCACCTGATACTACTGAGCGTGCACTTCAGTCCCGATTTAAAAAAAATGGCCGACAGCATGCCGGTACTGGACGTCAGCCTAGTGAATGCCAAAACCCATAGCAAACCGCAAAAAGCCGACGTGTTGGCGCAAGCCAATCTGGATCGAGGCGGTAACACCAACCAAAACCGAAAAATGCAATCCGCATTAGCCGCCAGCAGTCAACGCCAAGCCGCGCTTAAAGAACAAAGTAAAACCCAATCCGGCGGCCAAGCGGCCCCGCAAAAAGCCGAACAAAACCAAGCACAAAAACGCGTGGCCAGCTTAGAAAAACAAGCACGAGAATTAATGACGCAATTGCAAACCAACAAGGCCGTGGAGTCAGAACCAGCGCAAAAAGTCAGCGCGCAAGAAGTGCAAACCGGCCAGCAAAGCAATCCAACCCGCGCCATCGATGTGCACGACATGGCCTCAGCGGCCATGGAGATGGATAGACTGGAGGCACTGATCGCCAAGCAACAAGACGTCTACCAAAAACGCCCTAAACGTAAATTCATAGGCGCCAGAACCAAGGAATACAAATACGCTTTATACGTTGAAGCGTGGCGGCAAAAAGTAGAAAAAATAGGCAACCTAAATTACCCGGAAGCGGCCAGAAACTTAAAGTTATACGGGCAATTGCAGATGACGGTATCGATTAATGCCGACGGCAGCATAGAATCCATAGAGCTAAACCGCAGCTCCGGTCACAAATTGCTGGACGAGGCGGCCAAGCATATTGTGGAACTGGGTGCGCCTTACGCGCGCTTTCCTGATGCCGTGCAAAGCGAAATCGATATATTAAGCATTACCCGCACATGGACCTTCACCAAAGAAGACAGCCTTGCCAGTGGGGACTAAAGCCTTATATAGTTCAGCCTTACCACCAATAATCCCCACCACCATGAGCCACTTTCAACACCACGTTTTTTTCTGTTTAAACCAACGCGAAGCGGGTGCGGCCTGTTGCATGGACAAAGGCGCGGAAGACGCGTTTGACTACATGAAAGCACGGGTAAAAAGTTTAGGTTTGAGTGGCGAGAGTCAGGTGCGCATTAACCGCGCCGGTTGCTTGGATAGGTGCGATGCCGGACCATTGATGGTGATTTACCCACAAGCGATTTGGTACAGCTTTATCGACAACGACGACATCGATGAGATCATAGCCTCGCACTTAATGCAGGGCAAAGTGGTGCAACGTTTAGTCGTTGATTAAGCCGGTTTAATAGGTAGGCTTAAGAGGCCGCTAACATCCGCTCTAAAGTCAATTTAGCCAGCTTGGCTTCGTGTTCAGGCACTTTAATTTGATTGACCACTTGGCCTTGCAGCAAATTCTCTAACACCCAAGCCAAATGCTGCGGATCGATTCTGGCCATGGTCGAACACTCGCACACCACATGACTCATGAATTGCACCAATTTACCTTGCGGTTTCATTTGCTCGGCTAGACGGTTAACCAGATTCAGCTCGGTACCCACTAGCCATTTAGAGTTAGCCGGGGCTTCACTGACGGTTTTCAGTATGTACTCAGTGGAACCGACAAAATCGGAATTCAAGCACACTTCATAAGGCGCCTCCGGGTGCGAGATCACCAAACCATCGGGGTGCGCCGCTCGGAATTGCGTGATATTTTGCAAGCGGAACATTTGGTGAACCGCGCAGTGGCCCTTCCATAACAAAATTTTTGCATTTTTAATTTGCGCTTCGGTCAGCCCACCCATAGGCAAATCTGGATCCCAAACCGGCATTTGTTCAAGAGGAATACCCATCTGATGGCCAGACCAGCGGCCTAAATTTTGATCGGGGAAAAACAACACCTTTTCACGTTGTTTAAAACTCCACTCTAATATCTTAGGCGCATTGGTGCTGGTGCAAACTATGCCGCCGTGCTCACCACAAAAGGCTTTTAAATCGGCAGCGGAATTGATGTAGGTAACGGGCGTGATGGCTTCATCAAAATTCAATACCTTATTCAGCTCACGGTAACTGCGTTCAACTTTAGCTAAGTTGGCCATGTCGGCCATGGAGCATCCGGCGGCTAGGTCTGGCAAGATGGCAATCTGCTCTGGACGGCTCAAAATATCCGCCACTTCCGCCATAAAATGCACGCCCAAAAAGACGATGAACTCGGCATCCAAACTTTCGCAATAACGCGATAGCTTGAGCGAATCGCCGGTGTAATCGGCATGCCTATACACGCTTTCGTTTTGGTAGTGATGCCCCAAAATGACCAAGCGCTTGCCTAAGGCTTGCTTGGCCGCAACGATGCGCTGCTGGCAATCTTCGTCTAGACTGGCCTGAAATTTATCAAATTTAATCGCGGATACTTGCATGGTGTTCAATCGCATTAAGGGTTAGTGTAAAAACAGGCGCTTATTTTATAACGATAATTGGTGACGCTCAGCTAATCTTTTTATGGCGTCTACATTGGTCCAGGAAAAAACCCGCTGCGCCGCTTCCCGCCAATCCACCCAGGCATATTGCAGGTGTTCATCGGGCGCCAACTGGATGGGCAAGGCGCTAGGCAAGACTAAGGCAAACTGGTGCTCGACATTGCTAGTGACCCCAGGCGCATAACGGTAACGCCAATGCGGGTAGATTTCGTAGGTATTCGCCACCTGCCAATCTTGCAAGTCATACTGCTCCGCGTTTAGGCCGGTTTCTTCTAACACCTCGCGCATGGCGGCCTGCCTGGGCGTCTCACCCGCCTCCAAACTGCCGGTCACCGATTGCCAAAACCCAGCCTTATCGGCACGCTCCATAATCAGCACTTGCAGGTCCTCGGTATGAATGAGTACCAAGGCAGAAACAGGGGTTTTAAACATCGTTGATTTAGATATTAAAGTGCTTTGATCAGACAGGATGGTGGTATTAGGTTTTTTTACTTGCTGCCGCCGTTAGGTTTTTCGGCAGCTGAAATACCACGCTTTCTATCACCCCTTGCAACTCTTCAACCTGTTGCGCGCCCATGTGTTGCAATTGGCCGATCACTTCTTTCACCAACACTTCTGGTGCGGAGGCACCGGCAGAGACGCCGATTTTCTTTTTACCCACTAACCACGATGCCTGCAGGTAGCTGGCGTTATCCACCATGTAAGCTTCCACGCGTTGCTTCTCGGCCACTTCCCGCAAACGGTTGGAATTGGAGCTGTTAGGCGAACCAATAATAATCACCAAATCGCAATCTTTTGCCATCAGCTTGACCGCGTCTTGGCGATTTTGCGTGGCGTAACAGATGTCTTCGCTTTTGGGCGCATGGATATTGGGGTATTTGGCTTTTAAGGCATCAATCACCGTCGCGGCATCGTCCATGGACAAGGTGGTTTGCGTTACAAAAGCCAATTTTTCTGGGTTTTTAACCTGTAATTGCGCGACATCGGCTGGCGTTTCCACCAAATACATGCCGATCGCCGCCACTTCATCGTCCTCATCATGATCGGACTCGACTTGACCCGGCTCAATTTGACCCATGGTGCCTTCCACCTCTGGGTGGCCTTTATGACCTATCATGATAATTTCCATGCCGGCCTGACGCATTTTAGCTACTTCAATGTGCACTTTAGTCACTAGCGGGCAGGTAGCATCGTAGGCAATCAAGCCACGCGATTCGGCTTCGGCACGAACCGCTTTAGACACGCCGTGTGCACTAAAAATAACCGTGCTGCCGGTGGGAATTTCGTCCAGGTGTTTGACGAAAACAGCGCCCTTCGCGCGCAAGCCATCGACCACGAATTTATTGTGCACCACCTCGTTACGCACGTAGATGGGCGCACCGAATTTTTCCAAGGCTTGTTCAACAATAATGATGGCTCTGTCCACGCCGGCACAGAAACCTCTGGGATTGGCCAATACGATATCGGCGGATGCTTGCATGCTGGCTTTACTGTCTGTCATACGCTCTTTTATTTGTTAAATTAACTTAAGGTATAATGCACATATTATACCCAACTGCTCACGCTTAACCTCAATTTGAACTCGAGTCCGCATAAAAAAATGAACCCCAGCCTCAGTAAAAATACCGCCACCTTGTTGATTACCTGCCCAGATAGCAAAGGCATCGTTGCTGCTATCGCCGAGTTTTTGTATCAACACAATGCCAACATTTTGCATGCGGACCAACACCAAGACGCAGAAAACAACTTATTTTTAATGCGTGTGGAATGGGATTTGGCGGGTTTTAGCTTGGCGACCGATGACTTTGAAGCGCATTTTGCGGCGATTGCTCAGCGCTTTAACATGCAGTGGCAGTTGAATCTGTCGCAAAAACCCTTGCGCGTGGCCATCATGGTGTCGCAATACGACCATTGCTTGGCCGATTTATTGCACAGGCACAAAAACGGCGAACTGGCTTGCGACATACCGCTGATTATCAGCAACCACCGCGATACCGAAGCCTTGGCTAAATTTTACGGCGTCGACTTTCATTACATTGCGGTCACTAAAGACAACAAAGCCGCGGCTGAGGCCGCGCAATTTGCCTTGTTTGATCAATACCAAATTGACCTCATCGTGTTGGCGCGTTACATGCAAATTCTATCGGCGGATTTCGTCGCGCGTTACCCTAAACAAATCATCAATATTCACCACTCTTTCTTGCCGGCTTTTATAGGCGCCAAGCCCTACCATAGGGCATTTGAACGTGGCGTTAAATTGATAGGCGCGACCGCGCATTACGTGACCGAAGTGCTGGATGAAGGACCGATTATTGAGCAAGACATAGACCGCATCTCACACCGCGATCAAGTGGAAGACTTGATCCAAAAAGGCCGGGATTTGGAGCGCGTGGTGTTATCTAAAGCCGTGCGTTGGCACATCGAAAATCGCATTTTGCTGTACGCCAACAAAACCGTTATTTTTGATTAGGCCCCTGTAGGCAAAATTTTCTCTAGGGCGAACAGATCGCTAATTTGCTCGCGCTGGCGAATTAAATGGCAGGCATCGCCATCCACCATCACCTCAGCGGCACGGGCTCTGGTGTTGTAGTTACTGGCCATGCTCATGCCGTAGGCGCCGGCCGACATAATCGCCAACACGTCCCCCTCTTGCAGATTTAAGCGTCTATCGTGACCTAAAAAATCACCGGTTTCGCATACTGGACCAACTATTTCATAGATGCTCGCTACACCCTCACGTGGCGATACGGCTTGAATATCATGGTAGGCATCGTACAAAGCCGGCCGCATTAAATCGTTCATGGCAGCATCGACTATGGCAAAATTTTTCGCTTCGGTGTGTTTTAAATACTCTACTTTAGTCAATAGCACGCCGGCGTTGCCGACTAAAGCCCGACCTGGCTCAAACACCAATTTAATATCACGACCGGCGATTTTAGCGCGCATGGCCGCCGCATACACACTGAATTCCGGAGGGGTTTCGCCTTGATAAGCAATGCCTATGCCGCCACCGGCATCGATGTGTTGCACGGCAATCCCTCTTGCCGCCAAGGCATCCACCAAGGCCAAGACGCGATCAAAGGCGTCCAGGAAAGGTGACAGTTCGGTAATTTGCGAGCCGATGTGGCAATCGACGCCGTGGATGGCAATGCCAGGCATGCTGGCTGCTTGCTCATAAATGACCAAAGCCTCTTCGTAAGCCACGCCAAATTTATTGTTTTTTAAACCAGTGGAAATATAAGGGTGGGTTTTGGCATCCACATTGGGGTTAACCCGTAACGAGACCGGCGCCACCTTGCCCATACTAAGCGCCACTTGATTGAGCCGCTTCAATTCACTGGCCGATTCCACGTTAAAACAAAAGATGCCGGCATTTAAGGCGGCCTGCATTTCGGCTTCGGTTTTACCCACGCCAGAAAACACCACTTTCTTCGGGTCGCCACCGGCTGCTAGCACACGCGCCAACTCACCACCGGATACGATATCAAAGCCAGCGCCCAATCTCGCAAACAAATTTAATATGGCTAAGTTGGGGTTGGCTTTTACGGCAAAGCAAACCAAATGCCGGCAATCGGCAAAGCCCGCACTGAAGTTGTTAAACGCCTGCGTAAGTGCGTCTTTAGAATAGACGTAACAAGGGGTGGAAAACTCGCGAGCAATATCGGCTAGAGCGCGTTTTTCTACGTGCAAGTGATTGTTTTTAAAAGTAAATGAATTCACGTTGGGCGCTTATGAAAGTTATAGTAAACGGTGGCTTATGGGTTAGTGGCGCTAGGCTGAGGGTATTGCCGCTCGGGAATGTACAAAGGGCCTTTGGTGCCGCAGCCAGATAAACTAGAAAAAACCAGCATGGCGAGCAAAAGCGTTACCCTGATTTTTTGCATTACCCCGCCTTTATCTTTAAAAATCCCACGTGGACTAGTTTAACATAAAGGCCTAGCCAGAGAAATGCCGGCCACGCACACCGCTTATCGGCTAAATTAGACCGGTCGTCGTTTCTCGCTAGACTTTAGCTTAAGCCCTATGCAAGATATCGTTAAATCCATTGGAGAATGTGCATGCCTTTTTTAACAAGCAAAACCGCACCCATAAAGCGCAAACTCTGCCACCAACAAACAGGCTTCACCCTGATCGAATTGATGATAGTGGTGGCCGTTATAGGCATCCTGGCGGCTATCGCCATTCCCAATTACAGCGCTTACATCAAGCGCGGCAAAGCGGCTGAAGCCACCAGCAACCTTGCTACTTTGCGGGTGAAAATGGAGCAATATTTCCAAGATAAGCGGACTTATATTGGAGGTACTTGCACCCTGTCCGCCACCGAGGGCGCCCAGTATTTTACTTACAGTTGCAGCGTCACCCCAACCGCCACTGCTTACACACTAAAAGCCACCGGCATCACCGCTCAAGGCATGGCTGATTTTGAATTCACGCTTAATCAAAACAACGCCAAAACCTCTACATTTGATGGCACCGTCGGTAGCACTTGCTGGCTCACCAAAAAAGGCGGCACGTGCTAACCCTGGCGCCAAAAAAACCGGCCTTAGGTTTTAGCCTGATAGAGCTCATTATCGCCATCGCCATTGTTGGTTTGGTGAGCGCCATCGCCATGCCAGGCTACGCCACGTGGATAAAAAATACGGGTACGCACGGCCGCGGAGTCCATCCAAAATGGGCTGCAAACGGCTAGAGCCGAGGCCGTCAAACGCAATGCCTCGATTCGATTTTCACTTAGCGCCAACTCCAACTGGTCCATAGGCTGCGTGACCATAACTAGCAACTGCCCCGACACCATACTCAGTCGCCTCGCCAGCGAAGGCGCTACCGGCGGTGCGATTATTACACTAAGCCCTGATGGCACTGCCTTTCCAGCTAAAGCCACCTTTTCCAATTTAGGCCTGCTCGACAACACGGCCACGCCCGCCCCATTTAATCAAGTGGACCTCAGCTTTAGCGGCGCCGACAGACCGCTAAGAGTCACCCTAGGTGTGGGTGGTAACACCCGTCTTTGCGACCCTAAAACCACTCTTGCCGCCACCGACCCAAGAAGGTGCTGACGCCATGACCTACCTTAAGCTTAACAAAAAAACACAACAAGGTGCCATTCTCTTGGAGTCCTTAATTGCCATGTTGATTTTTTCCATGGGCATACTGGCTTTAGTCGGTTTGCAAGCCGCCATGGTCAGCAACACTTCCGATGCAAAATACCGCAGTCTAGCCAGCCACCTCGCACAACAAAAACTGGGCGAACTGTGGGCCGACCCCTATCACATAGTGGCCATCACCGAACCGGTGGCCTTGGCCGAGCTACCCAATGGCCAATACACCTTGAGCCACACTGCCGCCTCAGGCGAAGTAATCATTACCATCACTTGGCAAGCGCCTGGCGACACAGCAGTCCACAATGTCACGTCCAACGCGCGCATCAAGGGCGCTATTAAAGATGAATAGACCCATAAAAACACGCCGGCTCAGCCATCAGCAAGCTGGCTTTAGCTTGATTGAGGTTATGGTGGGGCTGGTATTGAGCTTGTTAGTGAGCTTGGTCATCATGCAAGTGTTTGCCGTGTTTGAAGGGCAAAAACGCAGCAGCTCCGGCTCTGCCGATGCCCAAACCAATGGCAGCATTGCTTTGTATAACCTGCAACGCGACGTGCAATTGGCAGGTTTCGCTTTACCCATCTTTTCTAGCAGTAACTCGCCACTGCAATGCACCGCATTTATCCCATCCGGCACCAACATTTCGCCGGTCAGCATCACCGATGGCGGCACCGCAGCTGGGGCAAGCGATATCCTGACCGTGCGTTATGGTACGTCTGATGCCGGTGGCTCACCCGCCATCATCGGCTCGGTTAACTCCGGCAACGAGGTATTGGTGCTTAATAATGCCGCTTGCAATGAAGGAGACAGCGTCATCATCAGCAAAGGCGTTGACTGCCTATTCATGCAGAACGGCGTCGCCAGCTTAACCGGCACAACCGGCATCGCCCTCAACAAACCAAGCGCCGCCTCCATCAACCCGGATGCCAGCTTGTCATGCTTAGGTGCATGGAAAGCCGTGAACTACAGCATCAATAGCGCCTATCAATTATCACGCAGTGAAAATGGCATTCATTCGCCCAATGTGGACGAAATAGTGAATTTGCAAGCCCAATACGGCATATCGCTGAAAGCCGAAGAAAACACAGTAGATCAATGGGTAAACGCGACCGGTACAGCATGGAGCAACCCCAGTAACGATAACCGTAAACTCATTAAAGCCATCAGGGTGGCGATTGTGGCACGCAACGGCTTACTGGAAAAGGAAACCGTCAGCTACCCTTGCAGCACGGCACACCCGGGCTTATGTGCCTGGACCGGCACTAGCAAAAGCCCAGCCCCGACTATCGACCTTTCCAATCGAAGCGACTGGCAACAGTACCGTTATCGCGTGTTCACCACCATCATCCCGCTACGCAACATAGTGTGGGCCAAAGAGGCGCTTGCCAGTTAGAGCAACATGACCCATTACACCTCAACTTTAAACTCCAAATCCCGCGCTGCTAAGCAAGTCGGAGTGGTGCTGTTTATCGCCTTGATTGCCTTGATTGTGATGTCTTTAGCGGCGGTGGCATTGATCCGTTCGGTGGACACGAACACCATGATAGCCGGCAATTTAAGCTTCAAACAAAGCGCTTTAATTTCTGCTGACAGCGGTGTGGAAACGGCACTAAGCTGGTTAGGCGTAGATCGTAATTTAGACAGCAACATAAGCAGCAGTGGTTATTACGCTAGCTTCTCAGAGGACGCAAAGGCTTTAGCCGATAGCAGCAATGCAAAACCAGCCACCGGTGCCAATATTACTGCCGGTGTGGACAGCAGCGGCAACACAATTCGTTACGTTATAGAACGCATGTGTAAAAACACCGGTGCCGCCGACACGTCGCATTGTTTATATGGCCCAGCCGGTGAAGACGAAAACTCCAAAAGCCATTGCGATTTATCCAACCCCTGTTTAGGTGAACCTACTGGTGCGCTGTTATACCGCATCACGACCAAGGTAACGGGACCAAAAAATACCGTCAGCTACAGCCAGGCCTTTGTTTATTAGGATGCGCAATGAAAAACTACCGCACGTTTAGCATTTTGATGCATTTCTTGGCCATGCTAACAATCATGCCGATCGGCGCACAAGCCCTTGATTTAGCCACCGCCCCTTTAGCCAGCACAAGCAGCATCGTTGCCAAACCAAACATCCTGTTTATCTTGGATGACTCCGCAAGCATGCTCTATAACTACATGCCTGAGTGGGCTGGCAAGGCGGCCATTTGTGGTACCAATAACCATATTTGCACGGACGATGACCAAGTATTCAGAAGCAGTGATTTCAACACCTTGTATTACAACCCAAAATTTCGCTATTGGCCTCCAAAAAATGCGGATAAGTCTTCCAAACCAAACGTAAGCAGTTGGACTAGCGTAGCTAACGACGCATACGGTGTCATTGAAGGCTCAAGCAATTTAACTCGAACTGGCGTCGCTACATACACGAATATGATTCCTGGTGAATACTGCACAACTGCGCTTTTAACAAACTGTGCAGTCCAGGCCAACCCAAGCCCTACGCATCCCTACCCTGCCTACGTACGTTTTTGTCAGTTTGAAGACGACGCCACAAGAGCCACTGCACCAGCGGCAGGCCGTTGTCGTGCCACGGTTAAACATCCCTTTATGACCGCCTATACCCGCTATCCAGGCAGGACTGGATCCGTACCCGGTAGATTGGACGTGGTAAATATAATTCCATCGACAAATACCTACTCAAAGGCAGCTCAACGTTCGGACTGCAGTGGCGCAACAAGCTGCACTTATACAGAAGAAATGACTAATTTTGCCAATTGGTGGACATATTACCGCACTCGTTTACAAACCATGAAAACATCCACCAGTCTGGCATTTGCCAATATTGATGATAAATACCGAGTCGGCTACAACGTCATTAATAATAATTCTCTTGACGAAAACAGTCATAGCAACCCTATTGCAGAGCCTAATAAATTCTTAAATATCAGAACATTCAATGCAACCCAAAAGGGCGCTTTTTATAGTCGGTTGTTTAATGCACATCCGGCACTCAATCAATCTTGGCAAGGTGAGCTTTATACGGATACTTTTCACTTCACCCCGCTGCGTGCTGCCCTATCTCATGCAGGTCGTTACTTTGCTAACAAACACGACACCCAAACAGTGGATCCGGTTCAATATGCCTGCCAAGCTAATTTTTCTATTTTATCAACCGATGGCTCGTGGAATAAAGAGTCTGACTTTACTATGGCCCAGCGCAATGGTGATCACGTTGAATTTGGTAGCTTTAGTGCCTTACGCTTAGACGGCGAACTTATAGGCAATCAAGACAATGGCGTCAATGTCCCTCTGCCGAAAAAGGAAGTGACAGTATTCGCAGAATCCTTAGCGGATGTAGCCTTTTATTACGCCGAAACCGATATACGCACGGGCTGCACAGAAGAAAATGGTGGCGTCTGTGGTTCGACGGCTAATCAGCTCATACAAAATATGACCACCTTTACCGTAGGCTTAGGAATTAACGGCACCTTACTCTTCAGCGATGACTATAAAACTGCTACCTCAGGCGATTTTTACGCCTTGACCCAAGATGGCACGACAGGTTGGCCGACCGGCTGTCAAAGTGATTACTGCCCAGAACGGGTGGACGATTTGTGGCATGCTGCAGTAAACGGCAATGGCACTTACTTTAGTGCACAAGATCCACAGCAATTACAAGAAAGCCTGACTGCTGCATTGGCTGAAATTTATGCCTTAAGTAACGCAGGAGGCGCTGCCGTCATCAGCACACTTAAGCCTGTGGCCGGCAACAACAGTGCTTATGTGAGCAGCTACACTTCCAAGAAATGGACTGGGAATTTAGAATCCCGGGGCATAGACACAGTCGATGGGGTCACCAGTAAAACAGCTAACTGGTGTGTGGAAGACGTTGCGCTAGGTGCTTGTTCCGCCCCCAATCAAATTTACACCCGCACCATAAACAATACAAAGCGAACTTACTGCGCCCCCTCTGGCACAACTGACTTCACCGCAAGCATGGAGATCACCGGGGCTTGCACAGGGAAATTACAGTCTCAGGTTGCACCAAACAGCGACACGCGAAAAATTTACACGGCCAAAGCTGGTCATTTAGATAATTTTAACTATACCAATATAAACAATTTGGTCGGCAACCGCTTAAGCCAATGGAACGCACTGGATACATCGCAACGCGAAAACATGGCTGAGAAATTAGTGGGCTATGTACGCGGCCATTCTATTTATGAGGACAGAGGCAGCAATATAGCTAGCAATCGTTTATTTCGCTACCGTGAAAAAACCTTAGGCGACATCACCGATTCGACTGCAGTTTACGTGGGGGCACCCAACTTTAATTATTTAGAAAGCAGCTACGGTCTTTTTAAAACCGCCCAATCTGGCCGGAAAAAGAGCGTATACGTAGGCGCAAACGATGGCATGCTGCATGCATTTACTGCCAGCGACAGCACAACTACTCCCGGCGAGGGCAAAGAGCGTTGGGCTTATATACCAAGCATGGTTATACCTAATCTTTGGAAACTAGCCGATAAAAACTATGCCAACAACCATCAAAATTATGTGAATGGCCCTACTACGGTTACAGACATTTGCAGCGACCCATGCCTTGCAGCAGATGATTGGAAGACCATCTTGGTCGGCGGATTAGGGCAAGGCGGCAAGGGGTTTTATGCACTAGATGTCACCAACGATATGCCGCTTCTCCTATGGGAATTTGACAGCAATGATGATGCGGATTTGGGTTACAGTTTTGGTAACCCGGTGATAACCAAAATGCGTGATAGTGATAGCACAAGTGGTTTCAAATGGGTAGTCCTGCTGAGCTCGGGCTACAACAATACAGGCCTGGGTTATATGTATGTATTGGATGCCAATACAGGTGCCCTATTACGTAAAATCTCCACGCGAGTAGGGACGCTCGCCAACCCCAGTGGCTTAGCAAAAATCAGTGCTTTTGTGGCGAGGCCAAGCGAAAACAACCAGGCCGATTACGCTTACGGCGGCGATTTATTGGGTAATCTTTGGCGTTTTAAAATTGACAGCGATGGCAGCACTAGCAACCCATTATTGCTAGCTTCTTTAAGCGATGATGGGGGCGTGGCTCAAGCCATTACAGCCAAACCGGAATTGGGGAAACTCAGCGGGAAAACCGTGGTATTTATAGGTACAGGGAAATATTTGGAGCAGGCGGATTTTTCAAACAAATCAAGCCAAACACTGTATGCCATTAAAGACGACGGTGAGGGCAATATAGGCCGAAATAATTTAGCTAGCCGAAGCATGACGACATCAGGTGATACGCGGACAGGCACTAAAAGCGACAATGTATTCGATAACAATGCTAAGAAAGGTTGGTACATAGATCTGCCAAAAGACAGTGGAGAACGGCAGGTTGTAGCTTCAAAACTGGCTTCCGGCACCCTCGTTGTTCCCACCATGGTGCCATCGTCCGACACCTGCAGTCCAGGTGGCTACGGTTGGATAAATTACATCGACGCTAAAAATGGTGGCGCTGTAATGCTTAATTCAACTGGCACCGTGCTCTTAGGCACTAAGAGTAATTCCATACCAGTAGGCATCAACCTCTTCTACATTTCAGGCCAGCCTAAAATCTCATTTACCGGAGCCAGCAATGCAACGCCGCAGCTAGATCCAAATGCCCGCTTCGGGACTGGCAGAGGCTTTGCTGGCAAACGCGCCAGTTGGCGCGAGCTAATCCGTTAAGGCACTTTAGACTTGAGTAATTGCGCGGTGATCAGCCCATTGATGGTACCAAAAAACAAGGCGGCGACAGCAAACACCGGCACTAAATAAGCCACGCCGGCATGCGGTATCAGCCAAAAGCGCACCACCAGTAATTGTCCGGCAATGTGGGCAACGGCCGCTAAGACACTTAAGCTGACCGGGCCAAACCATCTTTTAGGCAAGTGCATGCCGGCATACAAGCTCGCCAAACTTAAACCGGCACCGGCCAAACTCAAGGCAAAACCGGGTGATAAAAACTGGCCTAATAGCAAGCTACTGGCCAGCACTCGCAATAGACTGACCCAGGCCGCCGTGACAAAACCATACTGATACATCACGTACAAAGTCACGATATTAGCGATGCCAGGCTTAACGCCAGGCAAGGGTGACGGCACAACCGCTTCTAGCATGTGTAGCGCTATCGCAAACGCCGCTAGCTTGGCGATGCGGTGATCCTCTAGACTGGGTTGAAAATGCTTTAGCACGTTCTAAGCCAGCCTAATAATTAAGCGTGTCATAGGGTTTGGCCTCGCCCACTAGCGCTAAACTGATTTGATTGGGAATGCATATGGCCACTTGACCGGCTTTACTCAGCCAGCCTTGATGCACGCAATATTGGCTGCTGCAAGGCGATTTAGCAAAGCGCGCTTTGCCCTTGGCAATCTGGATCACCGCTTCACCTAAAGGGCCGCGCACATGAATCTCGCGTGCTTGGTTTAAGCTGTAGGTGGCGTATACCTTATCGGCCACACTAATCTGCACTTTGGCGGCCGGTGCATTCTGCCACAAGCTTAGGAAAGACAGGCAAACCAACAGTGCCGCCAGCAACAACACCAGCCAATCGCCTAGCAATAACTGCTTATGTAAGGATTTAAGGGTGAGCATGCTGACTGATGGTGTTGAGCTTAGCTGGCTTGGCCAACCAATGCAGTTTTTTGGCTAGACTGCGGCTGACATAGGCCGCAGCAGTGTCGTCAATTAATAGGTAATCTTGAATAGCAAAAACCTGCGCATAGTGCTCGCTTTGCGTCACCCCGGCTATGAATAGTGGTTTGCTGGCGACGTCCGACAGCACCCCCGCACCCGCCCGCCCAACTGCTTGCGGTGGCACCAACACGGTGACCGATTGCATGTGCTTGGCTGGGTAGCCCGTGCGCGGATCAATAATATGGCAATAACGTTGGCCGTCTAACATAAAGTAGCGCTGGTAATCCCCCGACGTGCCTATCGCCCAACCATCGGGCAAATCCAAGCTGGCCATGGCATTGGGTAGACGCGGGTGCTGTATGCCAACTCGCCAAGGGTGATCGCCGTGCTGACCCATGGCGATGATGTTGCCGCCTATATTAATCAAGGCATGCTGTACCCCTTGCTGGCGCAAATAAGCCACTGCCCTATCCAAGGCATAGCCTTTGGCGTAACCGCCTAAATCCAATTTCACTGCGCTATTGTTGCTGCGTATGCGCTCGCCCTCTATGACGATGTCAGCCATGCTGGGCTTAGCATCCCGCCATTTCTGGATGGCTAGCGTGGCAATGGCTTGTGGGCCAAATTCATCCCGCTGAAACCCCCAGGTGCCAATTAAATGGCCTAGGGCCGGATTAAATAAGCCGTCGGATTGCGCCGACAACTGCTGGGCTTCCACTAGCATGGCCGCTAAGTCGGGCGCCACAGTCAAGCTGCGGCCTTGCGCAAAGGCGGCATTAACTTGCCCCAGTTCACTTAATTGATCGGCCGACGCGGGCTTCCATGCATGCACCCTACGGTGTAAATTTTGCAAGTCCTGCTGCACGTGATTGGCCAGCGTGGCTGCCCGCTCATCGGTCTCACCGTAAATGCTGATATCGACCAAGGTACCAAACACATAGCTTTGGCTATGGTAGAGCGGCGCCTTAACACAGCCGAAGAGCAACACGCTTAAAAGCAAGGCTAAATAGCGCATGCTAGGTTTGCCGCTCTAAGGCATCCATGAACACGGCGGCTGGCCGGCAATCGGTTTGTTGGGCTATTTCCACCATGCCAGTGGGGCTGGTGACGTTGATTTCGGTTAAATACTCGCCTATCACGTCTAGTCCCACAAAAAACAAACCGGCTTGTTTTAAAACTGGGCCCACCGTATGCGCTATGCTTAAATCCCGCTTGCTCAAGGCTTGGGCCACACCGGTGCCCCCGGCCGCCAGATTGCCGCGCGTTTCGCCCGCCATGGGGATGCGAGCTAAGGCATAAGGTAAGGGCTCGCCGTCTATCATGATGATGCGCTTGTCGCCTTGTAAAATTTCCGGCAAATAGCGTTGCGCCATAATGGTACGGCGGCCAAAATCGGTGACGGTTTCCAATATCACGCCTAAATTGGGGTCCTTGGTTTTTAATCTGAATACGCTGCTGCCGCCCATGCCATCCAATGGCTTCACCACGATGTCTTGTTGCTCCTGCAAAAACTCACGCAGCAAGGCATTGTTGGCAGTGACCAAGCTGGCCGGCGCCAAGTCGATGAATCGCGTTACCGACAGTTTTTCATTCCAATTGCGCATGGCACTCGGGTTGTTGTAGACCTTAGCCCCTTGATTGGCGGCGATTTCCAATAAGTAAGTGCTGTATAAATACTCGTTATCAAACGGCGGGTCTTTACGCATGATGACGGCATCAAAGGCAGTGGGTAGGGCTTCTTGGCTTTCGCCCACGACTGCCGTATCCCCATTAAACGCCCAGGGCTTGGCGACCAGTTTGGCCTGCCCATGACGCAAAAATAAATCGTGCTGGAGACTAACGAAGACTTGGTGACCGCGACCGACCGCCTCACGCATGATGGCCAAGCTGCTGTCTTTGGCGGTTTTTAGCTGATCCAATGGATCCAAGATAAACGCAAGCTTCATAATGGCTGAGCCTATTGATTAAGGGGATCTTGCTCTTGCAATTCAATGGCGGCGGCCAACAAGGCCAACCTAGCCACCACGCCGTAGGCATAAAAACGGTTAGGCGCTGCATCCGGGCTATCCGTGCAATCTGGCAGGGTGCAGGGTTTTTCAAAGGCCAAGGGCACAAATTGTGAGCCCGGGGCATTGAGGTTTTCGTCTACGCCGCGGCCGGTGTGCACCCGATAAAAGCCGCCTATGACAAAATGGTCCATCATGTACACCACCGGTTCGGCTACCGCCTGTTCTATGCTTTCAAAGGTATACACGCCCTCTTGTATGATCACTTCCGAGACTTGCAAACCGTCTTTCACCACCGCCATTTTATTGCGGGTTTTACGGTTTAAATCGCGCACTTCATCCGGCGATTTCACCGTCATGATGCCCATGCCGTAGGTGCCGGCATCGGCTTTCACAATCACAAATGGCGTTTGCGTGACGCCATACTGGGCGTATTTAACTTTAATTTTATCCAGCAATTGCTCTACCTTAAAGGCCAGGCAATCTTCACCGGTACGCGCATTAAAATCGATTTCACCGCAGGTTTCAAAGTAGGGATTAATCAGCCATTCATCGATACCAAGTAAATCAGCAAACTCCTTAGCCACGCGGTTATAGGCACTAAAATGCTGCGATTTACGACGCGTGCTCCAACCGGCATGCAGCGGCGGAATGAGGTTTTGTTCTAAGTTTTTAAGGATGTCGGGGATGCCACCGGATAAATCGTTATTGAGCAATATGGCGCAGCTATCAAAATCGCCCAATTCCGGGTTGATTAACTTAATCCTATTGCCTACACGCACCACCGGTTCCAGCAATAACATGTGGCCATCATGGGTTTCCAGGCTAGTAGGCTGAGTGATTTCTGGGGAGATGGAGCCGACCCGCACATCCAATCCAGCCTGCTTCATGATGTGCACCAACTCGACCACGTTGCGTAAGTAATAGGTATTGCGCGTGTGGTTTTCAGGAATAATCAATAAACGGTGGGCTTCTGGGCAGACTTTCTCCACCGCGACCATGGCCGCTTGCACGCTTAAAGGCAGAAAATCCCGATTCAGATTATTGAAGCCGCCGGGAAACAAATTGGTGTCCACCGGGGCCAACTTAAACCCAGCATTGCGTAAATCCACGCTGGCATAAAATGGCGAACCGTACTCCAGCCACTGGCAGCGAAACCAATGCTCAATTTTTGGCATGGCATCCAGCATGCTTTTTTCTAGCGATAAGAGTGGGCCGTTCAGCGCCGTGGTGAGATGGGGGACCATAATGACCTTTGTTCCGTTTTACGCAAATATACCCTAAAGCGCGGGCTGAGCTAACTGCGCTTGCGCGTCCGCGTGGTAACTGCTTCTTACCATGGGGCCACTGGCGGTGTTATTAAAGCCCATGGCTTGCGCTTTTTCTTTTAATTGCTCAAAAATAACCGGCTCCACGTAACGCATGACCGGCAAATGGTGCACACTGGGTTGCAAATACTGACCCAAGGTCAGCATGCTCACTTGGTGATCACGCAAGTCTTGCATGACCGCTAGAATTTCTTCATCGGTCTCACCCAAGCCCAACATCAAGCCCGACTTAGTGGGTATGTGCGGGTACATTTCAGCAAAGGTTTTCAATAAAGTCAGTGAGTTTTGGTAATCCGAGCCGGGTCTGGCTTGCTTATACAAACGTGGCACGGTCTCTAAATTGTGGTTCATGACATCCGGTGGCGCTTCATTCAAAATAGCCATGGCCACGTCCAAGCGCCCCCTGAAATCCGGCACTAATATTTCGATTTTAATATTAGGCGATTGGGCACGCACGGCCCTTATGCAGTCGACAAAATGCTTGGCCCCGCCGTCTTTTAAGTCGTCTCTGTCCACCGAGGTAATCACCACGTACTTCAAGCGCATCTGCGCGATGGTGCGGGCCAAATTTTCCGGCTCATTGGCATCCGGTGGCAAAGGCTTACCATGAGCCACGTCGCAAAATGGGCAACGGCGCGTGCAAATGTCCCCCAAGATCATGAAGGTGGCCGTGCCACCACTAAAGCATTCGCCTATGTTGGGGCAACTGGCCTCTTCGCAGACCGTGTGCAATTGGTTGTCACGCAGGATTTTTTTGATTTCTTGGTAGCGCTGGCTGTCCGGCATTTTCATGCGTATCCAGTCCGGTTTACGCTGCACCGGCTGCGGAATAATCTTAATAGGAATGCGCGAGGTCTTGGCCGCATCCCGTTCTTTAACGCCGGCGATTTTTGTTTTAGGCAGAGTCGATTCAGTCATGTGCTATTCCATGCTCCAATTGCTTGAGTAGCTTAGCCGTTAATTGTTCGGCAGCTTGCGATAAGGTCAGTTGCAGGCCTAAGTCTTGGGTTTGCGTCACGGCCAAGCCCGCGTAACCGCAGGGGTCTATGGCCTTAAACGGGCTTAAATCCATGGCCACATTGACGCTTAATCCGTGGTAACTGCCATTGTTTTTGATGCGTAAACCCAAGGCCGCTAGTTTAGCCTCTTGCACGTAAACCCCAGGCGCAGTGGCTTTGGCCTCTGCTTGCACGCCGTGTTCGGCCAACCAATCTATCACGACGTTTTCCAACAAGCTCACCAACTTGCGCACGCTTAAGCCGTGGCGTTTTAAATCCAACAAGGGGTAAATGATGAGCTGCCCTGGGCCGTGGTAAGTAATCTTACCGCCTCTATCGGTCATGACCAAAGGAATATCACTGGCTGCTGGTAAACGCACGCCTTGCCGATTCAAGCCTAGGGTATAAACCGGAAAATGCTCGGTCACCCACACCTCATCGGCAGTGCTGGCTGTGCGCTCGGCATTAAAGTGCTGCATGGCCTGCCAGGTTAGCGCGTAATCGGTGCGGCCTAAATGACGCACCAACAAGGCTGGCTTAGACGAACTGGCGGGCATGGCTGCGACGTGCTGCAAAGGGTTGGCTTAAAGTGAAAATTTAACCAGTGGGTGGGCGCTGATTAAACGGTAAACCGCGTCCAATTGATCTTGCGAGGCCACGTGCACCTGGCAGGTTAGGCTAATGTACTTGCCGCCAGAGCTGGCACGCATGCTTACGTGGGCCGCGGTAAAGGTCGGTTGCACAGTCTGGATCAAGCCTATGATGATATCGGCAAAGCCGTCTTGCATTTCACCCATAACCTTAATCGGAAAGTCACAAGGAAAATCAATTAAAGCCGGCTTGCTGTTATCCTGATCCACCATAATGCTAGTCTGCCAGCAGGCTTATTGCGCCAGCAATAACAGGCTGTCCCAAATGCGGCCAAACACACCGGCTGCTTCAATATTTTTTGCCGCCACTAAAGGCCGCTCGGACACCACTTTACCGTTTAAGGTAAATTGCACACGGCCTATAACTTGGCCTTTAGCAATGGGTGCCACCAAGCGCGGTTGACTGGTCACCTGCGCTTGAATATTGGCGTGTTCGCCTTTGGCCACCGTCACGTACAAATCTTCCGCCACCGTCAAGTTCACTTGATTTTCCTTACCCTTCCAAACGCGTAAGGATTTGATCGCTTGGCCTTGCTTGTAGCGCAATTTGGAATCAAAAAACTGAAAGCCGTAATTCAATAATTTTTGGCTCTCGGCAGCACGGGCGGCATCGCTGCCGGCACCCAACAAGACAGAAATACGGCGTATGCCATCGCGTTTGGCTGATGAAATCAAGCAGTAGCCAGCCGATTCGGTGTGGCCGGTTTTCATGCCATCGACACTGGCATCCGCCCACAATAAACGGTTGCGATTAGACTGCGTGATGTTGTTGTAAGTGTATTCTTTAACGGAATACAGACGTTGGTATTGATCCGGGAAATCGTGGATTAAGGCGGTGGCCAAGATCGCTAAATCGTCAGCCGTGGTGTAATGCTGCGCATCAGGCAAACCGGTCGAGTTCATGTAATGGGTGTGTTTCATGCCTAAACGTTGTGCCTCTTGGTTCATCATGTCGGCAAACTGCACTTCGGAACTGGCGATGCCCTCGGCCAAGGCGATCGACGCGTCGTTACCAGACTGAATGATCATGCCATGCAACAACTCGTCCACGCTAACGGGTCGATTAGGCTCAATAAACATTTTTGAGCCTTCCACTTTCCAGGCCAATTCACTCACGGCTAAATTTTGCTTCAAAGACAAATGCTTGCTTTTTAGCGCCTTAAAAGTCAAATAAGCGGTCATGATTTTAGTCAAGGAAGCCGGCTCGATGCGCGCACTGTTATTTTTGGCCGCCAACACATGGCCGCTATTAAAATCTTTTAGCAAATAGGCATTCACCGCCAAATCCGGTGGCGCTGGTATTTGTGCGCCCACGGCTTGCGCAAGCGGGCTGAGGACAAGGGCGGTTAAACTAAAAATAAGTGCGTAAGCATGGGTTTTTAATTGGCTAGATGTCATGGTTTAGTTCACGTTTGATTGATGCTGGGTTAATTAATACAGGGTTAATTGATAATGACCGCAGTCAAGTTTAATTGTTGGCGAATTTTAGCGGCCATATTTTCCGCTTCCACCCTACTGGCATAAGGGCCAAGGCGCACGCGGTAGAGACCGTCATTATACACCTTCGCTGCGGCTGCGTTTTCAACCAGACCCGAATCTTGAATTTTTTTCTGCAAGATTTGGCTGTTGGCTTCATTCTTAAACGCCCCCAATTGCAAATAAACCCCTGGGGCAACTGGCGCATCCAGCTTGGCCGATGGACTGGTGGTGGCTTCATTAGGCACGGCTTGTATCAGCACGCCCTCGGCTTCATTTTGCTCTGGACGACTCACTGCGCTGACTGGCGCTGCCGCTGTTTGCATGGCGGCTACGCTGGTATCGATGGCCTCCACCTCCACTAGGCCACTGCCATGATTGACCAGGCGCAGTTGGTAAGCCGCCACATAGGATAAATCAATCAAACGATCGCGCTTAAAAGGGCCACGGTCGTTAATCCGCACGATGACGGAGCGGCCATTGGCTGGGTTGGTCACTTTGGCATAACTGGGTATGGGTAAGGTGGTGTGCGCGGCCGTCATGCCATACATGTCGTAAATTTCGCCAGTAGAGGTTTTTTTACCGTGGTAGCGCTTGCCATACCAGGAAGCCACGCCTTGTTTTTTATAAGCTTGATAAGCGGTCATGGGCGTGTACGGCTGACCTAAGGCCACATACGGTTTATTGGCGCGCGGCAAAGGTTGCTCTATTTTCAATGTCGCACTGGGCACGCTGTCCAAGTTGGCCGGGGCATTGTCGCCCGGTCCATCGTCCAAATAATAAGCGCCTGCGCCGGGCTTGCCGCTGGCGTTGTCCACACCAGAGGCCTTATCGTTTTTAATCGGTGCAGGAGCGGCGATAGGGCTATTTAAAGAGAAGTCGGCACAAGCCGTTAACAGCATTAAACTCAACAACAATAGGGACGTTTTTATAGTCATAGCAGAAACAATGAAAGTGAAAAAATTAAGTGGCCACCACATTTTTATGGGTGGCGATGCTCATCAATATGCCCAAACCTAGGCATAACATGACCATGGACGTGCCGCCGTAACTGATCAAAGGCAAGGGCACGCCCACCACAGGCAAAATACCACTGACCATGCCCATGTTGACGAAGGCGTAGGTAAAAAAGGTTAAGGCGATGCTGCCAGCCAACAATCGGCCAAACGTGCTTTTGGCCTCGGAGGCAATCACCAAGCCGCGTAAAATAATCAAACTAAACAAGCTTAAAAGCAAGAGGTTGCCCAACAAGCCGAACTCTTCACTGAACACCGCAAAAATAAAATCGGTGGTTCTCTCCGGTATAAAATCCAGTTGCGCTTGCGTGCCATTTAACCAACCCTTGCCGGCAAAGCCTCCTGAGCCTATAGCGATCATCGCCTGTATCGTGTGGTAGCCTGAACCGAGCGGATCTTGACTGGGGTCAAATAAAATTTCGATGCGACGGCGTTGGTAATCGTGCAACAACGTCCACAAAAACGGCGCAGCGATGGCCAAACTTAGGGTACCGCCTAATAATAACTTCCAACTCAAGCCAGCCAAAAACAACACATAAAAACCCGCTGCCGTGATCAACAAAGCCGTGCCTAAATCCGGCTGCTTCATGACCAAGGCCACCGGCACCAATAACAACAAGCCGGCTTGGGCAAAATGCTTGGCGCTAGGCCGAACTTCCAGCTTGGTAAAGTACCAGGCCAACATCATGGGCATGGCAATGCGCATGATTTCCGACGGTTGTATCTTGGTGACACCTAAATTTAGCCAACGCTGCGCGCCATGACTGGTGGAGCCGACCAATTCAACGGCCACCAACAAGACCACGCCCAATACATAGAGCGGCATGGCGATGCGTTCGAGTTGATGCGGCGCGATGTTGGCCGCCAACCACATGACAGAAAAGGCCAATACTATGTTCACGGTTTGATCGTAAACCTTGGAAAAATCTTGGCCCGATGCGCTGTACAACACAAACAAGCCCACCATCAAGGTGAAAAATAAGCAGCCCATCAAAAACGAATCGATGTGCACCAGCAAAGGTTTGAAAAATTTATTCATCGTGTGCGCTTTCGTTGTGACCCGCAGGCTGAACCGCTTTAGCCTTAGTAGGCTTAACAGCCGGCTCGTTTGGCGACTTGCCTAACAGGTAATAATCCATGACTTTTCTGGCGATGGGGCCAGCTGCCGAGCCGCCGTGCCCGCCGTTTTCCACAATGACCGCCATGGCTATAGTGGGGTTGTCGGCCGGTGCATAGGCAATGAATAAGGCATGGTCTCTATGCCGCTCATTGATGCTGCTGCTATCGTATTTGGCATTTTGTTTAATGCCTATCACCTGCGCCGTACCGGTTTTTGCCGCAATGCTGTAGCCGGCATTGGCCCCGACGCTGGCGGCCGTGCCGCCAGGCAAGGTAACGTCCATCATGCCTTGCTTAACGATGGCTATGTTTTCTGCTTTCAAGGGGATGCGATCTTGCACCACCGGGGCCACATTAACCGTGCGGCCGGTCGCCGGCGATTGCATCGCCACCACCGTATGCGGTCGCATGGCCACGCCATTATTGGCCAAGGTGGCGGTGGCTTGCGCCAACTGCATGGGTGTCACCAAGGTATAGCCTTGACCTATGCCGACTATCACCGTTTCACCTTGGTACCAAGGCTGTTTAAAACGGCGCATTTTCCACTCAGGGGTGGGTAACAAACCGGCGTTTTCACCGCGGATGTCTATGCCCGATTTAGCGCCAAAGCCAAAGTGACGAACAAAATCGGTCAGCCTGACTATGCCTAAATCCAAAGCCAAGCCATAAAAAAAGGTGTCGCAAGAAACGGTAATGGCTTTTTGCATGTCCACCATGCCATGGCCGTCCGGCTTCCAATCCCGATAACGGTGACGACTATTGGCCAATGAATAAAAACCGGGATCACTGATGCGATAAGGCGGTAAGCGTTTAGCATTTTCCAAGCCAGCCATGGCAACAAAAGGCTTGAAGGTCGAGCCCGGTGGGTAAATGCCGCGTATCGGACGGTTGACCAATGGCTTATCCAGTGACTCATTGAGCCATTTCCAATTGTCCACATCGATGCCATCGACAAACAAGTTTGGATCAAAACCGGGCTGACTGACGTAGCTCAATACCGCACCGGTTTTTGGATTAATCGCCACCAAGGCGCCACGTCGATTGCCAAAAGCGGTCTCGGCAATTTCCTGCAACTTGCTGTCCACCGACAAGACCAGATTGGTCCCCGGCACCGGAGCCGATCTGGCGATGACCCGAACAGCGTGACCATCGGCATCGGTTTCCACTTGCTCAAAGCCGGTCTGACCATGCAACTGCGTTTCATAAAACTGCTCCACGCCGCTTTTGCCTATGTGATAGGAACCCTTGTAATTAGACAAGTCGCCGGATTTTTCCAGCGCGACTAAATCTTTGCTGTTGATGCGACCAATGTAACCTATCATGTGCGCGCCAAATTTACCCAAGGGGTAATGGCGGTATAAGCGAGATTTAATTGCCACCCCGGGAAAGCGATAATGGTTGACGGCAAAATGGGCTGCTTCAATTTCATTTAGGTGAGTGCGTATCGGGATGCTCTCAAAATTGCGGCTTTCGCTTTTTAATTTAGCAAAGCGCTTGATGTCGGCTTTACTGATTTGCAGCAATTGGCCCAATTCAGCAATCGTGGTTTTTAGGTTGCCTGCTTTTGAAGGCGTGATTTCCAAGGTGTAGACGAAAAAATTATGCGCCAGCACCACGCCATTTTTATCCAGTATCAAGCCGCGATTAGGCACGATAGGCACCATGGAGATGCGGTTGTTTTCCGCTAGGGTCTGGTAATGGGTGTATTGGGTGATTTGCAGGTAAATGAAGCGTAAAGCCAACAAGCCAAACAGCGACATCACGAAAAAAGCCATGAAGCCTAAACGCAGCCTAAAGTAATACTGCTCGTGTTGCGGATTTTTAACTTCCCTAAGCACGCTTAAGCACCCATTTGCTGGCCATGCACCCGACTAATTAACAGGCTACTTGGCACGACCGCGCCCACCCGTGTTCAAGCCTAAGCCCATCGCTAGCAACCACAACAACACGCCGCTTAAGCTGGGGAGAAAGTACAACCAGCCGATAAACTGCGCACCAGCGAAGGTTTTAATGATGAGCAGCATGACTTGCGAAATAAGCAACAAAGAGAACACGTATAGCAATTGCTGCATGCCAGTAAACAAAACCAAACGGCGCTGATAAGTCACAGCAAAAAAAGCCGTAACCGTGTAGGCCAAGGCATATTGACCAAACACCATGCCGGCTGTCAAATCCACCAATAAGCCTAGCATCCAAGCGGTGCCGACATTACAAAGATTGGGCGCGCGTATTAACCAAAAAATCAGCACCAACAACATGAAATCAGGGCGCACTAACAGGGCGACTTGCGACCAGGGCAAAAGCAAGCTTACAAAGGCCAACAACACCGAAAAGTACAGGGTTTTTAGTTTATTAACGGGCATGGGCATCACTCGGCTTAGCTAACTTATTTGGCATGCTTTGCTTCTTATCGGCCGGCGTGGCTTGGGTCAACCCTAACTTCACGGGTTGCGTTAAGCTAGGCGTGTTAATGCTGCCTAACTGCGGCCTGCTCACAACCAGCACCTGCCTGTGGTTCTCCACCCCTCCGGCTGGCTCGCATACTATGCGCGCAAAAGGCGTGTCCGCGGCGCTGACAATCTGCCTAACGGTCGCCACGGCCAAGCCGGCTGGGTAAACCCCATCGATGCCTGAGGTGACCAATCGGTCACCACGCTTGATGTCCACATTGGCCGGCAAATAAGGCAAATCCACCGTGCTATCACGACCATGACCAAAGGCAATAGCACGCAAGCCATTGCGCTCAATTTGCACGGGCATGGCTAAAGAAGTGTCGGTGATGAGCGTCACCTCGCTGCTTAATGGGTAAACCCGGGTCACCTGCCCTATCACACCAGCCGCATCCACCACGGCCATGCCAGGCAAGATTTTGTGATTTTGACCACGATTAATTAGGACTTTTCTAGTAAACGGGTCGCGCCCAACGTGCATAATTTCAGCCGCCACACTGCTTTCTTTGAGCGCAGCTTGCGCCGCTAACAGCACACGCATATGGGCATTCTCGACCGCCAATAAATTGAGCTTTTGCAAAGCGATGGATTGCATTAAATCACGCTTTTTTAATTGCTGATTTTCACTGAGCAAGGTGTCGTGCGTGGAAAAATACTCAGTGGTACTCAGATAAAGCTGCGAGGGGGCATTGGCCAATAACTGCAGGGGGTGCAACAAGGTTTGCAAACTTTGTCGCATGCTAGCCAAATACTGCAGACGGCTGTCGGATGCCATCAAGGCCAGGGATAAAACGGAGAAAAAAGCCAAGCGGGCAAACGGGCTAGGGCCACGCACAAAAAATGCCGGGGCTTGCTGTTGCTCTATCTTATTGTATAAATGGCGCGCCATTAGTGTTGAGTGGTGAGTCTCTCTAAACTGAGTAAAAGTATAGGCCGACTAGGCGGCCTATACTGGACTAACTGGGTACGGACAAAAAGCTAAAACAGCCTAAATGCTAGGCTTATTCGTAGGCAAAAATGTTGCCTAATTTATCGATCTCTTCCAATGCACGGCCGCAACCACGAGCCACGCAAGTCAATGGGTCTTCAGCCACGATGACGGGCAAGCCAGTTTCTTCCACCAACAAACGGTCTAAATCACGTAACAAAGCACCACCACCGGTTAATACCATGCCTTTTTCTGCAATATCGGCACCCAATTCCGGTGGCGTTTGCTCCAAGGCTGACTTCACTGCACCGACGATGGCGTTAAGCGGCTCAGTCAAGGCCTCTAAAATCTCGTTGCTGGAAATGGTAAATTTGCGTGGCAAGCCTTCGGCTAAATTGCGACCGGTTACTTCCATTTCTAACACAGTGGAGCCTGGGAAAGCCGAACCAATTTTTTTCTTAATGGCTTCCGCGGTTGGTTCAGAAATTTGCATGCCGTAATTGCGACGGATGTAATCAATGATGGCCTGATCAAATTTATCGCCGCCGACGCGTTCCGATTTAGCGTAAACGATGCCGCCTAATGAAATGACGCCCACCTCAGTGGTCCCGCCACCGATGTCCACCACCATGGAACCGGTTGCTTCTGAAACCGGCATGCCGGCACCGATTGCAGCAGCCATAGGCTCTTCGATCAAAAATACTTGTTTAGCACCTGCGCGCTCGGCCGACTCTTTAATCGCGCGACGCTCGACTTGAGTGGAGCCCACGGGCACGCAAATGATGATGCGTGGGCTGGGTGAAAACCAACGCGCATCGTGCACGCGTCGGATGAAGTATTTAAGCATTTGTTCAGTGATGGTGAAGTCGGCAATCACGCCGTCCTTCATCGGACGTATGGCTTGAATGTTTGAAGGCGAACGACCCAACATGCCTTTTGCTTCCGCACCCACGGCCAACAATATTTTCTTGCCGCCTGGCCCGCCGTCAAGGCGTATGGCCACCACGGACGGCTCGTCCAACACTATGCCTTTGCCGCGTGAGTAGATAAGCGTGTTGGCGGTACCTAAGTCTATCGCCAAATCGTTTGAAAAGTAACTAGTTAAAAAACCGAACATTTTGTTTTTCCTGTGCTTTGATGCAAAATAACAGCCGTTACGCCAACTGAATAAAAGCGCGATTTAGGCGCCCGTAAAATCAAGGTATAATACCGCATATCGTGTTGAAAATTAAGATGCAATGGCAACTTAATTGCAAATAAGCGCCGATAAATAGCCGCGTTTAGCATTAGCTAATATAGCTAGCTACGGTTTTAACACTAGGCAGCATCTAAACCCCGTCATAAAAGCAAAAACTAAGGCGCACGCAGTTCTTGCACCGTTTAAATTTTGGATACTTGAAGCATGGCATTAAGCATAGAAGACATCAAAAAAGTGGCGCATTTGGCGCGCATCGAAATCAATGAAAACGATGCCAACGCCACCTTAAACAAACTAAGTGGCATATTGGCTTTAATTGAACAAATGCAAGCGGTCGATACCAGCGGCATAGTCCCCATGTCGCACGCCCAAGACTTAAGCCAACGCTTACGCGATGACGTCGTCAGCAAAACCAATTTACGCGATGAATTCCAAAAAAATGCACCGATTTTAGGCAATGGCTCGCAAGAGCTCGCCGTAGCCGGTGGTTTATACCTCGTTCCTAAAGTAATCGAATAATCATGGCCAACAACGAATTAAGCAACGGCAGCCTAAAAGGTTACGCCCAACTTTTGCAAAGCAAGCAAATCTCCAGTCTGGAATTGACCCAGGCATTTTTGCAGCGCATTAAGCAATACAACCCCTGCATCAATGCCTACATTGCCTTGGATGAAGATAAAACACTGGCGCAAGCCCGCGCCGCTGACGCGCGCATTGCGGCCGGTTCAGCCGCACCCTTAACCGGCATCCCCATCGCCCAAAAAGATATTTTTTGCGCCGAAGGCTGGCCTACCACCTGCGGCTCTAAAATGCTGGCTAACTTTGTTGCTCCCTATGACGCTCATGTCATCAGCCAATTTAATGCGGCCGGTGCGGTGAACTTAGGCAAGACCAATATGGATGAATTTGCCATGGGCTCGTCCAACGAAACCAGCTACTTTGGTGGCGTAAAAAACCCTTGGAGCTACGATCGCGTGCCCGGCGGCAGCAGTGGCGGCAGTGCGGCTGCGGTTGCAGCCAGGTTGTGTGCGGCAGCCACCGGCACCGACACCGGCGGATCGATACGCCAACCGGCCTCCTTGTGTGGCTTTACCGGGTTGAAACCGACTTACGGTGTGGTGTCGCGCTTTGGCATGATCGCCTTTGCCTCATCCTTAGACCAAGCCGGCCCGATGGCCAAGAGCGCAGAAGATTGTGCCTTGATGATGAACGTCATGGCCGGTTTTGACGAACGCGATTCCACCAGCTTAGACCGCGCAAAAGAAGATTACTGCCGCGATTTAGCTAAACCGCTGGCCGGTTTAAAAATAGGCTTACCTAAAGAGTTTTTTGCCGAGGGCTTGTCCGCCGAGGTCGGCCAAGTGATAGAAAACGCCATCGCCGAATACAAAAAATTGGGTGCAGAAATCGTCAACATTTCCCTACCCAACACCGGTTTATCCATCCCGGTTTACTACGTGCTGGCGCCGGCTGAAGCCTCCAGCAATTTATCGCGCTACGACGGCGTGCGCTACGGCCACCGCGCAGCCGAATACACCGACCTGATGGACATGTATTGCAAGAGCCGCGCCGAAGGTTTTGGCGCCGAAGTGAAACGCCGCATCTTAATTGGCACCTACGTGCTAAGCGCCGGCTATTACGACGCCTACTATTTAAAAGCCCAACAAATTCGCCGACTGATTGCCCAAGACTTTGTCGAGGCATTCAAACAATGCGACGTCATCATGGGCCCGGCTGCGCCGTCCACGGCGTTTAAAGCCGGCGAGAAAGTAGACGACCCGGTGGCCATGTATTTACAAGACATCTACACCATCTCCACCAACTTAGCCGGCTTGCCAGGCATGAGTGTGCCGGCTGGCTTTGCCCCCAGCCAAGATGGCCCAGCCTTGCCGGTAGGCCTGCAAATTATCGGTAATTATTTTGATGAAGCGCGCATGTTAAACGTGGCCCATCAGTACCAGCAAGTCACCGATTGGCACACGCTTGCACCCAACTTGCCCGAAGGAAAAGCATAATGGAATGGGAAGTCGTTATTGGGTTGGAAACACATACCCAACTGCAAACAGTCAGTAAAATTTTTTCCGGCGCATCGGTTAAATACGGGGCCGAGCCGAATACCCAAGCCTGCGAAGTGAGCCTGGCGCTGCCCGGCGTGTTGCCCGTGTTAAACAAACAAGCCGTGCACTGTGCGATTAAATTTGGCCTAGCGATTAACGCTGAGATTGCCCCGCGCTCGGTGTTTGCGCGTAAAAACTATTTTTACCCAGACTTACCCAAGGGCTACCAAATCAGTCAGTTTGAACTGCCAGTAGTCGGTAAAGGCGCCATCACCATACAAGTGCCGGCCGCGGGCAAACAATCCGCCTACGAAAAAGTGGTGAACATCACCCGCGCCCATTTAGAGGAAGACGCCGGCAAATCCGTGCACGGTGCCGTCGAAGGCATGAGCGGCATAGACTTAAACCGCGCCGGGACACCTTTGTTAGAAATCGTTACCGAACCGGACATGCGTTCGGCTGCTGAAGCCGTGGCTTACGCCAAAAAATTGCATGAGTTGGTGCAATGGATAGGCATCTGCGATGGCAATATGCAAGAGGGCAGCTTCCGTTGCGATGTTAACGTGTCAGTCCGCCCCAAAGGCTCAGACAAACTGGGCACACGCCGTGAGATTAAAAACCTCAACTCGTTTAAATTCATGACGCAAGCCATCGAATACGAAACGCGCTGGCAAATTGAAACCTTAGAAGACGGCGGCAAGATACAGCAAGCCACGGTATTATTTAACCCCGATACCGGTGAAACGCGTGCCATGCGCAGCAAGGAAGAAGCCAACGACTACCGCTATTTCCCCGATCCGGATTTATTGCCTTTGGTTATTAGCGAGCAAGACAAGGCGCGCGTGCAGGCCGATATGCCAGAATTGCCTGCCGCCATGAAAGCCCGTTTAGAAGCGAAATTTGCTTTATCCAGTTACGATGCCAGCAGCCTCACCGCCAGTCGTGAATTAGCCGACTACTTTATGGCGGCGATTGATGCCGGGGCCGAGCCAAAACAAACCGCCAACTGGGTCATGGGCAGCTTAAGTGCCAAACTAAACAGCGAAGATAAAGACCTAAGCAGCAGCCCGATTAGCGCGCAACAATTAGCCCAATTACTCAAACGCATCAGCGATGGCACCATATCAAACAATGCCGCCAAACAGGTGTTTGATGCCATGTGGCAGGGTGAAGGCGAAGTAGACAGCATCATTGCCGCTAAAGGTTTAAAACAAGAGTCCGACAGCGGTGCCATCGAAGCCATCATAGACGAGGTTTTGGCGGCCAATGCAGCCATGGTGGAGGAGTTTAAAGCAGGAAAAGAAAAGGCCTTTAATGCCTTGGTAGGTCAAGCCATGAAAGCCTCAAAAGGCAAGGCCAACCCAGCGCAAGTGAACGACATCCTTAAGAAAAAACTGCAGGCTTAAGTCAGTCCTTAAGTTAATTTACGCCGAATTGCTGCCTGTAGGCGCTCACCGCTTGCAGGTGTTCAGCCAAGGCTTGATGGCCGGCTAGGTAGCGCATCAAATCGCTCAGATTGGCGATGGCACACACTGGGATTTGATTGTTGGCGATCACTTCTTGCACGGCGGACAACTCGCCTAAGCCTTTTTCTTGCCGGTCTATGGCTATGGCAACACCGCAAGCACTTGCCCCATTAGCAGCAATCAACGCCACCGACTCGCGCACCGAGGTGCCGGCAGAAATCACGTCATCAATGATAAGCACGCGGCCTTGCAAAGGGCTGCCGACTATGGTACCGCCCTCGCCATGGTCTTTGGCTTCCTTACGGTTGTAGGCATACGGCACATTACGGCCTTGTTTGGCAAAAGCAATGGCGATACTGGCCGCCAAGGTAATGCCCTTATAAGCGGGGCCAAATAACATATCAAACTGGATGCCGGAATGATCAATTGCTGCGGCATAGAACTCACCCAACTTCATCAAGCTGACACCATCATTAAACAAACCAGCATTAAAAAAATACGGGCTGAGGCGACCGGCTTTGGTTGTAAATTCACCGAAACGCAATACCTCTTTTTCTAGGGCAAATGCGATAAAATCTTGGCTTACTTGAGCAGACGCCGCTGCATTGGTGGTGACTTTGTTGGGCTGCAATGTCATGGTTACTCTAATCGTATTAATTTAAGGATGAAGTTTTGAAGATTATATCGCTAAACCTAAACGGCATACGTTCTGCTACAAATAAAGGCGTGCTGAGCTGGTTAAAAACCCAGTCCGCTGACATCGTCTGCTTACAGGAACTCAAAGCCCAAGCCGAAGACATGACGGCAGAGATGCTTAGCCCTGATGGCTATGTCGGGCACTTTCATTACGCCGAGAAAAAAGGCTACAGCGGCGTCGGCATCTACTCAAAGAAAAAACCGGACGCCGTCATCATCGGCTTGGGTGGCAGCAACCAAGATGTGACCGACATAGACAGCGAAGGCCGCTACATCGAATGCCAATTTGGCAAGCTAAGCGTGGTGTCGCTGTATTTGCCATCGGGCTCCAGTGGCGAAGAGCGGCAGGCCTTTAAATTCAGCGTGATGGCGCGCTTTATGTTGCACATGCAAGCCTTGATTAAAAGTGGCCGTGAAGTAGTGATTTGCGGCGACTGGAACATCGCCCACAATGAAGTGGATCTGAAAAATTACAAAGGCAATAAAAAGAATTCCGGCTTCTTACCCGAAGAACGGGCTTGGTTAAGCACGCTGTTTGATCAAGTGGGCTGGGTCGATGTCTACCGCACATTACACCCAGAAACCACAGACGAGTGCTACACCTGGTGGAGTAATCGCGGTCAGGCTTGGGCGAAAAATGTCGGCTGGCGCATAGACTACCAAATTGCCACCCCTGCCACCGCGGCTAAGGCAAGCGAGGCCAGCATCTACAAAGAGCAGCGCTTTAGCGATCACGCGCCGTTAATTATCGACTACGCCAATTAGGCTATTTGATCGCGTCCAAGGCTTTCAAGCGTTTTTGTGCAGCCGGAATGACCTCACTGTTTGGGTACTTGGCCAATAAATCACGCAAGGTTTTTTTCGCGGCCGGCACCATGCCCAATTGAAACTGGCTGTTGGCCATATTAAATAACGCGTCCGCCGCTCTTGGACTTTCCGGATGGGCGTCCAACAATTTCTGCTGGGTGGCCATGGCCGATTTGTAATTTTTTAATGCAAATTGCGCGTAGCCCAATCCGTACATGGCATCCGGGGCGTAAGCGCTATTGGGGTAATCTTTTAAAAATTTGTCGTAAGCATTAAACGCATCTTTGTATTTTGCTTCCTTAGCCAAGCCATGCGCCAACTCTAACAATTGGTACTCTTGGCTATTCTTTGCTGGCTCAGGCGTGCTCGCCACAGGCGCAGCGGTAACCGGGGCAGCAGGGGCAGCTACACTGGCCAGCGGTGCTTCCACTACCGCCACCGGATTGGGGTTGGCACTGGCGTTAGCCCCAGGCTGACCTTGCTCCAACTTACGCAAACGTGCGTCGGCATCGCCGTATAAATCTTTTTGCCTTTGCTGCGTGAGGTTAACATTGTGGCTGGCCAACTCAAGCTCCCCCTTTAGTTTGGCCACTTCTTGCTTGAGCCCCTCAATTTGATTTTGCATGTCCAGCAAGCCTTGGCCTTTGGTGATCGCCTCAATTTCCGCCAAGCGTTGTTCTATGACTTGCTGGGTTTTCTTCAACGTCGCCAAGTCCGCTTGCGCAGCCTGATGCTGAGTCGTTGTGGTGGCTTCCAACTCTAAAATTTTCTTGCGCGCCTCCTTGTCATCAAACAAGGCCGCGTGACCTTGCGCAGCCAATCCCGCGGTGACAATTAACAAACTAGCCAGTATCAGTTTTTTCATGGTTTCTCTTTAATCCGCTCGGTGTTTACTCGTTTTCGTAAACGATGTTAGCACGGCGATTTTGTTTGGTGCATGCTTCATCGGCGCAGCCGGCCGTGGCTTTTTCTTCACCAAAGCTCACCGTTTCTATTTGACCATCTTGCACACCGAGTAAATTTAAAGATTTTTTGACCGCCACGGAACGGCGTTGACCCAAAGACAAATTGTATTCGCGGCTGCCGCGCTCGTCGGTATTGCCTTGCACGATGACCTTGGCGTTGCGGTTAGCCAATAGGTATTTGGCATGCGCCTCAATCAAGGGTCGGTATTCGGCTTTAACGGCATCGCTGTCGTAATCAAAGTAAACCTGACGTTTGGATAAAATGTTATTCGGGTCTTTTAACGGGTTGTTGCTGTTAGAGCCGGCATTGCCGTCTATGACCACTTCTTTTACTGCTGCAGTTTCGGCTACCGCAGCAGGGGCGGCTTCTGCTGGCTTAGCCGCACTGGCCGCGACCGGGCTTCTGTCTTCCACTGCAGCCGGTTTATCAACCATGGGCGTGCTTTTACAAGCGGCCAAAATTAAAGCCAGGGCTAGGCTACTTAATAGCTTAGTGTTCCATGTGCTGCTGTTCATATCGTTCTCCTTAATAAGGCCATCACAGCCTAAAATTATTATTCGCTACTTAATTAACGGACCCCAAGCCGGCTCACGGATATCGCCACCGGTCTCATTCAAACGCTGCTGCACGCGACCGTCACTGGACACTGCCGCCAATGACCCTTTATCGCCACTGCGGGTTGCATACAATAACACACGGCCATTAGGGGCAAAGCTAGGCGACTCATCCTGCGCGCCTTCACTCAACATCTGCACCTGGCCACTGACTAAATCTTGCAGAGCCAATCGGTATTTTCCGCCGTCGTTACGCACCATGGCCAAAAATTTACCATCGGGTGACACGCGCGGGCTTAAATTGAACGTGCCCTCAAAGGTCACCCTTTGCACGTCGCCACCGCTGGCCGCCACTTTGTATATTTGCGGGCGACCACCACGATCGGAACTGAAATAAATCCACTGTCCGTCTGGCGACCAGGTGGGCTCGGTATCGATGGTACTGCTTTTAGTTAATGGCTGCAGATTACTGCCATCGGCATTGATGGTATAGAGCTGAGAGTTGGCACCATAGGTTAAAACGATGGCTAATTTACTCCCGTCTGGCGACCAAGCGGGGGCACTGTTGTTGCCTTTAAAACTGGCTAAGACCGTACGCTGACCGCTCAGGGTTTGAATGTAAATGATGGGCTTTTTCTTTTCAAACGACACGTAAGCCATTCTGCTGCCATCGGGCGACCATGTCGGTGAAATAATCGGCTCTTTTGAGGAAACCATGGTGACCGCATTTTCCCCATCGACATCGGCCACCCTCAATGCATAGCGGCCATTGAGCTTAGCCACGTAAGCAATCCGACTGGAAAATAGGCCGCTTTCGCCGGTTAATTTTTGGTAAATGACGTCAGCAATTTTATGCGCGGTGCCGCGTAATTGAGTGGCGGTGACGTTGTATTGCACGCTGGCTAACTGGGTTTGCTTGAGCACGTCGACCAATTGAAAACTGACGTTATAGCGATTGCCCGGCAGGGTTTCCACCTTGCCCACGGCCATGGCTTGCGCTTGCAAGGCCAGCCACTCGGCGTATTTAATTTGGCTGATGTCGCTGGGTCGGCTGACTACACCAGCGGTTTCTAAGAGGCGAAATAAACCGCTGCGTTTTAGATCCGCTTGGATGATTTGACTGAGGTTGTCGCTATTGGGCTGGCTTTGCGCAAATGGCACGATGGCAATAGGCAGTTGTTGCGCACCGCCGCCACTGATCTCAATTTCCAAAGCGGAGTGGGCTAAGCCACTTAAGCAAAAGCTCACTAAAAATAAAACGATTCGTACGATGGGCATAAGCACTGTTATTTTCTTTGCGTGTATTCTTTAGCTATGGGTTAACTGTCTATTGTTTAACTATCTATTAGTTAGAAATACGACTTAAATAAAACCAGCCTTCATATTACATGGCGCCAGTCGATTTTACTGCAATCTCATGCTAGTTTTGTGACATTTAGCCGACTTTTTTATGAGGTAAACCTGCCGCGATTCCAATTGCCTGCCTCCGGCCTAGCCAGCCTTAATCATTAGGCCTAAAGGTCAACTTTAAATTTCTAAATTGCGAAAATGCCAAGCCGTCAGTGGGCACCGGCAAAGGCTGGGAAGCCATAATAGCCCGTTCCACGGCCTCATCGCAGGCTTTATTGCCACTGGATTTAAGCAACTTAGGCAAGCCCGTCATTTCACCAGTGGGCAGCAAGGCTATGTCAAATTTAAGCTCAGGATTGGCCGTGGCACACAAGCTTTTATTTACATTGCCGCGAATTTTAGCTTGGATTTTACTGCGGTACTCGTCCACCACACCGGTGCTGGCTGCCGACTTGGCCGATTTATCGCTTGCGACCGCTTGCTCAGTCGCGGCGCGCTCTTCGGCTAAGGCTTCTTGTTGCAGTTTTTTCAAAGTCTCATTGGCTTTGTTTTCTTTTAACAACTTGTCGCTGTTTTGCATTTCTTCTTTACGCGCTTCCGCTTGCAAGGCAGCCAATTGTTTTTTTTGCGCTAGGGCCAGCTCTTTTTTCAATTGCTCGGCGGCTTTTTTTTGCTCCAGCTCTTTGCGTTTTTTTTCCAGGGCAATGTCGACTTCGGGGGCTTTAGCGGCTTGCGCTTCTACTTTTTCTGGCGGGGGTGGCGGGGCTTCTTTGACCACGGCGGGCGGCGGCGTTTCTACTGGTGGCGTCACGGGCAAAGGCGGTTCAAGTGCAGGCAGACTGTCCCACAATTCCACTTCCGCCACATTCAGCATGGGCGGGGTCGCTTTCCAATTGAACGACAAGAGCAAGGCCGCCAACAACAGCAAATGGACGCCTATTGCCCAAACACCGGCTTGCCATGACACGTCTTTTTCATAGGCCCTAATCATCATGATGCGCTGCGCAAATTACTGGGCTGGCGACAACAACAGGCCAACCTTATCCACCTGGTTTTGCTTGAGCAGATCCATCACCGCAATCACGTCATCGTATTTGACGTTTTTATCGGCGGCAATCACCACGGCCCGCTCAGGCGATGCCGTTAACGCTTGCCTTACCTTGCTCAACAATTGATCACGCGCCATGGCTTGATTGTCTAATTCAATTTGATTGTTCTGCTTAACGGTTAAAACCAAAGGCGGGACTGGAGATTGCTTAAGGCTCTGCCCTACTTTGGGCAAGTCCACCACGCCAGGATTGGTCATGGGAGCGGTCACCATAAAGATGACCAACAGCACCAAGGTCACGTCTATGTAAGGCACGACGTTGATTTGATTCATCATGCGGCGTTTACGGTTGCGTGACATGGCTTAGCTTTTTCTTTGCAAGATGTTGGTGAACTCTTCCATAAAGCTTTCGTAACGCACCGACAAGCGATCGACCGAGCTGGCAAAGCGGTTATAGGCAATCACCGCTGGGATCGCCGCAAACAAACCGATGGCGGTGGCCACCAGTGCTTCGGCAATACCTGGCGCCACTTGGCTTAAGGTCGCTTGCGCGACATTAGACAAGCCACGGAATGCATTCATGATGCCCCAGACCGTACCAAACAAACCTATGTACGGGCTGACTGAACCCACCGAGGCCAAGAACGGTAAGTGGGCGTCCAAGTTGTCCAGCTCACGGTTATACGCGGCACGCATGGCACGTCTAGCGCCTTCCATGACATCCGACACTTCCATGCGCGATTGCTGTTTATGCCTGACGTATTCTTTAAAGCCGGCTTCAAAGATGCTGGCCATGCCTTGGGTTTTTCGCCTGCCGGCGCCTAGGCTGTCAAACAATTTATTTAAATCGCCGCCTGCCCAAAAGGCCGCCTCAAATTCCTCGGCACTGCTTTCGGCGCGCTTAATGGTGGCTAACTTGATGAAGATATACCACCAAGAAAACAAGGATGTGAGGATTAACACCACCAGCACCAATTGAACCGGCAGACTGGCGCCTGCTACCAGTGAAAAAATAGACATGTCATTTGCAACGCTTACGGTCATAGGAGTCCCTGTGGTTTTTCCAATTGTATTTTATGGCGAATTTCAGTCGGCACGCCCATAGGCTTAAAGCTAACAGCATCAACAAACGCCGCTTTCACCTGCGCTTCTATCAACACCATCCCATCACGGATGATGCTTTGCTGCATAATTAAACTGCTGCGCCCGAGTTCGCTTAACTGGCAGCGGACGGCCAGCATGTCGTTGAAATAAGCCGGTTTTTTAAACTGCATGCTCAAACTGTGGATGACGATGATGAGGCCATGCTGGTCTTTTAACTGCGTTTGCTCAAAGCCCAAGGCGCGCAACCATTCGGTTCTGGCCCGCTCCATGAAATTCAAATAATTAGAGTGGTAAACCACCCCACCGCTATCGGTGTCTTCATAATAAACGCGTATAGGCCAGGTAAATTGGGTCACGCTGGCCAATCTTCCGTCATTAAATTTTTCGGTACCGCCAATCCAAAATGCTGATAAGCCAACTGGGTCGCCATGCGCCCGCGCGGCGTGCGCATCAAATAACCTTGCTGGATTAAATAGGGTTCCAATACGTCTTCTATGGTGTCCCGCTCTTCACCTATGGCTGCTGCCAAATTATCCAACCCCACTGGACCACCGGCAAATTTTTCCAAGACAGCCAGCAACAATTTTCTGTCCATCACGTCAAAACCTAGCTTGTCCACGTCTAGCATTTTTAAAGCGGCATCGGCCACTTCCGCGGACACCGTGCCATCGCCTTTAACTTGGGCGTAGTCGCGCACGCGACGTAATAAACGGTTGGCAATGCGTGGCGTACCGCGTGAGCGCTTGGCAATTTCTAAAGAACCGGTGTCCACCATGGCCACGTCCAGCAATCCGGCGCTGCGCTGGACGATGCGCGCCAACTCATCCGCCGTGTAAAACTCCAAGCGGGAGACGATGCCAAACCGATCGCGCAAGGGATTGGTCAGCATGCCAGCACGGGTGGTGGCGCCAATTAGAGTAAACGGCGGCAAATCCAAACGCACGCTGCGGGCAGCCGGCCCCTCGCCTATCATGATGTCCAAGCGGTAATCTTCCATGGCCGGGTACAAGATCTCTTCCACCACGGGTGACAGGCGATGAATTTCATCGATAAACAAAACGTCATTGGGCTCTAAATTGGTCAGCAAGGCCGCCAAATCACCGGCACGCTCCAACACCGGGCCCGAGGTTTGACGCATGTTAACGCCCATTTCTTTGGCGATGATGTGCGCCAAAGTGGTTTTACCCAAACCAGGCGGGCCAAACAGCAAGACATGATCGAGCGCCTCACTGCGACCACGCGCCGCGTTGATGAAGATTTCCAACTGACTGCGGGCTTTTTCTTGGCCCACGTATTCGTCCAATAACTTGGGACGCAAGGCACGCTCTAAGGCCTCCTCTTGGGGGCTTTCGGTATCAGGGGCGATCAGGCGATCGGTTTCTATCATGGGCGTTTTTTCCAATACGCTTGCGTCGCTGCGCATACCAATGCGCTAACTCAAGCGTGCATAACGGTTATTTTGACAGGGATTTTAAAGCTTGTTTAATGCCTTCTGCAACCGTGCTGTCGCTGGGCAATAATTTCACCGCAACCAAGGCTTCACGCTCATTGTACCCTAATGAAATAAGGGCATTGAGTACATCGCTGGCGGCCGATTTGGGTTGGTTGGCTTGGGCGGCATTAAGGCCGGCCAGGCTAAATTTATCTTTGAGTTCCAGCAACAAGCGTTCGGCGGTTTTCTTACCCACGCCCGGCACGCGCGTTAGCATGGCGCTGTCTTGCATGGCCACGGCTTGGGCTAGGTCGTCTATGGACAAGCCGCTCAATATGGATAAAGCCGATTTCGCCCCTATGCCGTTCACTTTTAATAACTGCCTAAAGGTGGCGCGCTCTTGCTCGCTGCCAAAGCCGTATAACAATTGCGCATCTTCCCGCACAACAAAATGCGTCAACATCACGACTTTTTCGCCTAGGGCGGGCAGGTTATAAAAAGTGCTCATGGGCACTTCGCATTCGTAACCGACCCCGTGGCAATCAATCAAGATTAGTGGCGGCGTCTTTTCCAACAGCGTGCCGTTTAAACGTCCTATCATTGCAACTCCCTTATTAAGACCCATGCTAACAATAAGGCATGGCTAACGATTGACTTCTAAACCAACCGGCCGCCACGCACCCTAAATCCGGCGGTGGCCAATTTACCCAAACCTTGGCCGCCGTGGGCATGGCAAATAGCACACGCCAAGGCATCGGCTGAATCGGGCTTAGGCGTGGCGGCTAAATTTAGCAGGCGTTTCACCATGGCTTGCACTTGTTCTTTATCGGCATGGCCGTTACCGACCACAGCCTGCTTAACCTGCAAAGCCGTGTACTCGGCTACGCTCAAATTACGGATAACGGCGGCGCTGATGGCAGCGCCGCGCGCCTGACCCAATAACAGCGTCGATTGCGGATTGACGTTGACGAACACTTTTTCTATGGCCACTTGGTTGGGATGGTAGGTGTCGATGACTTCAAATAAGCCATCCAATATGACTTTTAAGCGCGCCGGCAGCTCTTCTTTGTCGTCTTCACCGACCACTTTGTTCTTTTTTGCGCTGGCCGTTTTGATGGTGCCACTGGCGATGTAATGAATTTTTTCGCCGTCTTTTTCAATCAGCCCAAAGCCCGTCATGCGCAGGCCAGGGTCGATACCGAGTATGGTGATTTTCGCCACTAGTCCTCGATTAAAGCGCTGGTGTAGACGTCTTGCACGTCGTCTAAATCGTCCAATGCGTCCAATATTTTTTGCATTTTTAGCGCATCGTCGCCACTGAGTTCTATTTCATTCATGGGCTTCATGGTGACTTCCGCCATGACGGCTTTCAAACCGGCCGCCTCCATGGCTTCTTTGACAACCATAAAATCATTAGGCGCAGTGATCACTTCTATGCTGCCGTCCTCATCGCTGACGACGTCTTCCGCACCGGCGTCCAAAGCCACTTCCATGACTTTATCTTCGTTAGTGCCTGGCTCGTAGACCAAACTGCCGCAATGTTTAAACATAAAAGCCACCGAACCATCGGTACCCAAGTTGCCACCGAACTTAGTCAATGCGTGGCGCACATCGGCTACCGCACGCTGCTTATTGTCGGTTAAACAATCAATAATAATGGACGCGCCATTGATGCCATAACCTTCGTAACGAATTTCTTCGTAGTTCACGCCTTCTAATTCACCCGTGCCTTTTTTGATGGCACGCGTGATGTTATCGGCCGGCATGTTTTCTTCCTTGGCCACGGCCACCGCCGCACGCAAGCGTGGGTTCATGGTCACGTCGCCACCGCTTAAACGGGCCGCAACCGTGATCTCTTTAATAATTTTGGTGAATATTTTGCCGCGCTTGGCATCTTGACGGCCTTTGCGATGTTGAATATTTGCCCACTTACTATGACCTGCCATTTGACCTACCCTTAAGACTTAAAAAATAGCGACCATTTTATCACAAGCCTGCCTGGCCACATTACTCCTGCCCTTGGGCCGGATCAATTTGCGTGTGCTTACGGATGTTAATGATGGAGATGGTAATCAAGGACAGGGCAATCAAGACCATGCCTATCAGTTCATACAAATTGGGCACTTCGTTTAACTGCACCCAGGCGGCAATAACCCCTATCACCGGCGCCAACATCGATGCCATGCTAGCTACGCCAGCCTGCAACCGCTGCAAGGCATACAACCATAATACCCAAGCCAAACAGCCGCTTAAAAACACATTAAACAGCACGGCATAAATAAAACCGCTGGTCCACTGTATGGGCGGCGCTGGCAAAATTAAGGCTATGGCCAGAATGGGAATGGAGCCCAACAACATAGGCCAGGCAGTTAGATTGAGCAAATCCAAATGCGGTTCACGTTGATGCAGCTTTTTGGAAATGATGGCGGAGACCGCCCAGGATATACCCGAACACAAGGCTAAAAACATGCTAAAGCCATCGGCCTTGATGTGCAGCGGATCAAAAATAAACAGCATGCCCATGAGCGCAAACAAAACCGCCAACCATTGCCAGCCTTGCACCTTTTCACCCAGCATGGGCCAAGCAAACAACAGCACCCAAAACGGCATGGTGTAGGTGAGCACCGCCGTTTTACCCGCGCCGCCTTCAACTAAGGCCCATATCAGCAGACCGGTAAAGCCCACCGTTTGCAGCAAACCCAAGGCCAACATGGTGGGGAAATGGCTCAAGGCCAAAGGGCGCTTGGTCAGCGCAATCAAAACAAACAAAACCAAGGCGCCAAAGACAGTGCGCATGGCGGCGAACTGAAATGGGCTAGCATATTGCACCGCCACTTTCATCACCACCCAGTTATACCCCCATATTACAGTAAGCATGAACAAGGCCAACAAGGCTTTAATGACGGTATTTTTATTCATAATGGGCGGGCTTAAGTATTTTTTTTAATTCAATTGTGTAACACGCATTATAAGGTGTATATTTTTAGCTAGCGCTTTTGTGAGGAGAGAATAATGAAAACAATACAACAATTACTGGCGACAAAAAAACACAAAGACGTCATATCGATTGCCCCGCACCGCCCAGTCTTTGATGCATTGGTGGTGATGGCAGAGTACGAAATCGGCGCGCTGATGGTGCTAGAAGGTGAAAAACTAGTCGGGATATTCTCTGAGCGTGACTACGCCAGGGAAGTGGTGCTTAAAGGCAAATCCTCAAAAACCACTGCCATTAGTGAAGTGATGACTGCCAACGTCATTTCCGTTAAATTAAGCGACACGGTAGAGCAAGGCATGACCATCATGACAGAAAAACGCATACGCCATTTACCGGTGCTGGACAACAGCAAAGTCGTGGGCATGCTCTCTATCGGTGACTTGGTTAAAGAAACCATAGATTACCAACAACGCTTAATTAAGCAGCTAGAGTCTTACATTACCGGCTAGGCTAAATCGGCGTCCAACAACCTAACAAACAGGATGTTTGTTAGGTTTTTTTATAAGTATTTGGCCACCATGGCATTGTTTAGGTTTTGTGCTGCCACCGGTAAACGCACAAAATAGCCGCTGCCTGCTGCCTGCTGTATGGCTTCGCCTTTTTTGTTATACATGTTCTCTACTAGCAAATCGTAATTGCCACTAGGGTGGATAATTTGCAAACGGTCGCCCACGGAAAATTTATTGCGCGCTTCTATGTCCGCCAAGCCTGTCGTCGCATCGTAAGCCACCACATCCCCCACATACAAACTGCGATTGGACACGGAATAGCCTTGCTTGTAGTTTTGATGCTCGGCCGTGTGATGGCGCTGATAAAAGCCATCGGTGTAACCACGGTTGGCTAAGTTCTCTAATTCGCCCAACAAATTCCAATCAAAAGGACGGCCCGCCACTGCGTCGTCTATGGCGACACGGTAGTTTTGGCAAGTGCGCGCCACGTAATAACGCGATTTGGTTCGACCTTCAATTTTCAAAGAATTCACGCCCATTTTCACCAAGCGCTCCACGTGCTCGATGGCACGCAAATCTTTGCTGTTCATGATGTAGGTGCCGTGCTCGTCTTCCAAGATAGGCAACAATTCACCAGGCCTACCCTTCTCTTCTATCAAGTACACCTTATCGGCTAAGGGATGGCGTGGCAAACTGCCGCAACCCGACAGGCTGGACTTTTCCATCTCCGCCTGAAAATCGAATTCGTTTAAGCGTATGACCCCTGCCGCGTCTTCTGCCGCATCGTGCACTTTGTAATCCCAGCGACAAGAATTGGTGCAGGTGCCTTGATTGGGATCGCGCTGATTGAAGTAGCCAGACAGCAAGCAACGCCCAGAATAGGCGATGCACAAGGCGCCGTGCACGAACACTTCCAATTCCATATCTGGGCAGAGTTGGCGTATTTCTTCAATTTCATCCAAGGATAATTCGCGCGATAAAATCACCCGCGTCAGACCTAAGCTTTGCCAGAATTTAACCGTCGCAAAGTTCACCGTGTTGGCTTGCACAGACAAATGCACCGGCATGGCTGGCCATTTTTCGCGCACCATCATAATTAAACCCGGATCCGACATGATCAAGGCATCCGGATGCATGGCAATCACCGGCGCCATATCCGCCATATAGGTTTTCACTTTGGCGTTATGCGGGGCAATGTTGCTGGCGACAAAAAACTTTTTGCCGCGCGCATGCGCTTCGTTGATGCCTAGCTCCAGGTTGGCCATAGTAAAATCGTTATTGCGCGCACGCAGGCTATAACGGGGCTGACCGGCATAAATGGCATCGGCGCCGTAGTCAAAAGCCGTGCGCATGCGATCCAAATCGCCAGCCGGCGCAAGTAATTCAGGTAATTTCATCTTATTCACCAATAATCTTTACCAAGACGCGTTTTTTCCGTCTGCCATCAAACTCGCCGTAAAAAATTTGTTCCCAAGGACCAAAGTCCAAACGCCCTTCGGTAATCGCCACCACCACTTCACGGCCCATTAATTGACGCTTCATGTGGGCATCGGCATTGTCTTCACCGGTATCGTTGTGACGGTAGCCACTGACCGGCTCGTGCGGCGCCAATTTTTCCAACCACTGGGTGTAATCGTGATGCAGGCCACGCTCGTCGTCGTTAATAAAGACACTGGCGGTGATGTGCATGGCATTAATCAGCACCAGGCCCTCGCGCACGCCACTCTCACGCAAGCACTCGTTCACTTGTTCGGTGATGCGGATAAAGGCCACGCGGGTGGGCGGATTAAACCACAATTCTTTACGGTAACTTTTCATGCCGAGCTTCCTTGTGCAAAAGTTAAATCTAGTCTGCTATTTTATCATTGCCGGATTACAAACCCACCAAAAAAAAGGCCTCCAATGCGGAGGCCTTAGGCGATACTAACTTGCCATCAATGGCTTAAATCAATTTGCTGCACAAAGCTTTTGCCTTCGTTGTCGTTGGCTGTCACGTCTAATTTTCCGACCGCAGCAGGCACAAAATTGAATTTAAAGTAGGGGTCTTCCGAGGTGCCCACGCCTACGTCTATGCTGAGCAGCGGCGCCGCGTTGTAGGAAAATGCCACCTTATTGATGTAAAAAGCCGGCACGAAGCCTTGTGATACCAATTCGCGTTGCAAACCGGTACGCATTGGGTGCTTGATATTAAACGTCACCGCCGTTGGCTTATTAAGTGTGATGGGTTGATCCACTTTGAATTTTATCTTACCGGCACTGGCACGTATGCTCGCCTCATCACCGTCTACCGTGCCACCACAGCCACCGGCAGCGCGTATTTCGCGTGAAGCCAAGTACAATTTGCCATCGGCCGTTTCACCCACCAAACGCACAAAGGCATCGGTTTCAAAGCGAATGCGGGTGGCGACTTGGAAATTACCCAAGCCTGGGCTTAAATGGTAAGTCGCGGTTAAGGGGATGGGGTTGGCATCAACAAAAACGTACAGCTTGCTAATCACCACGCCTTTAGCGGCGGCATTATCTATGCTGTAGTTGACCGGCACTTGCGCACCGCTCTCGGCACGGCGTGGGGCATCGATTTTAATAAAATCGGCCTCCTGCATGTCGCGCTTAGCAAAGAACGCTTCTTTCATGATGGGCCATAACTTTGCATCGGGTTCGGCATGCAGCGGCATGGCGATAAACAGCGCCATCACTAATACGGCTTTTAGAAAAATAGCTGAATTTAACGGTTTCATTTTAGTCCCCTCCCAAATTAATCACTGTCACGCCAGGTGTGACATGCTTGCTTAAGCCCTTATCTAAAATTTAGGACCAGTCTAAGCACGGAAAAATTCACTGGCTTAAAAACGTCGGCTTAAACCACGTGAAAAAACAACTCCACGCCATTGCCTACTGGGTCTTTAAAATTGATCTGCTTCACTTTTAAAACCGGCAAATCACGCACCGTGTAATCCACCTGGCAAGCACTAAGGTGCGCTTCCATGGCAGGCATATCAGTGCAGGTAAAGGAAAAATGGTCCACGCTGGTTAACACGTTGGTGAGCATCGTTTCCTCACCAAGGTATTCGGCCAGATGCAACACGACCTTATCGCCTACGTACAACCAAAAGCCGCGGCTGCTAAAGCCCTCACGCGGGCCGACTTGCAAACCCACCACATCGCAGTAAAAATCCTTTAATTGCAGCATCGTCTGGTAAGGCGTGCGCAAATTAACGTGATTAATCTCGGTGACCGGCATGCTGTCGTCTAGATGGGCAAAGCAGGCTTAGGCAGCCGGCGTTTGCGTGCGCAAACGGATGTGCAACTCGCGCAATTGTTTTTCGTCCACCGCATTAGGCGCGTTGGTCATCAAGCATTGCGCGCGCTGGGTTTTAGGGAATGCAATCACGTCGCGTATGGATTCTGCACCGGTCATCAGCGTGACCAATCGGTCTAAACCGAAGGCTAAACCGCCATGCGGCGGCGCCCCGTATTGCAAGGCCTCCAATAAGAAGCCGAATTTTTCTTGGGCTTCTTCTTTGCTGATTTTAAGGGCATCGAATACTTTAGATTGGATGTCTTGTTTGTGGATACGCACTGAACCGCCACCCACTTCCCAACCGTTTAACACCATGTCGTAGGCTTTGGATAAGGCTGCACCCGGATCGGATACCAACAAATCTTCGTGGCCGTCCTTAGGCGCGGTAAACGGATGGTGTAAGGCTGCCCATCTGTCGTTTTCTTCGTCGTGCTCAAACATGGGGAAATCCACCACCCATAATGGCGCCCAAGCACGGCCATCGACGTGACCTTTGTCGTGACCAACTTTAAGGCGTAGCGCACCCAATGCTTCGTTCACCACTTTGGCTTTATCGGCACCGAAGAAAACGATGTCGCCATTTTGCGCACCGGTTCTATCTATGATGGCCTGCAACGCAGTGACATGAATGTTTTTAACGATAGGGCTTTGCAAGCCTTCTTCGTTTAATTTTGTGATGTCGTTAATCTTGATGTAAGCCAAACCTTTGGCACCGTAAATTTTCACAAACTCGGTGTAAGCATCAATTTCGCTACGGGCAATAGCCGCGCCATTAGGCACGCGCAAAGCCGCCACACGGCCACCGGCCATGTTGGCCGCACCAGCAAACACTTTAAAATCCACGTCTTTCATGACGTCAGACATCTCGGTGATTTCCAAGGTGACGCGCATGTCCGGTTTATCGGAACCATAGCGGTTCATGGCTTCATGGAAAGACATGCGAGGGAAGCTGGCCGGCAAATCGACGTTTTGCACTTTTTTCAACATTTGCCTGATCATTTCCTCAACAATGTCCATGATTTCGTTTTCGGTCATGAAGGAGGTTTCAAGGTCGACTTGCGTGAATTCAGGCTGCCTATCGGCGCGCAAATCTTCATCGCGGAAGCATTTGGTGATTTGGAAATAACGATCAAAACCCGACACCATTAGCAATTGTTTAAATAACTGCGGGGATTGCGGCAAGGCAAAGAACTGGCCATCGTGCACACGACTAGGCACCAAGTAATCACGCGCGCCTTCTGGGGTGGAGCGGGTTAACATCGGTGTTTCCACTTCAATAAAGCCATTAGCGTCCAAGTAATCGCGCAAGGTTTTAGCCACGCGGTAACGCAACATCATGTTTTTTTGCATGGCTGGGCGACGCAAATCGATGTAACGGTGTTCCAAGCGCACGGTTTCCGTGAGGTTTTCATCGTCCAACATAAATGGCGGCGTAAGCGAGGCGTTGAGCACCTCAATTTCCGTGGCGATCATTTCCACTTCGCCAGTGGCTAAGTTGGCATTGGCAGCGCCTTCTGGTCGGGCCCGCACTTCGCAGACAATTTTCAAGACGTATTCACTGCGCACGCTTTCTGCAACAGCAAAAGCCGCTTTAGCATCGGGGTTCACGACGATTTGCGCCAAGCCTTCACGGTCACGCAAATCGATAAAGATCACGCCACCGTGATCACGGCGACGGTGTGCCCAACCGCATAAAGTAACAGTTTGGCCTATGTGTTGGCGGTTTAAATGGCCGCAATAATGGGTACGCATCATAAATAAAGTCTTGTTAAATAGTCGTTAAAAATTAAAAAATCATGCTTAAAGCTTGGCATGCTGGGCGCTTAGTTTAGTAGGCGGCGCCACCACCCCCATGGAAATAATGTATTTCAGCGCTTCGTCCACGCTCATGTCCAATTCCACCACATCGGCCCGTGGCAACATCAAAAAATAGCCGCCGGTTGGGTTAGGCGTGGTCGGCACATAGACGCTCAAATAGTCGCCGCTTAAATGGTTGGCGACGTCGCCACCCGGCTTGCCGGTGACAAAAGCGATGGTCCACACCCCCGGTCTGGGAAACTGCACCAACACCGCTTGCCTAAAGGCATTGCCTGAATCAGAAAACAGCGTGTCTGACACTTGTTTAACACTGGCGTAGATGGATTTCACCACCGGCACCCTGGCCAACAAGGCTTCCCATACCAGTATCAAGCGCTTGCCAAAGAAATTGGTGGCGATCACGCCGGTGACAAATATAATCAACAAGGTCAGTATGGCGCCCATGCCTGGAATTTCTAGGCCTAATTGCGCTTTTGGCCGCCAGGTTTCTGGCAACAAAAATAGGCTTTGATCCATCATGCCTACCAAGCCGGAAATCACCCAAACGGTGATAAACAAGGGCACTAAAACAAGCAAACCGGTAATAAAGTATTTTTTCATTTGAATAGACTCATGCAGGCAAACGATGGCGTGGGAAGGCTAGCTTTCTGTAACAAAAAATATGCAGCATCTAATGGCAAGCACAACCGCTGGCACAAGGTGCAGCCGGCGCTGCCGCCTCAGACTTTTTTTCAGGGCTGCCGTCCTTTTTACTGCTAGCACCGCTATTTTTAAAGTCGGTGGCATACCAACCGCTGCCATTTAATTGAAAACTAGGCGCAGACAGCTGTTTGCTAAATGCGTTAGCACCGCACGCCGGGCAGGCTTCCGTGCTGACTTCACTTATCTTGCGCATGACTTCGGCTTTGTGACCACAAGTGGCGCATTGGTAATCATAAATAGGCATCAATTCACCTGTCACATCAATTAATTAAGCGCGGATTATACCTTAATTGGCGAGCAGACTAAATCTCGCGCAAGTTAAAATTAGCCGCACAGTTGGCTTTAGTCCAGTTTAGCCAGACGGCTCGGCAGGCCCGTCGCCACGCTTTGCAATACCGCTTGTATGGCCTGGCAATTTTGCTTGGCATCTTGCAGACTCAATAAAGGCGCGCTGTTATGCAACACGCAATCGCTAAAATGGCTTATTTCCAGACTAAAGTGGTTGCTGGGCGCGATGCGCTCTTCACCAAAACTGCCGTCGTCCAGCCCCCAACTAATCACCGCCTCATCCTTTTCAAATACCCAGGCGGCGTGGCATTTTATCCAGCCCTTGCTGCCTATGATTTCGTATTCGGACTTACGACTGCGCTCAAAACTGACGTCAAAATGGCCAAAACGCGCACGCCCTTGCGCATCCAAACCAAAGTCCAATACCCCGCTGCATGCGGTGTCAGCGCCGTGTTCGTTTAACTTGGCTAATGCGCTTAGCTGCACGGCTTGCGCTGGCTGGCCATGCTCGGCAAAACACCAACGCAGCGCATGCATCGCATAAGGTCCTATGTCCCACATCGCTCCGCCGCCATCGGCCATGCTGCGATTGACTCGGTAGAGGCGCGCGGCTTGCATCAAAAATGAAAATGAAGCGCGCGCCGACAACACATCGCCTATCAAACCTTGCGCAATTAAGGCTTGCAAGCGCGCATGCTGCGGATGAAAGCGGTACATAAAGCCTTCCATCAATTTAACTTGCTGATGCTGAGCGGCCATAGCCATGGCCTCGACGTCTTGCAGCTTGGTGGCCATGGGTTTTTCTATCAAACAATGCTTGCCCGCGGCAATGGCTTGCATGGCCCACTGCGCATGCTCTTCATTGGCGATAGGGCAATAAATCGCTTCCACCTTGGGGTCATTAATTAAACTGGCCAAATCGTCGTAGCAGTTCACATGCCGACTGTCGCCCACCGCGTATTTAGCTAAGGTGGCCGCGGCAGCCCCGGGCCGGCGGCTGGCAATGGCCACCAATTGCGCATTGGCGGCCGTCATGATGGCCGGCAGTAAGCGCTCGTTAACGCGCGCTGCGCCCAATATGCCCCAGTTGAGTTTTTTTGTTTCTGTCATTTAATCCTCCAACCACTTCATGCTGCAGCCTATGCTGGCTATTTGCTCAACGGGCCCCACACCCGTCTCGGCGATGCCTCGCATGGCATGAAATAAATCGCGGCGGCTGTGGCTGGCCGTTTCTTTACGGCTTTCATCAAAGCGGCCTCGGTATTGCAGTTGGCCTTGACTGTTAAAGCCAAAAAAATCCGGCGTGCACACCGCACCGTAGGCTTTGGCCACTTGTTGGCTGGAGTCGACTAAATAAGCAAAAGGGAAATGCAGGTCAGCCGCTATTTTTTGCATGTACTCAAACCCGTCTTCCGGGTAAACGGTCGGGTCATTGGCCATAATGGCCACGCTATTGATGCCCAAGCTATTGAGCTCACGGCAATCGGCCACCAAGCGGGGCAATATCGCTTTCACATAAGGGCAATGATTGCAAATGAACATCACCAACAGGCCTTTTTCTCCCATCAGTTGATCACGACTTAAGCTACGCCCATCGACGTTGACTAAATTAAAATCCGGTGCCGGCCAACCGAAATCGCATACCGGTGGGTGGATACTTGCCATGCAACACTCCAAATGGTTTTATAATCGAATTTTATCACTTTAATTTGCTGACTCATGGCGATCGCCCGTTTTTATCACCCCCACCCATTAGGCGTAGGCGAAGTCCTTAGCCTATCCGACAACGCCAGTGCCCATGCCACTCGCGCGTTGCGTTTGCAAGTGGGCGACCGCATCGGTTTGGTTAATGGCGATGGCCAAGATTACCAATGCGTATTGCGCAGCATCAGCAAAACCGCTAGCAGCGTGCATGTTGAGAGCGCCTGCCTAGCCAACAAAGAATCGCCTTTACACATCACGCTATTGCAGGGCATATCCAGCGGCACGCGCATGGACTACACCATACAAAAAGCCACGGAGTTAGGCGTCACTTGCATCCAACCACTCGCCACCGAACGCAGCGTGGTTAAACTCAGCGCCGAACGCGCAGAAAAACGCTTGGCGCATTGGCAAAACATCGTTTACTCGGCCTGCGAACAATGCGGTCGCGCCAGCATCCCATCGGTGTTAGCGCCGCTCAGCCTCAGCCAATGGCTGGCCAAGCATGCCGATAGCCACAGCACGCGACTATTGCTTAATCCGGTGGGCGCAACACGCCTTGCCGATTTAACTACAGGCCACGGTTCGATTGCATTGCTCATAGGCGCGGAAGGCGGCTTGACCGATGCGGAAATCCGCCTGGCCAGCCAGCACGGCTTTCAATCCATCGTTTTAGGCCCGCGCATACTGCGCACCGAGACCGCCGCCCTAACCGCCATCACCGTTATGCAAAGTCTTTGGGGCGATTTTTAGCTCAACACTTGCTTTATTTACAAATTAATTTTATTATTTTGTAAAATTTACAATAAAACAAGGCGCATCACCCA
>CAMDXI010000005.1 GCA_945878695.1 Methylotenera oryzisoli | reverse complement strand
TTCGATTGGAACTTCGGCACCACCACCGAAGAAGATTACCACTGGTGCGTTGACACCATACATGGCAGCGGCCATGACATTTACATAGCCGACTTCACCCACCTAGGCGTTTACGCATGCCGCATCATTGTGCCTGGCATGAGTGAAATTTATCCGGTTGAAGAGCTGCAATGGGAAAACAACAGCGTAGGCAATTTAATACGTCCCTATGCCATTAAGTTGCAATCCTTAAGCCATGCCGAATCGGCTGCGTTGCTATCGACTTTATTGGATTTGGATTTGGCGGACGAATTGCCCGTCACCACCCTCATAGGTTTGTGTGCTGACCCAAACAGCACTTGGGTAGACCTGCGCGTAGGCGAACTCAAAACCTTGGCCGCCGTAGCCTGCCAAAGCACCGATGACGTCTTGGATGGCTGCGCCTGGATTGCGCAATTTAACGAGCTACCGACTGAACGTGCCAAAGTCTACCGCTGCCTATCTGACTTGGTGCAGATTAGCGTTGAATTGGCGCACCCTGATCCGGCATTATTTAAAGCCAACTTAAGGCTGATGTATGGCGCAGAGACGCTGAGCCAAGCAGAAAAACTGCTGAATCAAACGGAACAGTATTTTGGCCTGATTAACCTAGGTGAAAACATGCAAGGCAGTCGCATGCACCAACAATTACTGGCCGCCTACGGCAAGGTGTGGAAGCGTTAAGCATGCCGCCTGTAGTGCACGCAGCGGTTTCCTGGCAAAACGGCCTGGCCTTCTCCGAGCAATACCAAGACGTCTACTACAACAGCGACAACGGCCTGCAGGAAACCGATTACGTTTTCTTGCAGGCCAATCGCTTGGCCGAACGCTGGCTAGACTACCCAAATGCAAGCTTTACTATCGCTGAAACCGGCTTTGGCACAGGGCTTAATTTTTTATTAGCGGCAAAATTCTGGCTGGATACCGCACCCATTAAGGCCAATTTGCATTTTATCAGCGCTGAGAAACACCCTTTGAGTCCACTTGATATGTCTAAAGCTTGGCAACAATGGCCGACCCTGAAGCCATTTAGCGAGGCGCTGATCGCCCACTACCCCAAGGCCATAGAGCAGGGTGACGTCAGTTTATTTAACCAGCGCGTGCGGCTCAGTTTACTAATAGGCGATGCCGCCACTGCCTATCAAAGCCTTAGCCAACAGCAGCCCAAGATCGCAGTCGACGCTTGGTTTCTAGATGGCTTTTCACCAGCTAAAAATCCAGACATATGGCAAGGCAGCTTGTTTCAGCAAATGGCCTTGCTGTCTAACATCCACACCAGCTTTGCCACCTTCACCAGCGCCAGTGCAGTGCGACGCCAGCTAATGGCCGCAGGCTTTCAGGTCAACAAGCAAGCCGGTTACGCCAAAAAGCGCGAAATGCTTTACGGGTAATATGTAGGGGCAAGCCATGCCGCCTAAAAGCGTCATAGTGATTGGGGCTGGCATAGCCGGCTGCAGCAGCGCTTATGCCCTAGCCCAACGTGGCGTCAAGGTTAGCCTAATTGAACGGCATGAGGACATTGCTATGGAAGCCTCTGGTAACCCACAAGCCATGCTCTACCCACGCTTAAGCGGTGACGACAGCACCAGTCAGTTTGCCTTGGCTGGCTATTTATACAGCTTGGAGTTGATTAACAAACTGCAGTTGCCGGTCAAGGATTTTCATGCCTGCGGCATGCTGCAATTGGGCTTTAATGACCGCGAATTAGCCAGATTACAAAAAGTACTGTCGTGGAAAGAAGCAGCCCAACACGTGCAATTACTTGACCCAGCGCAAGCCAGTCAGCAAGCTGGTTTGGCGCTGCCTCATCCGGCCTTATACTTTGCCAACGCGGCTTGGCTAAATCCGGCAGCCCTATGCCGCGCATTAATCACGCATCCAAACATCAGTGTAAAAACATCAACCAATCCCAATAAAGTATTGAAAAATAATGGGCTATTTGAAATTTACGCAGGCGAACTGTGCCTAGAAAAAGCCGACGCCGTCATCCTGGCTAATGCCAATCAGGCCGAAGACCTAGGCATGAGCCTGCAGCTAAAAACGCTATCGGTACGCGGGCAGCTTAGTCTGGTCAAAGCCAGCGAAGTCAGCTTGGCATTGCGCAGCATTGTTTGCAGTGACGGCTACTTAAGCCCTGCCGAGCAAGGCGTGCATACGCTAGGCGCCAGCTTTTCATCAGACCAGTCGCTCGCCATAGACGAATACGATCACCAGGCTAATTTAAACAAATTAAACAGCTATTCCCCGGCATTACACGACAGCCTAAAAAACAGCATAGCGGGCGGTCGCGTGTCTTTTCGTTGCACCAGCGCCGACTACTTCCCTTTAGTGGGGGAATTATTAGATCATGCCGCCATAATGGCAGCCCCACCAAGGCCGAATGCCAAGCCATCCTCACTGCCCCGAACTGATGGACTGTATGTCAATTTAGCCCACGGTAGCCGAGGGTTTACCAGTGCGCCCTATTGCGGCGAGATACTGGCCAGCTTAATTTGCCAAGAAAACCCAGCAATTAACCCAACCATGCTGAACTTAATCAACCCCAATCGTTTCTTATTGCGTAAATTAGGTTTAAAAAAACTGGCTCGCAGCCTGCCTGCCTTCGCCGCAAGTGGCATAAAACCGACTTTAGGTTAAAATTAAAGCATGGCCAACACCCTATACGCGCAAGCCCTAACGCTTTATCAAGCCGGTCAGCCGCAAGCCGCTGAAGCTAAGCTGCAAGCCCTGCTAAACCAGCAAGCCGATCACCATGACGCATTGCAGTTGTTGGCCATCCTATGCTACCAAAGCCAGCGCATAGTCGATGCCGCAGCCTGCTACCGCCGGTTGTTGCACAGCCACGGTCCTAACGATCAAAGCCGCTTAGCACTAGGCCATTGCCTAATGCTAGGCGGTAATCAGGCGCATGCAGAAGGCCAATACCGCCAGGCCGCAGAGTGCTTCAATGAAGCATTGAGCCTGCAGCCCCAAGACGCCATGGACAAGGCGGCCCTGCACTACAATTTAGCCAATGCCAAACGTGAACTTGGCCAACCGCAGGACGCCGCCCAGCATTACCAAGCGGCACTGCAATTCGACCCCAATGATGCCGACACGCATAATAATCTAGGCAACGTGCAGCGTGAGTTAGGCCAACTTGATTTAGCCATAGCGAGCTACCAACACGCGCTCAGCCTCAATCCGCAACTGCATCATGCCAAAGTGCACCTGGTGCATCAAAAACAGCATGTTTGCGATTGGCACGGCTTGCCTGAGCAGATTGCAGCAATACGCCATGCCTTAGCCACCGACCCACGCGCGCAAATATCGCCGTTCGCCTTCTTAGCCATGCCAGGCACCACAGCAGTCGAGCAGTTACGTTGCGCGGATTTATGGGTGGCACAGCGCTTTGGCCGCTTGTTGGCGCAAAACACGCCGTCCTCGTTTAATTACCAACATGGTCATGACCGAGCAAGTAAACGCAAGCTGAAAATAGGCTATTTGTCCGCCGATTTTAGATTGCATCCCTTAGCCTTTTTAATCACCGAACTGATCGAGCAGCACGACCGATCGGCTTATGAAATTTACGCTTACTCGTACGGTAAAAACGACCTATCCCCGGCCAGATTAAGGCTAGAAAAAGCCTTCGATCAGTTTCACGATATCCAAGCTTTATCCGAAACAGAGGCGGCTAAAAAAATTAACGACCACGCCATAAACATACTGGTGGATTTAAGCGGCTACACGCAAACCAGCCGCAGCGGCATCGTCGCCTTAAAGCCGGCAATCATCCACGTCAATTGGTTGGGCTTTCCCGGCAGCATGGGCCATGCCAGTTTTGCAAACGGCCATAAACGGCCCTTGTTTGACTACTTAATCAGCGACGCCTTCATCACCCCCGCCGCTAGCGCGCAAGATTACGCAGAAAAATTAGCCCTACTACCCTGTTACCAAGCCAACGATAGCCAACGTCCATTGGCCGACGCGCCCACCAGAGCCAGTTGCCAGCTGCCAGAAGGTGCTTTTGTTTACTGCTGCTTCAACCAAACATTCAAGATCAGCGCCGAGCTGTTTAGCGTGTGGATGCGCTTATTAAAAACGCAAGGCCATAGTGTGCTGTGGTTGCTGGAATGCAACCCCTGGGCCAAGCAAAACTTAATGAATGCGGCAATGGCGCAAGGTGTGTCAGCAGACAGATTGGTATTTGCGCCTCGCTTGCCGATAGCCGAGCACCTGGCCAGGCACGTGCATGCCGATTTATTTTTAGACACCCTGCCCTATAACGCCCATACCACCTGCAGCGATGCCTTATGGATGGGCTTGCCGGTGTTAAGCTGTGTAGGCAACACCTTTTCCGCCCGCGTGGCCGGCAGTTTGTTGCAGGCACTGGGCTTAAAAGAAATGGTCACGGACAACTTGGCGGACTACGAAAGCCGCGCAAGCTATTACGCGAGCAACCCTGAGGCTTTATTGGCGATTAAACAGCGCCTGCAAAAGCTGCGAACGACGAGCGCATTATTTAGTCCGGCTGACTTTGCTCGCGGCCTAGAGCAGCAATACCAAAATATGTGGCAGGATGGGACGGCGAGCAATTAAGCCGATTTAGCCGCAAACAGCGCAGCCAGTACAATCAAACTGCCGCCCAGCCATTCATTGAGCGCCATGCTCTCGTTGGCCAAATAATAGGAGGCGATGGCGGCCACCACCAACTCAAACAAAAACACCACCGATGCGCGGGTCGCCGGCAACCTAGTGACGCCGTATTGCACCAACACGGTCGCCGCCAAGAGCAACATGGCTATCATCCCCATCACCAACCATTGACTGTTGCTAAAAAAGTATGGGCTAGGCCATGGTGCGGCGCTAAACGGGATAAACAGCAAACTGACCAGCAACACCCCCAACCACACTGCGAACGATTTTGCCTGCAAACTCAAGTCACGGGCTTGACGCGTCAGCACATTGGTTAAGGAAAAGCCTATGCCGGAAGACAAGGCTAACCATTCGGCTTGGTTTCTGGGCAATGGCCAGGGACTAAGCGCGGGGTCATAGAGCATAATGAAGGCGCCCAGCAAGGAGATGACGATGGCTAGGTAGCCGCTTGTAGGGGTCTTTTCTTTCAAATAAAAGTGCGCCAATATCAAGGTCCACAAAGGCGACAAATAAAACAGCAGCATCACGCGCATGACCTCGCCATCTATTACCGCCAACACGTAAGCCAGATTGGTCCAACCGGCCACCAATGCCAGGTAAACGATGCTAAAAGGTTGCTTAAATAGACCGCGCCAATGTTTAGCAAAATACAGGCTGGCCAACAGCACGGTGATGGCATAGGTGTAAAAGCTGGAGGCCACGCCCGATACCCCCATGTCAGCCATGAGCCGATACGGGTACCAAATGATGCCCCAGCACACGGCACCAAATAGCAAACCGGATACGGCTAGGTAACGGCTATCTTGGGCGGGCTGCGCTGTTTGTTGATGGCTGGGCATGGCTTCTTTCTTCATATGTTGCAGTGGCACTCGATGCTAACAGCAATGCGTGCTAAGGGCTATGGAATGTGCGCCACGTATATTACAATATCGGCCATGAATGCCAACCTAAACTTACTGCAAGCCTACCCTTTTCAGCGTCTACGCGATTTATTCAAGGGCACCACGGCCAATCCCGCCTACAGCCCGATTAACTTATCCATAGGCGAACCCAAGCACGCTACGCCGCCTTTGATTAAACAGGCTTTAGTGGACAATTTGGCCGGCTTGGCCACTTACCCGACAACATTGGGTAGCCCGGCCCTGCGTGAGGCCATAGCCAACTGGTTAAGTCGTCGTTACGGCATCCCCATGCTTAACCTTGAAACGGAGATACTGCCTGTTACCGGCAGTCGCGAAGCCTTGTTTGCTTTCGCGCAAGTCATCATAGACAGCAGCAGCGCTATCAAGCCGCTGGTGATTTCTCCCAATCCGTTTTATCAAATATACGAAGGCGCGGCCTTTTTAGCCGGTGCCGAACCCTACTTTTTAAATACTTTGCCGGAAAATCAGCATGCCATGGATTTTGCCAGCGTGCCCAGCGAGGTTTTGAAACGCACGCAATTGGTCTACGTATGCAGCCCTGGCAACCCATCCGGCAAGGTGATGTCCTTGGCACAATGGCAAACGGTGTTTGATTTATCCGATCAATACGGCTTTGTCATTGCCGCCGACGAATGCTACTCGGAGATCTATTTCGATGAAAGCAAGCCGCCCTTAGGCGCCTTGCAAGCTGCACGATTACTCAATCGTGATTACAAAAACCTAGTGGTGTTCAGCTCTTTATCCAAGCGCTCCAATGTACCGGGTATGCGCTCCGGTTTTGTCGCGGGGGATGCCGTCATCATAGAAAAATTTGCGCTGTACCGCACCTACCATGGTTGCGCCATGAATCCTGCCGTGCAGGCCGCCAGCATGGCAGCGTGGAACGACGAGCAGCACGTCATTGAAAATCGCCGCCTGTATGCTGAAAAGTTTGCGGCGGTAACGCCCCTATTAAGCGAAGTAATGGAAGCGAGTTTGCCCGATGCCGCCTTTTATTTGTGGTGCAAGATTAAACCTCATTCCGGCAAGCCCGTAAGCGATAGTGCATTTGCCTTAAGGCTATACCGTGATTTTAATGTGACGGTGTTGCCGGGCAGTTACCTAGCCAGACAAGCGCACGGCATTAATCCAGGTGAGCACTTTGTCCGATTGGCCTTGGTGGCGAGTTTGGATGAATGCTTAGAAGCAGCCAAGCGTATCAAGATGGCCTGCAAATAGTTAACAAACTACATTAACTATTATTTTTAATGAACTGATTAACCTCATTAAAAACCAGCTCATTTATACCGCTTTGTAGGCAATCCAAGACCCGCACCTGCGGCATGCTACGCAACCAGGTGAGCTGCCTTTTAGCCAATTGGCGGGTGGCGAAAATCCCGCGCTCACGCAGTTCTTCCAAGCCGATTTCACCGGCTAAATAGTGCAAGGTCTGACGGTAACCAACGCAGCGCATGGCGGTCGATTCGGCTGTCAACACCGGGTATTTAATCAACAATGCCCGCACCTCGTCCACCAAGCCGGCTGCCAACATCTGCTCGAAACGCATGGCGATGCGCTCATGCAGCAGCTGACGATCGCTGGGCAACAAGGCTACCTTCAAGACCTGATATGGCAGCACCTGGCTGCTTTGCTCCGCAATCAGATCAGACAGGCGACGGCCGCTAATGGCGTGCACCTCCAATGCGCGCTGTATGCGTTGACTGTCATTGGGTGCTAAGCGCGCAGCCGTTAAGGCGTCCACGCCAGCTAATTTTGCATGCATGGCCGGCCAGCCTATGGCCGCCGCTTCCGCATCCAAGCCCATGCGCACCTGCGCATCCGCCTCCGGCAAGCCACTCATGCCCTGCTCCAGCGCTTTGAAATACAGCATGGTGCCGCCGACCAACAAAGGGATGCGCCCGCGCGCGCTGATGTCAGCCATCAAGCCTAAGGCATCTTGACGAAAGTTAGCGGCCGAATAAGCTTGCGTAGGTGGAATCAGATTAATCAGGTGGTGCGGCGCCTGCTGCAAGGTGGCTGCATCCGGCTTGGCCGTGCCTATGTCCATGTCACGGTAGACCAAGGCGGAATCAACACTGATGATCTCCACCGGCAAGGTGGCGGCTAAGGCCACCGCGGCCCCGGTCTTGCCGCTGGCAGTTGGGCCCATTAAGAATATGGCTGGGGCTAATGGCATCTCGGCTTATTTACCGCGCATGAACATTTTATCCAAATCGGCTATGCCGACTTGAAACCAGGTTGGTCGACCGTGATTGCATAAACCACTGCGTTCGGTCGCCTCCATGTCGCGTAACAAGGCATTCATTTCCGTTAGGCTTAGGCTACGATTCGCCCGCACCGCTGCATGGCAGGCCATGGTGCCTAACAACTCATTGCGGCGTTCGGTTAAAGCACGGCTGGCGCCAAACTCGCGCAGATCGCGTAAGACATCTCTAGCCAGACTAACGGCATCGGCATTTTGCAGCATGCTAGGGACAGCGCGCACCACCAAAGTGGTGGGCGACAGCACCGCTAAATCAAAGCCCAATTGCTGCAACTCGCCATCAAGGCTAGCCAAGGCTTCTTGCACGGTCGCCACCTCCAATTTATCTGCGCTAAAACTGACGGGTATCAGCAAAGGCTGCATGGCCACGGCCTGCTGATCCAATGCGTTTTTTAGCCGTTCGTACATAATGCGCTCGTGCGCCGCGTGCATGTCCACCACCACCAAACCCAAGGCATTTTGCGCCAAAACATAAATGCCGTGAATTTGCGCCACGGCAAAACCAAGCGGGTGCGCATCGTGTGCGCGCTCGTCTGTGGCAGCATCGCCAGCATGCCCGTCCCTATTGGCTTGCAGGGCAGCACTTGCGTTGTTCATTGGCTGTTCTTTGGCGCCAAATAAACGCCCATAAAAATCCGGCGTTTGCTGCAGGCTTAAATCAATCTGCGTTTGCTCAATAGGATATGGCCTAGTGCTGGCAGACGAAAATGGGTTGTATGCAGCCTGGGTAGCGCTAGCCGCATTGGACACCCCGGTTGGGCTGGCCAAGGCTTTGTGCAAGGCGTGAAAAATAAAACGGTGTAGCGCTTGGCTGTCTCTAAAACGCACTTCGGTTTTACTTGGGTGCACATTGACGTCAACCAAACTGGCGTCCAACTCGACAAACAAGACAAATGCCGGGTGCCTATCGTGGTGCAACACGTCTTGGTAGGCTTGGCGTATGGCGTGGCTAATGAGTTTATCGCGCACAAAGCGGCCGTTGACGTAGACGTATTGGCAATCGCTTTTATGCCGATTAAAGGTCGGTTTAGCCGTGACGCCCCATAGACGCAGGCCCGCTGCCGATTCATCAATAGCAATCGATTCTGCACTAAAGGTGGCGCCTAAAATATCGCCAAAACGCTTAGTCGGTTCGCTCGCCGGGTAGCGGCATAAGGCCCTGCCGTTATGCTGCAACATAAAACTCACGTCCGGGCGCGATAGCGCAATGCGATTAAATGCGGCTTCACAATGGGCAAACTCGGTGCCCTCGGTTTTTAAAAACTTACGGCGCGCCGGCGTATTGAAATACAAATCGTTCACTTCTATCACCGTGCCAGCGTCTAGGGCGGCCGGTGCTATGGATGAAATTTGGCTGCCATCGGATTGGATGCGCCAAGCATGGCCCGCATCGGCACGGCGGCTGACAATGTGCGTGCGTGACACCGACGCTATGCTGGCCAAGGCTTCGCCGCGGAAACCCAAACTGGCGACCGCTTCCAAATCGTCTAGGCTGGCAATCTTACTGGTGGCGTGACGGGTCAAGGCCATGGCCAAGTCGTCTTCGGCTATGCCCAAGCCGTTGTCCATGACGCGCATTTGTTTGACGCCACCCTCTAACAAGGCCACTTGGATATCGCTACTGACTGCATCCAAGCTGTTCTCCAGCAATTCCTTTAAAGCCGAGGCCGGCCGCTCCACCACTTCGCCAGCGGCGATTTGGCTAATCAATTGATCGGGTAACAGTCGAATGCGCATAGTGGTGGCTATTTTACCTGTTTTAAGCTAAATTCTTTAGCCTATGCATGCATTAAATCCAGCCCTAGCGGAAAATTCCTACCTGGCCAGCTTCCCCCATGCCAGGCGCATTAAACGCCACCATCACTTCTATTTAGGGCCAACCAATTCCGGCAAAACACACCAGGCATTATTGGCGTTACAGCAAGCCCAGTCCGGTGTCTACCTCGCCCCTTTACGCTTATTGGCCATGGAAATTCGCGATCGATTGGTGGCCGCAGGCGTGCCTTGCAATTTAATCACCGGTGAAGAACGCGTGCTCATGCCTGGCGCCAAGCACACTGCCTCCACCATAGAAATGATGAACCCCAACAAAAAAGTGGCGGTGGCGGTCATAGACGAAATTCAGATGCTGCAAGACCCGGATCGCGGCAGCGCGTGGACCGCCGCCTTAGTGGGGGTGCCGGCCGAGCAAGTGTATGTGTGCGGCTCTACCGCGGTGACCCAAGCCTGCCTAGGCGTTATCCAGGCCCTGCAGGAAAGCCATCAAATCAGCATCCTTGAGCGCAAGACGCCACTCATATTGGAAGAAAATGGGCTGTGTGGGCCACGCTACAAGAAACAAACCTTAAAAACTCGCCTAGAAAAAGGCGATGCCGTGATTGCCTTTAGCCGTAAGGATGTATTGACCTACAGCGCGCGCTTTCGCCTATGGGGTTACCGCGTTGCCACGATATACGGCGCCCTGTCACCGGAGGTGCGGCGGACCGAGGCCGAGCGTTTCTGCTCGGGTGCAGCCGATATTTTGGTCGCCACCGACGCCATAGGCATGGGGCTGAATCTACCCATACGCCGCATCATTTTTAGCCACATCCATAAATTTGATGGCGTCGCATCGCGTCCCTTAAATGCCACCGAAGTGCGGCAAATAGCCGGTCGAGCTGGCCGCTACGGCATATACGATCACGGCTACGTCACCACCTTAGAAGACGATGAGCTGATACACATTGCTCACATGCTGGGTACCGATGACACCGTGCATTTGGACAAGCTACCCATAGCCATCGCTTTCCAAGCCATTGAGCGCAGCGCAGCGCAGATACCCACCCGCAGCATAGCCGAAGTCTTAACATACCAACGTGACAGATTAGGCATACACCAGCCCCTATTTGTCTTAGGCGGCATGGATCAGCAACTCACGCAGGCACAATTGGTCGACAGCCATGCGCCCGACATGGCACTGAAAGATAAATACCTGTTTGCCTGCGCACCGATCGCACTGAACGTGCCCTTTGAAAAAGACTACTTCCTGTTGTGCTTAAAAAGCGTGGCTCAATCGAAAACCCGCGCGTTACCCAGCGCACCTAACTGGCTAACAAACCACCATGCCAAGCACCTGGCTGAGGCCGAATTGCTTAGCCACAACCTTAGCTTGTACGCTTGGCTGGGCTTTAAATTCCCGCAAATTTTTACCGATGCGCCGCTGGTCAGCAGTCTGCGCCAAGCCGTCAGCCGCTACATAGAACAGGCCCTGCTTTGCCAAACCGGCTACGGCGATACCAGTCGAGAATTGGATAGCCTGCAACAGAAAAGGCGCTAGCTTTGCTTGCTTTAATTAGCGCCTAAATTCCAGTGCTGCATTCAAGCTGCATAATCAGCCATGCCAATTAACCCCTATATTGATGTATATCAAATGGCCTTTAAAAATAAGGCGTAGTATGGGCATCAATTCAGCGCTATGACGCCGATTAACGAGAGCACAGCCATGACCAATACCAATAGCACACCCGTTACCATCGTCCCTTTATTAGAAATGGATCAAGCCAAGCTGGTGCACATTTACAGCGCCAAATTAAGCCAACTCACGAAAAAACAAAGGCTGGTATTTGATTTATTAAGCCACGGCATGTTGGTAAAAGACATCGCCAAACACTTAGGCTTAGCCGAAATTACCGTCAAAGTGGTCAAGGCCAGGGTCATGGTGATTTTAGGTGCCACCACCTTGCAGGAATTAGCCGTGATTGGCAAATGCAGTCAATGCGCTTACATCAAGCCGCATCTATAAGCCCTAATCTATAAGCCCTAAGCGCTAATCCAGATTGACCGTCTCCAGGTAATCGGGCACGGTCACCGACCAACGCAATTGCTCTTCTAGGTGCAAACGCATGGCATCGGCTGCAACGGGTTCGCCGTGGGTGATAAAGGTCATCTTCGGCGGCGCGCTAAACCCGCTTAACCAAGTCAAAATCTCCGCGTAATCGGCGTGGGCCGATAAATTAGAAAGCAAGGCCACTTTAGCTAAAACCGGCACGTACTCCCCATGAATTTTTATGCTTGGTGCCCCATCCAGCATGGCCGCGCCTCGCGTGCCGGCCGCCTGAAAGCCAACAAATAAAATGGTGTTAATGGCATGCGGCGCAAACGCTTTTAAATGGTGCACCACCCGCCCGCCGGTAGCCATGCCGCTGGCTGACAATATAATCATGGGGCCGCGCATTAAGTTAAGGCGCTTGGACTCTTCCACCCCATTCACCATGTGCGCAACCCGGCATAATGCATGACTTTGCTCAGCACTTAATCGATGCTCATCGCTAAAGTGATTGAATATGGCCGTGGCATCGACCGCCATGGGGCTATTTAGATAAACCGGTAAGTCTTTAGGAATGGTACCGGCCGCTTTGAGCAAATGGATGTAATAAAGCAATTCTTGCGCCCGACCAACGGCAAAAACCGGTATCAACACCACGCCTTTTTGCTTAACGGTTTGATTGATGATCTCGGCTAGTTGAAGCTGTGGATCACTGCGTTCGTGCAAGCGATTACCGTAGGTCGACTCCAATACCAAATAATCCGCTTGCTTGATGGCCGCTGGCGCTTTCATCAGAATATCGTGCGGCCGCCCTATGTCGCCCGAAAACAAAATAGAAGTTTTTTTACTGTGTATGCGCACGAAAGCCGAGCCCAAAATATGGCCGCTGGGCGCCAGGCGTAGGGTTAAGCCAGCGCCTAAATCCAGGTCTTTGTCGTAGGCAATCGGCACCAACAAGGCCAAGGCATTTTGCGCGTCTTCGGTGCCATACAAAGGCAGCGCCGGATTGTGTTTTGAAAAACCGCTTTTGTTGGCGTAGCGTGCTTCTTCTTCCTGCAAATGCGCCGAATCCAACAACAAGACCTCGCACAAATCCCGCGTCGCGGGCGTGCAATACACCTTGCCAGAAAAGCCATTTTTAACCAACAACGGCAAGTAACCGCTGTGGTCAATATGGGCATGGGTCAACACCACCGCATCGATGGTTTTAGGGTCTATAGGCAAATCGGCCCAATTCCTTAGACGCAATTGCTTGAGGCCTTGAAACAGGCCGCAGTCTATAAGAATCCGTCTACTGGAACCGTCTGCCGTTTGATGGCTGAGCAAGTATTTCGATCCGGTGACGGTGCCGGTTGCACCTAGAAAACATAATTGCATGTTAGACCTCTTTTAATGATGGTCTATGGCACACGAGTCAGTGGGCATTATTCGTATGCCACTTTACTTTTTGCCAGGGCCGGGTTGGTGGAAAAATACTTCTTAATGCCGTTTAATATCGACGCGCAAAGTTGCTCTTGGTAAGCTTCATCATTCAAGCGGCGCTCCTCTTCCGGGTTGCTAATGAAGGCGGTCTCAACCAGTATGGATGGAATGTCCGGTGATTTAAGCACCGCAAATGAGGCCTGCTCTACTCTTTTGGCGTGCAAGGTGTTAATTTCTCCTATCTCAGACAACACCGCTTTACCCAATTTCAAGCTGTCGTTAATGGTCGCCGTTTGCGATAAATCCAACAAGGTTCTGGCCAATATGGGGTCTTTGTCGTTCAAGCTCACCCCGCCTATTAAATCCGATTCGTTCTCTTTTTTCGCCAAGTACCTGGCACTGGCACTGGTGGCCCCACGTTCCGACAAGGCAAAAACCGATGAGCCGCGTGCCGACTGTTTGGTGAAGGCATCGGCATGGATAGACACAAATAAATCGGCTTGCATGCCTCTGGCTTTAACCACGCGCCCATGCAAAGGGATGAAGTAATCGCCATCGCGGGTTAACACCGCCCGCATATTCGGTTCCGCATCAATTTGTTGCTTAAGTTTCTTGGCCACCATGAGCGTGATGTCTTTCTCCCGACTGCCACTCGCACCCATGGCACCGGGGTCTTCACCACCATGGCCGGCATCAATCGCAACAATAATTTGCCTGCCTACTTTTTTCACTTCGGCAGGCATGTTTTTAATCACCGGCCCTTCTGTGACGACAGGCGGGCTTGCCGGTGCGGCTTCAGCCAGCGCATTATTGGACTGTGCTGCCGATTCCACTGCAACCGGTTCGGGCGCAGCCGTGGCTGGCGCCGGCGCATCTGCCGTTACTGCCGCAGTGGGTACCGATGCCGGATCGCGCTCAGCCACCATGGCCATTAAAGGATCCAAGGCCGGATAGACGTCCAACACCAAGCGGTATTTGTATGCGCCGGTTGGCGTTAATGTGAAGGCATTGGGTTTGGCTGCGGCTTTTAAATCCACCACCAAGCGCACGCCTTGCTGAAAATTAGCGCTGCGTATCTGCTTGATGTAAGGGTCGTTAGCTTGCACTTTATCAGCCAGTGATTTGATGGCCGGGTTGAGTTCGACTTGATCTATATCCAACACCACCCGATCGGGATTTTGCATGTAGCTCATTTTATAAGTGAAGGCGGTGTTGGCCTCCAAAGTAATGCGCGTGTAGTCTTGTGCCGGCCAAACCCGAACTGCACTGACCAAATTGGCGGCCAATGCAAACTGATTTAAGTGCAATAACAGCAACAGGCTCAATAGGCCTTGCACTAAGCTTTTTTTCATAGGCTGCTTGGTATCCCTTGCAAACATTGTTTTCCTAATGGGGTGTGGGCCACTATGCGCACACGACGGCCTAAGGCCTCGCCCAACATTTTAACGTCAAAAACAATTTCCAGGTCAGGCCTATTTAAACAATTTTTCGCCTTATCTGGCCACTCTATTAGGCATACAGTGCGCGCATTAAAGTACTCACGAAACCCAGCCGACTCCCATTCCTCCTCGTCATTAAACCGGTATAAATCAAAATGGCATAACTGCACCGGGGTTTGATTGGGTAAAGAAATGGGATAGGTTTCAAGCAAGGTGTAGGTCGGGCTTTTGACTTTGCCGTTAAAGCCTAAGGCGCGCAATAGACCGCGCACCAATGTGGTCTTGCCGGCGCCCAGATCCCCTTGTAAATACACCGTCATATTGGCTTGCAAGGCTGGTGCCAACAATTGACCTAAGGCCAAGGTCGCTGCCTCATCTGGCAAATCAAGTGTAAAATCAACGCTCATGACAGACCAACCTACATTGCTAGCGCTCGCCCAAGACATCAAACGCTGGGGCATGGCGCTGGGTTTTAATCAAATCGGCATTACCGATACGAATTTGCAGGAGGCGGAAGCGCATCATCAAGCTTGGATTGCTAAAGGATTTCATGGTGAAATGGATTATATGGCAAAACACGGCCTCAAGCGCACCCGCCCTGAAGAATTGGTGCCACGGACCCTAAGGGTCATTTCGGCCCGCTTGGATTACCTGCCGGCTAATGCCCTAGCCAGTGACGCGGTACTTAACGATTCGTCCAAGGCTTTTATATCGCGTTACGCCTTGGCGCGTGATTACCACAAAGTGATGCGCAAAAAACTGCAAACACTCAGTGAAAAAATAGCCACTGCCTTAGAAGAATGCGAGCTAACCGACTTTAGTTACCGGGTGTTCACCGACAGCGCGCCGGTATTGGAAGTGGCTTTAGCAGAAAAAGCCGGCATGGGCTGGCGGGGCAAACACACCTTACTCATCAATAAAGACCACGGTTCTTGGTTTTTCTTAGGCGAGATTTACACCAACCTACCCTTACCCGTTGACGCACCGGCCAGCAACCATTGCGGCACCTGCCAAAGCTGCATAGACGTGTGCCCGACCCGGGCCATCGTGGCGCCCTACCAAGTCGACGCCAGACGCTGTATATCCTACCTAACCATAGAGTTAAAAGGCAGCATACCTTTGGAATTCAGGCCCATGATAGGCAACCGCGTATACGGTTGCGATGACTGCCAATTGGCTTGCCCATGGAATAAGTTTGCCGAAGTGAGCCACGAGCCGGATTTTGTCATTAAGCACGGCTTGGACGACATTGGCTTACTAGACTGCTTTGCTTGGACAGAGTCCGAATTTAACAGCAAGTTAGCCGGCAGTGCGATATACCGAATAGGCTACCAACAATGGTTACGCAATATCGCCGTGGGCTTAGGAAACGCCAAAACCAGCCCGGAAATTATTTCAGCCTTGCAAGCGCGGGCCAATGATGAATCGACCTTGTTGCGCGAACACGTATTATGGGCGTTGGCGCAACACCAGCACTAACTCGCTCAATCGTCGGCGCTGGAGCCGATTTTGTGCACACTTAAATCGGCGCCATCAAACTCTTCTTCCTGACTCAAGCGTATGCCTACTAGCATTTTTAATACACCGTAAACCAATGCGCCGCCAACTACGGCAATCAACACACCCAAGCCTGTGCCTAGCAGTTGCGACATGAAACTGATGCCACCTAGGCCACCTAAAGCAGTCGCACCAAAAATACCGGCAGCTAAACCGCCCCAAGCGCCACACAATCCGTGCAATGGCCAAACACCCAATACGTCATCAATTTTTAAACGGTTTTGCGTTAGATTAAAGGCCCAAACGAATAAGGCGCCAGCCACGACACCGGTAGCCAACGCGCCCAGCGGATGCATCACGTCAGAGCCAGCACAAACGGCAACCAAACCAGCCAAGGGGCCATTGTGAACAAAGCCCGGGTCATTCTTGCCGACCACTAGGGCCGCCAAGGTGCCACCGACTAAGGCCATCAATGAGTTCACGGCCACTAAACCGGATATACCCTGTATAGCCTGCGCGGACATAACGTTAAAGCCAAACCAACCAACAGTCAGTATCCATGCACCCAGTGCTAGAAACGGGATATTGGACGGCGGGTAGGCATGCAGCCTGCCGTCTTTGCTGTAACGGCCATTGCGCGCGCCCAACAACATCACCGCAGCCAAGGCAATCCAGCCGCCCATGGCATGCACCACCACGGAACCAGCAAAGTCATGAAATTTAGCGCCATAGCTGGCATTCAACCAATCTTGAAAGCCGTAATGGTTATTCCATGCGATGCCCTCAAAAAATGGGTAAACGAAACCAACCAAGGCAAAGGTGGCAGCCAATTGCGGATTAAATTTAGCACGTTCGGCTATGCCACCAGAAACGATGGCAGGAATAGCGGCGGCAAAAGTCAGCAAGAAAAAGAACTTCACTAAATCGTAGCCATTTTTCGCGGCCAACACCTCGGCCCCGCTAAAAAAGTTCAGGCCATAAGCAATGCTGTAGCCTATGAAAAAATAGGCCACGGTGGACACTGAAAAATCCACCATGATTTTAACCAAGGCATTGACTTGGTTTTTCTTACGCACCGTACCCACCTCCAAAAAGGCAAATCCAGCATGCATAGCAAGCACCATAATGGCGCCTAATAAAACAAATAACACATCGTTTGCTGAGACTAACGTTTCCATTTTTTCGCTACTCCAAAATTTTCATCACGTATTTGTAAGCAAATAACGCGCCAAAACTTAAGTAATTGTTTTTTCAATAACTATCTTATGATATCGCCCTATTTAATGCACGAAATGAGTGCAAGGCACTTTGCATGGCACCATAACAGTGCTTATTAATGCTCTTTACAAGCCAAGCCAGCCGCCACATACTGCGCTAACAATTCAATTAATGGTGCATAGACATGGAATTAATATTGATGCTGATTTTGTTTCTGGCTGCCTGGTTTTGGCTAGACAGCATGGGCAAACGCGAACGAGCCATACTACTGGGCGGCGAACTAGCCGCGCGCTACAACCTACAACTGCTGGATGAAAGCGTGGCTTGCACCAAGCTTAGCCTGGGGCGCAACAGGCGTGGCCACGTGCAATTCCTGCGCCGTTATGCATTTGATGTGAGTGCCCGTGGCGTAGACCGTTTACATTGCGAATTAATCCTACTAGGCGATCAATTGCAAACCTGGCACATTCCACCCTATCAGCAATAAACATCCTCCCTTGGGAATGCGCTGGTGCAATGTTAAAATGCGCGCATGGAAAATAATCAAGACACCCTACAGCGCTTCATATTTGAAAGCAGCCCAGTACGAGGCAATCTAGTGCACCTAGGCCTCACCTTGCAAATGGCTTTAAATAAGCAAAACTTGCCTAGCGGCTTACGGCAATCCTTGGGCGAATTGATGGCAGCCAGTGCCTTATTGGCTGCCACGCTAAAAATGAACGGCAGCATGGTCTTGCAGATTCAAAGTAAAGGCACGCTTAAGCTGTTGGTCGTGGAATGCACCTCCGACGACGATATGCCTCTTAGAATGCGCGCCACAGCAAAATGGTCAGGCGAGATAGACGAGCAACAGCACTTGTTTGATCTCATCACACAAGGTCAATTCATCATCACACTGGATCCAAAAGACGGCAATCAAGCCTACCAGGGTATCGTGCCATTAGAAGGCGACAGCATCGCCACCATATTGGAAAATTACATGCTGCGCTCTGAGCAAATCGATACGCGCATTTGGCTGTGTTGTGACGGCAATACGGCGGCGGGCATGCTACTGCAAAAACTACCGGAAACCATGAACCAAACAACAGTGGAACACGACGCTGACATATGGAACCGTGTCGGTCATCTGGCTAACACTATGCAGGACGAGGAGCTGCTGCACTTGCCGGCAGAAACCTTGCTGACTAGGCTGTTTCATGAAGAGCAAGTACGCCTATTTGCCGCCAGCAATACGCAATTTTTCTGCAGTTGCAGCCGCGATAGCGTGGCCAGCATGTTGCGTATGCTAGGCGACGACGAGTTGCAAAGTATATTGGCCGAACAAGGCCAGATAGAAGTCAATTGCGATTTTTGCAACACCCATTACGCGTTTGATAAGGTGGATGCCACGCAGCTATTAATGACGCCAGTGGCGGCACCCAGCCAGCCTAACATTCATTAGTGGCTAAGCTGCTGCCGCCTGCGCTCAAATAAACACACCGCCGCTGCGGCGGCGGCATTGAGCGATTCAATTCGAGCTAACTGCCCTTGCGCCATGGGAATGGTCACCCGCTTGCTGGCTGCTGCCATGGTGTCTTTACGTAGCCCCGCCCCCTCATTGCCAAACACAAAGGCGCAAGCGCTTCGCAAATCTTGGCTGTACAAAGACTCGCCATTCATGGCGGTGGCATAACTGTCACCGTTAAATCGCTCTAGCTCGGCCACTATGTCAGCACGCGTTTGCATGGCCAGCACGAATTGCGCACCCTGCCCACCGCGTAAGGCTTTAGGTGACCATGGATCGGTGCAACTGCTGCTTAAATAGACCGCTTCCACCCCAGCGGCGGCGGCAGTGCGCAGCATGCTACCCAGATTACCTGGGTCCTGTATGTCTTCCAACATTAAGACAAAGTTGGGTTGATCGGCTAGGGCTAAATGTTGAATCTTAACCATGGCCAGTATGCCGGTGGAGCTCACTACCGGGCTGAGTTCGGCAAACATCAGCGTGGGCAGCATAATGGTATCCAAGTGCTCCAAGCTTTGCATTAAACCGGTGGCCTCCACGCTACTTTGCCCTTCTGGAATAATGACCAGCTCGGGCTCACCAAAGGCAGCCAGGTAATCTTCAATAAGGTGCACCCCATCAAGCAAGGTCAGCCCTTCGCTGCGTCTTTCCCTGGCGTTATCGGCCAATCTTTTTAACTGCTTAAAAACCGGATTATCACGCGAAACGATGTGCTTAAAAGACATGCGCTGCTCACCTATGGTGTCTTAAGAAAAAGCGCTTGCTGTACGCCTAAGTAGGCAGAACAAGCGCCGGGTGCTTGATGATTACTTTTGCCTATGTTTTAAATTGGCCGCTATGCGTAAGCGCAAGGCATTCAATTTAATAAAACCACCGGCGTCTTTTTGGTCGTAAGCGCCTTTGTCGTCTTCAAAAGTAGCAATGGTCGAATCAAACAAGGAGTTGGTTTGGCTATCGCGGCCTGTGACGATCACGTTGCCTTTATATAGCTTAACGCGCACCCAGCCGTTTACCACGGTTTGCGTGTGGTCGATTAAGGTTTGCAAGGCAATGCGCTCCGGACTCCACCAATAGCCGTTATAAATCATGCTGGCATAGCGCGGCATCAAATCGTCTTTTAAGTGTGCCACTTCGCGATCCAAAGTGATGGATTCAATAGCACGGTGCGCTTTTAACAATATGGTGCCGCCCGGTGTTTCATAACAACCACGAGACTTCATGCCGACGTAACGGTTTTCCACTAAATCCAAACGGCCTATACCGTGCTTGCCGCCCATTTTATTCAGGTGAGCCAAAATAGCATGCGGCTTCATGGCTTCACCATTTAAACTCACCGGGTCGCCATTCACGTATTCAATGTCCAAATACTCGGCAGCATCCGGCGCTTTTTCTGGGCTTACACTCCAACGCCACATCGACTCTTCCGCTTCGGCGGCCGGGTCTTCTAAATGTCGACCCTCGTAGGAAATGTGCAATAAATTGGCATCCATGCTGTATGGGCTGCCACCTTGCTTGTGCTTCATGTCAACTGGAATGCCGTGCTTTTCCGCGTAGGCCATCAATTTTTCACGGCTCAATAAATCCCACTCACGCCATGGTGCAATGATTTGTATATTTGGATTTAAGGCATACGCGCCCAACTCAAACCGCACTTGGTCGTTACCCTTACCAGTGGCGCCATGTGAGATGGCGTCCGCATTGGTTTCGGCAGCGATTTCAATTAAGCGTTTGGCGATCAATGGACGTGCAATCGAGGTGCCCAATAGGTATTCACCTTCGTACACGGTGTTGGCTCTGAACATAGGAAAGACAAAGTCACGCACAAACTCTTCACGGCAATCGTCTATGTATATCTCTTTGACGCCTGCTGCTGTGGCCTTAGCCCTTGCTGGCTCCAATTCCTCACCTTGACCCAGGTCTGCAGTGAAGGTAACCACTTCGCATTGGTACTCGTCTTGCAACCACTTCAGAATAACCGAGGTATCCAGGCCGCCTGAATAGGCTAACACCACTTTTTTAATGTCTTTTTTAACTGTGCTCATTGCTTAAACTTTTCCTAATAATAAATATTCCATTAATGCTTTTTGCACGTGCAAGCGATTCTCCGCCTCGTCCCAAACCACGGATTGGCGTCCGTCTATCACCTCGGCAGAAACTTCTTCGCCGCGGTGCGCCGGTAAGCAATGCATAAACAAGGCGTCTGCAGCCGCCACGTGCATCATGTCGGCGTCGACCTGCCAATCCACAAAGTCACGCAAGCGCTCTTCGTTTTCTGCCTCAAAACCCATGCTGGTCCAAACATCGGTGGTGACCAAATGCGCGCCTCTGGCCGCATCCATAGGATCAGCAAAAACTTCGAAATGGTTGTTACCGTATAAGTTTGCCCGCTCAGGCTCAACTTCGTAGCCCGGTGGCGTGGAAACATGCACATTGAAATCCAACACCTCGGCCGCTTGCAGCCAAGTATTGCAAACATTGTTGCTATCGCCTATCCAAGCCACGGTCTTGCCTTGTATGGAGCCACGCTGCTCGATGTAGGTGAAAATGTCCGCCAATATTTGGCAAGGATGGTATTCATTGGTTAAACCATTGACCACTGGAACACGAGAGTTAGCCGCAAAACGCTCGATAATCTCTTGCTCAAAGGTTCGTATCATGACAATGTCACTCATGCGCGAGATCACTTGAGCGGCGTCTTCCACTGGTTCACCACGGCCCAATTGCGAATCACGGGTATTGAGGTAAATAGCTGAGCCACCTAACTGCTGCATACCGGCTTCGAAAGACAAGCGGGTACGGGTGCTGGCTTTTTCAAAAATCATCACCAAGGTGCGATCTTGCAAGGGCCAGTATTGTTGGTATGCCTTAAATTGACTTTTAATGATGCGGGTGCGCTCAAACACGTAGAGCAGCTCTTCGCGAGATAAGTCATTGAATTGTAAAAAATGTTTTATTGACATGTGTTTACCGCTTTGCTTCCAAATAACGCTTACTATTTTATAACCTAATTTATTAAGTTTTAATTACAACTTATTGTTTTAAATATGCTTTTATAACTTCAGACAAACGCTTAACCAATTCATGCGCCTCGTCTTGCTTGATGACCAAAGGCGGCAACAATCGCACCACCTTGTCTGCCGTGACGTTGATTAACAACTTGGCTTCTAAGGCCATTTTAACCAATTCCCCACAAGGCCGATCCAGCTCTATCCCTATCATTAAGCCGGCATTGCGCACCACTTTGACGGCCGGTGTGTCAGCAAACGCTGATTGGAAACCCAATCTAATCAAGTCACCCATTTTTTCCGCATGGGCACACAAACCCTCATCCTCTATCGCCGCCAATGTCGCCAAACTGGCCGCACAGGCCAAGGGATTGCCGCCAAAGGTTGATCCGTGTTTACCGTAAACAAACACCTCAGCCGCTTTGCCCTTGGCCAAGCATGCGCCTATGGGCACACCAGAACCCAAGCCTTTAGCTAAACTCATGACATCCGGCACAATCGCCGTGTGTTGGTAAGCAAACCAAGTGCCGGTCCGACCTATGCCAGTTTGCACTTCGTCGACCATGAGCAGCCAGCCGTGGGCATCGCAAATCTGCCGCAAGGTTTCCAAATAGGCGCTGCTGTCCTTAGGTATATTGATGCCGCCTTCGCCCTGCACCGGCTCAACCAATATGGCCACCACGTTAGGGTTGCTGCTGGCCACTTGTTTGACCGCATCGACGTCATCGTAAGGCACACGTATAAAACCGCTGACCAAGGGTTCAAAACCAGCTTGCACTTTGCGATTGCCGGTTGCTGATAAAGTCGCCATGGTGCGTCCATGAAAGGACTTGTCCATCACAATAATTTCTGGGTTACCAATACCTTTGTTGTGCCCATAAAGCCTAGCCAACTTGATACTGGCTTCATTGGCTTCGCAACCGGAATTGCAAAAAAACACCTTATCCATGCCAGAGATAGCGCACAACTTATCGGCCAAGGCGTCCTGTTCGGCAATGTGGTAGATATTCGATACATGTATGAGCTTAGCGGCCTGCTCGCTAATAGCCGCAACCAGTTTAGGGTGAGCATGGCCCAAGCCATTTACCGCAACCCCGGCCAAGGCATCCAGGTATTTTTCCCCGGCCGTGTCCCACAGCCACACCCCCTCGCCTTTGGTGAAAGTGACCGGCTGACGCATATAGGTGTTCATTAAATGATCTGACATAGCGCTCTTTAATAAAAATTAACCCAAAACAATAATGAAAAAACGGCGACCAATGCCGCCGTTGGGACTGAAGTGTGTGGATTGGGTATGGGCCACAGCCTGAATTTACAATCGCCAGTTATCGCTTTAAAGCAAACACCATTGCATTCATAAATACACGTAAAATAATAAGTGTGAGATTATCTGAAAACCCCGTATTTGGCAAGCTGTAGTCTAGTTGGCTAGCATATTAAAAACAGTGGCTTAGCGCACAAAATCCATGCATAAAATCAAGGCTTTTCGATTACACCTCCGTAGCTTGCCCAATCTAGGCAGCCTATGGATGCTGCTTGCAGCTCTTGGTTTTGCGCTAATGGGCGCATTGGTTAAGCTGGGAGCGACAAAATTCAACAGCAGCGAACTGGTGTTTTACCGCTCTTTATTTGGCTTAATCACGGTATACCTATACCTGCGCAGTCAGAAATTAAGCTTAGCCACACCGGTGCTTTTCAAGCAGATGTCACGCGCACTGGTTGGCTTTGCCTCCTTGGTATTGTTTTTTTACGCCATCGCACACTTGCCGCTCGCGACCGCCATGACGCTTAATTACACCTCGCCTTTATTCCTCGCCTTATTGTCGCCTTTTCTATTGCAGGAACCACTCAAAAGAACCTTGCTATTAGCGCTCATCATAGGTTTTGCTGGGGTCAGCTTGCTGCTGAAACCCACTCTAAACAGTGGTAACGCCCTGGCCGGTAGCCTGGGTTTATTGTCTGGGCTAGGCGCTGCTTGGGCCTATGTGCACGTCAAACAATTGGGGCAGCAAAATGAACCGGACACCCGCACGGTGTTTTATTTCACCTTGGTGTCTGCCGTATTGGCCGGATTGTGGATGCTGATGGCGCCGCAACTCCAACGCTTAGACGGCATGAACAGCCTGCTATTGGGTGGATTTCATCGCTTAAATTGGCAAGACATGCCACTGCTAATCGGCTTAGGCGCCACGGCCACCGTCGCCCAACTAGCCATGACGCGGGCCTACCGCACTGGCGACACCTTGGTGGTAGCCAGTTTAGCCTACACCACGGTGGTGTTAGCGAGCCTATTTGGCGTAATGTGGTGGGGAGAGCTGTTAAGCATTAGCGATTGCCTAGCCATCGCCCTGATAGTGTTAAGCGGACTCATCAGCCTACGTAGCAAGGCCGCCTGACCCTTACTAGGCTTCCAATAAACCGCTGCGCATGGCAATCAAGGCAATTTCCGCCGAGTTGTTTGCATTTAACTTTTGTTTGATGTTGTATAGATGGGTGCCCACCGTACGCGGGCTTAAAAATAAGGTTTCGGCAATCTCATTGGTGGTTTTACCCTTTGCCAAGGCCATGAACACCTCAAACTCCCTGGGAGACAACACGTCCACTGGATTTTGATCACCAGACAATTGCTGTATGGCCATTTGCTGAGCCACGCCAGCCTCCAAGTACTTCTTGCCACTGGCCACTACGCGTATTGCCTTGATCATCTCTTCCGCAGCACTGCGCTTGGTTAAATAGCCCATGGCACCGGCATTGAGCACGCGTTTGGGATGGACCGAATCCTCATGGGCAGACAGCACCAGTATTTTTGCCGCACTGTCTTTGGCTAGAATGCGCTCTATGGCTTCCAAACCCCCTATACCCGGCATGGTGATGTCCATGACCACCACATGCGGTTTGGATTCCATGTAGCGCTGTATGGCTTGCTCGCCGCTTTCGGCTTCGCATACCACCTTAATGTCCGCATCGGTTTCCAGTAACATTTTGAAACCCATGCGCACTACCGCATGGTCGTCCACCAACATCACATTAATTACGCTCATTATTTTTTACCCGTTCACTAAAAGCGGCCTAACTTACCCGCGGAATGTTGATATGGATTGCGGTACCGCGATTCGGTTCAGATACCAGGCTAAAGCTACCGTGAAAACCCTGCACGCGTTCGCGTATGCCTAGCAAACCAAAATGTTGAGATTGATCGACTGACGCCAAGTTCATGCCTATGCCATCGTCTTTAATCAGCAACTGCAACTCGTTTTCAAGCAAGGTCAGACTGACCTCTATGTTCTTTGCTTGCGCGTGCTTTAAGGCATTGTTAATGGATTCTTGGACGATGCGGTAAACATTGATATTCAGGCTCTCACCCAAATCGTCCAACTGACCGTTTAACTTTAATTCGAAATGCACGTTGGCGTGCAATGTTTGCCAATAGTGCATCGCATCGCGCAAGGTTTCGGATAAACCTAAATTGTCTAACGCACCTGGGCGCAACTGCCGTATGATGCTGTGCATGCCTTCGTAAATTTGGTTGGCTGCGCCCACTATGGTTTGCGCGTTGGCCGCTATGTCCGGTGATTTATCTTTGGCCTTATTGGCGATTGCCACCGCAAAAGTTTTGATGGCCGTCACGTACTGCCCTAGCTCATCATGCAGCTCCCTAGCCAAACTGCGGCGCTCGTCTTCAATGTGGGTTTGAATCAATTGGGTGAGCTGACGGTTTTCTTCCAATTGGCGTTCCATGGCTAAAGACTCGGCCATGCGGTTCAAACTATGGCCTATGCGATTGAATTCCGGCAAGGTAAAGGTCGGCAAGCGCGTGCTTAAATCGCCCCGCTCCATGCGGTTAATCGAGGTCAATATAGGTTTAATCGGCTTCAAGGAATGGCTTAACAAAGCGTATACCATTAAATTTAGCATCACGAAAAAAAACAACCCTACCCACATCAATTGCCTAAAACCCGACCAGGCTTCGCGTATTGAACCGGCAGCACTGGACGACACCACCAAGGTGCCATAACGTATGCGACGTTCTACTGTTTCCACCGGCGGCTGGACCATTTTCTCGAACCACAAGGGCGCATGCACGTCTGCTTTGTAAGTCGACGCCGGCGAGGTATACAAAACGTTACCGCTGATGTCGTACAGCACTATGTGGCTGCTGCGCACGTAGCCTAATGACTGCAAAAAGCTTTGCAAGACTTTGTCCGTTTGACCGTATTCCGGATTAAGGGCGGAACTAATGATCACCGTATCGAGCAATTGCACGGTGACGCGACTGGCCGCTTCGACACGTTCCCGTATAGAGGTGCGCGTGTCGTTAACCAGTATGCTGCCCACCACCAGAATAAAAGCCAGAGACAGCAAAGTGATAAGGAGGTTTAAGCGAAATTTTAAGCTCATGTAGACGACTGATTTTGCTTTAATGTAGGCAGTTGAAATGACAAGTTAACATGTGTAGAGTTTAACAAGTTTAAAGCAATAGCAACATAGTGAAATTCACTAGAAAAACGATACGGAACCAATCCTTCATGCACACCGCTTTCATTTTAGACGCCGCAAAAGCCATACAACAATCTATTCTAGACAACGAAGCCGCATTGGAGTCGCTAGACCGTGCGATAGGCGATGGCGATCACTACATCAACATGAAGCGCGGCGCTCAAGCTATCGTGGGCATGCAAGAAGAATTAGCCTCATTAAACACTGCCCTAGCCTTAAATAAAATTGGCTTAAAACTTCTTAGTACCTTAGGTGGCGCATCCGGGCCACTGCTGGCCAGTTTTTTTATGAGCATGGCCAAACAATGGCCAGCAGCGGAAAATGCCAATCCACTATCGATTGCGCTAGCTTTTGACGCCGGCGTGCAAGCCATCATGCTGCGAGGCAAAGCCGACTTAGGCGAAAAAACCATGCTCGATGTACTGATACCGGTGTCGCAACAATTTAAACAGCTGGCCGAGAAAAATCAGAGCAAGGCATACATCTGTAGCGCCTTAATTGAGTCAGCAGAACAAGGCTTGATTAACACACGCGACCTCATTGCTACAAAAGGACGGGCAGCTGGCTTAGGCGAGCGCGCAATAGGCCATTTAGATCCAGGTGCTAAAAGTTGTCAGTTAATGATAACGGCAGTCTGCCAACTAGCATTAACCCCTTAAATAACACCCATCTTAAGCTTGGAAAAACAATGAAAAAATTCATAAATAAACTGGATGATGTCCTAGTAGAAAGCTTGAGCGGCTTTGCAGAGGCACATGCCGATATAGTTAAATTAGCACTGGCCCCGCATTTTCTAAGCCGCAAAAACCAAGCCTTAAATAAAGTAGCGTTGATTTCTGGTGGCGGCTCCGGCCATGAACCCCTGCATGCCGGTTACATAGGCTACGGCATGCTAGACGCAGCCTGCCCTGGGCATGTCTTCACTTCCCCCACCCCAGACCAAATGTTGGCTGCAGCTCAATCTATAGCCACAAACCAAGGCGTGTTGTTTATAGTAAAAAATTATGCAGGCGATGTAATGAATTTTGAAATGGCCGCAGAAATGCTGGATGTCGAAAATGCCACGATCTACACCAGCGACGATTGTGCGGTCGTAAACAGCACCTATACCGAAGGTCGCCGTGGCGTGGCCGGTACCGTCATAGTCGAAAAATGCGTGGGTAGCCTAGCTGAAACCGGCGCCAGCTTAGCCGAGTGCAAAGCCTTGGGAGAAAAAGTCAACGAACGCACGTCCAGCATAGGCATTGCCCTAACAAGCTGCACAGTACCGGCTGCTGGCCGCCCCACTTTTAGCATAGGCGAAGATGAAATCGAAATGGGCGTAGGCATACACGGCGAACCGGGTCGGCGTCGCGTCAAAATGCAAGAGGCAGACGCCATGGTTAAGGAGTGCGTGGAGGCCATATTGGCTGATTGGCAACAAAAGCAATTAAGCCTAACAGAGCGGCATGAAACCTTGTTATTAATTAATGGCTTTGGTGCCACCCCTTTAATGGAGCTGTATTTAATCTACCACAGCGCAGCAAAATTACTCAAACAACACGGCATATGCATCACACGCTCATTGGTAGGCAATTACACCACCGCCTTAGACATGGCCGGCGCTTCCGTGAGTTTATGTTTATTAGACGATGAAATTAAACAACATTGGGACAGTCCCGTACATACGGCTGCACTGCGCTGGGGATGCTAAAGCATAAAGCGCGTACGCAGATCAGTTAAATTCAGGCTTTGCAATATCGCCTCTAAGCGAACCAGCGCGTTCTTGCGCGGCTGACCGGTGTATTTGGCTATGATTAATTCATTCTTCATGGAGTGCTCCCAGCCCACCAGCTCGGTGACGGTAACTTGGTATCCAGCCGCCTCCAACTGCAAACAGCGCAAGACATTGGTCAGTTGGCTCCCAAATTCACGGGTGTGGATAGGATGACGCCAAATTTCACTCAATGGCGTTAGTGAAAAACTCTCGTTTTTATGCAGACGCAGGGCCTCCGCCACTTCCGCCTGACAACATGGCACCAACACCATGTAACTGGCTTGCTTGCTTAAGCCAAAGCGTATGGCATCGTCGGTCGCCGTGTTGCAGGCATGCAAAGCGGTCACCATGTCCACCTTAGCGGGCAAACTGGGCGAAGTGATGGATTCGGCTACCGTTAAATGCTGAAAGTCCATGCGCGAAAATTGAAGCTGTGAAGCCAATTGCTGGGATTGCGCCACCAACTCAGGTCGGGTTTCTATGCCTATTACTTGGCCAGCCGCATGCTGCTTTAACAGCAAATCATATAAGATAAAACCCAAATATGACTTGCCTGCCCCATGGTCAACAATTACAGGCTGCTCATTGCGCAACAGCGCCTCATTAAACAAAGGCTCAATGAAATTCACCAAATGGTAAACCTGCTTCAGTTTACGGCGACTGTCTTGGTTGAGCTTGCCGTCACGCGTGAGAATGTGCAAGGCTTTAAGCAAGTCTATGGATTGATTGGGGCGAATTTCTGCTGGCATGGTCATGCCGCTATTTTAAGGCAAAATCCGAACAAACTGCCTGCTCGCAGATAAAAAGGGGAATTATCCTAGGCAATGTTAAAATGCGCGGACAGAGCAATTCAATGCCTAGCAAAATTTAAATAAGACGTGGCGCTTTAACAAAGCAAGCATGGAAGAAGGATGACATAGATGGCGATTCAGTGGTACCCAGGGCACATGACCCAAGCGCGCAAAAAAGCCGAAGAAACGATGGAGTTCACCGACATCGTGATCGAGGTGTTGGATGCCCGCGTGCCTGCTGCCAGCCACAACCCCATGATAGATGAAATGCGTTTATTCCGTCAGCGCCCGCAACTCAAAATTCTCAATAAAGCCGACCTGGCCGACCCCGTGGCCACCCAAGCTTGGCTTAATTATTTCAACAGCCAACCCAACACCAAAGCAGTCGCACTGTCCTGCAAAAAGCCCGGTGACGCTAATAAAATTCCCAAGCACTGCCTTGCCCTAACACCGCACCGCGGTACGCATTTAAAGCCACTGCGCATGCTGATTATGGGCATCCCCAATGTCGGCAAATCCACTCTAATGAACGCCTTATTGAATCGACGTGTGGCCAAGGTGGGCGACGAACCAGCGGTCACCAAAAGTCAGCAGCGTTTTGATTTATCGGAAACCATGAGCATCACCGACACGCCAGGCATGATGTGGCCCAAGATACAATACGAATCCGATGGCTACATGCTGGCCGCCAGTCATGCCATTGGCCGCAACGCCGTCATAGACGAAGACGTAGCGCTATTTTTGGCCGACAACTTGCTTAGATCTTACCCCGCCCTGCTTAATGCGCGCTACAAATTGGACACCATGAAGCACAATGGCGCCCTGCTGGATGTGAGCAAGATGGATGGTGTGGATTTATTGGAAGCCATAGCCAAACGCCGTTCTTACAAGCGCCATGACGGCTTATGGGATACGGAAAAAACGGCGGTGGCATTTTTAACCGATTACCGCAGTGGCGCCATAGGCCGCATTAGCTTAGAAACGCCTAATAGTCGTGCCTTGATGACGCAAGCTTGCCTAGTGTTGCCAGACAATGCGACAGACAATGGTACAGACGAGACCGCAGCAGCCCCAAGCTAAGTACGTTTTTTCTGCAGCTGCTTACTAAACGCCACGTCTAGTTTGCTCACGCGCTTGACTATTTGCGGGCCGTAGCCATTCACCCACGCAACAAATTCGTCCATGGCCATGGGCTCACATAAGCGCGTGCTGTTACCCAGGCCGTCACCTAACTGCAAGCTAAACAGGCCGGCGCTGCTCATGCTCATGGAATAAAGCGGGTTGTCACTGCGGCGCTTAAGCCTATCTATGGCGGCACTGGCTTTAGTCGATCGCATGTTCATTCCTGTGCTTGATAATTAAACCTGGATTATGGCACGCTTTACGCAAAGCACAGGCAGACACAAGTTTAAGTAGCTAGTTAAACCGGTAAACGCTAAAATCCCAGCCTGCCCGATTACCCCAACTCCTATCACTCACTAGCGCATGTTAAACAGCCTTAATTCTCCCCAACGCGAAGCGGTCAAATACCTAGATGGCCCCTTGTTGGTTCTGGCTGGCGCTGGCAGCGGCAAGACCCGAGTCATCACGCAAAAAATCAGTTACTTGATCGACGAGGCCGGTTATTCACCTAAAGAAATAGCGGCCATCACCTTCACCAATAAAGCCGCACGGGAAATGCAAGATCGGGTGGGCAAGTTAATGCAAGGCAAAAGCACCAAAGGCCTCACCATAGCCACCTTCCATTCACTAGGCCTGCAAATGCTGCGTGCCGAAGCCGCCCTGTTGGGTTACAAACCGCAGTTTTCCATACTGGATTCCTCAGACAGCTACAAAATTGTGGCGGACATATTGGCCACCACAGACAAGCAAATAATTCGTAAAACCCAATGGCAAATTTCGGCATGGAAAAATGCCTTCCTTAATGCCGATCAAGCCAAAGCGCAAGCCGATGAAGACCTCACTGTGGCAGCCGCTAAAGTCTACCAACTCTACCAACAAACCCTTAAAGCTTACCAAGCGGTGGATTTCGACGATTTAATCAAGCTGCCTGTTGAGCTCTTTCAATTGCATGAAAGTGCCCTGAATAAATGGCAACGAAAATTGCAGTATTTGCTCATCGACGAATACCAAGACACCAATGCCTGCCAATATAAATTGGTCAAAATGCTCACCGGCTTGCGCGGGCAATTCACTGCCGTGGGTGACGACGACCAAGCCATTTATGGTTGGCGCGGTGCCGATGTGGAAAATTTACGCCAACTCACCGATGACTTCAGTAAGCTAAAAATCATTAAATTGGAACAAAACTACCGCTCCACGGTGCGCATATTGCGCGCAGCCAACCAGGTAATCAGCAACAACCCCAAGTTGTTTGAGAAGAAATTATGGAGCGATTTGGGCACCGGCGATTTGATACAAGTGTCCGCCGCCATGAGCGAGGAAGCCGAAGCCGAATCGGTCATCATGAAAATACAAGCGCATAAATTTGAGCATCGCACCAAATTTTTGGATTACGCGGTTTTATACCGAGGCAATCACCAAGCGCGCATTTTTGAGCAACAATTGCGTAATCATAAAATCCCCTACACGGTGTCGGGTGGGCAATCTTTTTTTGACAAGGCGGAGATTAAAGACTTAGTCAGTTATTTGCGCCTGATTGCCAACGAGGACGACGACCCGGCTTTTATACGAGCCGCCACGACCCCGAAAAAGGGCATAGGCAACACCACCTTGGAGCGTTTGGGCGAGTACGCCAGCTTGCACAAAATATCCCTATTCGCTGCCGCCTTTGAGGCCGACTTTCAAAGTGACGTGGGTGCCAAGCAATTGGACGATTTACTCAACTTCTGCGCCTACATCAACAAGTTGCAACAACGCGCCGTGCGCGACCAGGCCAATGAGGTGCTGGACGACTTACTCAACACCATACAATACGAGGCGTTTTTATACGACAGCGAAGAACCCCGTGCGGCCGAAAGCAAATGGGCTAACGTCATGGACTTCATAGGCTGGTTGAGTAAAAAGGGCGAGGCCAATACCGAATACGGCCTTGAGGCGGAGGCCAAGAACCTGCTGGAACTGACGCAAATGGTCTCCTTAATGAGCATGCTAGAAGGCCAAGAGGCCGGCGAAGTCGATGCGGTTAAGTTATCGACTTTGCATGCCGCCAAGGGTTTGGAGTTTGGCCACGTTTTTTTAATCGGCGTAGAAGAAGGCATACTGCCGCATCGCGAGAGCGTCGACCTAGGCGTGACCGACCCAACTAAAATAGAAGAAGAACGCCGCCTCATGTACGTAGGCATTACCCGTGCGCAAAAATCCTTAAACATATCCTGGTGCAAAAAACGCAAGCGCGCCGGTGAGATGGCGTTGTGCGAACCCAGTCGCTTCATTGCCGAATTGCCTAAAGACGACGTGCGCCATTTTGGCAACCCCTTTAATGACCCGGAAATTAGCAAAGATTTTGGCAAATCCAAAATGGCTAACATCAAAGCCATGCTGGCCAATAACTAACGCCGGCCTGAAATCGAGCCGAGCTCGGTTATAATGGCGTTTAAGCTTAACTTCTAGCACCAACCTATAGAAAACCATCAAAACCCATGCCCTTTATTACCTTAGATAACGCCTCCCTCGCCTTTGGTCATCACGCCCTACTTGATCACGCTGCCTTTCAACTGGACGCAGGCGAACGCGTGGGCTTAATTGGCCGCAACGGTGCGGGCAAATCCAGCTTATTAAAAGCCATAGCCGGCACCATCAAATTAGACGAGGGCAACGTTTGGCGCGCACCCAATGCCCGCGTGGTTTACGTGCCACAAGAACCGGAATTAAACACCGCACACACGGTATTTGAAGCGGTGGCAGAAGGCTTGGGCGCCTTACAGCAAACCATCATTGATTACCACCAAGTGACCCACGATATGGGCATGCCTGAAGCCGACATCGATGCCTTGATGAGCAAGATGCAGCATTTGCAACACGAATTGGACATACAAAACGGCTGGGCAGCGCAATCGCGGGTAGAAACGGTATTAAGCCGTTTGAAGCTCGATGCCGACGCTTTAATTTCTACCTTATCCGGTGGTTGGCGCAAACGCGTGGCCCTGGGACGCGCACTGGTGGCCGAACCCGAAGTGCTGTTATTGGACGAGCCGACCAACCATTTGGATTTAGAGGCGATACAGTGGTTAGAAGACTTGTTGTTAAGTTTCACCGGCAGCGTGTTATTCATCACCCACGATCGCCGCTTCCTAGATAGCTTGGCTACCCGCATTACTGAGCTAGATCGCGGCATATTGACGGATTTTGTCGGCAATTTTAGCCAGTATCAAATTAAAAAAGAAGAATTGATTGCCGTGGAAGAAACCCACGCGGCTAAATTTGATAAATTCTTAGCCCAGGAAGAAGTTTGGATACGCCAAGGGATTAAAGCCAGACGCACGCGCAATGAAGGCCGCGTGCGTAGATTGGAAGCGCTGCGCTTAGACCGTGCGGCACGCCGCGAACGCCAAGGCAACGTCAAACTGAATTTGGATGCCGGTGAACGCAGCGGTAAATTGGTCGCTGAGCTAGACAATGTCAGCAAAGCCTACGGTGATAGAACCCTGATAAGCCACTTCAGCACACGAATTTTACGTGGCGACAAGATAGGCTTACTTGGCCCTAACGGCATAGGCAAAACCACTCTTCTTAAATTAATACTAGGCGACATCGAGGCCGACAGCGGCAAAATTGAACGCGGCACCAAAATCAATGTGGCGTATTTTGATCAAATGCGTGAGCAATTGGATGAAGAAGCCACCCTGGCCGATACCATCAGTCCGGGCTCCGATTTTGTCGAAATAGGCAACGAGCGCAAGCACGTCATTAGCTATTTGGAAGATTTTTTATTTCCGCCGCAACGCTCACGCTCCCCAGTTAAATCCTTATCTGGCGGCGAACGCAACCGTTTGCTATTGGCCCGATTGTTCGCGCGGCCGGCCAATGTTTTGGTATTGGACGAACCAACCAACGACTTGGACATCGACACCTTAGAGCTATTAGAAAGTCTGCTGCAAGATTTTACTGGCACGCTGTTTCTAGTCAGCCATGACCGGGCGTTTTTAGAAAACACCGTCACGCAAGTGATTGCCTTTGAAGGCAATGGCATATTGACCGAATTCGGCGGCGGCTTTGACGACTGGCAACGCTTTAGCCAACAACGTGCTCAAGCCAGTCGAGCAGAAGACAAACGCCTCAGCGAGTTAGCGCAGGCGGCCAAAACGCAAAGCAAACCGGCACACGTAAAGGCCACCAGCAAACTCAGCTTTAAAGAGGAAAAGGAGCTGACCGACATCCCCTTTAGCATAGAACAATTAGAAACGGAACAAGCCGGGATTAATACGCAATTGGCTGACAGCGAGATCTACAAAACGCAGGCAGACTTGGTTAAAACCTTGCAAGCGCGCTTAGTTGAAATAGACGGCCTATTGGAGGCCTTGCTTGCCCGTTGGGAAGTGCTGGATGCCAAGCAAGGCAAGGCATAGTGGTGCATCAACGGGTTGGGGTTTTAGGTTAAGATTAACTTAAAGCCAGCAATCAACAATACCATGGCCAACAATTTTTTTATGGCATGAGGCTGAATACGGCGACTGCCAAAATAAGAGCCCACTAGCCCACCTAATGCCGCGGCAATAAGCAAAGGTACAAGGAAGGTTGGCAAGGCTTTAGTTGCAGTAAAATTCCCAGCCAGGCCAGAAACGGAATTTAGCAAAACAAACAAAGCTGAAACAGCCGCCGCCCGCTTTGCATCCGCCCAGCCCATCAAAAGTAACAATGGCGTAAGGAAAATGCCGCCACCGGTGCCAGTCAACCCTGATAAAAAACCAATTCCCGCACCGGCCAACAAAGCTTGAGTGCGAGGCACTGTTTTTATTTGCACACTTTGTTTAGCGTGCACAAAAAATCGCCAGGCTGAATAGAGCAATAGCAAACCTAAAACCATCTTAAATACATGCGTAGGCAAATTAAGCTGCCCGCCAATAAAGGCACAAGGCACAGCAAAGGCCGCAAAAGGCCAAAATAGCGACCAAGAAAAATGCCCGGCTCTATAAAATTGCCAGGTGGCGATTGATCCCACCAAGATATTCAAGGATAAGGCTGTCGGCTTAATCACCTCCGGCGCCAATGACAGCAAGGACATGACTGCAATGTAACCGGATGCGCCAGCGTGCCCGACAGAGGAGTACAGCATGGCGATAAGAAAAACAGCCGAGATAAGCAAGAATAAGAGTTCAGTAGTCAATGCTGGATTTTTCAAGAAAATTAGACAGGTGCGGCTTAAAAGTCATAAAAATGAAGTCAATTTATTGAGCATACTAGCGCCCCAACTCAATTCAAACGTATGCCCTATTAGTATAAGGCATTATGAGACTTTGCACGAAGCAAGTTTAGTCATGAAACATTACAAATCCGTCATCCTAGCGCAAGCGGGGATCCACCTAAGGGCTTGATTAAAATGGATTCCCGCTTGCGCGGGAATGACGAAAACCGATGAAATTCATAAAAAAATTTCTATTTTACTGTTTGTGCAAAGGTCTCTAACCATAGAAATCAATCTAAATTAAATAGATAGGCATATAGATACAAAAGCTTGTGCATCCAAGGAGCACCGTCCAACTAAACCGCCATTGATGTCTGGCATAGCGAACAAGTCGTGTGCATTATTAGGGTGCAAGCTGCCGCCATATAGAATGCGCGCATTCTTTGCAATATGTTCATCGCAACGTGCAATGCGCTTGCGGATAAACTGATGCACTTCTTGAGCTTGACTGGGTGTGGCTGGCATGTCCGTACCCACCGCCCATAAAGGCTCATAGACGAGTATGGCTTGGCTTAATGCATGCACCCCAAAACGCCGCATAATGGAATCCAATTGCCGGCCAACAATGTATTCTGTCCAATCCGACTCGCGTTCGTCTTTTGATTCGCCCATACAAAAAATCGGGGTTAATCCGGCTTTGAGTGCTGCGTTGAATCTTGCTGCGGCGGTGTCATCGGTTTCATGCGAAAGAATGCGTCGTTCAGAATGCCCAACGATCACGTAAGTACAGCCATTATCCACCAACATACTGGGCGACACCGACCCAGTTAGGGCGACATCTTCATTAGCCGACAAGTTTTGCGCACCCCACGCTACATTGGTCTGTTGCAGTATGGATTGTGCTTGATGCAAATAGGGATAAGGTAGGCATAAAACGTAGTCTGCATGATGTAAATCACGCACACCGGCCACTATGCCTTGCAACAACAATTGATTGCTAACAAAGTTGCCGTTCATCTTCCAGTTACCGACAATTAATTTACGCTGCATAGCTCACCTAACAATCGCCGCCAGCTCACCTGCTGCATAACGGCTTGCCATTTTCTCTAAAGAAATAACTTTAATTTTTGCTGCCTGACCCGCACTGCCAAAAGCTTCAAAGCGATTTTTACATACACTTCTTGCGGCAATCATGGCGGATTTCAGCAATACTCTTGGGTCAAATTCTTCAGGGTGTTCCGCCATGGTTTTTCGCAGGGTGGCCGTCATAGCCAAGCGAATATCGGTATCAATATTGATTTTTCGCACCCCATTTTTGATGCCATCTACGATTTCTGCAACAGGTACACCGTAGGTTTCTTTAATTTGCCCGCCGTAGTCCCGTATCATTTGCAACCATTCTTGCTCCACACTTGATGAACCATGCATCACCAAATGGGTATTGGGTATGCGCGCATGTATGGCTTTAATGCGACTGATAGCCAAAATGTCACCGGTAGGTGGACGACTAAATTTGTATGCCCCATGACTCGTGCCAATGGCAATGGCTAAAGCATCCACTTGGGTGGCTTTCACAAATTCTGCAGCTTCATTCGGGTCCGTTAATAATTGGGATTCATTCAAAATGCCAACCGCTCCAGCACCATCTTCCTCTCCCGCTTGACCTGTTTCTAGCGACCCTAAGCAACCCAGTTCACCTTCCACCGAAACACCTATGGCATGCGCAGATTCCACCACGCGGCGCGTGACCTCGACATTATAAGAAAAGTTTGCAGGGGTTTTAGCATCACTTTCAAGCGACCCATCCATCATCACGCTAGAAAAGCCGCTGCGCATCGCCACTTGGCAAACGGAAGGTGAAGCACCGTGATCCTGGTGCATACACAAGGGTATATGAGGGTATTGCTCTATGGCGGCCTCCACTAATTTACGTAAAAAAGGTTCACCCGCGTAGCCTCTTGCCCCAGCCGACGCCTGCAGAATCACCGGACTATCCACTTCATCAGCGGCTTGCATGATGGCGTGAATTTGCTCCATATTATTCACATTAAATGCAGGCAGCGCATATTGATACTCAGCGGCGTGGTCTAGCAATTGCCTTAAGGAAATTAAAGCCATAATTTGATACCCTTAATCTCGCGTATTCATTAAACGCATGATCATGGGTGTAAAAATAAGCTGCATGGCTAAACCCATTTTTCCACCTGGCACTACAATAGTATTGGGCCTGGTCATCATCGAATCATGCAGCATGCTGAGTAAATATGGAAAATCGATGCCCTCGGGATTTGCAAATCGAATTACCACCATACTTTCATCAGGCGTGGGGATATCATTAGCAATAAATGGGTTGGAGGTATCCACTGTAGGCACACGCTGAAAATTAACATGCGTACGCGAAAACTGCGGGCAAATATAATTCACGTAATCCGGCATTCTGCGAAGAATGATATCAGTAACGGCTTCTTTAGAATAACCACGAATCTTATTATCTCGATGCAATTTTTGTATCCATTCGAGGTTAATAATGGGCACCACACCTACCAATAAATCCACGTGTTTCGCGACATTTGCCTCCTCGCCGACATAACCACCGTGCAAACCTTCGTAAAACAACACTTCCTTCCCAAGCGCACTGTCTTGCCAAGGCGTCATGGTGCCAGCGGTTTGATGATAGGGCACCCCCTCAAGGTCGGTATGGATGTATTTTCGCACTTTGCAGCGCCCGGCTTCACCAAACTGGCGAAAGGTGTCGGCCAATTCGGCCAATAAGTTAGCTTGAGGATTAAAGTGGCTAAAATTTGAACCAGGTATTTTTTTGTGCTGGCTAAGCAATGCATCCATTTCCTTACGCTCATACCGGTGCATGGAATCACCCTCTATCATCAGCGCGTTAATATTTTCACGTCTAAACACATGTTGAAAACTTTGCATAACCGAAGTCGTGCCTGCGCCTGAAGAGCCAGTGATGGCGATAATTGGGTAAGTTCTGGACATGAGGTATTCCTTCTTTCGGTTTTCTAACTTTTAATTTTCATTTGATTGAGACCTTTGCACGAAGCAAGTTTAGCCATGAAACATTACCAATCCGTCATCCTCGCGAAAGTGGGGATCCATCTAAGGGACTGATTAAAAATGGATTCCCGTTTACACGGGAATGACGAAAACCAATGAATATCATAGAAAATCGCTATTTTACGGTTCATGCAAAGACCTCTGATTACTGTTTCTTATGAAATAAGGAGCGGTCACTGAATAATGGCGAATGGGCGTTTTTCACCAAGCCCTTATCAACGTCTTGATAGCACCGTTCTATTAACTCCACTTCATGGCGTGAACCTAACATAACAGGCACGCGTTGATGGATATGATCAGGCTGAACATCCAACACGCGCTGCCGCCCTGTGGAACTTTTACCGCTCGCCTGCTCCACCAACATACTCATGGGGTTCACCTCATACATCAAACGCAATCGACCCGCTCTGGCAGGTTTTTTACTGTCTTGCGGGTAAACATACACTCCGCCGCGGATTAAAATACGATGCACATCGGCCACCATGCTGGCCACCCAACGCATATTAAAATCCTTAGCGCGTGTCCCGCTTGCGCCGGCCAAGCAGCCTTCAACATAGCGCGATGTGGCTGCATCCCAAAATCGCTCATTACTGGCGTTGATGGCGAACTCTGCCGTGTCTTCTGGCACCTGCATACGCGGATGGGTGAGGTAAAATTCAGCCCTATCAGGGTCTAAGGTAAAGCCGTACGTGCCATTTCCTAGCGTGATGACTAGCATGGTGCAATACCCGTATAAAGCATAACCCGCAGCCACTTGTTGATTGCCTGCTTGCAGGTAATCGGTATCCGTTAATGGCGTTGTTGGTGCTTTCAACACAGAAAAGATAGAGCCAACCGACACATTTACGGCGACATTAGAGGAACCATCCAGAGGGTCAAACACCACCAAAAATGGGCCGCCTTCGGTGATGTCTACTGGCGCATCCATTTCTTCTGAAGCCAAACCAGCGACCACACCTGATTGCTTTAAATCCGCCATAAAAATAGCGTTGCTCAGTACATCCAAGGTTATTTGGGTTTCACCTTGTATATTTTGGCTTGCTAATTTTCCAGCAAAGTCCATTAATGAGCCTTTTCTAATCAATGCAGCAATGGTTTTTGCCGAGTGCGCTATGCTTAGCAATAGGGTGCTTAATGCTTCGGCTGTTGGCACTTCTTGTAGCGCAGAGGCTAAAAAATCCGTTAAATTCGTTTGTGCCGTTTGCATGGTTTACCTTTACCCATTAAATACCCTTGAAGCGCGAATATCTGCCTCAGTTATCGTTGACAAATCGGCAACAGTCGCATTGGCTTTTGCATGAGACAGCATTTCAAATACGCGATTGGCGTGCCTTAGTCTTGCTCGGTCTAGTGCATTTCTAATCGAGCGGGCATTGGCAAAGTGCGGCTGAGCTTGCCTGTGTGTAATGTACGCCTGCATGGCAATGGTGGCATGCTCATCAAGCCGATAGTGCATATCAGCCACCATTTTTTGCGCGATTGCCAACAACTCCATTTGCCCATAATCAGGAAAATCAATATGGTGCGCAATGCGTGACGACAGACCAGGATTGGACTGAAAAAAGGTATCCATACGGTCTTTATAACCAGCCAATATCACCACCAAGTCATCGCGGTTGTTTTCCATCACTTGCAACAAAATTTCAATGGCTTCTTGCCCATAATCGCGTTCGTTTTCAGGACGGTACAAATAATACGCTTCATCAATAAACAACACCCCACCCATGGCTTTTTTAACTAGCTCTTTTGTTTTAGGTGCGGTATGGCCGATATACTGGCCTACTAAATCATCACGCGTGACACTTAGCACATGACCTTTACGCACGTAACCTAAGTGATGTAGCATTTCAGCCATACGCAAGGCCACCGTGGTTTTACCTGTGCCAGGATTGCCGGTAAAGCACATGTGCAAATTGGGTTGCGCACTCTCTATGCCCAATTGCAAGCGGGCACGTGACACCACCAAGAATGCCGCAATCTCTTTAATTCTCTGTTTAACCGGCGCAAGCCCAATTAAATCGGCGTCTAAATTTCTTAACACCTCAGCCACATTCGCGTTCTGCATAATTTCCTGCAAATCGACTCCTGCCTGAATTTGGTTAGCCACGTGTGCAACACCCATCAGGAGTATCGGTGCTGTAGGCACTGGTGGTATAACGCAGCATACGCCCTTCGCTTTCTTGTCGTACCAACTTGAAACCTGGCTCCATTTCTGGGCGATTAACGATATAACTCATCACCATGGATTCCACGCCACGTGTGTTATCAAATGCGTTGACTTTAATATACGTGTTAGGGCAAGCAATACGGCAAGCGGTTAAATCAAAAATCACCGCCGCACCGTCTTTAATTTCGAACATCGGATGGCCCCACATATTCCAATAAACATTGCGAGGATGGGGGTCATCTGTCCACTCAATAGAAATCGCCCAACCTTTTTTGATGGCATAATCAACCTGCGCCCTAATTTGCGTATCTGTCAATGCCGGTAAAAATGAAAATTGCCCTTGGGTAATGTGCACAATGATTTCCTTTTCTTGATTTAACTTAGCTTGAAGTCGTCGGTGTAGCAACAAAATCAGGCGTATCGGTAGACGTGTAGTTGAAAGCGACATCCTTCCAAGTTTCCAACGCTGTTTCAAGCGGCTTACACCATTTTGCTGCCGCTTTAAGAATGGCTGGACCTTCGTTAATGATGTCACGTCCTTCATTGCGCGCCATCACCATGCACTCTATACCAACACGGTTTGCTATCGCCCCCGCTTGAATACCTGACGGGTGCCCGATGGTGCCACCGCCAAACTGCAACACCACATCATCACCAAATAAGTGTATCAACTGGTGCATTTGCCCGACGTGAATGCCGCCTGAAGCCACAGGCATGACTTTGCGCAAATCCACCCAGTCTTGATCAAAGAAAATACCACGGGACAAATCCTGACGGGTGATCGCATCACGGCAAACATTGTAATAACCCTGCACCGTCATTGGATCGCCTTCAAGCTTACCTACCGCCGTACCTGTGTGTAGATGATCCACCCCTGCCAAACGTAACCACTTTGCAATCACGCGGAAAGAAACACCGTGGTTTTTTTGGCGTGTATACGTTCCATGCCCCGCACGGTGCATGTGCAAAATCATATCGTGCTTGCGACACCAATTACTCATAGACTGTATAGCAGACCAACCGACCACCAAATCGATCATGACTATATTTGATCCTAATGCTTTAGCAAATTCCGCACGCTCGTACATATCCTCCATGGTGGCGGCGGTGACATTTAAGTAATGGCCTTTAATTTCACCTGTATTCGTTTGCGCTTTATTCACCGCTTCCATACAAAATAAAAAACGGTCACGCCAATGCATAAAAGGTTGGCTGTTAATATTTTCATCGTCTTTGGTAAAGTCCAAGCCGCCCGTTAGGCCTTCATATACCACGCGACCATAATTTTTACCTGACAGACCAAGCTTAGGCTTCATGGTGGCACCCAATAAGGGGCGCCCATATTTATCTAAACGTTCACGCTCAACAATGATGCCTGTAGGCGGTCCTTTAAATGTTTTAACATAAGCCGCAGGTACGCGAAGGTCTTCTAGACGTGCGGCTTTTAAAGGCTTAAAGCTAAACACATTACCAATCAACGAGGCCGTGACATTGGCAATGGAACCCTCTTCAAATAAAATAATATCGTATGCAATGTAAGCAAAATATTGCGCTTCTTTATCCGTGCCAAGACCCGTACCGGGCACAGCATCCACGCGATACGCTTTCGCTTGGTAATCTTCATTAGCAGTCAGCAAATCGGTCCATACCACCGTCCAAGTGGCAGTGGATGATTCGCCTGCAACAGCGGCCGCCGCTTCTTCAATATCAACCCCTTCTTGCGGGGTAATGCGAAATACGCAAATAAAATCGGTGTCTTTAGGCGTGTAATCTGGACGCCAATAACCCATTTGCCTGTACTTAAGCACACCGCCTTTGTATCGCTCCTTAATATCGGTAATCCGATCATCCGATTGCGCATTCATGTTAATTCCTCATCTACAATGAAATATAGGGCTAAAAGTCTGTTGATGTACTGTATTAAATAATTCAGTTAAGATATAGTTAAAAATTATTAGCTAATGAATAAGTTTTACTTATGCGAAATTTAACGATACGCCAAATTAGAATATTTTTAAGTGTGTATAAACACATGAGTTTTAGGGGGGCGGCAGAAGAACTGTGCATTTCAGGTCCTGCTGTTTCTTTGCAAATCAAAGAAATGGAAGCCGATATGGGCGTCATTTTATTCATACGAGAAAATCGCAAAATTGAACTCACCGCAGCAGGAGAGTACTTTCTGCTTTATGCGCGGCGCATTTCTGCTACGCTTAACGACGCCAAAACCATGATGGAGCGTTTGAAAGGCTCGCCGATTAAAACTTTAAAAATAGGCTTAGTGAGTACAGCAAAATACTTTTTGCCGTATGTATTGGCTGAATTTAGAAAAGATTTTCCTAATTTAAAAATTAAAATTGAAGCAAGAAACAGGCAGCAACTGGTTGAACTATTGCGCGATGATGAGATAGATATTGCCATCATGGGCCAACCACCCAAAGAATTGGATACTCGCGTAGAGGCGTTTGCAACGCACCCTCATGTATTCATTGCCAGTCCGCAACACTCCCTCGCTGGCAAGCTGAATATATTGCCTGAAGTGCTTAATGCACATGAAATTATCACCCGCGAGCAAGGCTCAGGCACACGATTTATTATGGAACGTTTTTTTGCCGAGCAAAATATTTCGCCCATTATTAGCATGGAAATGTCGAGCAATGAAACCATTAAGCAATCGGTCATTGCTAATTTAGGCATTACCTTTGCATCACTTCACACCATAGGCAATGAGCTGAATAACAAACAAATCGTGATATTAGATATTCATGGCACACCGATTCTGCGTACTTGGCATGTAGTGGCCCTTGCTAACCACAATGCGACGCAGGCAGCTGAAGCATTTAGGTATTTTATGCTAGAAAAAGGCGGGGAGATATTGAATGCCATGTTCCCAAAAACCAGCAAGGGCTTATGATCATTTACCCTTATGAATAAAAAAGGCCGACGTCCTTATGGAATCCGCCTTTTTAACCTTTTGGTGCCCCCGACACGAATCGAACGTGTGACCCTCCCCTTAGGAGGGGGATGCTCTATCCACTGAGCTACGGGGGCATGGCCTTAAGCTATGCGCATTGTAGAGAAGTCAAAATCCCTGCACAAGGTAAATCATGCTATTACTGGGCGCACGGCTTTATTTGATGCACACAGCGCGCACTTGATGCATGTCGGTTAAGCCTAGCAAGACCTTCTCTATGCCGTCTTGCTTCAAGGTGCGCATGCCTTCATCTAGCGCGGTAGCAACGATGTCGGCTACCCTAGCGCGTTCTTGTATGTTCTTTTTAACCGCAACGCTGCCCAACATCAATTCGTGCAAGCCCAACCTGCCCTTGTAGCCTGTGCCATTGCATTTATCGCAGCCGCATGGCCGGTATAAAGTGAATTGCCTCTGGCCGTCTGCGTAGGCTTGTTGCCAACCGTCTAATACAGCTTGCTCACTGGCCTGTGGATCCCGTTGCCATGCCGCGGTGTTTTTTAACTCTTCACTGTATTCTTGCACCAATAGCTGCATTTCATCCAACGAGGCCTGGTACGACTGCTTGCACTCACACAAACGCTTGGCTAGCCGTTGGGCCAATATGCCTAATAACGCATCGGCAAAGTTGAACGGATCCATGCCCATGTCGAGCAAGCGCACGACCGATTCGGGCGCGCTATTGGTGTGCAAGGTGGCAAACACCAAATGGCCGGTTAGGGAGGCCTCAATGCCGGTGGCGACTGTTTCTTTATCACGCATTTCGCCTACCATGATGACATCCGGATCCGCGCGTAAAAAAGCCCGCATGATGGTGGCAAAATCCAGCCCGGCTTTTTTATTAATCTGCACTTGGCGCAAGCCTTTTTGCGTGATCTCCACCGGGTCTTCGGCAGTCCAAATTTTGGTTTCCGGTGTATTGATGTAGCCTAATGCAGAATGCAAGGTGGTGGTTTTACCTGAGCCGGTTGGGCCGCAAACAAAAAACAAGCCGTAAGGTTTGCTTATCAAGCTTTTGAGCTTTTGATTATTCCAATCGGACAAGCCCAACTCGTCCAGCGGGATGGGTTTACCCGCCGACAAAATACGCATGACGATGTCTTCCATGCCGCCTGCAGAGGGGATGGTGGCGACCCGCAGCTCGATGTCCAGCGGCCCGTATTTTTTAAATTTTATCTTGCCATCTTGCGGCCTGCGTTTTTCCGATATATCCAAGTCACACATGATTTTTATGCGTGCACACAGGGCGTTACGGTAGCTGGCTGGCACCTCTATGTAATTGACCAATGTGCCGTCTTTACGAAAACGAATTTGCGTTTTGCCTTTTTCCGGATAGGGCTCTATGTGGATATCGGACGCCCCTTGGTTGTATGCATCGACCACGATCTTATTGACCAACTTAACCAATTCGTTGTCCGCCGCCATGTTCACTTCATCGGCGCTCAGGCTGCTTAGCTCTTCCTCATCGGCCATTTCTGACAACAGATCGCCAACAAAGCCGCTAGTGCCGTTGCTGCCATAAAATTGCTCTACCGTTTGCGTAAACTCTTGCTGCAAGCAAACGCAGTAACGGATGTTGGGGTAACGTGGGAAAACGTGGCTGACAATGCCGCTGCTTTTAATTCTTTCTGGGTCCGGCGTCAGAATCACCAGGCTGTCTTGATCGCCTAGTGATATTGGTAACCAAGCGTTGGCTTCAACGTATTCCTGCTTGAGCTGCTTGAGCAAATCAACCGGCTTAAGGCGATCGGCTTGGTATGGCTCATACGGCACATTAAAAAATTCGGATAAAGCCCCGCCTATGTGGCGGGCCTGCACTTGGTAATCAGCGATTAATACGGACTCCAAATCGCTGACTTTGCTACGCGCCAAACGTTGGGCGCTGGCCAATTCCTCTTGGCTTAGGTGGCCGGCGGCCAGCAAACCATCAAACTTACTTTTAATCAAGGGCATGGCCTGACGTTGATCAAAGGCGATGGCTAGGGTTTTAGCTAGCTCAGGCGCACCCTCTTCCAATAAACGGGAGAATGGCAAGCCGGATAAACTGTTAATTAATTGCACCACGCCTATCAAGCGCCCGTCGTCCGCGGACAATATTGGAAACACCAACATCTGCTTAGCGTGAAAACCGGTTTTTAAATCGACTTCTTTTAGAAATTGGATGGACGGACTGATGGCCAATAGCTCGGCGTCATCGTATACATCGGCGATATTTAGCAAACATTTAGTGAGCGCCACGTAACCGGCGATGCTGGTTTGCGTGATGGCCAATTTCAGTTCTTTGAATTGATTGAGACCGGTTTTTATTTTAGAGACGATGGCCTTACCGTCATCGCATTGCAGGTATAGCGTGATACGCTCGGCCGCAAACAAATCGCATATCTCGCTGCTGACTTCGGTTAAAATCTCATCTATGCACTTGGCTGCGTGAATTTTATTGGTGGTGTTTTGCAGCTTTTTGCTAAACGCCAGCCGGTTGCCTATGTCGGCCATACCGACGGTTTGCTGGTCTAATGAAGTCATGCTCATGCGCATTTATCCTTAATGTTTTTTATTGGCTGTTTTGCAGCCAAGCCTTACACTGGCCATAATGAATCCCTGCCCTAGCAATCAAATTAACAACCCGCTGCATGGCATTACCCTTGCCACCATGCTAAGCCAACTGATTGAACGTTATGGCTACCTGGGTTTAGCCGCCCGCATACCGGTGCGCTGTTTTAGTCACGAGCCCAGCCTGGCTTCCAGTCTAAAATTTCTGCGTAAAACCCCATGGGCCAGGGCTAAAGTCGAATCGCTCTATCTAGCCACACTTCCTATACAAGACCACTCTTAAACCTGGCTATAAGTCTTGGCCAACATGGCCGCCCCTAGCATGCCGGCTTGATCGCCCAATTCAGACAAGTGTAGGCTAATTTGGCCACGTAGCACCGGTATCAAATCTTCATCCAATTGCTCAGTGAACGCGTCTGCCATCAATGGCCAGGCTGCTCGCATGCCCCCGCCTATCACCACTTGGCTGATGTCTACCACTTTAAGCACTTGCGCCAATGCTTGGCCCAAGCCGCTGCCCGCTATGGCATAAGCATGCTTAGCAGCTTCATTGCCTGCCTGCGCCAATTCCGCTATGGTCTGCGCACTCTCATGACGGCCGCTGGACTCAAAAAACGTTAGGCTAACACCACTCGCCGAGGCGTATTGCTCCATGCAGCCACGGTTACCGCAACCGCACAAACGGCCTTGCGGCTTAATAATGATGTGCCCCACTTCCATGGCCACCCCATGTTGCCCAGCCACGGCTCGCTGATCCAGTATCATGCCACCGCCTACCCCGGTGCCTAGGCCCAGGTAAATCAAGCTGTTGATTTGTTGCGCGCGCATGGCATATTCGCCGTAAGCTGCAGCCAAGGCATCGTTTAGCGTCCACACTGGCAAGGCAATTAAGCGGCTTAAATCGTCACTCAAGTCCAATTGGTGCAAACCCGGCAAATTAGGCGAAGCCACTATTTTTTGGCTATCTGGATCAATAAATCCAGGAAAGCCTATGCCCACGCCCTCTACTGCTGAATATTGCTTGCGCACTGTGGCAATAGCATTCGCCAGCGTGCTTACTATTTGCTGCCATGCTTGCTCGGGCGCGTCTTTGTGCGCCATGCAAAGTTTGCTGAAGTCAGCCTGAAAACGCATTTCTTCTAGCAACTTGGGCGAGCCATCGCCGGCAAACACGCCTAATCGCAAGTTGGTGCCACCTATGTCCATGCCTATCCACATCGACATGGTTTTAAGCCCGCCCACTTTCGTTAACGACATGGGCAAATTGGGCCCGCATACCATCCGTAAGCTGCGCCCAATTAAAACGCCAATGCCAATTGCCGCTGGCCGTACCTGGCGTGTTCATCCTGTGCTGGCCATCTAATTCAAGCACATCTTGCATGGGCACCACGGCCAATATGGCCATACAGTGCATGGCGATGCGAATTAAATCCATGGGCATGTTGCGCTCATGTGCCTCGCCTAAATGTGCCACTAAGTGCGCATGCAGATGCTGCAGTTGCGCTTCATCCAATGCCTGATACCAACCAAGACTGGTGTCGTTGTCGTGCGTGCCGGTGTAGGCCACGCTGTTTTCTTCTATATTTTCCGGCAAATAGGGGTTGTCGCTGTCGCCGCCAAAGGCGAAATGTAAAATTTTCATGCCAGGCAATTGAAAGTGCAAGCGTAAATGGTTCACTTCATCGGTGATGATGCCTAAATCCTCAGCGACCAAACAAATAGTCGGCAAGGCTTGCTTGATAGCCGTAAGCAAAGCCACACCTGGTGCTAATTCCCAATGGCCATTAATGGCCGTGGCCGCATCCACCGGGATCTCCCATGCTGCTTGCAAGCCTCTAAAATGGTCTATGCGCACCACATCGAATAAGGCATGTTGCGTTGCCATGCGCGCTATCCACCAAGCATAGTGGTCACTGGCCATGGCCTGCCAATCGTAATGCGGGTTACCCCAACGCTGGCCGGTAGCCGAAAAATAATCCGGTGGCACACCGGCTACCACCGCCATGTTTTTATTGGCATCCAATTTAAACAAATGCGCTTTAGCCCAAACGTCTGCACTATCGAATGCCACAAAAATCGGGATGTCACCAAACAAACACACGTTTTTTGATGTGGCATAGCCTTTAAGCTTTTGCCACTGGCTAAAGAACAAGTACTGGGAAAATTCAATCTCGGCTATTTCTTTAGCCAAATCCAGGCGCGCCTGCTTTAAGGTGGCTGCATCGCGGTTTTTATAAGGGGCTGGCCACTGATGCCAAGCCTGCTGTTTAAAATGCTGCCGTAGGGCTAAAAATAGCGAAAAATCCGCTAACCAATACGCTTGTTGTTGGCAAAACTCGGCGTAAGCTTGCTGCATGCTAGCGTGATTAATGCGGGCGTAAGCCTGATAGGCTTTAGACAATAAGGCCGGTCTGCTTAAGCGCCCTTGAAGATCGCTTGCGCCTAACAATTGATCGGTCACCAGCGCCGATAGGTCTATAAAGTCGGTATTGCCCGCAAAGGCAGACAGGCACTGATAGGGTGAATTATCGGCATGCGGCATATTGATAGGCAAGGTTTGCCAAACGCTGGCACCGACCGCCTGCAAGAAATCAACAAATCGGTAAGCGTCCTCACCCAAATTACCTACCGAGTTGGGGCCAGGTAAGGAACTGATGTGCAGCAACACCCCTGCACGGCGTTTATTTAACGGGGCGCTGTAGTGTGTGTCTGCCATGAATGTCTATACCCAATCGCTATGCCGCAGGCGATTAGGCTTGACCTCTGCGCATGGTGCCGGCATTGTCCGCATGGCCACCACCGCTACTGATGCTGGTATGCAAGACTTTAGGAACGGGTTGCTGCAACAAGGCGTATAAATTCATCAAATTGCGGCGATAAAGCTGATCAAAACTGGCGACACTGTCGGATGAGTTGTAATCGCCAAACCACCAAAACCAATCCGACCCTTCGCATACAGACAATTGCCGTTCACAGGCGGCTATTTGCTTAGCGTTAAGCTTGTTCGCCGCTAGCACGCTGTCGTATGTTTTCTTGGCTTCGCACAACAAATTCCAAGCCAAGTTTTTATCTTTACCGCCTATCCATGTACTAAACGTACCGTATACCCAACTGCCTGCGGCTATGTGCGGCAGAGCTGGTGCAGCGATATGGTCTGTTGTGCTAGCCTGGCAATCAACCATGCTAACGATATCACTGAAGGTAGTCATTTCAATATCGGGGTGGGCACTCAAGGCTTCGTATAACTCCGTTAAGAAATAGTAGCCGTTGTAAGGGTAATATTCCCATGCGTTTTCACCGTCTAAAATCACGCTGACTACCTTAGCTTGGGTGGGATCGCTACTTTCCGCTTGATGAATGCGCTCTAAGCTGGCAATGAAATCTTGCACGGCATCCGGCGTGTGCATTTTTGCGTATTCAAAGCCTATCTTATCGGACAGGTTGTCATCCCTAAAAAAGCACAGCAAGCTCTGCTTGCCATTGCTGATGCGATAGGGTTGGTAGAGGTAATCGTTTTTGTCATCCACGCTTAACTGCGATTTTAATAAACTGTTGACCAACACCGATTGACCGGTGGCCGCCCATGCCACGCCTTGTTCCGCCATCAATGATAAAGCGGCTTCAGACACACCGCCTTCAGCTGGCCACATACCGCGCGGCGGTTCCTTAAAAATAGTTTCGTGATAAACCTTGGCTGCCGTTACATGGGCAACAGCACGACTTTGACCACCAGCATACTTGCTGTATTTGGGCAAAGGTGCGTATGGCATGGCGTCCAATGTGGTTTTAAAATCCAACAACAAGGGCAAAATTGGGTGGTAATAAGGTGTACTGGAAATCTCAATTTGCTTGCGCTGCAGCAAGGCTTTGTAGCGAGGGATAAGTCCGACTATGGTGTCGGCAATGACAGCAAAAAGTTGCTGCCTATCGCTCAGGCTAAACAGCACGCCTTTGGCCATTAAGTCTTGTACGACTTTATTGTTCCTACGTAAGCTTTCACCGCACCAGGCTAAGTGATACCAAACCAACAAATCGGCTTTGTATTGGCCGGACAAATAGCGAAATTGATCCTGGCAACCGGCCTGCTCCACTTGTTGGTATACGCTTAATAAACGCTGGTAGTGCGGAAAGGGGCTGAGCATTTTTTCATGGTGGCTTTTGAAACAGCTCTCAACCACCAATTGGCATTCCGCCTCATTCAAGCCAGATAAATCCTCATGCACCAGCAAAGCCAACAGCGGATCACGCAGGTTATTGGTGCTAAATTGCTCCGTGTAATCTTGCAACTGCTCGAGCAAGATGGGCACAAAATTAAAGCTGGCCCGCGCTTTCGGATTGGCTTCTAGGTGATAAGCCATGTCACTGTAATCTTTTATGGCATGCAGATAAGTCCAAGGCAATGCGTATTCATTGCTAACGGTGTCGCGGTAATCCGGTTGATGCATGTGCCAATATAGGTTGAGGTACAGCTTAGGGCGGGTTGACTTCAATTAAACACAACTTTCATTAAACATTAAAAATACTTTATAAGCACTTGATTTATCTATCAAACAACTCTATATAAATCCTGCCCCAACATATCTGGCGTCACCAAGGTGATGCCTTTTTCAGACACATAAAAACGTTTTGCATCCAAGGCTAAATCCACGCCTATCTGCATGCCCTCAGGAATCACGCAACCCCGGTCTATCACGGCATTTTTTAATACCACGTGGCGATTCACTGTAACCTTAGGCAAAATAACCGCACCTTCTATCATGCAATAACTGTGTACACGCACGTCGGAAAACAACACCGAACTGTCTACCGTGGACCCACTGATTAAACAACCACCGGAAACCAAAGAGTCGGTTGCACAACCGGCGCGCCCTTCGTCATTAAAAACAAATTTAGCCGGCGGCAAATGCTCTTGGTAGGTCCAGATCGGCCAATCTCTGTCGTATAAATTTAGCTCAGGAATGACCCGGGTTAATTCCATATTGGCTTCCCAATAAGCGTCTATGGTACCCACATCGCGCCAGTAGTAATTGCCATTCTTTGCACCCACGCAACTATCAGTAAAGCGGTGCGCTTGGATTTTGTATTTTTGTATGATGTAAGGAATGATGTCGCCACCAAAATCATGACTGGATTTTGGGTCGCCGGCATCACGCACCAATTGCTCGTATAAAAACTTGGCGTTAAATATATAAATGCCCATGCTGGCAAACGCTTTAGTTGGGTCGCCCGGCATGTGTTTAGGCGAGGCCGGCTTTTCAGCAAACTCCACCACCCTATCCGTATCATCTACCGCCAATACGCCGAAACCCTTGGCGTCTTCCAAGGGCACATTAATGCAGGCGACCGTCATGTCGGCGTTGTTTTTCACATGAGTGGCGAGCATTTTGCCGTAATCCATCTTGTAGATATGATCGCCGGCCAATATCAAGATGTAGTCGGCACCGCCTTCGCGCAATAAATCCATATTTTGGTAGACCGCATCGGCCGTACCTTTATACCAGTCCTCCGATATGCGTTGCTGCGCTGGAATAATATTCACGTACTCATCGAACTCACCGCGCAAGAATCCCCAGCCGCGCTGCAAGTGTTGGATTAAACTTTGTGCCTTGTATTGCGTAGCCACATTGACGCGGCGTATGCCGGAATTAATGCAATTAGACAGAGGGAAGTCGATAATGCGGTATTTGCCACCGAATTGCACCGCTGGCTTAGCGCGCCAATCGGTTAAGTTTTTTAAGCGACTACCGCGCCCACCAGCCAATATAATGGCTGCGGTGTGCTTGGTTAAGGTACTAATAAAACGGTCTGAATGTTGACTCATTTTTTGTGCATCCGTCATGCTACCCTCCTGAAGTTTGATGAACATCAACCAAACCCCTTGTGCTATCTGGTTTAATTAAACATCCACGCATTCTGTTCTACATTATAATCAGCTTAAAGCACTATAATCTAGTTAAAACACGGCTAAACAAGCAAATAAAGTCAAATAATCGCAATTCATTTTGCAATGGAATTTAGGGAGAGGCATCTTGGCAAACACGACAGGCGTCACGGTTAAAAAACCCGCAAAAGTGGCTGCTAAATCCGCAGCTAAAACTATTGCTAAGCCTAAAATGCCGCAGCAATCAGCCGCTAAGCTTGCCCAAGATGGCTTGCGCATGATTTTAAAAGCCAAGCACCATGATCCATTTAGCTTTTTAGGCTTGCACCAAATCGATGGCGGCTACGTATACCGAGCCTTCCTTCCTCAAGCTAGCAGCGTCAGCGTGAAACACGGTAAGCTATGGCTAGCGCTAGAAAAAACCCACGCCGACGGCTTGTTTGAAGTGAGCAGCGAAACAGCCTTAAGCCTACCCTGCTTACTTAAAATCAGTGTCGGTGATGAAACTTATGAAACCCATGACCCCTACACCTTTGGCAGCAGCCTTACTCAAGATGAACTGTATTTATTTGGCGAAGGCCGCTTGCTGCAAGCCTACAAAACCTTGGGCGCGCAGTGGCAAACCCAAGAAAACGTCAGCGGCGTGCGCTTTGCCGTGTGGGCACCAAATGCTGAACGCGCCAGCGTAACCGGTAGCTTTAATAATTGGGATGGCCGCGTGCATTCCATGCGCGCCCATGGTTCCAGCGGCGTTTGGGATATTTTCATTCCTGGTCTTAGCAGCAACGATAGCTATAAATTTGAACTGCGTAACCGCCACAGTGGCGCCGTTTTAGTCAAAACCGATCCCTATGGTTTCGAATTTGAAGCGCGCCCAGGCACGGCGGCTAAAATCAGCCTCAACCAACATCAATGGCAGGATGAGGCATGGTTGGCTGCACGCAAAAAAAATGACTGGCTGCACGCGCCATTTAATTGCTACGAAGTGCATTTAGGATCCTGGCAGCGCAATGCACAAGGGCAGTTTTTAAGCTACCGTGAATTGGCCGCCACCCTAGTGCCCTACGTGGCCGAAATGGGCTATACCCACGTTGAATTGATGCCACTGTCTGAGCACCCATTAACCGAATCATGGGGCTACCAAACCACCGGCTATTTCGGTGCCACCAACCGGTTTGGCTCACCCGACGATTTACGCTTTTTGATTGACGCATTCCACCAAGCCAACATCGGCGTGGTATTGGATTGGGTACCCGGCCATTTCCCTAAAGACGATTGGGCATTGGCACGCTTTGATGGCACCGCCTTATACGAGCACGAAGACCCTCGCTTAGGCGAGCACCAAGATTGGGGTACCTATATATTTAATTACGGCCGCAATGAAGTGCGTAATTTCTTAATGGCTAACGCGCATTATTGGTTAACGGAATTCCACCTAGACGGCTTTCGCGTGGATGCGGTGGCATCCATGTTGTATTTGGATTACTCGCGCAAAGCCGGCGAATGGTTACCCAACAAATTTGGTGGTCGCGAAAACCTAGACGTTATCGATTTCTTCAAGCAATTTAATGTGATGGTCGGTGAAGAGTTTCCTGGCGTCTTAACCATAGCCGAGGAATCCACCGCATGGCCTGGTGTATCGCGGCCAGTCTATTTAGGCGGTCTGGGCTTTAGCATGAAGTGGAACATGGGCTGGATGAACGACACGCTCGCCTACATTGAGCACGACCCCGTGCATAGGCGTTACTACCACGACATGCTGACTTTCGGTCAACTCTACGCCTACTCGGAAAATTTTGTCTTGCCCTTCTCGCACGACGAAGTGGTGCATGGCAAGCATTCTTTATTGGATAAAATGCCTGGCGATGCTTGGCAAAAATTTGCCAACTTGCGCCTGTTGATGACCTACCAAATGACCACACCGGGTAAAAAACTCAACTTCATGGGCAATGAATTCGGTCAAGGACGGGAGTGGAACGTCAACAGCAGCTTGGATTGGCATTTACTGGGTGACGATTACCAAGGCCATCAATGGCACCGTGGCATCAAACAAGTCAGCGGCGATTTAAATAAACTGTATAAACAACAGCATGCATTGCATGCCCTGGATTTTGAATCGCAAGGCTTTGCTTGGATAGATTGCCACGATAGCGATCAATCAATTGTTAGCTACCTACGGCGCGGTTTGGACAATAGTTTTGTTATAATAGCGCTTAATTTCACACCGGTATTACGCAACAGCTACCGGATAGGCGTGCCACAAGCAGGCAGTTACCAAGAAATCTTTAACAGCGATGCGGCTTGCTATGGCGGCAGCAATCAAGGTAACGGACTAGGCTTACACACGGAAAACGTGGCATGGATGCAACACAATCAATCACTGCTCATAACTTTACCGCCATTGGCAGGTATCGTTTTACAGTTAAATTAACTTTAAATTAAAGCACGACTCAATAAATGGCTGCACTAACAACTTTACCGGTATGGCAAGCGCTATGCCGTCATCAAAAAACAATCGCGGCAAGCAATATGCGCGATTTATTTACCCAAGATACCAACCGCTTCGATAAATTCAGCTTTCAGCTTGATGATATGTTGTTTGACTTCTCCAAACACCGCATCAACGATGAGACGCTGCCTTTACTCTTGCAATTAGCCAAAGAAGCGCAACTAGAAAATTGGCGTGACCGCATGTTCGCCGGCGAGAAAATCAATATCACGGAAAATCGAGCTGTGTTGCACACGGCTTTACGCAACCGTAGCAATCGCCCGGTGTTGGTCGATGGCGTGGACGTTATGCCTGAGGTCAATGCGGTGTTAGCGCAAATGCGCGATTTTTCAGAAAAAGTCCGTTCAGGTGCATGGTTAGGTTACACCGGCAAACGCATCACCGATGTAGTTAACATAGGGATAGGTGGCTCAGATCTTGGCCCAGTGATGGTCTGCGATGCATTAAAACCTTACGCCAGTGCAGATTTAGCGGTGCATTTTGTTTCAAATATCGACGGCGCCCACTTGATGCGCGCTTTAGAAAAATGCCAGCCTGAAACCACCTTGTTTATCGTGGCGTCTAAAACATTTACCACCCAAGAAACCATGACGAACGCCATTTCAGCGCGCACCTGGTTTTTAAACAAGGCGCAGGATAATGCCCACGTGGCCAAACACTTCGTCGCCCTTTCCACTAACGCCAAGGCGGTCACCGATTTTGGTATCGATCAGGCGAATATGTTTGCCTTTTGGGATTGGGTGGGTGGTCGTTATTCCTTGTGGTCAGCCATAGGCTTGTCCATCGCTCTCTACGTAGGCATGGATCACTTCGAAGCCTTGCTTAGCGGTGCGCATGAAATGGATCAGCATTTTCAAACCGCGCCATTAGAAGAAAATATGCCGGTGATCATGGCGCTGATAGGAATTTGGTACAACAACTTCTTTGACGTGGCTACCCACGCGATCTTGCCTTACGATCAAGGCATGTCACGCTTTCCCGCTTACTTGCAGCAAGCCGATATGGAAAGCAACGGTAAATTCATTTGCCGCGATGGCAAGCGCATACAATACAAAACCGGCCCAGTAATTTGGGGCGAAGCCGGCACCAATGGCCAGCACGCCTTTTATCAATTGATACACCAAGGCACACAAGTCGTGCCCTGCGATTTTTTAATGCCAGTGCACAGCCACTACGCCATAGGCAAACACGGTTACGCCCACCACAAAATTTTACTGGCAAACTTCCTTGCCCAAACCCAGGCCTTAATGCTGGGCAAGACCCCGGATGAAGCCCGCTTGGAATTGCAAGAACAAGGCTTGACTGGTGCGGAATTAGAAAACCTATTGCCGCATAAGGTGTTTGAAGGCAATCGCCCAAGTACTTCCATCTTGTTCGATAAACTCACGCCCAATACGCTAGGCAAACTGATCGCCTTGTACGAGCATAAAATATTCGTCCAAGGCATGATTTGGGACATCAATAGCTACGACCAATGGGGCGTGGAATACGGCAAGCAAATTGCCCAAGAAATCCTACCCTTATTAACCAGTGATGGGGTTGTCACAAGCTTTGACAGCTCCACCAATGGCTTAATTAATTACACCAAGTCACACAAATAACTTAATGCAATTTGAGTTCGCCGCTACTCGACAGCTGACGCGCGATACCCTCGCCTAAGCTGGCACTAGCGCTTGCGCCTATGCGCTTAGCTAAGCGGCTAGCAAAGTCATCTTGGTAGGTGAAGTCGACTATGTCTTCTTGTTTAATTACTTCACGCGCCACGAAATCGGTGCTGCCTATGGCGTCAGCCAAACCCATCTTAACGCTTTGCTCACCGCTCCAAAATAAGCCACTAAAGGTTTCCGGTGTTTCTTTCAAGCGCTGACCACGGCCTTCGCGCACCACGGTTTTAAATTGCTCGTGGATTTCATTGAGCATGGTTTGCGCGTAGGCTTGGTGTTTAGGATTGATGGGCGAGAACGGGTCTAACATGGCTTTGTTCTCGCCGGCCGTCATCAAACGGCGCTCCACCCCTACTTTTTTCATCAGCTCGGTAAAGCCGTAGCCGTCCATCAACACCCCTATGGAGCCAACTATGCTGGCCTTATCCACGTATATCCTATCCGCCGCCGCGGCAATGTAATAACCACCCGAAGCGCAAATATCTTCCACCACCGCATACACCGGTATGGTCGGGTGCAAGCGTTTTTGCCGCTCAATTTCATCATTAATCATACCGGCTTGCACCGGACTGCCGCCTGGGCTATTAATGCGTAAGATAATGCCTTTGGTGTGTTTGTCTTTGTAGGCATCGTGCAAACTGCCAATAAAACTGTCGGCATTGACTTCGCCATCGGCTTCAATCACCCCGACGACTTCAATCAGGGCCGTGTGATCGCTAAGCGTTTTCTTGCTCTCACCGAGCCAGCCCATGGCTAAAAACAGCAAGAAAAACAAATACGAGTACATTAGTATTTTGAAAAACACCCCCCAGCGTCTAGCCGATTTTTGCTCGTTTAAGGCGGCGCTAGCCAATTTTTCTATGGCATCACGTTGCCAATTATTCTCATCTGACATGGTATTTTTCTCTAAAATTAGGGTTAAGAAATAGCACTGATATCTACGCTAATGATTTGATTCTGCTCAGTAAGCGGTATGGCTCGCAAACGCTTACCCTTACAAGGCCCCATCACGCAATAACCGTTATCGGGTCGATAATGGGCACCGTGTGTGGCGCAAATTAAATGCTCTTTTTCAGCAGTAAAAAACTCGCCTTCGTTCCAATCTAGCTCCACAGCCACATGCGCACATTGGTTAACGTAAGCATAAGCTTGGCCGCGATAACGAACAACAAAGCCGCAGGCAAATTCACCCAGTGCAGGCAGTGCAAAACGCAGGCCTTTACCCTGCTCTTGCACATCTTCACTTTTAAACAATACGCACGCGCTAGGGTCACTCATCTTATCCCTCCAACAACCATGCACTTAAACTGTTGAAGTTGTTAAATTGGCGAAGAGGCTCAAGGTGTTGCCATTGCTCGGCCTTTTGTGCACCGTAAGTAACGCCAACTGCGCTTACGCCAGCGTTTTTAGCCATTTGCAAATCGTAACTGGTGTCACCTATCATCAATGTGCGCTCAGGCAACACCACCAAGGCCTCCATCAACTCGTGCAACATTTGCGGATGGGGTTTAGAAAAACACTCGTCCACAGTGCGAGTGGCGTGAAAATAATGCGTCAAGGCACAGTGCTGCAAAGCCAAATTCAATCCTCGCCTACCCTTGCCAGTGGCGACGGCTAATTTAAAGCCGCGTTTATTAAGCGTCTTAATGGTATCCACTGCGCCATCGAACAATGGAATGCGGCTTTCTCCAGCGTAATAATTATTGCTGTATTGCGTGGCCAAGGCTTGCGCCTGTGCGGCGGGTATGTCGCCGTATAAGGCATGAATGGCTTCACGCAAACCCAAGCCTATAATGCTGCTGGCCTCACTGCTGCTTAAGGTCGGCAAGCCCACCTGCGCCGCTGCATTGAGCAAGGCGTCGGTAATCATGCCAGTGGAGTCAGCTAAAGTGCCATCCCAATCCCAAACGATTAAATCAAATTGCTTTTGCATGCCCTACGGTACTTTCTTAACTATTGGTTTGTAAACTAATGGTTTCTAAACCAGTGGCTTCTAATTTTTGTAAAAAACGATTCAATTCGACCGGCAAAGGCGCAATCAATTCCAGCTTAGCTTGTGTCAAAGGGTGATTAATTTTAGTGATCGCGGAATGCAAAAACATGCGCTTCAAGCCATGCTTTTGCAGGGCTTTATTAGCAGCAAAATCGCCGTATTTATCGTCCCCAACAATCATAAAGCCCAAATGGGCCAACTGCACCCGCAGTTGATGCGTGCGACCAGTCACCAACTGCGCTTCCAACAAGCTAAACGGCCCCAATTGCGGATGGTTAAAGTTTTTAACTAACTTAAATAGCGTTTCCGAGCTTAAACGCTCATTGTATTTATCCTTGCTAGCGTCCGTCACTACATTGACGCGGCGCTCCCCATTGGGTAATAAATAGCGCTGCAAGTCCAACACCACACGTTTCTTTTTCTCCAACCACGTCCCTTGCACCAACATTAAGTAGCGTTTGTCCGTTTGGTTGTGGCGTATGGCTTCGTGCAAGGCAACCAGCGCACTGCGTTTTTTTGCCAACATCAACACGCCCGACGTTTCCCTATCCAAGCGGTGCACTAATTCCAAAAACTTGGCTTTAGGGCGCTCTAATCGCATCTGCTCAATGACACCACGGCTGATGCCGCTGCCGCCATGCACCGCAAAGCCCGCCGGTTTATCAATGACCAAGAGCGCATCGTCTTCAAACAAAATGGCATCAGCAAACTTCGACACACTGGGCGGCCTTATCTCAGGCGCATCAATCTGCTTGGCGCGCGTTGGCGGGATGCGCACCACGTCGCCTAAACTTAAGCGAAAATCCGCATCGATTCGTTTTTTATTCACTCGCACTTCGCCACTGCGCAAGATACGGTAAACATGACTCTTAGGCACCCCTTTTAAGGTTTTAGCCAGAAAGTTATCCACTCGCTGCCCCTCGCTTGCCTCATCGACCGTGAGAAAAGCCGCCGCCAACGCACTGACATGCTCCGAACTAGCTGGCTGATTTTGTTTACTGATAGTGTTCATTCTTTGCTTAAATGTTAGTAGTAGCCTATACTTACGCCATTATCAATTAATTAAAGATTAATTGATGTAGACAATACACTTAAATGGCAATAAGTTAGCCTGCACTGCACGCTGACCTGGCTTTTTAAAGTGGAAACAGATACTTGGTTAACGCCGCTCGCCATATTATAAAGTAGCAGCAAGTAAAAATTAGCGCTCAAGCCGCCGCAGACAAATAAACATAAAGCGCGACTTAACGTGGTAGTCCGATTTGGCGTATCGCTAAATAGGCATTTACTGAAGATAGAATTTTAACGAATTTACGCCACTACGGCATAAATTTTAATGATTAGTTTAATTTAACGACAGTCAGAAACTTTGTAAGTTACTGACTGCAATTGAAATACATGAAATAGAAACTGGTTTAATTACAGCCCTTGCATTTGCCAATGCGGCTCTATAACTTGTTGATTATTCATACTTTTAGAACAGAGCGACTTTTTCGCGGCTAGTCTCTATAATTCAAAATCGTTAGATTTCACCTGCGCGCACATTTAACGCGCCTTCAGTAGCTTGGCCAACCCCGTTGGCACCATCACCTTAATCTGCCTTCAACACTCAGTCTGCACCTTAAGCCCTACAGGAGCAAACAATGAAACGCATGTTATTTAATGCAACGCAATCGGAAGAATTACGCGTTGCCATCGTAGACGGTCAAAAGCTGATCGATTTAGACATAGAACACGCTGGTAAAGAACAGCGCAAAAGCAATATTTACAAAGGTGTCATCACCCGCATAGAGCCATCACTGGAAGCGGCATTTGTCGACTACGGCATGGACAGGCACGGCTTTTTACCGTTCAAAGAAGTCGCACGCAGCTACTTCAAAGAAGGCGCAGACAGCAAAGCACGCATACAAGATGCCTTAAAAGAAGGTCAAGAAATCATCGTGCAGGTGGACAAAGACGAGCGTGGCAACAAAGGCGCCGCCCTCACTACGTTCATCTCACTGGCCGGTCGTTATTTAGTACTTATGCCTAACAACCCTCGTGGCGGAGGTGTATCTCGCCGCATTGAAGGCGAAGACAGAGACGAGTTGCGCGATGTATTAGCGCAATTGGAAGTACCAAAAGGCATGAGCATCATTGCTCGCACCGCAGGTATTGGTCGTAATGCCGAAGAACTGCAATGGGACTTAAATTACTTAACGCAGTTATGGGCAGCCATTGATGGCGCCTCCACCATGCAAAGTGGCGCTTACCTAATTTACCAAGAAGGCAGCCTAGTGATACGCGCCATTCGCGATTACTTTAGCGCCGATATCGGTGAAATATTAATCGACACACCGGACATACACGAACAGGCCTTGCAATTTATGAGCCACGTCATGCCTGGTAATGTAGGCCGCGTGAAACTGTACCAAGATGAAATCCCCCTGTTCACGCGCTTCCAAATTGAGCACCAAATTGAATCGGCTTTTTCGCGCGAAGTGCGCTTACCATCAGGCGGCGCGATTGTTATCGACCACACAGAGGCGTTGGTTTCAGTGGACGTCAACTCTGGCCGTGCCACGCGCGGTAGCGATATCGAACACACCGCCTTCAATACCAATATGGAAGCCGCCGAAGAAGTGGCACGCCAATTACGCTTGCGCGACCTTGGTGGCTTAGTGGTCATAGACTTTATTGACATGGAAAGCCAACGCAATCAACGTGAAGTTGAAAATGCGCTTCGTGAAGCCTTGCATCACGATCGTGCACGCGTGCAAACCGGTAAAATTTCCCGCTTCGGCTTGCTTGAATTGTCACGCCAACGCTTGCGCCCAAGCTTAGGTGAAACCAATCACATCCCTTGCCCACGATGCAATGGCACCGGTCACATCCGTGGCATTGAATCCACCGCCTTGCACATCTTGCGCATCACGCAAGAAGATGCCATGAAAGACAACAGTGCGATCATTCAGGTGCAATTGCCAGTTGAAGTGGCTACCTTCTTATTGAACGAAAAACGTGCTGACATACATGCCATCGAACAACGCATGGGCGTTGAAGTGGTGTTAATTCCTAACATTCACCTTGAAACACCCAATTACAACATTGTGCGAGTTAAACACGATGACGTGACAGAAGAAACCAGTCGCGCTAGCTACAAATTAGTGGAGTTACCAACTGAAACGTCTTACATCCCTACAGCAGAACAAACTGCCAAGGAAGTCAGACCAGTGGCAGCAGTGAGAGGCATCACCCCAGCAGCACCGGCACCTATTGTGGCGGAAAAATCTGCAGCGGCACCGATCTTATCCTTGCTAGGCCGCATTAAAAACTTATTCAGTGGCGCATCGGCCAGCAGCAAACAAAAAACCGAAGCGGAGAAAAACGAAGAATTCAACCGCGATCGCAACCGCAACAACCGCAATCGCAACCGCAATCGTAATGACCGCAACAAAAACGCGCCACAAGATAGGCAAAATCGACCTAATGACGGCAAGCCACAAGAAGCCAGAGCGCAGGAACAACGTCCAGCTAAGCCGCAACAGCCACGTCAACCGCAACATCAACAGGCTAATGGCAATGCGGAAATCACCCCTAGCGAGACCACGCCCAATAGCGAAAGAACCGGTGGTCGTCGCAACCGCAATAACCGTCGCGGACGTCGCGATCGTGGTGAAGGCGCGCAAGCCGATGTTAACCGTCCTTTTGTAGCCAATGAGTCTGTAGAAGCTGTGGTCACAACTGAGATGCCGGCAGCCAACACAGTAGAAAACGTGGTAGTTAATACGCCGACTGCTGTACCTGCAACGGTAAGCGGGGCGACAAAACCGGCTAAAAAAGCCAGACCAGAAAAAGCCACCAAAATCGATACAGAACTAGTCCTTGTTGACACGGCAGCACCCGCAGCCACAGCGACGACCGAGCCAATTGTCAGTGACAAAGCCGTTGCGGCCAGCACTAAAGCCGACAACAAACGCCCTGCCCGTGCACGCAAAGCTGCTGCTAAGCCAGTTGATTTAGCTGCTGCTGGCTTGCAATTGGTGGAAACCAAAGCGGATGCGCCCAAAGCCAACCCGGTGGTGAATGAACCTAAAGCGCGTGCGCCTAGGAAACCAGCCGCATGGCAAAAAGATGCAAAAACAGAAAGCATCAATGAACCTATGGTGATGGTAGAAACGCAGAACAAATAAGCGTTCTGCATTAGCTCAGCCAGTATCAGCTGAAGCAAAAAGAAAAAAGGCCATGTTCATCATGGCCTTTTTCTTGTCTGCGCTAAATCGATTGCGCATCAGAAAGTTTTAGCTTCTAAGCATGTGTACCGTTAATAAACCCAGACCCGTCATCGCTAAAGAGCCAACTACATGCAAGGCTATATGGGTACCTGCCCATGCATACTGACCTTTAGTCAGTAAAGTCATGGCTTCACCAGAAAAACTAGAAAAAGTCGTTAACCCGCCCAATAAGCCGGTAATTAGAAACAGCCGGGTCTCGGCACTAATGGATGGATTAAAGGTAAACAATGCCATGAGTAAACCCATGAAATAGCTGCCTATTAAATTAGCCAGCAAGGTAGCTATCGGGAAAGCCAGTAAACTGCTATTAAACATCAAGGCTAACAACCACCTAAACCAAGCACCGATTGCGGCACCTAAGCCGACCATTAAGAAACCATGCAAACTCATGCCCACTCCCTAAAATCATTATTAGCCAGCCGAACTTTATACAATATAATAATGCATCCCTACCACAATCAAGAAAGGTTATTTTGCGGGTATTGTTTAGCACTTCCGAAGCGTTTCCTCTAATCAAAACCGGTGGTTTGGCTGACGTAAGCGGCTCCCTGCCGCAGGCTTTGCAAAAATTGGGCGTGGACATCCGCCTCCTTATCCCCGGATACCCCGCTGTATTAAATCAGCTTAGCAATCTAAAAGTGATCGCTAAGTTAGATAAGCTACCCATGATCATGCACGCTGATTTAATGATGGGTGAGCTGGCCGACAGCAAACTCAAAGTCATGGTTGTAAAAGCCGCAAACCTGTATGAGCGAGATGGCGGTCCGTATGCCGATGCAAACGGACTGGAGTGGCTAGATAACGCCTTGCGCTTTGGCATACTGTCCAAAGTGGCTGCCATTTTAAGCAGCAGTCAATCGCCTGTTCTCGACTGGCAACCAGACATCGTGCATTGCAACGACTGGCAAACGGGACTAACCCCAGCCTACATGAAGTTGCTCGAGCACAGCACAGCAAAATCCATCATCAGTCTACACAACATGGCTTTTCAAGGTTGCTTTGCTCCCGCCTGGCTGACGACGCTTGCCCTACCGCCCAGCCATTTTGCCATTGATGGCTTTGAATACCATGGCCAGCTGTCTTTTTTAAAAGCAGGCATCTTCTACGCCGATG
>CAMDXI010000004.1 GCA_945878695.1 Methylotenera oryzisoli | reverse complement strand
TGGTATTTTATCGTTCTTTCAATGTATTCATTAAATGGAGTAATTATGGCTGTTCAACGCACGCTTTCTATCATCAAACCTGATGCCGTGGCAAAAAATGTAATTGGTAAAATCTACACCCGTTTTGAAAACGCCGGTTTAAAAGTGGTAGCAGCAAAAATGGCACAATTAACTAAAGCCGAAGCCGAAGGTTTTTACGCCGTGCACGCAGCGCGTCCATTCTTTAATGATTTGGTTAAATTCATGATTTCAGGCCCAGTGATGATACAAGCCCTAGAAGGCGAAAATGCCGTGCAAGTGAACCGCGATTTAATGGGCGCCACCAATCCAAAAGAAGCGGCTGCCGGTACCATACGCGCTGACTTCGCCGAAAGCATTGATGCCAATGCGGTACACGGTTCCGATTCAGCCGAGAACGCGGCCATCGAAATCAAATATTTCTTTGGTTAATGCTTTGTGTTTAATTAAGCCTGGTATTTAATTCAAACCGGTGTTTAATTAAATGCCTTAAGACTAAGCCCTAGATTAAGCACCAGTAAACAAGATACGCTAGAGACGCCTTGTTTATTTGTGCTTAATTTATTTGAGACCCGACTTTGATCAATCTACTTAATTTTAATCAGCCGCAATTGGCCGCGTGGTTCGCCGAGCAAGGTGAGAAGCCTTTTCGTGCCAAGCAATTGATGCGCTGGATGCACCGTTTTGGCGTGCACGATTTTGAGCAGATGACGGACATCGCCAAGGTGTTGCGGGAAAAGTTAGCCGGTGAGACGGAAATTGCCTTGCCTAATGTGCAGTTGGAGCAAGTATCCAATGACGGCACGCGCAAATGGTTGATCGGTACCGATACCGCCAACAGCATAGAGACCGTGTTCATACCGGAAGACGACAGGGGCACTTTGTGCATTTCCTCACAAGTCGGCTGCGCGCTGGAATGCACGTTTTGCAGTACCGGTCGCCAAGGCTTTAATCGCAACTTAAGCGTGTCTGAAATCATAGGTCAACTGGCCATCGCCAACCGTTCCTTGCGCCAAGAGCCGGGCTACGATATGTTGCCAGCCGATGAACGGATTATCAGCAATGTGGTGATGATGGGCATGGGTGAGCCTTTGGCTAACTACGATAATGTCGTCACCGCCATGCAAATCATGTTGGACGATAACGCTTACGGTTTAAGCCGTAGGCGGGTTACCTTGTCCACCAGTGGCTTAGTGCCGGCCATGGACAGACTCAAAGAAGATTGCCCGGTGGCCTTGGCCGTTAGCTTGCACGCACCCAATGATGCGTTGCGCGACGTGATTGTGCCCATCAATAAAAAATACCCATTGAAAGACTTGATGGCGGCATGCAATCGTTATTTAGAAAAAGCACCGCGTGACTTTGTCACCTTCGAATACGTGATGTTGGATGGCATTAATGACACGGTTGAGCATGCTCAGCAATTGATCCAGTTGGTCAAGCACGTGCCGTGCAAATTCAATTTAATCCCGTTTAATCCGTTTCCTAACAGTGGCTACGGGACTTCCCAGCCCAATCACGTGCGGGTGTTTAGAGACGTGCTGATGCAAGCCGGTTTCGTCGTGACGGTGCGTAAAACCCGCGGCGAAGACATCGATGCAGCATGCGGGCAGTTGGCTGGCAAAGTTTTAGATAAAACCAAACGCAGTGCCAAGCACATTGCCATAGAGGCAGTTTAACCATGCGCGCGTTTAGCCCACATGCTGTAATAATGGCTAGCCTAGTGCTGGCCTTGATGGCATGCACCACGCAACCGGAGAACTTTAATGACAAACCTAAAGAGCGGGCGCAGGCACACGCTGATTTAGGTGCGGTGTATTTGCAACAGGGCCGCTTGGATGTGGCCTTAGAAGAATTTAGCCTGGCCAGTAAAATTGAACCCAGTTATGCGGCGGCTTACAACGGCTTGGGTCTGGTGCAGGCTGCGCTGGGTCAAGATGCGCTGGCGGAACTTAACTTCAAAAAAGCCGTGCAATTGGAGCCGCTTAATTCAGAAGCGCGCAACAATTACGGCAGTTTCTTGTGCGCGCGCAATCGCTTGGATGAATCCATAGGCCAATTTATGGCCGCGCTAAAAAATCCCTTGTACGCCACTCCGGCCATAGCCTACACCAATGCCGCCGTCTGTTCCTTGCGCAAAAACGACAGCGTTCAGGCAGAAGGCTATTTGCTGCGTGCCTTGCAGCTAGACCCGTCTGCCAGTGTGGCGGCCTACCAGTTGGCAACCATCCAATTTAAGCGCAAGGATGCGTTGGCGGCTAAGAAAACCTTGCAAGTGGCCTTGTCGTCAAAAGCCAGTGCCAACATGCTGTGGTTGGCCATCCAAATTGAACGCGCGCTGGGTGATGCAAATCTTGAAGCCAGTTATGCGTTAGAATTAAGGCGGAATTATCCAGAATCGGAGCAAGCTCAGCTATTACAGGGTGTGAGACCATGACAGACGAGATCAGCCAGGCCGGAGAATGGCCGCCATTAGGTGCGGCCTTAGCCGCTGCTAGAAACGCTAAAAACATGAGTGTGCAAGCCGTGTCCGACAGCTTGCGCTTAAGCCTAAAACAAATCAGCGCATTGGAAAACGATGATTTCTCGGCCTTGCCACAGCCTATGGTCACGCGTGGTTTTATCCGTAATTACGCGCGTTTATTGGAGTTGGATGCCGAGCCTTTGCTTGATGGCTACCGTCAGCGCGTACCGGATAACACGCCTACCAGCCTCAATGTGCAGACCTCTATACCGCATGTGCAGTTGGTTAAAAAAAGCTCGCCATGGATTAAGTACGCGGCAATTTTGCTATCGCTGCTGTTAGTGGTCTGGTATTTTCAAGTAGAGCAAGCTGCGTCCATTGCAACGGATGCGGCCAACAATGATGAAGAGGTGTCGTCCGTCGCCTTGCCCGAATTAGTCGCAGCGCCTCCCACCTTAGCCGAACCCGTCAGCTCACTTGCAACCGAGGGCGGCACAGACCATCCCGTCGCCACCAATTTGGCCGACACATTGCCTAGCCCAGCCCCTAGTGAACTGGCACCTGCTAAGCCTAAACCAAGTCCGGCAACCGTGTCTGCTAACGATGGCTTGCAGCTAAGCCTCAGCTCGGACATGAGCATGCCGTCTGAGGTAAAAGCCAACACCGCTGGTAACCGTGCATGGCTGACCGTGTCCGCGACCGATAAGGCCTGGGTGCAAGTTAAAGACAAATCGGGCGCCGTGCTCTTTGAAAAAATGCTCACGGCCTACAGCAGCGATAAGATTGAGGCGCAGCCACCCTTGTTTGTATGGCTGGGCAATGCTAAAGCCACGTCCCTAGATTACATGGGGAAGTCGGTCGACGTGGCCAGCAAAACGTTTAACAACACGGCTCGCCTGACCCTTGAATAAGAGAACACGATCACCATGAATCTATCCCAGTTGCATGCCTCACGCCCAACCCTGCAGGTGATGATAGCGCACGTGCCGGTAGGCGGTGGCTTGAACGGCACGCTAGCCAGTCCGGTGGTGGTGCAAAGCATGACCAACACCGATACCGCGGATGCCAAGGCGACCATAGCCCAAGTGTTTGAACTTTGGCAAGCTGGCAGCGAAGTGGTGCGCATTACGGTTAACTCGCCTGAAGCGGCGGCACAAGTCGCTACCATACGCCAGGGTTTGGATGCCCTTGGTTGTAACGTGCCATTGGTCGGCGATTTCCACTATAACGGTCATAAATTGTTGGCGCAGTACCCAGACTGCGCCCAGGCCTTAGCTAAATACCGCATCAATCCAGGCAACGTGGGTAAAGGTTCTAAACGTGATGAGCAGTTTGCGGCCATGATAGAAGCGGCAGTGACTTACAAGAAAGCCGTGCGCATAGGCGTTAATTGGGGCAGTTTAGACCAAGTGAAAATGGCGCAAATGATGGACGATAACGCCAAGTTAAGCGCACCACTAAGTGCCGATGCGCTCATGCGTGAAGCTTTGATTCAATCTGCCACAGAAAGCGCCGAGCAAGCCGTGGCATTGGGTCTGTCGCCCAATCAAATCATTATTTCTTGCAAAGTCAGCAACGTGCAAGATTTGGTCACCGTTTACACCGATTTGGCCGGTCGTTGCGATTACCCCTTGCACTTAGGCTTAACGGAAGCCGGCATGGGCTCGAAAGGCATAGTGGCCTCCACGGCTGCCTTGGCCTTGCTTTTACAACGCGGCATAGGCAACACCATACGCGTGTCCTTGACGCCGGAACCGAATGAATCGCGCAGCAAAGAAGTCATCGTCGCGCAAGAAATTTTACAAACCATGGGCATACGCTCTTTTACGCCATTGGTCACCGCATGCCCAGGCTGCGGGCGCACTACCTCAACTTATTTCCAAGAGTTGGCCATGCAAATCCAAGTTTATTTAAGGCAGCAAATGCCGCATTGGCGAGGCCGTTATGCCGGCGTGGAAAACTTAAACGTGGCGGTCATGGGTTGCGTGGTCAATGGTCCGGGTGAATCCAAGTTAGCCAACATTGGCATTAGCCTGCCAGGCACAGGCGAAACGCCGGTGGCACCAGTGTTTGTGGATGGGGAAAAAACCGTGACCCTAAAAGGCGATCGCATCGCCGAAGAATTTCAAGCCATAGTAGAGGATTACGTGCAAACGCATTACGCCCTAGGCGGAAAATTGCATCAGCCTACTGCCAGACCTGTCAGCCAAAAAACCATAGCCATTAAAGCCATTTAAGTATGCCGGATAACACAAGCAAAACCAAACCCAATAAATTTCAAAGTATCAAAGGCTTTTACGATATTTTGCCCGAGCACACGCCGCTCTGGTTTAAGTTAGAAGACACCGCACGCCGCGTGCTGGCCCAATACGGCTACAAGAACATACGCATGCCTTTGGTGGAAAGCACCGATCTGTTTGTGCGTTCGGTAGGCGAACACACCGATATCGTTGAAAAAGAAATGTACGCCTGGCAAGACGCCCTCAATGGTGACAAATTGACCCTGCGCCCAGAAGGCACAGCCGGCTGCGTGCGCGCCGTCATAGAAAGTAACCTAACTTACAATGGGCCAGTGCGCTTGTGGTACAGCGGCGCCATGTTTAGGCATGAGAACGTGCAAAAAGGCCGTCAACGGCAATTTCATCAAATAGGCGTGGAAGCTTTTGGCTTTGATAGCCCGCAAGTGGACGCTGAGCAAATTGTGTTGTTGGCACGCTTGTGGCGTGAGTTAGGCATCAGTGATGTCGAGTTGCAAATAAACAGCATAGGCGATGCGCATGAGCGTGCCGCTTACCGTGAAGTTTTGATAGCCTATTTTGAGCAGCACCTTGACAGCCTGGACGAGGATGCCAAACGCCGCCTCCACAGCAACCCCTTACGCATTTTGGACAGCAAAAACCCACGCATGCAAGCCTTGTGTGAAGCAGCCCCAAAATTAATTGATTGCTTGGGCGATGCAACCCGCGCGCATTTTGATGGTCTGTGTGCATTGTTAAGGGAAGCCGGCGTGGCCTTCACCATTAATGCACGTTTGGTTCGCGGGCTGGATTATTACAATCGCACCGTGTTTGAATGGGTGACCACTAAGCTGGGCGCGCAAGGCACCATAGCCGGTGGCGGCCGTTACGACAGTTTGGTTGAACGATTGGGCGGCGAAGCGACCCCCGCATGCGGTTTTGGCATAGGTTTGGAGCGGGTGTTTTTGTTGATGCAAGAATACGGCGTGGTGGCCGACGATGCCCCAGACGTGTATTTGGTTAACGTCGGTGAGTTGGCGGAAAAAGCCGCTTTTGCATTGGCAGAAAAGCTACGTCAAGCAGGTTTGCAAGTGGTCTTGCACGCAGGCGGCGGCAGCTTTAAATCGCAAATGAAGAAAGCCGACAGAAGCCAGGCGCGCTATGCCATTATTTTAGGTGACGATGAAGTGAACACACAACAAGTCAGTTTGAAGCCCATGCGCGCTGACGCGTCTGATCAACAGCAGCAATTTAGCCTGGATGCGGTCATTGCCTACCTGCAGATTAAGCCATAACTCGCTTAATGCCTATTCATGCTAAATTTTAGTGGCTAATATGAACTCCTTTGTTCCCTTATTGCAGTTGCAAAACATCAACATAGCGCCTAAAAACGCCATCGATCGCTTATTGGTTAAGCAGGTCGGCTTTAGCATCTTGCCAGGCAAAACCACTTGCGTGGTCGGCGAATCCGGCAGTGGTAAAAGCTTGACGGCTTTGTCCATTATGGGCTTGCTGTCTAAACAGTTACGTTTGACCGGCGGTCAGGTCTTGTTTAACGACGGCGAGTCTGGCGTGCAAGATCTAACGCAGTTGGATGACCCCAGCATGCGCAAAATTCGCGGGGCTAAAATTGCCATGATCTTTCAAGAGCCCATGACTTCGCTCAACCCAGTGCTCACAGTGGGTTACCAAATAGGCGAAAGCCTGACTACGCATTTAGGGTTAAAGGGAGCGGCCTTGCAAAGCAAGATTGCCAGTTTATTAAGCATGGTAGGCATTCCAGAAAACCGCGCCAACAGCTACCCAGACGAATTGTCCGGTGGCCAGCGTCAGCGGGTGATGATCGCCATGAGCATAGCCTGCGAACCGTGTTTGTTGATTGCGGACGAGCCAACCACGGCCTTGGATGTGACGGTGCAGGCGCAAATACTGACGCTGTTGGACGAGCTTAAGACCCGCATGAACATGGGTATGCTGTTCATTACGCACGATTTTGGCGTGGTAGCCGATATCGCTGATCAGGTGGTGGTGATGTTCCGTGGTGAAATTGTCGAGGCCGGCAGCAAGCAACAGGTCTTAAATAATCCGCAACACCCTTACACCAAAGCCTTGCTGGCCTGTGTGCCGGATGCCGAGGGCAAGAAGCCATTGCAACCGATTGATTATGCTTGGCTAGCTGAAAGCAAGAGCCAAACTCAGATGCAAAATCAGGAGCAGGCATGACGGACATTGTATTGCAAGCCAAGCACTTGGTTAAAACTTACAGCCAACGCAGTGGTAAATTCGGATTTGGCACTAGCCTTGTGCGAGCCTTGGATGACGTGAGTATCGAATTAAAAGCCGGTAAAACCTTGGCTGTCGTCGGGGAATCTGGCAGCGGCAAATCCACCTTGGCCCGTTGTCTGTTACAATTGCAAGCCTTGGACAGTGGCGAGGTGTTGTTCGCCGGTCAAGATTTGGCCAAGTTAGACGGCGCTGCGTTAAGGCAAGTGCGTAAAAATTTGCAAATGGTTTTTCAGGACCCGTTTGCGTCACTCAATCCGCGCATGCGCGTGGGCGAGATAGTTGCTGAGGGCTTGCTTATTCATGGCTTGGGCAACGCGACTGAACAGCAAGCCAAGGTCATTGCGATGTTGAAACGCGTTGGTTTGAGCGAGTCCGACATGCAAAAATACCCGCACGAATTTTCCGGTGGGCAACGCCAGCGCATAGGCATAGCCCGTGCATTGGTGCTGTCGCCTAAAGTGGTGGTGTGCGATGAGCCGGTCTCGGCTTTAGACGTGTCCATACAAGCACAGATACTGTTGCTGTTGAAAGAGTTGCAAGCGGAAATGGCGTTAAGCTATTTGTTCATTAGCCACGATTTGCGCGTGGTGCGTCACATAGCCGATGACATCGTGGTGATGCACCAGGGTAAGGTGGTCGAGCGGGGGCAGGTTGAGGCGGTTTATCAGCGTCCGCAACACCCTTACACGCAGAACTTGCTGGCAGCCATCCCTGGTAAAAGAGCGCTTAGTGCTTGATGGCAGTTGAACGGATTGATTAAACGTAGTGTTAATAAAACATAGCTTTAGATATACCTGAATTAGATAAACCTGAATTAAATTAGCTTAGGAAAAAGTATGGCATACGATTTAGAAGAGCAAGAACAATTAGACGAATTTAAAGCTTGGTGGAAACAGCACGGCACCTTAATCAGCCGTGTTTTTATTGCCTTGTTAGTTGCCTACGCTGCTTATCAGGCATGGCATTACTACCAAAATAAACAGTCTGTGGCCGGTTCGAGCTTATACCAAGAGTTGGTGGTGACGGATCCTAGAGACCTAAAAACCCTATTGGCAAAATCAGCCAGTTTAATGGAAGATTACAGCGGTACACCGTACGCTGGTCGTGCGGCCTTGATGGCGGCTAAAGCCAATTACCAAGCCAAGCAAGTGGCCAGTGCTAAAGCCCAATTAGAATGGGCGGCCAAACATGCCAGCGAAGCCAGTGTGGAGGCCTTGGCTAATTTGCAATTGGCCAGTATATTGTTCGAAGAAAAAGACCTAAACGGCGCCTTGGCATTGTTAAATAAATCCCACGATGCCGGATTTGATGGTTTGTTTGCCGATTTAAAAGGCGATGTCTTAGCCGCATTAGGTAAAAATGCCGAGGCCAAAGCCGCTTACCAAGAGGCCTTGGATAAATTGGATCCGGCTGGAAAAGTGCGCGCATTGACGCAAAAGAAACTCGAATCATTGGCTTAAGTGAAGCTTAAGTCTTATTAAATAAAAGCTGGGGTACTGCCTTGTTCTCACTATTTTCCAAAAAAATCACCTGTCTAATGGCGCTCAGTTTGTTATTGCTCAGCGCTTGCAGTGTGATAGGTGACGTTAAAGACAATTTGACGGACACCTTGTTTGGTCGAGTGCCTGCCGATGCGCCGGATCCCTTGGTGGAATTTAAGTCAGTAAACGCTAGTAAAGTATTGTGGCAAGCCAAGCTCAGTGAGTCCGAGGATTTTGATTTTGCCCCAGTGGTCGACGCAGGTTATGTCTATGCCGCTAGCAGCAAGGGTGAAATAGCCAAAATTGATGCCGTCAGCGGTAAGCAAGAATGGCGGGTCAACAGCGCTGAAGTGTTATCCGGTGGCGTCGGAGTCGGCGGCAGTTTAGTCATGGTCGGCACACAAAAAGGTTGGGTTTATGCCTACGACATAGCCGGTAAGTTTTTATGGAAGGCTAAGTTAAGCAGCGAGGTCTTGAGTGCGCCTAAGTATTTCGATGGTTTAGTCATTGCTCGCAGTGGCGATAACCATATCTACGGCCTGAATGCCAACGACGGCACGCGTAAATGGGTATACGATCGCACTGGTCCAGCGTTGACCTTACGCAGTTCAGTTGGCGTGATTGTAGACGGTGGTGCCGTTTATGCTGGTTTCGGTGGCGGCAAGCTGGTCGCGCTGCGTGCCGACAACGGCAAGATGCTCTGGGAAGCCTCGGTGGCACAGCCTAAAGGCGTCACCGAAATAGAGCGCATTGCTGACATCACCAGCTTGCCTGTGGTTGAAGGGCCATTGGTGTATGCGGTCGCCTACCAAGGCAAAATAGCCGCGGTGGATCGCATGAGCGGTCGCATTGTGTGGAATAGAGACATCTCCAGCTTGACCGGATTAAGCATGGAAGACGGGCGCATTTACCTGGCTCATGCCGCGGGTGCGGTCTATGCCTTGGATTACACCACGGGCAAATCCTTTTGGCGCCAAGCGGTATTAAAAAACCGCAAATTAACTTTACCTCTAGCCATGGGTGGCTTGGTTGCAGTTGGGGATTTGGATGGCTACGTGCATTTCTTAAACCGTGATGACGGTGCGCTCGCCTCTAGACTGCAAGTAGGCAGCAGCGCGGTCATGCCTAAAATGGCCTTGTTAAGCAGCAACAGCCTCATCGCACAAACGCGAGATGGCGGGCTTTATGCCATCCAAGTTAAATAATAATAATGGCCGTTTAATATCGGCCAGTTTGTCGTCACAGTATCCACATAGAAGAGTTGCATGTTACCTACCTTAGTATTGGTTGGCCGACCTAATGTCGGCAAATCCACCTTATTTAATCGCTTAACCAAAAGCCGTGATGCCTTGGTCGCGGACCTGCCCGGTTTAACTCGGGATAGGCATTATGGCCGTGGCGTGGGCGCCAGTCAGCCGTATTTAGTGGTGGACACAGGCGGCTTTGAGCCCAATACCGACAGTGGCATCCTGAAAGCCATGGCCGTGCAAACCCTGTTGGCCATAGACGAAGCCGATGTGATTCTATTTATCGTGGACGGTAGGCAAGGTGCCACCCCGCAAGACATGGAAATCGCCAACCGTTTACGCCGTTGCAAATGCCCAGTGTTATTGGCGGTGAATAAAACCGAAGGCATGAACAAGGCCGTGGTCAGCGCCGAATTCCATGAGTTGGGTCTAGGCGACCCGCTGTCCATTTCCTCGGCGCACGGTGAGGGCGTTAAAGACATCATAGACTTAGCCTTGGAAAGCTTTCAACTGGAAGAAGACGAGCCTGAGCTGGATCAAAACGAAGACAGAATCCCTAAGGTGGCCATAGTCGGCCGGCCTAATGTGGGTAAATCCACGCTGGTCAATGCCTTGTTGGGTGAAGATCGGGTCATTGCATTTGATGAGCCTGGTACCACGCGCGATTCGATTTCCATAGATCTAGAAAAAAATGGCAAGCACTACACCTTAATCGATACCGCCGGTGTGCGTAAACGCGGTCGCGTGTTAGAGGCCATAGAAAAGTTTTCGGTGATTAAAACCATACAGTCGATAGAAGAGGCCAACGTGGTGATTTTGGTGGTTGATGCGCAAGAAGGCATCACGGAACAAGATGCCCACGTTGCCGCCTACATATTGGATGCCGGTCGTGCCTTGGTGGTGGCGATCAATAAATGGGATGGCTTAAAAGAAGAAGAGCGCGATTGGGTGAAGCGGGAAATCGATAGAAAATTAATGTTCTTGGATTTCGCCGAGTTTCATTACATTTCTGCCTTACGTAAAAAAGGCCTGCCGGAGTTATTTAAATCGGTGGACATTGCGTTTAAAGCCGCCTTTGCTAAATTGGCCACCCCGCAACTAACCCGCGTTTTGATAGACGCATTGCAACAACACCAGCCGCCTATTAGCAAAGGCATACGCCCTAAATTGCGCTATGCCCATCAAGGCGGCAGTAATCCGCCTATCGTCGTGATACACGGCAACCATGTGGATGGGGTCAAGGATGCCTACACGCGCTTCTTAGAAAAAACCTTCCGCCGTACCTTTCAATTGTCCGGCACACCACTGCGCGTGCAATACAAACAAGGCAGCAACCCGTTTGCTGAGGACGAAGACAAGCGCAAACCGGGTGAGGGCATCGTTAGCATGCGTAGACGCAAAACCGCACACCGTGCTGAGTTGAAAGCTAAAAAAGCCGTGGAAGATAAAGACCGCGGCGCTAAAAAACGCTGATAGGCTGGGCCTTGCTTTGTTAGGGTAAGGTATGGGCTTAGGGCCTCGGCTCTAGCGTATTGTTTTCTTCAGGTAGTTCGTATGGGTCAGCCACGTAAGCCGGCCCTTTCATGATCATCACCACGACGCAACCTATGGCGACCGCGCCTATAAAAAACCAAGCCGTGAACAGCAGGCCTAAGCATAAATACATCACTTGTTCTTGATCGCGGTTGATGCTGGCATTGCTGAGGTAAATAGTCAGCATGACGGCGCAGGGTAGGGCGGTGCAAATCAGAAAAATGCGAGGTATTTTTTTCAATACTAGCCATTCGTAGCCAGACGGTGTCTGGGTGTGGCCTGGCAATTTGTTGAAAAAATTCATGATCCTAGGCGCTGTTGTTAGTAGAGGCTTTCCCAGAATTTCCACCACACCCGTTCGTCTTGGGTGAAGTTTTTGCCAAACATTTCACTGTTGGGGTAATTGGTTTTTAAGATGCGCAAGGTGTCGTTCTTCAGGTCATCTAGGCTCAATAAATCGTAAGCGCTAATCATGATCACCAAGGCTTGCTCCACGCCGGGCGATTGTGGGAAGTATTCCAATACGTATTTGCAGCGGTTCACTGCGGCTAAATAGGCATGCCGCTTCATGTAATAACGCGCCACGTGCAATTCGTGATCGGACAAGCTGTTGGCCAGGTAGACCATGCGCTGCGTGGCGTCTTTAGCGTATTTGCTGTTAGGGTAGCGTGTCACCAATTCTTTAAAGCTGGTAAACGAGTCGCGTAAACCACGTGGGTCGCGATCGCTAATTTGCTGCTCGGTGGTTTTTTCAATAAAGCCGCGTTCGTTAAAGACAGCCAAGCCTTTTAGGTAATACGCGTAATCAACGTTAGGGTGATTCGGGTGCAGTTTGATAAAGCGGTCTGCCGCGGCCACACACAATATCGGGTCTTGTTTTTTAAAATGGGCGTAGGCCGTTTCCAGTTGCGCTTGGGTGGCATAGCGGCCATTGGGGTAGCGCGATTCCAGTTTGCCAAAGTAGACGATGGCTTTCTCGTAATCTTTATCAAACATTTTGGCTTGGCCTTCGGCGTAGATGCGCTCTGCTGTCCAGCCTTTGGTGTCATCGAGTTCAGTGGGGTCGCCGAAGATAGCGCAAGCATTGAGTAACAAAGCAAACATAAAAACTAAGATATACTTCATGCTGAAACGACCTTTAAGAATGATGCACAATTATACCCGATGACAGACACCACTCAAGCTACTCTTAGTAATACAGACTCCCTAAATCACGCCTTAACGCTGACTATCCCTAACGACCTAGGGGGCTTGCGCTTGGACGTGGCATTGCAACGGTTGCTGCCTGAGCATTCCCGATCTAGGCTGCAAGCCTGGATTAAAGACGGCTTGGTCACGGTGGCAGGATTGGCCAGCACGTCTAAGACCAAGGTATGGGGTGGCGAGGCCGTGGTGGTGCAGGTGCAAATCAAGCCTGAGCAGCAGGCGTTTCAAGCAGAAAATATTCCGCTGAATATCGTCTTTGAAGATCAGCATATCTTGGTGATCAATAAGCCGGCTGGCATGGTGGTCCATCCTGCCGCCGGCAATTGGACCGGCACGTTGTTAAATGCCTTGCTTTTCCATGCGCCCGAATTAAAAGACTTGCCCCGTGCGGGTATCGTGCACAGGCTAGACAAAGACACCAGTGGCCTGTTGGTGGTAGCTAAGACCTTGGCCGCACAAACTAACTTAGTGCGGCAATTGCAAGCGCGCACGGTTAAACGTGAATACCGAGCCATCGTCTGGGGGCAGATTTGGCGCAATGGCATGATAGATCAACCCATAGGCCGTGACCCGAGGTCGCGCACCAAGATGGCGATTAACCGCGCCGGCAAGCCGGCCATTACTCGCTACGAAATGCTGGAGCGTTTCTCTGTGCAAACCTATATGCGTTGCAATTTGGAAACCGGCCGTACCCATCAAATCCGCGTGCACATGCAGTATTTAAAAGCCCCCATCGTCGGCGATCCGGTTTACGGTTTTCGTGGCATCGTGCCGATACGGGCCATGACACAGACCTTGCGCGAAGCCGTCAGTCAGTTTAAGCGGCAAGCGTTGCATGCCATCAAGCTAGGTCTATTGCACCCGGCAAGCAATGAATTTGTCGAGTGGCAAATCGAGTTGCCCGATGACATGAAAGCCCTGTTGGAAGCCATGCGTCATGAAGACCCGCGCGATGAGGATGAAGAGGCGTTTGATTTCGGCGGCTTGCAAACCGAGCCTTACCTCGCCGATGAAGATTACGAAGACGATGAATTTGATGATGATGACGATGATCTAGCATTGGATGATGAGGACTAAGCCTTGTTGGCCATAAATGCGATTCAACCCAGTTGGCCGGCCCCGGCCAATGTGCAGGCCCTGCAAACCACTAGGCAAGGTGGACTCAGTGTGGCGCCGTATGCCAGCCTCAATTTAGCCATGCACGTCAAAGACGACGACGCCTGCGTTAGTCAAAACCGCCAAGTGTTGCGGGCTGTGTTACCCAGTGTGCCGGTTTGGCTAAATCAAGTGCATGGCGTGACCGTGCTGGATGCGGCTTTGGTGCAGGGTGTGCCGGATGCCGATGCCTCGTATACCCGGCAAGCCCAGTTGGTGTGCGTGACCATGACGGCAGATTGTTTGCCGGTGTTGCTGTGTGATCGTGCCGGCACGGTGGTGTCGGCTGTGCATGCGGGCTGGCGGGGACTTTGTGATGGGGTAATAGAGGCGGCGGTAGCTAAGATGGCTGTTGCCCCCAGTGAAATATTGGCTTGGCTGGGCCCGGCTATTGGACCCAATGCTTTTGAGGTGGGTCATGAAGTGCGGGCGCAATTCATGCAGCACGATGGGCAAGCCGCACTGGCATTTAAGCCGCATGCCGATAAATGGCTGGCTAATTTGTATGTGCTTGCCCAGCAACGTTTAAATGCGCTGGGCGTGAGCCAAATTTACGGTGGCGGCATCGATCAGGCATTTTGCACCTACAGCGATGCGCAGCACTTTTTTTCATACCGGCGCGAAGCCGTGACTGGCCGCATGGCCAGTTTGATTTGGATGAATGCTTGATTGCTCCTTGTAATTTGCGCAGTGAAGCCGGCATTTCTAAACTATAATGCGACCATGCTAGCGCCGTTTGTGCCTAGTTTTTAATACTGGTTATTAGCCCATGCATTTTTCTGATTACACTAGCTTGAGTTACATCGTCGGCTTCACTTTTTTAGGTGGCCTACTTAGCGTGGCGCTGGCGGCTTTGTTCGCTCTTAGTTTGCGCCCAACTTGGGTGCCCATGTTGGTCAGTTATGCCATAGGCGCCATGCTGGGAGCGGTTTTTTTAGAAATCTTACCGCATGCCTTTAGTCTGGCTGGCAACGTGGAAACGGTATCGGCCACCTTGCTGCTGGGTTTGTTGCTGTTTTTTGTATTGGAAAAATTGGTGATATGGCGGCATTGTCACGGTGATCACTGCGAAGTGCACGCCCTGCACAGTGAGCAGGATTGCCCATCTGGCCATGGGCTTAATGCCACGCAAACCAATATTGCACAACTAAACACGCCAAACGCGGGTGCGAAATACAAGGCGGTTGCGCCGCAAGCTCCGGCCTCTGCCTTGCTCAGTCATGGCCATCTGCACAGCCACGACAGTGGCCGCAGTGGCTTGATGATCATGATAGGCGACACCTTTCATAATTTCATAGACGGCATTTTGATTGCCGCAGCCTTTACCGCCGACATTAAATTGGGTGTGGTGACGGCTTTGGCCATTATTGCCCATGAAATTCCACAGGAAGTAGGGGATTTTTTAATTTTGCTGCATTCCGGCTACAGCAAAAAACAAGCCTTAATTTTTAATTTGGTGTCCAGTGTGGCGACCTTAGTCGGGGGGTTGATGGCCTATTATGCCTTGCAATACGTGCAAAGCTGGGTGCCCATCATATTAGCCTTGGCGGCATCCAGCTTGCTTTATGTGGCAGTGGCCGATTTGATTCCAGGTTTGCACAAGCGCACCGAACTGAAAGCCACGTTGGCGCAAATTTTACTCATTTCGATTGGTGTCGCCACCATTTGGGTCGCTCACGTCGTCTTGGAGTAAGGCCTTTTTGGCTTGCATGTGCCGTCGGTGTTTGACGCCTAGTAACCACAACAGCAAGGCGCAAGGCATGAGGCCGTAAAAGAAAAAGGTCAGCAAGCCGGCCATGATGTTGGCTTCGGTGGCGGCCATTAAGGTAACAAGGTATAGCCAAGCGATGGCAATGATGTACATAAATTAAATTTAAATTAACGATAGGTAAGTGTTCATGAGTTTATCCAATCCTAAGGTCGGCTTCGTTTCACTCGGTTGCCCGAAAGCCGGCTCCGATGCAGAGCGTATTCTCACCCAATTACGTGCAGAAGGCTATGCTATTTCCTCCAGCTACGAAGAGGCCGATTTGGTGGTGGTCAACACCTGCGGGTTTATTGATAGCGCGGTGGAAGAATCGCTGGATGCCATTGGTGAAGCCATAGCGAAGAACGGCAAGGTCATCGTGACCGGTTGTTTGGGCGCTAAAAAAGGCGTGGTGGAAGCGGCTCACCCTAGTGTTTTAGCCGTAACCGGCCCGCATGCGCTAGAGGAAGTGATGACGGCGGTGCACGCCAACTTGCCTAAATTGCATGAGCCCTTTGTTGATTTGGTGCCACCACAAGGCATACGCTTAACGCCCAGCCATTATGCTTATTTGAAAATATCCGAAGGCTGTAACCACCGCTGCAGTTTTTGCATCATCCCCAGTATGCGTGGCGATTTGGTCAGCAGGCCGATAGGCGAGGTTTTGAACGAAGCGGAAAACTTAGTCAATGCCGGCGTCTCGGAAATTTTAGTCATATCGCAAGACACGTCGGCTTATGGCGTGGACGTCAAATACCGCGCCGGTTTTTGGAACGGCAGACCGGTTAAAACGCGCATGACCGAACTGTGTCAGAGTTTGAGCGATTTAGGCGTGTGGACCCGTTTGCACTACGTTTACCCTTACCCGCACGTGGACGAAGTAATCCCCTTGATGGCGGATGGCTTAATTCTGCCTTATTTGGATGTGCCGTTTCAGCATGCCAGCCCACGTATACTAAAAGCCATGAAACGTCCGGCGCATGCCGAGAATAATTTGGCACGCATCAAGGCATGGCGTGAAATCTGCCCAGACATTACCGTGCGCAGTACCTTTATTGCCGGCTTTCCAGGCGAGACCGAAGACGACTTTCAACTGCTGTTGGATTTCTTAGAGGAAGCCCAGTTAGACCGCGTCGGCTGCTTTGCTTATTCTGCTGTGGACGGGGCGGCAGCTAATGCGCTGCCGGATCAAGTGCCAGAGGCGTTAAAGCAAGAGCGCTTGAGCCGGTTTATGGAAGTGCAGGAGCGCATTAGTGCTGCCAAATTGCAAAGCAAAGTGGGCAGCATGCAGACGGTATTGGTCGATGAGTTGGTCACGGATGAGGTGGGCAACATAGCAGCCATAGGCCGCACTAAAGCCGACGCGCCTGAAATAGACGGCGTGGTCTATCTAGAGGATGCCGAAGGCTTGACCCCTGGTGATTTTGTTGAGGTGGAAATATACAGCGCCGATGGCCACGATCTTCGTGGTGGCCCACCGCGGGCTAATTAAATAAATCCGGCATGATGGCTGCCGGGCGTTGGCTGTCTGCGCGCTCTTCTAAAAAATCAAAAGTCAGTGGGCAACGCGTCGGTTTTTTGGCGGCTTTGCGCTTCTTGGCTGTGCTGGCCTGTAAGTTTATGTAAGGCGTTTGGCTGATGCGCACGTAACCTGAGCTGGCTAATTTTTCGGCGGTGGTTTCAAATAGACTTAAGGGGTTGTCTATGTTTTGCAGGGTGACGATGGCTTTGCTCACTTTTAGCACGTTATACATGGTAAATTTTGCCGCAGTTTGTTTACCGTAAATCTCGCCCGTGTGAATTTCCACTATGCCTCCCAGCACGAATGTTTCCTTATGGTAGCCCCACTATCGCCATTTAACAAGCTTTTTGCCGTGCGTCTAGCTTGATTTTATGTGAGAATGAAGCTTGATACTTTTTAATTTAACAATGCAGCGTACCAGGCTGCATGGAGTCTAGCATGACCTTAAACCGCCAGGCGTCAGTGACGCTGACGTCGTTCTTACGCACCCAAATAAAGCCTTTATCCCTTTGCCTAATTCTAAGCTTGAGTTTAAGCGCTTGTGATAAACAAGAGCCGGCGGCCAATGGCATGGCCATGCCTGCCATGCCGGTAGGCGTGATTACGCTGCAAGCCACCAATGTGCCGATTGCGGCCGAGACCGTGGCGCAAACCGAGGGTGCAAAAGAAGTGGAGATACGCCCGCGAGTGGGCGGTATCGTCCTGAAGAAACTGTTTGAAGAAGGCGCGCCTATCAAGCAAGGGCAGGCGTTATTTTTAATTGACCCTGTGCCGTTTCAAATTGCCTTGAGCAATGCAAAAGCGCAATTAGCGCAACAGCAGGCTAAGGTGGAACAAACCGAACGAGAAGCGCAGCGCTTAAAAAGCCTGTTAGCCACCGAGTCGGTCAGCCAGCGTGAGGCCGACAACGCCTGGTCCGACAACAGCATGGCCAAAGCGGCGCTGGCGCAATACCAGGCCAATCTGCGTGAAGCGCAGTTAAATTTATCCTACACCACCGTGACCTCGCCGCTAGCCGGCATGGCGGGCCGCTTTGAGTTATCAGAAGGCGCTTTGGTGAATGCCAACACCAGCCTCTTAACCCGTGTCTACCAAATCAACCCAATATGGGTGCGCTTTAGTTTGTCCGATAGCGAATTGGCTTTATTGGGTGGCTATTTGTCGCCAGCCCGAGTCAAACAATTGCATCTCATTTTACCTAACGGCCAAGATTACCCACAAACAGGCCAGTTAAACTTTGCGGCGAGCAGCATAGACCCGCAATTGGGTACCCAACAATTGCGCGCCAGCTTTGCCAATGCCGACAAGGCCTTGTTGCCTGGCCAGTTTGTTCGTGTTCGTGTCACCACCGGCAGCCGTAAAGGTGTATTTTTATTGCCGCAAACAGCGGTGTTGACCGGCGATCAAGGTAAATTTGTTTTTGTCGCAGAAAAAAATGCCCAAGGCAAAGTATTGGCCAACGTGCGACCTGTAGTAGAGGGCGGGTGGCAAGGTCAATCGTGGGTGATCTTGAGCGGCTTAAAAGCAGGCGAGCAAGTCATTGCCGACAATTTAATCAAAATGCGCCCAGGTGCCGAGGTGTTGCCCCATCCATACCAAGAAGCAACGCCATCATCGGCTAAAGCGAAATAGGACAGGGCCATGACCAAGTTTTTTATCACCAGGCCGATTTTCGCCTCCGTGCTGTCCATTATTATTGTGCTGGCTGGCTTGGCCGCCGCCTTTAAGTTACCCATCGCACAGTACCCGCAAATTGCTCCCCCAACGGTCACCATCACTGCCAGCTACCCAGGCGCGAGTGCCGACACCTTAGCCAAAACCGTGGCCGGCCCGATCGAGGAGCAATTGAGCGGGGTAGACAACCTCTTGTATTTCAATTCCAGCGCCGACTCCAGTGGCACCTTGGTGATCACGGCCACCTTTGAGGTGGGCACCAATGTCGATCAGGCGACCTTTAATGTCAGCAATCGCGTCAACATTGCCACCCCAAGGTTGCCCGATGACGTGAGGCGCAACGGTTTGATTGTGCAGAAGAAATCCAATGACATCTTGCTGGTGGTGATGTTGACTTCTAAAGACGCCAAGCACGATAGGTTGTACCTGAGCAATTACGCCACTTTGAATGTCTTGGATGAATTAAAGCGGGTGAAAGGCGTGGGCGACGCCTTGATATTTGGCGGGCAAGATTACGCCATGCGTATCTGGTTGCGCCCCGACCGCATGGCGCAGTTGGGGGTCAGTTCCAGCGATGTCGCGGCAGCCATTGCTGCACAAAACAACCAATACGCGGCCGGCAAAATAGGCCAAGAGCCGGCCCCCAGTTCCCAGCAATTGGTTTACACGGTCAGTGCTAAAGGCCGTTTGCTTGATCCTGCTGAGTTTGGCAACATTATTATTCGGGCCGATGGCCCGCGTGGTCTGCTGTATTTAAAAGACGTGGCCCGCGTTGAATTGGGTGCACAAAGTTACAACGTCACTTCTGCGCTGGACGGTCAAGCCGGTGTGGCCATTCCTATCTTTTTACAAACGGGTGCCAATGCCTTGGACACGGCGCAAGGCATCAAAGCTAAAATGGCGGAGTTAACCGGCCGTTTCCCGGCTGGCATGGTTTACACCATCCCTTATGACACCAGCGATTTCGTTAAAGCCACCATAGAAGAGGTGTTTAAAACCTTTGCTGAAGCCTTGGTCTTGGTGGTCTTGGTGGTTTTCTTGTTCCTGCAAAGTTGGCGCGCCACCCTGATTCCCATCATTGCTGTGCCGATTTCCTTAATCGGTACCTTTGCCGGTTTATACCTGTTTGGCTTTTCCATTAATTTACTCACCTTGTTTGCCATGATACTGGCCATAGGCATAGTGGTGGACGACGCGATTGTGGTGCTGGAAAACACCGAACGCCTCATGCGCGAAGAAAATTTAGCGCCCTTGCCGGCGGCCATTAAATCCATACGGCAGGTTTCGGCCGCTGTTGTCGCCATTGTTTTGGTGTTGTGTGCGGTGTTTGTGCCCGTGGCTTTTCAAGGTGGCATTGCCGGTGAGCTGTATCGGCAGTTCGCCGTGACCGTGGCGATTGCCGTGGTGATATCGGGGGTGGTGGCGTTAACCCTCACCCCGGCATTGTGCGCCATGATATTGCAGAAAAATCACGCTGAAAATCGCTTCTTTCAAGCTTTTAATAGGGGCTTTAGTCGCTTTTCGAGTTTTTACACCCACACCGTGGCCCTAACCCTCAAGCATAAAATCATAGGTGGCTTGGCCTTTGTCGGCATAGTGCTGGCCTGCGTGGTGTTGTTCATGAAAGTGCCCGGTAGTTTTGTGCCGGCAGAAGACCAAGGCTACGTGGTGACCATAGTGGTGATGCCAGATGGCGCGACATTGAGCCGGACTACTAAAACCACGGAAGCCATCCGTTCGGCGATTGCCCTCGACCCAGCCGTGGCCCATGAATTTGCCGTAAACGGCTTGGAATTGCTCACTGGCGCCAATAAAACCAACGCCGCCACCATGTTTGTGCGACTCAAGGATTGGAGCCTACGTGAAACCAGCGCCGATCAAATTGTCGGCAAGCTGTTTGGCATAGGCATGAGTCAGCCCGATGGGTTGGCATTTGCTGTTAACCCGCCGGCCATTAGGGGTTTGGGCACCGCGGCAGGGTTTGAGGTGTACGTGCAAAGTCAGCGCGATACCGACCCCATTAAGTTGGCCGCAGTGATGAATAATTTAATGGAGGCCATGGGCAAAGACCCTAATTTGACCCCACCTAAAACCTTTTTCCGGCCTACCGTGCCGCAATTGCTCATAGAAGTGGACGAAGCCAAAGCCATCTCGCAAGGGGTGCGCATTGCCGATATCTACACCACCTTGCAAAGCACCATGGGCTCCTATTATGTCAACGATTTTAATAAAAATGGCCGTACCTACCGCGTGCAGTTGCAGGCCGAGGCGCAATTTAGAATGCAGGCGGAAGACTTAGGTAAGGTCTACGTGCGCAGTCAGCCTAGCGCTAGCGCGCCCAATGGCAACATGATCCCCTTGTCGGCTTTAAGCAAGGTGAGCAACCGGGTTGGGGCGGAACAGTTAGAGCGTTACAACGGCTTGTTGTCGGCTAAGGTGTTTGGCGCCGGCGCGCCGGGTGTGAGCTCAGGCGATGCCATTAAGGCAGTGGAGCGGATTGCGGCCAGCAATCTGCCTGACGGTTACCAAATTGCTTGGACCGCGCAGGCTTATCAGGAAAAACGCACCGGTTCAGCCGCCGTATTCGCCTTTGGCTTTGCCATCATCATGGTGTTCTTGATATTGGCGGCGCAGTTTGAAACATGGGCGCTGCCCTTGGCCGTTATCATGGCCGTGCCGTTTGCCTTGGCTGGCGCATTTCTAGCCGTGTTATTACGTGGTATGCCTAATGACATCTACTTCCAAATAGGCCTCATTACCTTGATAGGCTTGGCGGCAAAAAATGCCATTTTGATTGTCGAGTTTGCCAGTCAGAAAATGGAGCAGGGTATGCCGGTTGCTGAAGCGGCCTTAGAAGCGGCCCGCTTGCGATTTAGGCCTATCGTCATGACATCCATGGCATTTGTCTTGGGCATCGTGCCTTTGGTGGTGGCATCCGGCGCCGGTGCGGCGGCAAGGCGTTCCATGGGCACCGGCGTGTTTGGTGGCATGCTATTGGCTACCTTTGTCGCGACTATTTTTATTCCACTGTTCTTTACTTGGTTAAGTGGTAAGCACATTCGGCACCATGGCCAGTTGGAATCGCAAGTCAGTGCTAAGGAAACCCCATGATAGCCATTCAAGTTAGTAGGGTAGCTCGGGTTTTTGTTGCCCCATTGCTGTTGCTGATCAGCGCCTGTGCGCCATTGGGTTTGGACTACCAACGCCCGAATGTGGCTTTGCCTAGTGCCTACAATCAGTCTGATGCCGTTGCTGCCAGCACGGCCATCAGTGCTTCATGGTGGACCTTGTACCAAGATGCCACGCTTAATGATTTAATCCACCAAGCTCTGCAAAATAATGCGGATATCAAACAAGCGGTTGCGCGCATAGAGGAAGTCGAGGCGGCGGCCCGCGAAGTCGGAGCGGAGACTTTCCCTAGCCTTAATTTAGATGGCCGGGCGACCAGGACGCGCGTAACCGAATCCGGTCCTTTTCCGGTGTTTGCTGAAAACCCGCGCAATAATTTCAATACGCAAATTGGCACGTCTTTTGAATTAGACTTTTGGGGAAAATTACGTCGCGCAAAAGAGTCGGCGCGAGCTCAGGCTTTAGCCGGCCATTACGCCAAAGCCACCGTGGATTTGTCGCTAACCGGCATGATCACCCAGCAGTATTGGGTCTTGCGCAGCTTGGATGCACAAACGGCAATTGCGCTTGCCAGCTTAAAAACCCGCGAAGCCAGCTTAACCCTAACCCGCCGGCGCCTTGAAGGTGGCGTGGCCTCCGGCTTAGATTTGCATCAAGCGGAAGCTGCCAGTGCCAGCCTAAAAGCCCAATTGGCGGAATTGGCGAAGCTAAGAGCACAAACCTTGCATCAATTGGCCAGCTTAAGCGGCAATCTGGAATTAAGTATTCCAGCATTGGCGCAACCAGGTTTGTCGCACCCACCCACGCCACCTGTTGGCTTGCCGTCAAGTTTGCTTGAGGCTAGGCCGGATGTGCGCTTAGCCGAGCAACAGCTGATTTCAGCCAACGCCAACATAGGGGTGGCCAAAGCCGCTTTGTACCCCAGCATATCCTTAACCGCTGCTTTTGGTGGCGAGAGCCTGGCATTAAGTGATGTGCTAAAAGCCTCGTCGCGTATTTGGACTGGGGGCTTGAATTTAAATCTGCCTATTTTTGATTCGGGTAAGCGCGGCGCGCAAGTGGATCAAGCCAGTGCGCAGCAAAAGCAAGTATTAGCCAATTACGAGCGTGTCATACAAACCGCATTCACCGAGGTGAACGACGCCTTGGTGGCCGTGCGGCAAAATGCCGAGCGGGAATCGGCCTTGAGCGACAGCCAAGTGGCAGCCAAAAAAGCCTTAGACATTGCCATGCGTCGCTATCAGTCGGGTTATTCGGCCTACCTGGATGTGCTTGATGCGCAGCGGGTTTTTCACGCAGCTGAACTGAGTTTTGTGCAAGCGCGTGAGGCTAGGTTGCAAGCCACGGTAGCCCTATTTAAAGCCTTAGGCGGTGGTTGGCAGGCCGCCAACTAAGTTACGCATAAGTCGCCAGTGACGGGCTAGCCCATGGTAAAATGACGCATTATTTTTAATGCCTGATTGACTATGACCGTTCGTACACGATTTGCTCCCAGCCCAACCGGTTTCTTACACATAGGCGGTGCACGTACCGCCTTATTTTCTTGGGCCTATGCCAAGAAGCACGGTGGTGAGTTTATCTTGCGTATTGAAGACACCGATGTGGCACGCAGCACGCCAGAAGCCGTGCAGGCTATATTGGACGGCATGCAATGGCTGGGTTTGGATTACGACCAAGGCCCGTTTTATCAAATGCAGCGTATGGACCGCTACAAAATCGTCATACAAAGCATGTTGGCAGCAGGCAGTGCCTATTATTGTTACAGCAGCAAGGAAGAATTGGAAGCTTTGCGTGAACAGCAGATGGCGCAAAAATTGAAGCCGCGCTACGACGGCAAATGGCGTCCTGAACCGGGTAAAGTATTGCCCCATCCGCCTGCTGACATTGCCCCGGTTATCCGTTTTAAGAATCCGCAAGACGGCGTGGTGGCATGGGACGACTTGGTTAAAGGTCGCATAGAGATTGCCAATAGCGAATTGGATGACTTAATCATTGCTCGGGCTGATGGCACGCCTACCTATAATTTTTGCGTGGTAGTGGACGACAGCGACATGGGCATTAGCCAAGTCATACGCGGCGACGATCACGTCAATAACACCCCGCGGCAAATCAATATGTTGCGTGCCTTGTCCGAGATCGACAGCAGCATACAGGTGCCGCAATACGCTCACTTATCCATGATATTAGGCGGCGATGGGCAAAAGCTATCCAAGCGGCATGGGGCGGTTAGCGTCATGCAGTACCATGAAGACGGCTATTTGCCAGAGGCGGTTATCAATTACTTGGCTAGGCTAGGTTGGAGTCATGGCGACGAAGAGGTGTTCAGCAAGCAGCAATTTGCTGCCTGGTTTGATTTGGATCACATTACCCCATCGGCCGCACAATTTAATACCGAAAAACTCAATTGGCTCAATGCCCATTACATTAAGCAAGCTGAGCCAACTGCCTTGCTGGCAGACCAATTGCAGCGTTTGGCACTAAGAGGGGTGTTGGCGCCTGATACGGCTAAATTGTCAGCCAGCATCGCCTTGTATAAAGAAAGGGTAAATACCCTGAACGAATTGGCTGATGGCTTAGTCTATTTCTTTGAAAAACCCAGTTTGGATGCCGCCGCCGTTGAGAAACACTTAACGCCAGACGTCATGCCAGTGCTGGTTGAATTAAGCGCTGCATTAAATGCGTGCGATTGGCAGGCCGAAGCCATACACCAAGCCATTAATGACGCGGTTACTAAAAACGGCTTGAAGTTTCCTAAATTGGCTATGCCGCTGCGAGTGGCCCTCACCGGCACAGCGCAGTCACCCAGCATAGATCAGGTTATGGCTATATTGGGTAAAGCAGAAGTCTTAGCCAGATTGCAGGCCGTACTAAAATAGCCATTGGCTTTTGTTTAATAAGCTGGGCCAGCCATTGATCTAAATTGTAAGCAGCGTATTATCACTAGCAGTTTTTATTTAACTCCAAACAATAGGAGACACCATGAATCAAAAAGGACAAATGTTACAAGACCCGTTTCTTAACGCCTTACGTAAAGAACACGTCGCTGTATCTATCTATCTCGTCAACGGCATTAAATTACAAGGTCAGGTTGATTCGTTCGATCAATACGTGATTTTGCTCAAAAATACCGTCACCCAAATGGTTTACAAGCATGCCATTTCAACCATCGTGCCAGCACGCATGGTGGCATTTAGTTCTACTGAAGATGCCGAATAACAACCGTTCAATCCGCGTGGTTTTATAAACCTTGAAAGATTTGTTTGAGCGACCTGGCGGCTTTGATGCCGCCATTATGGTGAGCGTGGACTTCGGTGATCACGATTACCAAGAAAGTTTGCACGAACTCAGGCAGTTAAGTTTAACGGCCGGTTTGGCCATACGCGGCACCGTTGAAGCCAAGCGCGCTGCGCCTGATGCCAAGCACTTTATAGGCAGTGGCAAAGCCGATGAACTGGCGCAAATGATGCAAGCCAGTGATGCCAATATTGCGGTGTTTAATCATGATCTGTCGCCATCCCAGCAGCGAAATTTAGAGCGGCTATTGCAAGCGCGGGTGGTGGATAGAACCGGCTTAATTTTAGATATATTCAGTCAGCGCGCACAAAGCCACGAAGGTAAATTGCAAGTGGAGTTGGCTCAGTTGGAGCATTTATCTACCCGCTTGGTGCGAGGTTGGACCCATTTGGAACGGCAAAAAGGCGGCATAGGCGTGCGTGGTGGCCCTGGTGAAACGCAGTTGGAACTAGACAGGCGCATGCTGCGCGTGCGGGTTAAACAATTGCGTGAGAAATTGCTAAAGCTCAAAGCCCAGCGAGGCATGCAAAGACGGGCGCGCAAACGTTCCAATGTTATGACGGTGTCCTTGGTTGGTTACACCAATGCCGGTAAATCCACCGTGTTTAATCGCTTAACCAAAGCCGACATTTACGTGGCAGATCAGTTGTTTGCCACCTTGGATACCACCACGCATAAAATTTACATAGCCGATTGCGGTTCGGTGGTGTTGTCCGATACCGTGGGCTTTATTAAACATTTGCCGCATGCTTTGGTGGAAGCCTTCGGCGCTACACTGGAAGAGGCGGTGCAGGCCGATCTGCTCTTGCACATCGTCGATACCGCCAGCACCAATCGTGATGAACAAATTGCCCAGGTGAATAAGGTCTTGGCTGAGATTGGGGCGGCTAATGTACCGCAAATTTTAGTGCACAATCAGATAGATCGAGTGGGCTTGATGCCTGCAATTAGCCGGGATGAATATGGTAGAATTAGCAGCCTACACGTTTCTGCTAAAACCGGCGAAGGAATGGATTTGTTAAGAATGGCCATAGCTGAACATGGTCAATATTTGCAAAAATTAAGTACGGAAGAAAGTGCGTATGCTTAAGTCAAAGTTAGCTCATGATGGATTTTGGAGTGTTAAATGATTAAATTTCCTGGCTGGTTACAGGGTAATAACGATGGTCCGCCCGATTTGGACCAAGTAATGCGCGATTTAAGCCGAAAAATTAATAATTTATTTGGTAAGGGCGGTGGCAATCAGCCTAACCGTCAGCCTAACAAGTCAAGCAATGGCGGCGATGCCATGCCGGCCATGCCGGTGTTGCCCATCGTGGCCGTTGTGGTTTTAGTCTGGTTGGGCACCGGGTTCTATATCGTTGATCAAGGTTCATTGGGCGTGGTAAAGCGCTTTGGTAATTTTGTGGAAACCGCTGAGCCGGGCCCGCGCTGGCATTTACCTTATCCGTTTGAATCGGCTGATGTGGTCAACATGGAGCAGGTACGTCGATTGGAAGTTGGCTACCGCAGCGCAGGTGAAGGCAGTGGCAGTAAAGTCAAGCAACCTAAAGAGGCCTTGATGCTAACCGAGGATGAAAACATCATCGATTTGCAATTTGCCGTGCAATACAACCTCAAGAATGCTAAAGATTATTTGTTTAACAATCGCTCAACCGACGAGGCGGTAATGTCCGCCGCTGAAACCGCCATTCGTGAAGTGGTGGGTAAAAGTAAGTTGGATGACTTGTTGCAAAAAGGCTTGGCGGATACCTCTGAGCGCATGCAGATTATTTTGGACAGCTACAAAACCGGTGTAAACATCACCAGCGTGTCTTTGCAAAGTGCGCAACCGCCTGAGCAAGTGCAAGAAGCCTTCGAAGACGTTAACCGTGCCAACCAAGACAACCAAAGGCAGATCAATGAAGGTCAGGCCTACGCCAACGACATCATTCCTAAGGCACGCGGAACCGCATCCAGGTTATTGGCTGAAGCAGCCGGTTACAAATTGAAGATAGAAAGCGAGGCCAAGGGTAATGCCAGCCGCTTTGAGCAAATTCTAGTGCAGTATAAAAAAGCTCCGGAAGTCACACGGCAACGTTTGTTTTTAGAGGCCCAAGAACAAATCTTGTCTAGCGTGAGCAAAGTGGTGGTCGATCAAAAAGGTGGCAACAGCATGCTGTATTTGCCATTGGATAAATTGATTAATGCAACTGAAGAAGCGGCCGTGCAAAAATCACAATCCTTGCAATCACTTAATCCACAAGCGGCGGCGGCAGAGCCGGCGCTAACGACCGATCGTACACGCGACGCTTTTCGCAGTCGCGACAGAGAAAGCAGGTAGGAGCCGGCCATGAAAAATTCAACTAATGTACTAGTAGGCCTAGTGGCCGCCTTGTTTTTGTTCTCCAGTTCGGCATTCACCGTTGATCAAACTCAATTTGTTATTGTGCAACGCTTGGGGGAAATTGTTTCGGTTAAAAAGCAACCCGGCATGCATTTCAAATTACCTATCGTGGACAATCTAAAATACTTCGATAACCGTATTTTGACGCTGGATTGGGAACAACCGGCTAAATTCATCACCAGTGAAAACAAATACATGATGGTCGATTCGTTTGTTAAATGGCGCATCATAGACCCAGCCAAATACTACGTGTCTATCAAAGACGGTGGCGAAGCGGCAGCCGAAGATCGCTTGTCTAAGGTGGTTAACGCCGGTTTACGTGCTGAATTTGGTAAGCGCACCGTGCACGATGTGATTGCCGGTGAACGCGGCACCATCATGGATAATTTGCGTAAACGCGCCGACATGGAAGCGCGGCAAATTGGCATACAAGTGGTGGACGTGCGTTTGAAACGCGTGGATTACGCCGAAGAGATTAGCAAGTCTGTGTTTGACCGCATGATCGCCGAGCGTAAACGCTTAGCCAATCAGTTACGTTCAGAAGGCTCGGCGGCTTCAGAGAAAATTCGTGCGGATGCCGACAAGCAACGCGAAGTGATCATCGCCGAGGCTTACCGCGATGCGCAAAAAACCAAGGGTGAGGGCGATGCTACGGCTGCAGCCATTTATAATCAAGCCTACGGTAAGAATCCGGAGTTTTACGCTTTCTACCGCAGTACCGAAGCGTATAAAAACACCTTTAAAAGCAAGAGCGATGTCATGGTCTTAGACCCCAGCTCAGACTTTTTTAAATACATGCGCAGTCCGAATAAAAAGTAATTCGGCAAACTAATTAGAGAGCATTAAAAGTGCAGGCCAGTCTTTTTACCGCCGTGGGCTTGATGTTGGTTTTAGAAGGCTTGCTGCCCTTGCTGTTACCGCAATCATGGCGCGAGGCTTTTCAACGTTTGATGGCATTTAAAGACGGCCAACTGCGTTTTGTTGGCTTGTTGTCGGTGCTGGCCGGCCTGTTATTGATTTGGGTAACTAACCGTTAGAGATGAGAAAAAATGCGTAATTGGCTGCTTCCAGAATACATAGAAGACGTGCTGCCGGCTGAGGCGGCGCGTATTGAAACCATGCGTCGCTGCTTGCTCGATTTGTTTCGTGTGCACGGTTACCAATACGTTATTCCGCCTATGCTGGAATACATGGAATCATTGATCACCGGTGCCGGTCACGATTTGGATCTGGCCACCTTTAAAGTGGTGGATCAATTAAGTGGTCGTTTGATGGGTGTGCGGGCTGACATGACGCCACAAGCTGCCCGTATTGATGCGCACTTGCTCAATCAGCAAGGCATTACGCGACTTTGCTATGCCGGTAGCGTGGTGCGCACTAAACCCGATGGCTTAGCGCAGACCCGTGAGCCCTTGCAATTAGGTGCCGAGCTATACGGTCACGCAGGGGTGGCCAGCGACATTGAAATTCAGCGCCTCTTAATACTAGCTTTGCAGGCCATGGGCGTGAATCAGGTGCACATGGATTTCAGTCATGTGGATATCTTTGGCAGTTTGATTGCGGCCAGCAGCGTGGATCCCCAGTTGGAACAAGATTTGTACGCCGCCCTGCAAAGCAAGGATCAGTCTAGCGTAGCCAGCTTAACGCAAAGCTTGGATAAGCCTACTCGTGAAGCCTTGTTGCAGTTAACCGAACTCAATGGCGATCAAGCGATATTGCAAAAAGCGGCCAAGGTGCTGCCTGCCATGCCGGCGATTAAAGCCGCCTTAGCCAGCTTAACAGCCGTTAGCCAAGCCCTGGCAGATTTGGATGTCAGCTTGAGTTTTGATTTAAGTGAATTACGCGGGTACCACTACCACAGCGGCATGGTCTTCGCTGCCTATGCTCAAGGTTACAAGGGGCCACTGGCACTAGGCGGTCGCTACGATGAAGTGGGTTCGGCATTTGGTCGAGCACGGCCGGCAACCGGCTTTAGTTTAGACTTGCGTGGCGTGGTCACGGCCTTGGCGCCGGCGTCCTTGCCGACAGCCATCTTTGCGCCTGCGCAAGGCGATGCAGGCTTGCAGGAAAAAATAGCTGCATTAAGGGCGGAGGGGCACATCGTCATCCAAGCCCTGCCAGACGCAGGCCACGATGTAAAAGAATTAAATTGCGACAGGAAGTTAGCCCATTACAACTCCGGTTGGCATGTGCTGGCCATCGATAGCGATAAGAGTTAAGCAAACTAGTAAGCGCAGCACTAAGCACACACCCTCAAATTAAAATTATAAAGTTAAAGTTATGGCAAATAAGGCAGCAAAAAACGTCGTTGTTATCGGTACGCAGTGGGGCGATGAAGGCAAGGGGAAGATAGTCGATTGGCTAACCGATCACGCCCAAGGCGTGGTGCGCTTTCAAGGCGGGCATAACGCCGGCCACACCTTGGTGGTGGGTCAAGGGGATGCACAACGTGTCTACAAGCTAAATTTAGTGCCGTCTGGCATCGTGCGTTCTGGTATTAACTGCTACATCGGTAATGGCGTGGTATTGGATGCGGGTCACTTATTAGGTGAAATTGCTGCCCTGGAAAAAGACGGTTTGGAAGTCAAAGGCCGTTTAAAAGTCAGCTCAGGTTGCCCGCTTATTTTAAGCCACCACGTGGCGGTAGACGTGGCCCGTGAGGCCAAGCGCAGTGCCGATAAAAAGATAGGCACAACCGGTAAAGGCATAGGCCCTACCTACGAGGATAAAGTGGCGCGACGCGCGCTGCGGGTTTACGATTTATTTTACCCTGAACGTTTTGCAGATAAATTACGCGAAGTCATGGACTACCATAACTTTGTATTAAGCCATTATTTGGATGCTAAAACGGTCGATTTTAATCAGCAATACGATGCCAGTATGGCTCATGCCCTAGCCTTGAAGCCTATGATCAGCGATATCTCAGCCGAGCTTTATGCGGCCAATGGCCGTGGCGACAACTTATTGTTTGAAGGCGCACAAGGCACCTTGTTAGACATCGATCACGGTACTTACCCCTATGTTACTTCCAGCAATTGCATAGCCGGTCAAGCTTCTGCCGGTACCGGTGTGGGCGCCAATATGCTGCATTATGTTTTAGGCATCACCAAAGCCTACACCACCCGTGTCGGTGGCGGCCCATTCCCTAGTGAGTTAGACATTGAAACGGCCGGTGTGCCTGGCTACCAAATGTCGACTAAAGGGCAGGAGATAGGCACGGTCACCAAACGCAAGCGTCGTTGTGGTTGGTTTGATGCGGCAGCCTTGCGTCGCTCTGCCATGATTAACGGTTTAACCGGCTTGTGCATTACCAAATTGGACGTGTTAGATGGCATCACGGAGCTGAAGATTTGCATAGGCTACGAGTTGGACGGCAAGAAGATAGACCTATTGCCGATAGGTGCGGATGACGTGGCCAGCTGTAAGCCTATCTACGAAACCGTGCCGGGCTGGACTGAAAACACCTTCGGCGTTAAAACCTGGGCAGGGCTGCCTAAGAATGCGCAGCATTACCTTAAGCGCTTGGAAGCCTTGTGTGGTGTGCCAGTGGCCATCGTTTCCACTGGCCCTGAGCGCGATGAAACCATCGTCATTGAACACCCCTTTTCTTAATTTCTCATGCAAAAGCAGCGCTTAGCTTGGGCCATATCCGGCTCTGGGCATTACCTAAGGGAGGCGCTGGATCTGCTGGCTAGCTTGCCGGAGGTCGATGTTTTTTTAAGTAAAGCCGCTGCTGAAATTATTCTACAGTACGGCTTTCAAGCTAAGTTAGAAGCCAGCCAACATCGGGTGTATTACGATAAAACCGCCAGCAGTGTGCCAGTCGGTTTGCTCTACAGTGGCCACTATCACACTTTGGTGATCGCCCCGGCCACCTCCAACACCATTGCGAAAATGGCTTACGGCTTTTCCGATTCCTTGGTGACCAACCTCTACGCGCAAGCCGGAAAAACCCATGTGCCGAGCTTGGTTTTTGCCTGTGACACGGTGCCAGAACAAAGCGCTGGCGCCATTGAATCGGAAGCGCCGCGGCAAAAAACCGTGCAGGTTTACCCTAGGCAGATTGATTTAGCCAACGTCGCTAAGTTGGCTGAATTTGAAGCCACCTCAGTATTTTCAGACATTCCCGCATTGGCCACCGCGATTAATCAGCGTTTGCACGCATTGGGCGCTTAGTGCAGCAGCATGGCGGCGAAAAATTTACTTTTCTTAACGGGTAAATTGGCTGAAAAAAGCTTGGCTAAGGTGTTGGCGCAAGTGCAATCCAAACAAGACCCGAATACCCCTCAATTCAAATACCGCATAGTGGAAATAGGCGTGTCGGTGGCCGCACTCATGACACCGCAGTTAATTGCCAGGCGACTTAAAGACAGCGGCGATGCCGACAAGGTGATCGTGCCTGGTCTTTGTTTGGGCGATATCGCACCGTTAGCTGATCAATATGGCGTGCCGGTTGAACGTGGGCCAGCGGATTTAAAAGATTTACCGCAGTATTTTGGGCAGGTGGGCTTGGCCCCAGATTTGAGCGATTACCGCGTGAAGATTTTTGCTGAAATTGTCGATGCCCCCATGCTAAGTGTGGCTGGCATCGTAGCTAAAGCGCAAGCGTATCAAGCACAAGGGGCGAACGTAATCGATTTGGGTTGCTTGCCCGGTGTGCCTTTCCCGCATTTAAAAGACGCCGTGCAGGCGCTTAAAGCCCTGGGTTTTGCCGTCAGCGTTGATTCACTTAGCGTGGACGATTTGCTGACTGCCGGGCATGCAGGTGCCGATTTCTTGCTCAGTTTGACTGAAAAAACCCTGTGGATAGCCCATGAGGTAGCGGCCACACCAGTATTGATTCCCGCTAAACCGCACAGCCTGCCGTCTTTGTACCGGGCCATCGACGTTTGCCAAAAAGCCGGCAAGCCTTTTATCGCCGACGCCATATTGGACCCCATCCATTTTGGCTTGACGCAATCCATCGTACGCTATCAAGCTCTACGCAAAAAATACCCGGACATCGCCATCATGATGGGCATAGGTAACCTGACCGAATTGACCGATGCCGACACCACCGGCATTAACACTTTGCTGTTTGGCATCATCAGCGAATTGAACATCAATGCCGTGCTCGCTACCTCAGTCAGTCCCCATGCGGTTAATGCCATTGCCGAAGCCGATTTGGCTAGGCGTGTTATGCATGCCGCCAAGACCGATGACAGGCTGCCGCGTGGCTACAGCAATGGCTTGCTAGGCTTGCATGACAGGCGGCCGTTCACCTATAGCGTGGATGAAATTAAAGAGATTGCCAGCATGATTAAAGACCCTAACTTTCGTATCCAGGTCAGCGAGCAGGGTGTGCATGTATACAATAGGGAGGGTCTGCACCAAGCAACCGATCCGTTTGCGCTTTACCCTTTGCTAGACGTGCATGACGATGCCTCGCATGCTTTTTATTTAGGCGTGGAGTTGGCTCGGGCGCAAATTGCCTGGCAACTAAAAAAACGTTACGTGCAAGATCAAGCTTTGGACTGGGGTGTGAGCGCAGCGCCGAGTCAGCCTGAGGCAAAAATTGCCCATCGTGAGGCTGCCATGAGTGCACGGAAATTAGCCGCGAAAAAAATAAAATCATGATATTTGAAACCATTATCACCAGCATGAATGACCAGGGCGAGGTTCACGTGGCCCCATTTGGCATACAAAGGCTGGGCGAGACGGTCATTATTTCACCGTATAAGCCGTCCTTAACCTTAAGCAATATCTTGACCAGTCAACGCGCCGTGCTTAGCCTGTGCGATGACGTGCGGGTGTTTGCTGGGGCGCTGACCAATCGACAAGCTTGGTCGCTGTTGCCAGTCGAGCAGCTGTTGGGCTTCCGATTGGCAGATTGTTTAGCGCATGAGGAATTGACCTTGTTGCACCTAGAGGACGATGCCGTGCGACCGTGCTTGCATATGCAGGTGCAGCATCGAGTGCAGCATCAAGCCTTTGCTGGCTTTAACCGTGCCCAAGCCGCGGTGATTGAACTGGCGGTGCTGGTCAGCCGTTTAACTAGGTTGCCCAAAGACAAGGTGCAATCAGAAAGGCAGTATTTGCAAATTGCCATCGACAAAACTGCGGGGGAGCGTGAGCTGCAGGCATGGGCTTGGCTAACCGACAAAATAGATAACCACTATGCCGCGCAAGACGGGAGCAATCTAGCATGAATGCCGCTCTGCTGGGCACGCGAGTTAGCCCGCAATTGTTGATCAGCGTTTGCACGCTGGATGAGGCGAAAATGGCGCAAGAGCTGGGCGCCGATATCATAGACCTGAAAAATCCGCATGCCGGCGCCCTGGGTGCATTGCCGCTGGCGGACATCCGCAGCATCGTCGCCTACCTAAACCAGCAGCCCATGGCCCGTAAAAGCTTGACCAGCGCGACCTTGGGCGATTTACCCATGCAAGCTGAGCAGTGGCTGCCGCAACTGGATCAAGTCATCACCACCGGTGTGGCCATCATTAAAATTGGCTTTTTTGCCAGCGAAGATTATCAAGCCTGCCTGCAAGCGCTGCTGCCCTATACGCAGGCTGGCCACCAACTGATTGCGGTGCTGTTTGCGGAAACGGCCTACCCAGATAGTTTGCTTGCCGACATCAAGCAAGCCGGTTTTCTGGGCGTGATGCTGGACACGCAAATTAAAAACGGCCTGAGCCTGTTTGACCACTACAGTGCCGAACAAGCCAGGGAATTTGCCAAGCAGGTTGCAGCACAAGGATTGCTATTGGGTTTGGCTGGCTCATTAAGGGATAGCCACCTGGTGGCGGCGAAAAACTTGCAGCCACACTACATCGGTTTTAGAGGTGGGGTGTGCGTCGCTAATCAACGCCAATCCACTCTGGATGTTGAGAAGATCAAAGTAATTCGTAAGATGCTATGAAATTTTGTTAATATGGCGCTATATAGTGCAGTTGAAAGCTTAGGCGGCTTGTTGGCCTGTCGTTTTCAGCTAAGGAGTAAATCATGAAAAACAATCGTCAACTTATAGCAGCAATGCTTTCAGTATTGGCTTTGTTGGCTAGCCATGCCAGCGCAGAAGAAGCTTACAGCGGTGCATGGTATGCCGTGCCGGGTGTGAGCTTAATGGATGCCGATAAAGATTTGGCTGCCAAAAATGGCGGCGGTGCGTCCATACGCTTGGGCAAGGAGCTCAGTCCGCATTGGGACATACAGTCTGGCCTCAGTTACGCGCGAGCTAACGACGAGTTGGCCTCTGGTAGTGGCCGTTACAAACAAACCAGCTTGGGCATGGATGCGCTCTATATGTTGGGTCGTGATAGTTTCCGTCCTTTCTTGCTAACCGGTTTGGGTGTGGCGAATAACAAGCTGGATTATTCCACGACCCCAGCTGTGCAAGATAAAAGCAAAACCTCATGGTTAGCCAACATAGGCTTGGGTGCCCAGTATTTATTCAACGACAGCTTTGGTGTGCAAGCCGATGTGCGTCAACAATGGACGCGTTCAACGGCTAAATCAACGGGTGTGTTTGATTCAAGCGGCACCGTGGGCAACACCTTGCTTAATTTAGGGGGGGTATTCCGCTTTTCTGCACCAACCGCCATGCCAGTAGCCGAATCGGCACCGGCCGCCGCGCCAGTGCAAGCTGCTGCTACGCCAGATGCGCCAGATGCGCCTGTTGCTGCTGCATTACCAGCTTGCAAGCCCAGCTTTGAAACCGTGACCATATTGGCTGAAAAGTTGTTTGCCTTTGATCAGGATAAATTGCAAGACAGTTCCAAGCCGACCTTGGATGAAGTGGCTAGCAAAATTAAAGCCAATGCCGATGTCGAGTTGGTGTTGGTAACCGGTCATACCGATAGGTTGGGCAGTGAAAGCTACAATCAAAAATTGTCTGAGCGTCGCGCCAATCAAGTAAAAGCCTATTTAATGACACAAGGTGTGTCGGCTAAACGGTTGCAGGCTTCTGGCAAGGGCGAATCTGAACCGGTGGTAGCATGCAAGGGCGAGAAACCCAACAAGAAACTCATCGAGTGCTTGCAGCCTAACCGCCGCGTGGTCATTTCCGCCGAAAAACAACGCGAAATGCCTTGCCGCTAAGCTAAATTTGCACTGTTTAAGTATAGGCCCCGTCATGACGGGGCTTTTTTATTGGTAGAATAAGTGCTATGGCTAATAGCAAACACTTAACCCCTGCAGTCGCTGACGTTGATCTCATTATTGAAGCCCGCTGGATTGCGACCATGGCAGCCGATTTTGCCGTACTGGAAGATCACGCGGTGGTGGTGCATGAGGGGCTGATAGTGGCCGTGCTGCCAAGTGACGCTGCCAAACGGGTTTTCCACGCTACCGAACTGATCGGTTTGGGCGAGCAAGTGTTGTTGCCCGGTTTAATTAATGCGCACACGCATGCCGCCATGAGCTTGATGCGCGGCATGGCCGACGACTTGCCTTTAATGACCTGGCTAGAGCAACGCATCTGGCCAGCCGAACAAGCTTTGGTCTCACCGCAATTCGTGCAAGACGGCAGTTTGTTGGCCTGTGCCGAAATGCTTAGTGGCGGCATCACTTGTTTTAACGACATGTATTTCTTTCCGCAAGCCACGGCGGCGGCGGCCAGTCAAGCCGGTATGCGAGCTAATCTGGGGCTGTTGGTATTGGATTTTCCGTCGGCCTACGCCAGTGATGCCGACGATTATTTGCAAAAAGGCTTTGATGCCCACGACTCTTGGCGCAATCACCCATTGATCAGTTCGTCGATTGCACCGCATGCACCTTATACGGTGTCCGATCGCAGCTTAGAAAAAGTCATTACCTATGCCGAGCAATTGGCGCTAGGCTTGCACACTCACCTGCATGAAACCTTGGAGGAGATCAGCCGTAGCGAAAGCCAATACGGCATGCGCCCCTTAGCCAGGTTAGCCAAATTGGGCTTGCTCGGACCGGATTTGTTGGCCGCGCACGGCGTGCATTTATTGGATTACGAGATGGATATGTTGGCCGCATACGGTTGCCATATTGTGCATTGCCCCAGCTCGAATTTAAAGCTGGCCAGCGGCATGGCGCCGGTGGTGGATTTGTTGGCTAAAGGTGTGAACGTGGCCTTGGGCACAGACGGCGCCGCCAGCAATAACCGTTTGGACATATTCAGCGAAATGCGTTTGGCTGCCTTATTAGCCAAAGGCTTAAGCGCTGATGCCAGTGCCTTGCCGGCTATGCAGGCCTTGGCCATGGCCACCATTAACGGGGCAAAAGCCATAGGCTTAGACGAAAAAATAGGCTCGATAGAAGTCGGCAAGTACGCCGATTTAACGGCCGTGCGCTTGGATGAAGTATTGCTGGCACCTTATTACGATCCCATCTCGCATTTGGTTTATTGCTGCGGTAGGGAACAAGTTAGCCACACCTGGGTGGCCGGCGAATTGCGTTATTGCAATGGCGTGTATGCCAATATAGAGCCTCAGGAATTAAAGGACATAGTGAACACATGGCAAGTAAAGATACAGCAAGTCAAACAGCCGAAGTAAGCTTGAATGCCGATCAGGCCGAGTTGCAAAAGTTTGCTGAACTCGCGCACAAATGGTGGGATGTAAACAGCGAATTTAAGCCTTTGCACGAAATCAATCCACTGCGTTTAAATTGGATAAACGATTTGGTGAACTTGAAAGGCAAGCGGGTGCTGGATGTCGGTTGCGGCGGCGGCATCTTATCCGAATCCATGCATTTTAAAGGGGCGAAAGTCACCGGCATTGATCTGGGTGAAAAAGCGCTGAACGTGGCTAAATTGCATCAGTTAGAAAGCGGCGCGGATGTGGATTATCAGTGCATCTCGGCCGAGCAGTTAGCCGCGCTGGAGCCAGCCAGTTTTGATGTGGTGACTTGCATGGAGATGCTGGAGCACGTACCAGACCCGGCGGCCATCGTGGCGGCCTGCGCTAAATTGGTTAAACCCAATGGCTCGGTGTTCTTTTCCACCATCAACCGCAATCCAAAAGCTTACTTGTTGGCCGTGGTTGGCGCGGAATACCTGCTTAACTTGTTGGCCAAAGGCACGCACGATTACGCCAAATTTATTAAGCCGTCTGAGTTATCCAGTTGGGCGCGTCATGCCAAACTGGATGTCATGAGTTTGCGTGGCATGAGCTATCACCCATTTAAACAAACTTACCGCTTGAGTGACGATGTGGCAGTCAATTACTTGATGCATACGGTGTTGCCGGCATGAGTGTGGTCTTATTTGACCTAGACGGCACCTTGGTCGATACCGCGCACGATTTAGGCTTGGCGCTCAATATGCAGTTAACTCGGCATGGGAAATCGCCCTTGCCGCACGCGCAGATATGGCCGGTGGCCTCGCACGGCACACGCGGTTTATTGGAATTGGGTTTTGCTATCTATCCGGACGACAGCCAATTTGAAGCCATGCGTTTGGAATACCTGGATTTGTATGAATCGGTGTATACCCAACATCCGCTATTTTTACCGGGTATTGCTGCCTTATTGGCCGCCTTAGACAGCAAGGGCATTAAATGGGGCATCGTGACCAATAAGCCCAGGCGATTCTCGGTGAATTTAACCAAGGCGGTGAAGTTGGGTGACAGCAACTTGTTCGAACGGGCGGCCTGTTTGCTTTGTGGTGACGATGCGCCGCAACCTAAGCCCGCGCCCGATACCTTGCTCATGGCATGCGCGCAAATGCAATGCCAAGCGGAACAATGCATTTATGTGGGTGACGCAGAACGCGATGTGCAAGCCGGTCGAGCGGCGGGCATGAAAACGGTGGTGGCCTTGTTTGGCTATTTGGCCGAGACCGACAGGCCGCGTGAGTGGGGTGCCGATGCTTTAATTGAAACGCCGACCGCCTTGCTAGAAAATTTAAGCTGTTGCGATTGACCGCAAGCTAAGCAATGCTTCGCCTTTCCATCATGGCTTGGGCGAGGGTGCCGCTGTCCACGTATTCAATTTCCCCGCCCATGGGCATGCCACGCGCGATGCGGCTGGTTTTAATGCCGCGCGCTTTGAGCAGTTCACTGATGTAATGCGCGGTGGCGTCGCCCTCAACCGTGTAGTTGGTGGCCAATATCACTTCTTGCACCAAGCCGTCTTGTGCCCGTTTTAGCAATTTGTCCAAATGGATTTCTTTAGGCCCCACGCCGTCTAGCGGTGACAGGCGGCCCATCAAAACAAAATACATGCCAGTGTAGGCGCGGGTGTTTTCCAGCATGAGTAAGTCAGTCGGCATCTCTACCACGCAGAGTAAATCGCTATCCCGTTGCTCTGAAGCGCACAGTGGGCAAATGGCTTGCTCACTAAAAGTATTGCAGAGTTGGCAATGGTCTACCACCTGCAAGGCCTGATCCAAAGCCGTGGCCAAGCCGCTGGCACCTTTTCTATCGCGTTGCAATAAGTAATAAGCCATGCGCTGCGCGGATTTAGGCCCGACACCGGGAAGGCAGCGCAGGCTATCGATTAATTGTTCTAAGGCCGGTGGATTTTTCATTAAGCGCTGAGAGGCTTAATCTTAGAAAGGCATTTTCATGCCGGCTGGCATGTAGTTAGCCATGCGCGCGGAGGAGGTGGCTTCGGCTTTAGCGGTGGCATCTTTTAATGCAATGACCAGTAAGTCTTCTAAGGTTTCCTTGTCGTCCATGACGCTGTCGTCTATGGCGACGCGTTTGACCACGTTGTTGCAAGCCATGGTGACTTTGACCAAGCCGTTGCTGGCGATGCCTTCCACGTCTATATTAGCCAATTCCGCTTGGGCTTTTTGCATGTTTGCTTGCATCTGCTGGGCCTGTTTCATCATATTGGCCATGCCGCCTTTCATCATAGTGCTGCTCCTGAAATTAAAGGTTTAATTAAATCGGTTTAATGCTGTTGGGGATGATTTGTGCACCAAAATCGTTAATCAAGGCTTGCACAAAACCGTCTTGTTCTATGCCGGTTTCAGCCGTGCTTTGGGCCTGCGCTTTCTCTTGGCTAATTTGCTGGGCGGGCGTGTTGCCAGTGCCACCCACACTAAAGTACAGTTTGATTTTCTTATCAAAATACTGGTTAATGGCGGTGCTGAGTTTTTCTTGATAATTAGGCAGCAATAAGTGTTTTTGCATTTCCGGTACGCTTAAGCTGATGCTGTTTTCATCGTAGCTAATCAGTTCGCAGTGCTGCGATAAGGCGCGCGCTAAACCCAGTTTTAGATTGTCCACCAAGTTGCGCCAATCGCCATTAAATTGCCGGTTCAAGCCAGCATCGCTAGTCATGGGCTCATTATGGCTGTATTCGGCATCTGCGTTAGCGGCCTCTGCCATAGGAATGGGTTCGCTAGGCATTGCATCTTCAAAAGGCATTTCATCGCTGCTAGGCGCTTGCTGACTTTCCTCGTGGGACGCTTGCGGACTTTCCACATGAGGCACTTGGGGCTTGCTGGTCTCATTTGCCGCAAGGGTTGTTGCCGTGGCGGTATCGGACGCTACGGTTGCAACTGAGGCTGTAACCGGTGCTGGAGTAGTCGCTTGTGGCTTAAGCGTCGGCGGGTTGGCGATGTTTAGCCCTTGGTCTTTAGGGCTGAACGCCAGCATGCGCAGCAAGCTCATGCTAAAACCAGCCAATTCGTCGGGTGCTAAGCCTATGTCACGTCTGCCCAGTAGGGCAATTTGGTAATACAACTGCAAGCTGGCCGCTGGTATTCTTTGCGCAAAATCCAGCAAGACAGCACGTTCGGGTAAGTCGTGGGCGACGCTGTCTGGCACCGTTTGTGCCACGGCTATTTGGTGCAGCAATTGCGCCAGATCGTTTAAAGCGCTTTCAAACGATAGGCTGCGCTGTTCCATGGCTTTTGCTTGAGCAATTAAAGCCGGGCCGTCTTCTGCCAATAAAGCGTTAATCAGTTGGTATAAATAGCTTTGATCAATTGCACCCAGCATGTCGCGCACTTCTGCTTCATTGACGCTTTGGCCGCCGTAAGCAATCGCTTGGTCGGTTAAAGATAGAGCGTCACGCATGCTGCCATCGGCCGCACGGGCAATTAAGTGCAAGGCGCTGGCCTGATAAGGGATGGCCTCTTGGGTCAATATGTTTTGCAGGTGATCAATAATCGAGGTGCCGGCCATTTGCCTTAGATTGAATTGCAGGCAACGCGACAAGACCGTGACCGGTACTTTTTGGGGGTCGGTGGTGGCCAGGATGAATTTAACGTGTGCGGGTGGTTCTTCTAACGTCTTAAGCATGGCATTGAAGGCGCTTTTGGACAGCATGTGCACTTCATCGATGATGTAGACTTTAAAGCGCCCGGCACTCGGTGCGTATTGGGCATTGTCCAGCAGGTCGCGCATGGCGTCGACTTGCGTGTTGCTGGCGGCATCCACCTCGATTAAATCAACAAAGCATCCGCGGTCTATTTCCGTGCAGGCACTGCACACGCCGCATGGCTTAGCGCTGATGCCGGTTTCGCAGTTCAGTGATTTGGCTAGGATACGGGCTAGGGTGGTTTTGCCTACGCCACGGGTGCCGGTGAACAGGTAGGCATGATGCAGACGCTGCTGGTCCAAGGCGTTGCTTAAGGCCCGCACCACATGGTCTTGTCCAACCAGGGTTTCGAATGATTTAGGGCGCCATTTACGGGCCAGTACTTGGTAGCTCATGAGATTAATGCGTCTGCTTTCATTGGCTAATTTAATCGAATTGTTTACCCGCGCTAGCACCTTAATCTAACTATTAGGCAAGCCTTGAGCTATGCCCTGCTTGCCTCAATAAGGAGAGGCGAGCCTTGCCCCCGGCACTTGCTCAGTAGTTGTGGCTGCTTGCTTCCGCACCTGACCAGATTGGCTACTTCACAATGCGGGGAGGCCCGCCAAGTAGGCATTTTACAATACTTTAATGGCTAGTCTGCAGTGCAAATATAGAATATTTTAAGCACCGTCCTTATCTATTTGCTTGCTGCTGCTTTTCCACAGCAAATAGACCCGGCAATCAAACTCCAGTTGGTGGTAACTGGGCTCCATGTGCAAACAAAGTTGGTAGAAGGCTTTGTCGTGCTGGCGTTCTTTCAAATGCGCCAATTCGTGCACAACAATCATGCGCAAGAAATCCGCTGGGCTGCTTTTAAAAAAGCTGGCTATGCGAATTTCCTTCTTGGTTTTGAGTTTGCTGCCTTGCACTCTGGCTATGCTGGTATTCAGCCCTAGCGCATGGTGAGCCACGGTCAACTTGCTATCGTAATGGACTTTATCTAGGGCTGGGGCATTGCGTAGGAAGGTTTGCCTAATGTCATTGCTGTATTGGTAGAGGGCTTTGTCGGTTTGCACGCTGTGCGCACTCGGGTAGCGCTCGTTAAGGTAATCAGCCAGCTTGTCTTGCGCCTGCAGCTGACGAATTTTCTCCTGCAATTGGCTAGGGTAATGTTGCAGAAAAGGCAGTGGGGTGGTCATGTGTAGTGGCTGGGTCGCGGTCAAATGCAAAAGGAGGCCTAAGCCTCCTTTGTCTTTAGTCTTATTGCACTATTCGATCAGTAAATCACGCTTGCCCGGCACGCCGTTCATGGCATCGGCATCGTCCAAGGCAGCTTTGCGTGAAGTGATGACTGGCCAAAGGGCCGCTAAACGGGCGTTCAGCGCAATGAACTCTTGTTGATCAGCCGGCACGTCGTCTTCGGCAAAGATGGCTTCAGCCGGGCATTCCGCCACGCACAGGGTGCAATCTATGCACTCGTCTGGATTGATGGCCAGGAAGTTTGGGCCTTCCACAAAGCAATCAACCGGGCAAACATCAACGCAATCGGTAAATTTGCATTGAATACAATTTTCGGTAACGACGTAAGTCATGTTTTTATTCCTTAAGGGCTAAATTTGCTATAAAACGTATTTTAATAGAAATCGCCTGTTAATTAAATCAATAAATGCTTGCGCTAGGCTAGGCAGTTGAATTTAAACAATCATGCCTGCGCCGACGGTGTTATTCGTGCTTTCATCGATCACAATAAAAGCGCCGGTAGCACGGTTAGTGCTGTAACTGTCGACCATCAGCGCTTGGGCCAATTTAAAGCTGATGCGCGCGATGTCGTTCATTTTTAGATCGCTGCTGGCTTGCTGTTCCAAGGTGTTGACGTCAACTTTGTATTGTATGGCGCTTACCTTGGCCTTGGATTCGCGCGTGGTGTGGCGAATGATATAGGTGCGAGCTGTTGATAGCGGCGTTTCCGACAGCCAGCAGACAAAGGCGTCGATTTGCTTGACCGCTTCCTTTGCCTCGCTGCTTTTAACTATCATGTCGCCGCGTGAAGTGTCGATTTCGTCCTCTAATAACAGGGTGACGCTTTGCTCAGTTTTAGCTGAATTTAAATTGGCTTCGCCCAATTGGATGGCTTTGACCTTAGATTGGTAGCCATTCGGTAGAACCGTTACGGCATCGCCCACGGCAATCTCACCGGATTCGATGCGGCCCATAAAGCCGCGGTAGTCATGCAATTCGGCATCGGCACTGGCGTGTGGCCGGCAAACAAATTGCACTGGAAAACGGAAGGCTTCTTGGCTTTCGGTGTGCGCAGCCGGTGCTTTTTCCAATATTTCCAACAAGGTTTCACCTTGATACCAGTCCATGTTATGCAAACGGTCTACCAACATGTCACCAGCCAAGGCTGACATAGGAATAAAACGTATGTCACGGGCCTGAGCTAGACCGATCTCTTTGGCAAAAGCCAAGTAGTCGGCGCAGATTTTGTCGTAGCTGGCTTGGTCGTAATTAACCAAATCCATCTTATTTACTGCCACGACGATGTGTTGGATACCGACCAAATGCGCCAAATAACTGTGGCGACGGGTTTGCGTGAGTACGCCACGGCGTGCGTCTATCAATATGATGGCCAGATTGGCGGTGGAAGCGGCGGTCACCATGTTGCGTGTGTATTGCTCGTGACCGGGGGCATCGGCAATGATGTATTTGCGTGTGCCGGTTGAAAAATAGCGGTAAGCCACGTCTATGGTAATGCCTTGTTCACGTTCGGCTTGCAGGCCGTCGGTTAGTAGCGATAAATCCACGGCGCTTAAGCCACGCTTTTCCGAGGTGCGTGACATCTGCGTCAAGGTATCGGCTAAGATGGTTTTGCTGTCGAATAGCAAGCGGCCGATTAGCGTACTTTTGCCGTCGTCTACCGAGCCGCAGGTCATGAAGCGCAGTAGGCTGTCGTTATGTGGTGTGTGGTTTGTGGTCATAGTGTCTGTAGTTTAAAATCAATGTTCAGCAGGGCGGGCTAACGCTGTTCTTATGGCAGCTGCTCCGCATAAAGCGGGTGAAATTAAAAGTAGCCTTCCTTTTTGCGTTGTTCCATAGAGGCATCGGAGGTTTGGTCGTCTAAACGGGTGGCGCCGCGTTCGGTGATGGTTGATGTGGCGGTTTCCAATACAATTTTTTCTATGCTGTCTGCGTCGGATAACACCGGTGCCGTGCAGCTGATGTCGCCCACGGTTCTAAAGCGCACTTGCATGTTGATGATGTCTTCCCCGGCTTTAGCTGGGTTGGCGATGTCGCCGTTCACCAAGGGCACGTTAACCGGCACGATGGATCCGCCACGCATGACCACGTCGCGTTGATGGGCAAAATAGATACTAGGCAAGGCCAGTTTTTCGCGTTCTATGTATTGCCATACGTCCATTTCCGTCCAGTTGGAAATAGGGAAGGCGCGTATGTTTTCGCCTTTATGGCTACGGGCGTTATACAAATTCCACAATTCTGGGCGTTGATTTTTTGGGTCCCATTGGCCAAATTCATCGCGGAAACTCATGATGCGTTCTTTGGCGCGGGCTTTTTCTTCGTCGCGTCTAGCACCGCCTATGCAGCAATCAAAGCCAAATTCTTCTATGGCTTCCAATAAGGTCACTGATTGGTGTTTATTGCGCGATTCATCGGCTGATTTGAGCACCACCGTGCCGCGTCGCATGGAGTCCTCGACCGAGCGCACGATTAATCGCTCGCCCAATTCAGCCGCGCGTTGATCGCGGAAATCGATGACTTCCTTGTAGTTGTGGCCGGTATCGATGTGCATCAATGGGAACGGAAAGCGACCTGGTCTAAACGCTTTTTCCGCCAAGCGTAAGATGCAAAGTGAATCTTTACCACCGGAAAATAGCAAGACCGGGTTGCTGCATTGGCCTGCTACCTCGCGCAAAATGTAGATGGCCTCTGATTCCAGCCAATCTAAATGGGATAAGGCTTGTTGTTTTGATGTGTGTGTAGTCATAAGTTAAATTATTTTTTTACGTGCAATCCGCATTCTTTGTTTAAGGGGTCTTCCCACCACCAGCGACCGGCACGGATGTCTTCGCCCATGGCAATGGCGCGCGTGCAAGGTGCGCAACCTATGCTGGGGTAAAATTGTTCGTGCAATTGATTGTACGGCACGTCATGCATGTGCACGTAGGCCCATACTTCCTGCTCGGTCCAGTCGCTTAACGGGTTGAATTTTTCCAGTTTATTGCCTTCATCAAACTCGCGGACTGGCAGGCTGCTGCGTGTGCTGGCTTGCGCCGCACGCATGCCGGTGACCCAAGCATCTTGGCCGGCTAATGCGCGTTGCAGTGGCTCCACCTTGCGCATGTGGCAGCAATCTTTACGTAAGTTGATGCTGCCGTAAAAGGCATTGATGCCGTGCGTTTGAACGTAGCGTTCAACCGATTCATGTTGTGGGAAATAAAGCGTCAATTTGCTTTGGTAATGGGCTTCGACACGCGCCATTAAGTCGTAAGTTTCAACCGGCAAACGACCGGTATCCAATGAGAATAGGCTAATGGGCAGTTTTTTACGCAAAATAATGTCGGTTAACACCATGTCTTCTGCACTGAAGCTGTTGGCGAAGCTAATGCGCTTAAGCGTAGTGCAAGCCTCAGTTAATAAGCGGCTTACTTGCGCGGCTTTAGCCTCAACGCTGGCCACTAGGCTGGCGGTCAACTCAGGATGTATCGCTGGGTTGGCGGCGCTGGGTTTTAAAGAGGAGGTGACGGACATGAGGCTTACCTGTTGTAGCGTCTAAAAGCAGGGCGGGCTTCATCGACGGCCCCTTGGTAGGGCTGACTGAAGTCGTTTAGGCTGGCGATAGCCTCGGTAGCGCTGCGGTCCGTGCGTATGGCAAAGCTAGTAAAGCCGCTGCGTTTAAGGAAAAACAGTTGGTCTCTTAGCACGTCGCCGACCGCACGCAATTCATTTTTAAAGCCATAGCGGCTGCGCAACAAGGTGCCCAGCGAAAAAATGCGACCGTCAGCAAAGCGTTCCACGTGCACGGCAATGATGGGTAAAGCGTTTAAATCGGCTTGCGCTTGGCTTAAGTCGGCCAAGGATTCGTGCGTGTCTAGCCATACACCCGCTTCTTGCTGATCTATGCGTGCTTGCAGTTCCGTTTTCCTAGCGATGAATACCGTTAGTGGCACCATTACTTTTCCATTGGCTGGAATGAGCGTGCCAGCGATTTGCTCTGGCGTAACGGTTTGTTCGCCGGTCAGTTTGAATAAAACAACTTTGCCCGCTTGCTTGCGCACTTCCTGTTGCGAAGGCGGCAAGGCGACGAATTGCCATGCGTCCTCGGTAATTTTAGCCACATCGGCTTGCAGGCTAATTAGATGGCTCATGCTAAAACCTCCGCTTTGGCGGCATTTTTATCGGCGTAAACATGGGCTTTGAATGGCGCTATGCCTAAGCGTCGCACGGTATCAATGAAACGCTCTTCGCCATTGCGCTCGGATAGGTAAACCGAGATCAGTTTTTCCACCACGTGTGGCATTTCTTCGGCCGAGAAAGAGGGGCCTATGACTGTGCCTAGGCTGGCTTGGTTGCCTTGGCTACCACCTAGGGTCACTTGGTACCATTCGGATCCGTCTTTATCTATACCCAAGATGCCGATGTGGCCTATGTGATGGTGACCGCAGGCGTTCATGCAGCCGGAAATATTCAATTCCAGTTCGCCTATGTCGTGTAAATAATCCAAATTATCGAATTGCATTTGTATGGCTTGCGCAATCGGAATGCTCTTCGCATTGGCTAAGCTACAAAAGTCGCCGCCCGGGCAGCAAATGATGTCGGTTAACAGGCCGACGTTAGGCGAGGCCAAGCCCTGCGCGCGGGCTTTTTCCCACAATGCAAAGGCATCGCTTAATTTGACGTCGGCTAAAATGAGGTTTTGTTCGTGCGAGACACGCAATTCGCCGAAACTGTATTGTGCCGCCAAGTCTGCCACGGCATGCATTTGTTCGCTGCTGGCATCCCCCGGCGCTTGACCGTGGGTTTTTAATGACAGGGTCACGGCGCGGTAACCTGGTATTTTGTGGGCGTGCAAACTGCGTTTAGCCCAAGCGGCAAACGCTGGGTTGCTAGCGATGGCGGCATCGTAGGACGCATCATGCTGTGCTAGCACCTCATAAGGCATGGGTTCGAAATGCTGTGCCACCCTGGCTAATTCAGCTTCCGTAATGGTGTTGGGCGCGTCTTTTAAATGGGCCCACTCATCTTCCACTTGGCGCTTAAATTCGTCTATGCCCAAGGCTTTAACTAAAATCTTGATGCGCGCTTTGTAGGCGTTATCGCGCCTGCCATGCAAGTTGTAAACGCGAACGATGGCTTCGCAATAGGTCAGGGCGTGTTGCCATTCCAAGTGCTCGCGTATCACGGTGCCCAGAATAGGCGTCCGACCTAATCCGCCACCCACCCACACTTTAATGGCCAATTGTTGCTGGGCATCCAAATAAAATTCCATGCCTATGTCGTGCGCTTGCACAATGGCTCGGTCTTGTTTGGTGCCAGAAACGGCGATTTTAAATTTGCGCGGCAATAGGGCGAATTCTGGGTGGAAGGTGCTCCACTGACGCATTACCTCTGCCATGGCGCGCGGATCGACCACTTCGTCTGGTGCTACGCCGGCAAATTGATCGGTGGTGATGTTGCGTATGCAGTTGCCTGAGGTTTGAATGGCGTGCATTTCCACCTTGGCCAATTCGGCTAAGATATCTGGCACGTCTTCTAGCAATGGCCAGTTAAGTTGCATGTTTTGTCGGGTGCTAAAGTGGCCGTATGCTTTGTCGTATTGACTGGCAATGTCGGCTAATTTGTGCAATTGCTTGCTGGATAGCATGCCATAGGGCACGGCAATTCTTAGCATGGGCGCATGACGCTGGATGTATAAGCCGTTTTGCAAACGCAAAGGGCGGAACTCTTCATCGCTTAGTTCGCCGGCTAAATAGCGTTTGGTCTGATCGCGGTATTGCGCGACGCGCTCGTCTACTAAGCTTTGGTCTATTTCGTCATACTTATACATGGTGTGTTTTCTTAATCGTATTTGTTGTTGCGGTGAGTTGGACTTAACTTGGCATTTTAATGGAAAACCAGTTTCAAGCCCACAAAAATTAGTATTAATGCCAAGGCTATGCGTACCCAATGCTCGGCCAGTTTCAGGCTTAAATGGCTACCTATCCAGATGCCAGGAATGGAGCCTATGAGTAAGGTGCCGAGCAAGCCGTAATCGACGGTGCCAAGGCTAACATGGCCTAGGCCGGCCACCAAGGTCAGCGGGACAGCATGGGCAATGTCCGAGCCTATGATGGTGGTGATGGGCCGGTTAGGGTAAATAATGAGCAAAGCCGTCACGCCCAAGGCGCCCGCGCCTACCGAAGTTAAGGTGACTAAGAAGCCCAGAATTAGGCCTAACAATAAGGTTAAATGTGGCGCCCATTTAGCGCTGACCAAGTGTTCTTGCTTGGATAGTTTAGTTAATTGATTCCGAAACAACACCGATAGAGAGGTAATAAGTAAAGCTATCCCTAGCCAAAACTTAATGCTGTCGACCGCCGCGTCCGAAGCGATGTCCATGTGTTTTAAATTAAGGGTGGTCAAGATGGAGGCTGGCACGCTACCGTAAGCCAGCAGTCGCACTATCTTCCAATCGATGTTACCCAGTTTACCGTGGGCGAAAATGCCCACACTTTTGGTCACCGCGGCGTAGAGCAGGTCCGTACCTACCGCGAACGCCGGTTTAATGTGAAAGAACAGCACTAGGATGGGCGTCATCAAGGAGCCGCCGCCGACGCCAGTAAGTCCTACCAATAAGCCCACTAAAAAACCTGCAATGATGTAACCAAATTCCATGTGGCGTATCCGTTATCAAAAGGGTGGAACTAAAAAATTTAGATGCGCACTATAGCAGGAGTAAATTAGTTTTTTTAGAATATGTTATTCTATACGTATAATTTTTAGTTATATTGATTGCAATGCTTTAAAGGAATGAAAAGCCCATGAAATTACAACAATTGCGATACCTAAATGAAGTGGTGCGACAAGACCTCAATATCACCAATGCGGCTGAGGTTTTGTATACCTCGCAGCCTGGTGTGAGTAAGCAAATTCAGTTATTCGAAGAAGAGATAGGCCTGCAGATTTTTCAGCGGAATGGCAAGCGTTTAACCGGCATCACTGAGCCTGGCCAACAAATACTAAATCTGGCTGCCAAAGTCATGCAACAAGTTGACAACATCAAGCGGGTGGGTGATGAATTTGCCAACATCGAAACCGGCACCTTGACTATCGCTACGACCCACACGCAAGCGCGTTACAAATTGCCGACAGCAGTAAAGACTTTTATGACGCAGTTTCCGCAAGTGAAACTCAATATCCATCAAGGCAACCCCAAGCAAGTGGCTGAGCTGGTCGCCAATGGCGATGCCGACATAGGCATCGCCACCGAGTACATTAGCGATTTTGAAAATTTACTGTGTTTGCCTTGTTATAAATGGAATCGATGTGTGGTGGTGCCGCATGGCCATCCCTTGCTATTGGAAACCAATCTTAGCCTAAAAAAATTGGCGGCCTACCCACTGATCACATACGATTTTGGTTTCACTGGCGGCACACTGGTGTCGACTACCTTTAGCAATGCCGGCTTGTCGCCGAACGTGGTGTTGACCGCTATCGATGCCGACGTGATTAAAACCTATGTCAGTTTGGGCTTGGGCGTGGGCTTGTTAGCCAACATGGCTTACGACGATGAGCGCGATGCCAGTTTGGTTAAGGTCGATGTCAGCCATTTATTTGCTGATAGCACCACCTATTTAGGCGTGCGCAAGGATGCTTTTTTGCGCAGCTATATGTATGGCTTCATAGAATTGATTGCGCCACAATTTAATCAGGCGGCAGTGAATGCAGCACTAAAAATAAGTGCATAATTAGCTTTTAGCTCAATCAAAAAACAAAGGGATGTATGCGTCTGTCGGCAGTGCTGTTATTGGTGGCGTGCATGCTGTGTGCTTGCAGCCTAAACCCGCCCAAATCAAAGCGTGTCTTGCCATCAGGGCAAGTGGAAGCGGGCATGTTGGCCATAGATCCGGCTAATGCCATATACGAATTGCCAGTGCGTGAGGGCTTAACTTACCAAGACGTCACGGAAAGTTTAAAAAGCTTGGCGCTAAGCATGAACTTTGTTAACCCGGCCAATTTCTCCATCACCGAACACATCAAAAACCGTGGCATAGACCCGCAGGGCATTAAGGAAGTGCAAAGCTTCTGCAATTTAAGCCTGGGCACGGATATCTTTCTTGATCATCCGGAATTCTTAGTGTTTGCACCATGCCGCATCGCCATTTACGAAAAGCCGGATGCCAATCAGCGCATGCGTTTGTTTATTGCGCTGGCGAGACCGACTTACGACCTGAGTCACATTAAGCAGCCGACATTGCGGGCACAACAAGCCGCAAGAGACTTAGAAACCAGTTTGCTGAGCTTGATCAATAAGGCCAGTAAGGGCGATTTTTAATGGCCATGCTAAGCGACATAGCCATCGCGCAAGCGGCTGAAATGCAAGCCATAACGCAAATTGCGGCGGCACTGAATTTAGCGGCCGAGGATTTGCTGCACTATGGGCCGCATATTGCCAAGCTGTCGGCACAGGCCATGCAAAGATTGCAGGCTAAGCCGGATGGCCAGTTAATACTGGTCACGGCCATTAGCCCAACCCCGGCCGGCGAGGGTAAAACCACCACCACCATAGGTTTGGCCGATGCCTTAAATCGCTTGCTGGCGGATAAGCAAAAAAGCGCCATGGTGTGCATGCGCGAGCCTTCGTTGGGCCCAGTCTTTGGCCTTAAAGGCGGGGCAACCGGTGGCGGCTACTCACAAGTTTTGCCCATGGAAGACATAAATTTGCATTTCACCGGTGACTTTCATGCCATCGCCAGTGCCAATAATTTGCTGGCCGCGTTAATTGATAACCATATATACCAAGGCAATGCCTTGAACATCGATCCGGAAAGCATCAGCTGGCGCCGATGCTTGGACATGAACGATAGGGCGCTGCGTGACCTTACCCTTCATGGTTACAGTAAAGACACGCAGACCAACACGTTTAATCCCTACAGCAGGCAAAGCGGATTTGACATTACCGTGGCCAGCGAGGTTATGGCGATCTTTTGCTTGGCCACCTCTTTAGTCGATTTGCAACAGCGCCTTGCCAATATTCAGATAGGCCTAAACAAACAGCAACATGCCGTGTTAGCCAGCGACTTGCAAGCCGAGGGCGCGATGACGGCATTACTGAAAAACGCCTTTCAACCCACCTTGGTGCAAACCTTGGCCCACACCCCGGCTTTGGTGCACGGTGGCCCGTTTGCCAATATCGCGCACGGCTGCAATTCCGTGGTGGCGACCCAAGCGGCCTTAAAGTTGGCCGATTTTGTGGTAACCGAAGCGGGCTTTGGCGCGGATTTAGGCGCTGAAAAATTCATGAACATTAAGTGCCGAAGGACTGGCTTGAAGCCGGCGGCGGCGGTCTTGGTGGCCACCGTGCGGGCACTAAAATTTCACGGTGGGGTGGAGGTGAAAAACTTAAATCAGGAAAATACCGCCGCCTTGATTGCCGGCATGGCGAATTTGGAAAAGCACCTGACCAATTTGCAACACGCATTCAATTTACCTGTGGTGGTCGCCATTAACCACTTTGATAGCGACAGCGATGCTGAAATTGCCTGTTTGCAAGCGGCCGTCGCCAAGTTGGGTGCGCAAGCGGTGGTTTGCAAGCATTGGGCGCAGGGGGCGGATGGGGCGATTGATTTAGCCGATGCGGTATTGCGTCTGATCGCCAGCAGTGGCGACCAAGCGTGTCGGTTTTTGTACCCGGATGCCATGCTCTTAGCCGATAAAATAAAGTGCGTGGCGCAAAAAATATACGGGGCCAGTCAGGTTGAGTTCAGCCCTAAGGCCCTAGCAAGCTTGGCTAGCTTGGAAAAACATCACGGGCATTTTCCGGTATGCATAGCCAAAACCCAGTATTCCTTTTCGTCCGATCCGACTTTGCGTGGGGCGCCTACTGGCCACGTGTTGACCGTACGCGAATTGCGTTTATCGCGTGGTGCGGAATTCGTCGTGGTCGTATGCGGCGACATCATGACCATGCCAGGCTTGCCTAAGCAGCCTGCCAGTGAGCGCATAGCTGTTGACCAGGCCGGCCATATCAGTGGCTTGAGTTAATTGTTAGTGCTAGCCGAGGCCGGCTTTGCCGAGCAGACCATTAATAAATCGCGTTTTCTCGCCATGGCACTGCCGGTGGCCGATGAGCGCGAGCTGGCTGCTGCCTTGCGCGCGTTTGCGGCTAAGCATCCCAGCGCCCACCATTTGGCTTATGCCTATCGATTGAAAGTGGGCGCGGCCATCGTGCCGCGATTTTCCGATGCCGGTGAGCCGTCGGGTACGGCCGGCATGCCTGTGCTCAAGCTCATAGAAGGGCGCGATTTGATTAATGTGTGTGTGGCAGTGATACGCTATTACGGCGGCATTAATTTAGGCACCGGCGGTTTAGCGCGTGCTTATGGCGGCACGGCTAAGCTGGCTTTAGATCAAGCCAAAACCGATGAGTTTGTTGAAATGCAGCATTACCCATTAAGCCTTAGCTACAAACAAATGGACACCATGAGCAGTGCCTTGCAAAAATGCAAAGGCAGCATCGTCAGCAAAAGCTTCGGCGAGCAAGTCGATTTGGTGCTGAACTTACCCGTCCATGAAGCGGCCAATTTTCTAAACCGTTTTAAGCCCTATGCGGAATAAGCACACATTTCATCAACAAATAAATCGGCTTATGCTATTGTGGCAAAAAATCCTAGGTGTAATGAAGGTGTATGCATGACTAAAACAATTAAACTCGGCCCCGCGACCTCGCACGAAGTGGCCGCTTGGATCATGGCCGCTGTGGCGCTCGTGTTTGTGTTGCTATTTCATTTGTTGCCAGCTGTGTTGGCGGGCTTGTTGGTTTTTGAATTGGTGCACATCATCACACCCATGCTCGCTAGAAGCTTATCCGGCAATAAGCCGAGCAATGTATCGAAATTATGGGCAGTGGCCATACTGGTGGTGATTATCGTCAGCTTGCTGGCCCTTGCCGGTGCCGGTTTGGTGGCTTTTTTTAGATCCGATTCGGGCAGCTTAACCGTGCTGCTGGCCAAAATGGCGCAAATCATAGAAGACAGTCGCAAGATATTGCCGGCTTGGTTGTTTGAGCATTTGCCGGCAGATGCCATTACCTTTAAAGAGCAGGCGTCACAGTGGTTGCGCAGTCATGCCGATGAATTGCAAGTGGTGGGTAAAGAAGCCGGTAGGGCAAGCGCACACATCTTGATAGGCATGATCATAGGCGGCATTTTGGCTGTGCGCGATGCCGTGGCCATGGATAACTTCAAGCCGTTTGCGCGGGCCTTAGCTTGCCGCGGTGAGTTTTTTAGCGATGCGTTCAAGCGCGTTGTGTTTGCTCAAGTGCGCATTTCCGCTATTAACACGGTTTTTACTGCCATGTACTTGGCCTTGGTGTTGCCTATGATGGGGGTGCATCTGCCGCTGATTAAAACCATGATAGCCATTACCTTTGTGGTCGGTTTGATCCCGGTGATAGGCAATTTAATCTCCAATACCATGATAGTCATCGTTAGCCTCAGTCAGTCCTTGTTGGTGGCGGCGGGTTCGTTGCTGTATTTGATAGTTATCCATAAGTTGGAGTATTTTTTAAATGCACGCATTGTTGGCAGTCAGATACGCGCTAATGCCTGGGAGCTGTTAATTGCCATGCTCTGCATGGAAGCTGCATTTGGTCTAACTGGCATTGTCGCTGCGCCGATTTACTATGCCTACATCAAATCGGAGCTGCGTGCCCGCGACCTAGTCTAAGCGACCATTGCCTCATACATTGCTAAAGCGGGACTGGCCCCATCAGGTATAATCGATCCCATGATACAAATTTCCATATTGGTCTTGCTGCTGCTCATTTTCTTGCTGTTACTCAGGCTGATAAGCCGAGGTTCAGCGGGCAATCAACAAGCTTTAATACTGCAGCAGTTAGAAGAAAAGCACCGAGCCATGTTGCTGGATTTTAATGACGGCTTAAATAAACTGGGCGACCGCTTAAGCGCGTCCTCGCAAGAGACCAGCGAACGCTTGCGTGCTAGCGTGGCCAACGAGTTGCAAAGCACACGGGAGGCCATGCAGGCCTTGCAATTGGCGCAAATCAGCAATTTAGCATTGACCCGTGAAAGCATTATGGAGAAACTGCACACTACGTTGGCGGAACAAGGCCAAGCGCAGCAAGCCTTGATTAACGACACCATGCTTAAAGCCACCACCACCTTAAGCCTGAGCATAGAGAGTTTAAGCAAAGCCGTGGATAACCGTTTGGAGCAAATAGGGGGCAAGGTATCCGAGCGCTTGGACGAGGGCTTTAAGAAAACCAATCAAACTTTTGTCGATGTGATGGCACGATTGGCCACCATAGATGAGGCGCAAAAGAAAATAGACGGCTTAACCACCAACGTGGTGAGCCTGCAAGAGTTGTTGGGCGACAAGCGTTCGCGTGGTGCCTTTGGTGAGGTGCAATTGGAGGCCTTGGTGCGCAATGTATTGCCGGTTAACTCCTACGCCATGCAGCACACCTTTGAAAACGGCACGCGGGCCGATTGCGCCTTATTCCTACCTGAGCCCACCGGCACGGTCGCGGTGGACAGTAAGTTTCCTTTGGAAAACTACCACCGCATGTTTGACAGCAAGTTGCCCGACGCCGAACAACTGCTGGCGGAAAAGCAATTCAAACTGGACGTAAAGAAACACGTCGATGACATCGCGAAGAAATACATTATTTCCAATGTCACGTCGGATGGCGCGGTGATGTTTATTCCGGCTGAGGCGGTGTTTGCTGAATTGCACGCCTACCATCAAGATGTGATTGAGTACGCCATGAATAAGCGTGTTTGGGTGGTGTCACCCACCACCTTAATGGCGGTGTTGAATACCGCGCGCGCGGTGTTAAAAGACGTGGAAACGCGCAAGCAAGTGCACGTCATTAAAGAAGAATTGGCTAAGCTCAGCAAAGATTTTGGGCGCTTTGATCAGCGCATGAAAAAGTTAGCCGACAACATCCGTCAAGCGCATGAACATGCCCAAGACGTGCACATCTCCAGTCAAAAAATCACCCAACGTTTTGCTAAGATTGAACGCGTCGAACTGGCCGATCAGCCACTCGATGTGTTGGATGTAGTGGATGATAAAGAAGATTAATTAATGTATATAACACTATGAAAATAAAAATATTTGATTTTGCAAGATTGAAAGAAACCTGGAAGTTTTCCAGTGAGGATTTGGAATTGCCGGACGCTGAACTGAGCTTGTTGAAACTAAAAGGCCTGTTGGCTAAACGCAGTGAGGTCTGGCAAAAAATGTTACTCGGTAGCTTAAAAGTCAGGGGCGCGATTAATCATGAATTGGTCGATGACCAGGCTCTAATTGTCGATGGTGACGAGGTGGCTTTTTTCCCACCGGTGACCGGCGGCTAAGTCTGTCGAATGGTTTAATGCCACCATGAAAATTGCCGTTCAAAGCGAAGATTTTGATTTAAATTTTGAGTTAACTCGCATGCGCGAATCACGCAAAGACATAGGCGCCTTGGTGAGTTTTGTTGGCTTGGTGCGTGATTTAAACGATGGTGACACGGTGAGTCAATTGACCTTGGAGCATTACCCTGGTATGACCGAGAAAGCCTTGCAGACTATTGTGCTGGACGCAACCAGTCGTTGGGCCGTGTTGGACGCGACCGTGGTGCATCGCGTGGGTAGCCTGCAGGCTAGCGAGCAAATCGTTTTGGTGGCGGTAGCCAGTGCACACCGAGATCAGGCTTTTAAAGCCTGCGAATTCATTATGGATTACTTGAAGACGCAAGCGCCGTTTTGGAAGAAAGAACTGACCGCAAGCGGCGAACGCTGGTTGGACGACAAGGACAGTGACCACGATGCGCAACAGCGCTGGCAACTGCCTTAAAAATAATGTTAAACACTATCGTTTTGATAATTTAGTTAGGTGATATGTCACAGTCTTTAAGCCCTGAGCAATTAACCCTCAATATTGACCCCAAGCAATTTAAATTTGCTGATACTTCATCCTTGCTGGGAGGTAAGCAATGCAGTGCGCAGCAACAAGCCTGGGTGGCGCAACCCGAAGCCAAAAAAGCCGCTGAATTTGGCTTGGCTATCCGCCAACCCGGTTTCAATTTACTGGCCCTAGGCGAGCCTGGAACAGGGCGCACCACCTTGATGTTAAGTGCGATGCACGATGCTGCGGCCAAGCAAGCGCCGCCGAACGATTTGGTCGCCCTATACCCGTTTGATAGCCAAGGCAAACCGGTGTTTTTGAAATTACCGGCAGGGGTGGGCGGTCAGTTAAAACAAGCATTGGATCAATTTATTCGGCATTTAGCTAAAGAGTTAGCCAATCTGTTGGAAGCACGCATCAAGGATCAAGCCAGCACGGCCATGGCGACATTTCTCAACGCGCAATTGCAAGGCATCAATGCCAGCGTGCCGGCGATTGCCAACAACCCAAGCTTGCTGGCTTATTTTGCGTGGATGCAAAAAGACATCATGGAGTATTTGGAAGCTTGGCAACCGAGTGCAGCAGGCGAGGGCGATAGCAATCTGGATGCCTTATTAAGCGAAAGTTTTTTTGGTCGTTACCGTGTTAATTTATTGGTGGATCACCATCAAGGAGTATTGGCTGCGGGTCAGAGCGCGGCGTATGCACCAGTCATTTACGACAACGATCCCAGTTTGCAATCGCTATTTGGCGGCATAGAAAGTGCAGCGGAATCCAGTGCGGCGCCGGACTTTTTGCGTTTGCGCGCCGGCAATTTGTTGCGCGCCGACGGTAGCACCTTGTTGATTAACTTACGCGATCTGTTGGCCGACGAAGCCAATGGGGCGCAAATATTAGAAAAGCTGCATCGCTTTTTACGCAACGGCACCTTGCAGATAGAAGATTTAGCCAGCAGTGGCAGCGCAGGTGGCAGTTTTGTAAGCGCGCAATCCGTGATACCGGTATCGGTTAAATTGGTGCTGGTGGCCACGCGCGAAGATTATTACTTGCTGATAGACGAGAACTACGATTTCTTTAATTATTTCCCTATCAAGATTGAATTTGCCGAAAAAGTAAAAGCCAGTCCAGATAATTACGCGGCTTACGCTGCCTTTATCGCACAAAAATGCCAGCAATTTAATTGCAGTCACTTCACGGCTGCCGCCGTGGTGGCTTTGTTGCAAGCCATGCATAGGTTGGAAGAAGACCAAACACGCTTAAGCACCGAATTCGCCGTGTTAGAGAAATTGATGTTAGAGAGCGCCGCAGCGGCCAGTTTGCGTGAGGCTAAATTGGTCGATGTGGAAGACGTGAAAGCCGCCATCAGTCGGCGTTATGCCAGACACGGTTACATAGAAGGGCACATGCGTGACTCCATCGTCGATAACGAATTGATGATTACCGTGCAAGGCGAAGCCGTCGGCCAAATCAACGGTTTAACGCACATCGACCTAGCCGACGCCAGTTTTGGCTCACCCATCCGCATTTCGGCTAATTGCTACGCCGGTCGACGCGATGTGTTAACCATAGACCGTGAAGTATTGATGAGCGGTCCCACGCACGATAAAGGCGTGATGATATTGCAAAGTTGGTTGCACACCAATTTTGCCAAACTGAACCCGCTGAACATGACGGCCTCCTTGGTGTTTGAACAAGAATACAACGGCGTCGATGGCGATTCGGCTTCTTGCGCGGAGTTATTCGTGCTCTTGTCGGCCTTGTCGAAACTGCCCATTAAGCAGGGTATAGCCGTGACCGGCGCTTTAAATCAGCATGGTGAAGTGTTGCCGGTGGGTGGCCTCAATGAAAAGATAGAGGGCTACTTTAGGGTATGTAAAGACATAGGCTTAGATGGCACGCAGGGCGTGTTGATTCCAGGTCGTAATGGTCGTCATCTCATCTTGGCGGACGAAGTGGTGGAGGCGGTGGCGCAGGGTCAATTTCACATCAACACCATGAATAATGTGGCAGAAGGCATATTGCTGCTTACTGGCCATACCCTTGAAGCCGTGAGCGTCTTAGCAACTGAAACCTTGGCGTCCTTCAAGTTGGTGTTGGAGCAAAATCTACCAAAAACCACCTTGCTAGAGCGGTCTCGTTAAGCCATCTTGTAGGTTTAAAGCAATATGAATAGCGAAGTGGAAAGCAAATGTCGGCTAGACAAATGGTTGTGGGCGGCGCGTTTTTTTAAAACACGTAGCCTAGCCACCGCGGCCATCGATACCGGTAAAGTACATTTGGATGGCGACAGGGTCAAACCGGCGAAGGAATTGCGACCTGGGCAGTTGGTGGCCATACGCACGCGTGATATCGAGATTGAAGTGGCCGTGCTGGCATTATCCAATGTGCGCAAGGGCGCACCGGAGGCAGCCTTGCTATACCAAGAAACGCCGGCCAGTAAAGCCAAGCGAGAAAACCTCAAAGTCACTGGCTTGGATGCTCACGCGCAACGCGAACACGGCGCTGGTCGACCAACAAAACGCCAATTGCGCGACATTAAAAAATTCACCGGCAGCCGATTATTTATTGAAGGCGATCCCACCTAGCAATGCTGCCACTGGGGCTTTTTTGCTATTACTGGCAATCGGTTTAACGGCAGCTTGTTTCTGTGCCACCACCGCCTCATAAGGTTTATCAAACCAAGGGTCGGTGCTTTTCTTTTTAGGCGCCGGCCTTCTGCTGGCAGAGGCATCTTGACCTGCAGACGCATGGTTGGTACTGGCATGGCTAGCTGCAGGCTTGTGTGCGCTGCGGCTGCGTGCGCCAGCCCTATCTATTTCTATGCTTTCTTTAGGAATCTCGCGCTTAATCAGTTTTTCAATTTCCACCAAGTATTTGTCTTCTTCAGGGCTGACAAAGGAAATGGCCACGCCCAATGCGCCTGCTCGGCCGGTTCGGCCTATGCGGTGCACGTAATCTTCCGGCGCGCTGGGTATTTCGTAGTTAATCACCATGGGCAATTGGTCTATGTCTAAACCACGTGCGGCTACGTCGGTGGCCACCAATACCGTGGCTGCCCCTGATTTGAATGCATCCAAGGCTTTAATGCGCTCTTGCTGCGATTTGTCGCCATGAATGGCGTCGGCGGCTATGCCTACCTTGGCCAAGCTGCGGCTTAAGCGGCTGGCAGTGATTTTGGTTTTAGTGAAGATTAAGACTTGTTTGGAGTCACTGTTTTTTAATAGCTGTATCAACAAGGCTTCTTTATCGCTTTGCGCAACCGGGTAAACCTTTTGCGTAACGTTATCGTTGGTGGCGTTGCTGCGTGCCACTTCGATTAGCTGGGGATGGCTTAAAAAGTCGTCGGCAAGCTTCTTGATTTCATTGGAAAACGTGGCTGAAAACATCAAGGTTTGCCGTTGTTTGGGCAGCAAAGCGAGGATTCTTTTTAGATCTGGCATAAAGCCCATGTCTAGCATGCGGTCGGCTTCATCCAGCACTAAAACTTGCACTTGATTCAGTTGCAAGGTTTTTTGTTCGATATGGTCCAGCAGGCGACCCGGGGTCGCAACCAAGACTTCCACGCCGGTTTTCAAATGCGGGGTTTGGGTTTTAATGTCCACGCCACCGAACACCACTAATGAGCGCAAGGGCGTGTGCTTGGCATAGGCCTTGACACTTTCTTCTACTTGGATGGCCAATTCGCGTGTCGGCGTTAAGACCAAAGCGCGTATTGGGTGTTTAGCTGGGGAGGCGCCGTTATTGGCAAACGGCAATAATTTTTGCAGCAGCGGCAGGGAAAAAGCCGCGGTTTTGCCGGTGCCGGTTTGTGCGCCTGCCATTAAGTCACCGCCAGCTAATGCTAGCGGGATGGCTTGCGCCTGAATTGGGGTGGGGGTGGTGTACCCTGAATCGGTCAGTGCTCTGAGTAACTCGGGCGCCAAGCCTAAGCTGTCGAACTGTACGGTTTCTGTCATTGTTTCTCTCTAATTAGGGGCCGGGGAATGGCATGGCTTGAATACAAGCGATGCCATTCCCCGCCGCTAGGTTCTATCCTTAATTATGCAAAGCTACGTGGACGACGCGGTGCATTGCTGCCTGCATTCGCATTACCAAAGCTACGCGTGTCGTTATTGGCACGAGCTGGACGGCTGTCCGGTCTAGCGCTATCACGACGTTGCGGTGCGGCAGAGCGATCGCCACGGGCAGCATCGTTGCGGCCTTCGTAACGGGCGCCCAATACGCGGTTGTCACCACGGTTGGCATCTTGACGATTGCCACGGCTGTCGCGGTTGCTGTCGCCACGAGGCGCGCTAGCGTTGTCGCGTGAGTAAGGTTTTTTGCCAAAGGCAATGCTGTCACCAAAGCTGCGGTTAGGCGCACCTGCCGCTGGGCGATCACTTTGAGGGCGGTCACTTTGAGGGCGGTCACCTTGAGGGCGGGCTGTGTTAGGGCGGTCAGAAAATTGACGCGGCCTGTCATCCGTCGGCCTGTCGCTGCGACCAGCGTAGGCGTTACCGTTGCTTGGACGAGCAGCGGAGTCACGGTTGCCACGGTTTTCATCGCGCGCTTGGAAGCCGCCTGTGCGCTCTGTGCGTGGACCACGGTCATTAAAGCTGCCACGGTCATCACGCGGTTTAAAGCCACCGCGACCACCTGGTTTGTGTGCATCACGGCGGATATCACCGCGATCACCACGGCCGTTACCTGGGCCATCCATTTTCATGGCGCGTTTAGGTTCAAAGCCTTCTATGGTAGACGGTTCCATGCGGTTGCCGGTGAATTGTTCAATTTTACGCAAGATGTGACGGTCTATATTAGACGCAAAAGAAATCGCAATGCCGGTGTTGCCAGCACGGCCAGTACGGCCAATACGGTGCACGTAATCTTCAGCAAATTTTGGTAAATCGTAGTTAATCACGTGAGTGATACCAGCCACGTCTATGCCTCGGGCCGCCACATCAGTGGCCACTAAAACTTTAACGTCGCCTTGGCGCAATTTGGTCAAGGTGCGGTTACGTGCGCCTTGCGTCATGTCACCATGCAAAGCTGCTGTTTTATGGCCTGCCGCATACAAATCTTCAGCCAGCACGTCGCAATGGCGTTTGGTTGAAGTGAAGATGATGACTTGATTCACTTCAGGTGCAATCAACAAATGCTCTAGCAATTTGTTTTTATGCGTCATGTCGTCCACGTAATGCAAGCGTTGTTCAATGTTGGCGTGTTTTTCTTTTTGCGTCGCCACTTGTATGGTTTTTGGATTTTTCAAGATTTGTCTGGCGATACGTGCAATGTCACCGTCTAAGGTGGCAGAGAATAAAAGCGTTTGGCGCTCAGCAGTAAGCTGTTCGCAAATGCGTTCTACATCAGGTAAGAAACCCATGTCTAACATGCGATCGGCTTCGTCCAACACCAACATTTGCAAGCGGGACAAATCAATGCGGCCACGCTCCATGTGGTCTAACAAGCGACCTGGGGTAGCCACCAAGATGTCTAATGGTTGGGATAGCAGTTTGTTTTGTAATGGGTATGGCATGCCGCCAACGATGCTCACGGTGCGGGCGCGGATGAATTTGCCGTACTTACGCGCGGCTTCGTTCACTTGCGTGGCCAATTCACGGGTAGGCACTAAGACCAAAATACGTGGGCCACGGCTTTTTAATTCGTGTGGGGTAGCCAATAAATTTAAGGCTGGCAACATAAAGGCCGCGGTTTTACCGGTGCCGGTTTGTGCAGAAGCCATCAAGTCATGACCAGCGGTCACAACAGGAATGGCCTGTGCTTGAATAGCGGTTGGGGTGGTGTAGCCTGATTCTTCAATAGCACGAAGTAAGGCGTTATCAAGATTTAATGATGCAAAAGACAAAGTAGACCCTTTCTAGCTTGTCGCCTCTAAGCGATAAGCAATAGTAAATAAAACAAAAGGGCGCTAAGTAAAAACGGGCATATCCTTTGTACATAAGCGATGCAATTCAGCTCATGCCACAAAGGCAATATAAACGCAGAGGGTATTGGGTGTTCGTTAAATCAAGCTATGCACACAAAAGCAGTGTTCAATGTTGATAACAACAAGCTAATACAATCTTTACCAGCGCACGGGCACAGCCGCTAACCAGTAAAAATCGATACAGCTGATTTCTTGATAGTTGCTACAAACAATCACGAGCAACAGAAGGGTCAGGGCAATGATTCAAGCATTACCAAATAAGGCGTAATGCGAATGAAGCGCGCAGTATAAACAATTAATTGGGATTGTCAAATTAATAATTTAACCGGGAAAATTAATTGGGCTTTAAGTATGTTAGAATCGCCGCCTTTCAATACTGGCTCCACACTATGTCAAGCACCCCTAGCAGCAGGAATTTAAGAAACGTCGCCATCATTGCCCACGTTGACCACGGTAAAACCACCATGGTAGACAAGCTTCTACAACAAGCCGGCACGTTTGCCGCTCACCACGCAGTGGTAGAGCGCGTCATGGACTCTAACGATTTAGAGAAAGAACGCGGCATTACCATTTTGGCGAAAAACACCGCCTTGGTTTACGAAGGTACACGCATTAACATTGTGGACACCCCAGGCCATGCGGACTTTGGTGGTGAAGTAGAGCGCGTATTAGGCATGGTGGACGGCGTGGTGTTGTTGGTGGATGCGGTTGAAGGCCCTATGCCACAAACCCGTTTCGTGACCAAGAAAGCCTTGGCCTTAGGTTTGAAACCCATAGTCGTGATTAATAAGGTGGACCGCCCAGGTTCTCGTACCGATTGGGTGATCAACCAAACCTTTGATTTGTTTGCTAACTTAGGTGCCAATGACGACCAGTTGGATTTCCCAATTGTTTATGCATCAGCCATTAACGGTTATGCCATGTTGGACATGAAGACGCCTTCAGACAACATGCGTGCCTTGTTTGATACCATCCTTAAACACGTGTCGCCACCTGCAGGCGACAGCAAAGCCCTATTGCAAATGCAAATTTCCGCTTTGGATTACTCGACTTATACCGGCCGTTTAGGCGTGGGTCGCGTGACCAACGGCAAAATCAAAACCGGTCAGGCCGTGACCATCATGAATGGCGACAAACAAGTGGCCATGGGTAAAATTAATCAGGTCTTGGGTTTCCAAGGCTTGGAGCGCGTGCCAGTTGAAGACGCCGAAGCCGGTGACATCGTGATCATTTCTGGGTTAGACGACATCGGTATTGGTTTTACCATTTGCGATCGTGAGAATCCAGTGGGCTTGCCGCATTTAGGTGTGGACGAGCCTACCTTGAGCATGGACTTTATGGTGAACACCTCGCCATTAGCCGGCACCGAAGGTAAGTTTGTGACATCACGTCAGATTCGTGATCGCTTAACCAAAGAATTGTTGGTGAACGTGGCCTTGCGCGTGGAAGAAACCGAAGATGCCGACGTGTTCCGCGTATCCGGTCGAGGTGAATTGCACTTAACTATTCTGTTGGAAACCATGCGCCGTGAAGGCTTTGAAATGGCTGTGGGTAAACCAAAAGTGGTGTTCCGCGAAATCAACGGTGAAAAATGCGAGCCCTATGAGATTCTAACCGTCGACTTGGAAGACGAGCACCAAGGTGCTGCCATGGAAGAATTGGGTCGCCGTCGTGGTGAAATGCTCAACATGGAATCCGATGGTAACGGCCGTACGCGCTTGGAATACAAAATTCCAGCGCGCGGTTTAATTGGTTTCCAAGGCGAATTTTTAACCATGACACGCGGTACCGGTTTAATGGGCCATGTGTTTGATGAATACGCCCCGGTGAAAGCCGACATGCCAGGTCGCCGTAATGGCGTGTTGATTTCCGCCGAAAAAGGCGAGGCCGTGGCTTATGCCTTATGGAAATTGCAAGACCGCGGAAAAATGTTCTCTGTGCCAGGCGATAAATTGTACGAAGGCATGATCATAGGCGTGCACAGCCGTGATAACGATTTGGTGGTGAACCCGATTAAAGGTAAACAACTGACCAACGTGCGTTCATCCGGTACCGATGAAGCGGTGCGCTTGATTACGCCTATCGCCTTGTCTTTGGAATCGGCGGTGGAGTTTATTGATGACGATGAATTGGTGGAAATTACACCAAAAACCATTCGTATCCGCAAGCGTCACTTAACGGAAAACGAGCGTAAACGCGCTGGCACGAACAAAGCTTAATTAGCGCCAATTTAAGCCTAATCAGCTTAGCCATAAAATAAACCCAGTCCACGCAAGTGGCTGGGTTTTTTATTTAACGCTTGGGTGGGGCTATTTTAACCCGGCATTCTTGGCATCTTGGTCCATGTGGCGTTTGAAGTACACGGAGAAGAACACCACCATGACTAAGACTATGGCAATAACAGCAAGGCTTTGCAGTCCGTAGTCAGTGGATAATAAATCGCTTAATAATTTCATGATGACAGTCCTATGGCAAACACTGCTTCATTGCAGTTATTACCAATATGATCTTTTCATCTAACTTGCGTATTGACCTAGGTCAAACGCAGGCTAGTTTAGGTCTGGATTACTCCACGCCTTGGCTGGCTAAGTAATCTTCGTAGTTACCGCTGAAGTCGACTATGCCATCGGCTTTGATTTCTATGATACGCGTGGCAATGGAACTTACAAATTCGCGGTCATGGCTGACGAAGAACAGCGTGCCTTTGTATTTATCCAAAGCGGTGTTAAGCGCCTCAATGGATTCCATGTCCATGTGGTTGGTTGGCTCGTCCATCAGCATGACATTGGTGCGACCCAACATCATTTTGCCGTAGAGCATGCGGCCTTTTTCGCCACCGGATAGGACTTTGACGGATTTTTTGGTGTCGTCGCCACCAAATAATAAGCGACCTAGCATGCTGCGCACCACTTGGTCGTCGTCGCCCACTTGCCTAAAGCGTGACATCCATTCAAACAGGTCTTCGCCCTGCTCAAATTCGTATTCGTGGTCTTGCGCGAAATAGCCTATGTTGGCTTTTTCCGCCCATTTGACTTCGCCGTGCTTAGGCGATAAATCACCGGCTAGGCAGCGTAAAAACGTGGTTTTACCGATACCGTTTTCCCCAATGATGGCGACTTTTTCGCCGGCTTCAAACATCATGCTGACGTCGTTAAACAGAGTTTTATCAAAGCCGTGGCTAAGTTTTTTGATTTCAACGGCGTTGCGGTAAAGCTTTTCGCGCTCGTCGTATTCAAAGCGGATAAAGGGGTATTGACGTGAAGACGGCTTGAATTCTTCGATTTTAATTTTATCGATTTGTTTAGCGCGGCTGGTGGCTTGTTTGGCTTTAGAGGCATTGGCTGAAAAACGACGCACGAAGTCCTGCAAATCCGCTACTTGCTGTTTGGCTTTGTCGTTGTCTTTGGCTTGTTGCGCGCGTGCAGCGGTGCTCGCTTCCATGTAATCGTCGTAATTGCCTGGGTACATTGCAATTTTGCCGTAGTCCATGTCACAGGTGTGCGTGCACACTTGATTTAAAAAGTGCCTGTCATGCGAAATAATGATCATGGTGCAATCGCGGTTATTCAGCACGTCTTCTAACCAGCGTATGGTGTTGATGTCCAAGTTGTTGGTTGGCTCATCGAGTAACAATATGTCTGGGTTAGAGAACAGCGCTTGTACCAATAAAACGCGTAGCTTCCAGCCTGGTGCCACGGCACTCATCAAGCCATTGTGTTGCTCAATGGGGATGCCCACACCTAACAACAATTCACCTGCGCGCGCTTCTGCGGTATAGCCGTCGTATTCGGCGTACACGCCTTCTAGCTCGGCGGCACGCATGTAGTCGTCTTCCGTGGCTTCCAAATTAGCGTAGATGGCATTTTTTTCTTGGTTGGCCTTCCACATTTGTTCGTGGCCCATCATCACCACGTCCAGCACGCGCTGGTCTTCGTAGGCAAATTGGTCTTGGCGTAAAAAGGCCATGCGTTCGTGGCTGTCTATGGCCACGTTACCGGCGCTGGGCGTTAATACACCGGCCAATACTTTCATGTAGGTAGACTTGCCGCAACCGTTAGCGCCAATCAAACCGTAGCGGTTGTTGTCGCCAAATTTGACGGATACATTTTCAAACAGCGGCTTGGCGCCAAATTGCACGGTGATGTTGTTGCTGATTAACACATTGAACCCTTAAGAGTGTTTGGTAGGAGTGGCACTCCTACGGATTAGTTAAAATTGGTTACGAACGACGACTTCGTCCATGGCTAACTGACCGCCACGTGGCGCCGCCGCTTTTAAGGCTTTGCCTACTACGACAAACATGGTTGGAATGTGGTCGGCCGGGAGATTAAGCAGTTTGCTCACGGCCGCGAAATCAAATCCGTCCATGGGGCAGGTGTCGTAACCCATTTCTTTGGCAGCCAGCATCAAAGTGGTGGCTGCCATGCCACATGAGCGCATGGCTTCATCGCGTTGCACCTGGTCGTTGTTTTGGTAGTACTGACCTATCATAGGCACCAACACGTCGGAGGCCGCTTTAGGCGCGTTTTTCCAATAGCGTTCGGGTTGCTTAGCCCAGGCCTGTAAATCGGCAGTTAATACGATGAGCAAGGAGGCTTCTTCGACTTGCGCTTGATTCCAACTGACTGCGCGTATTTGTTGGCGCAAAACCGGATCGGTCACCAAAACGAAACGCCAGTTTTGGATGTTGAACGCCGTGGGGGAGAGCATGGCCAGCGACATGAGTTGGCTTATCTCTTGCTCGGACATTCGATGATGTGAATCAAATGCCTTGACCGAACGGCGTTCTGTTATGGCTTGCGTAACATTCATGATGGGTAGTGTATGTCCAGAATTTCTAAATTTAGGTTGCCGGCAGGGCGCAACCAGGTCACGTTATCCCCCACTTTTTGGCCAATTAGTGATTTGGCTAGCGGTGACACGTAGCTGACTTTATTGATACCGGCATCGGCTTCGTCTTCTCCGACAATGTGAAAGCAGTGGGCTTGGCCTGCATCGTCTTGCACAGTGACACTGGCGCCAAACAATACGGTTGCATGGTCTTGTCCGGCGGGGTCGACAAGAATTGCACTGTCTAATCTGGCTCTTACGTAGCGTAAATCTCGCTCAAGTTCGGCCACTTTATCTTTATTGAAGGCGTCTTCTGCTGATTTTTTTAAAGGGGCCAGCTCGGCCATCAAGGCGGCTTCCTGGTCTTGCAGTGCCAGTGCACCCGTTGGCGTCACGTAATTAGCAAATTCACTAATTGGGCGGTCGACTAATTCCTCGCCACCGGCCTGTTCAAAGCGTTCTTCGTTTACAAATGCGCGACTCATGATCTACCCCTTATTCCCACTCTATGGTGGCCGGTGGTTTGCCGGAGATGTCATAGACCACGCGGTTGATGCCGCGCACTTCGTTGATGATGCGATTGGATACCCGACCTAATAAATCGTAGGGCAATTCGGCCCAGTGAGCGGTCATGAAGTCGCTGGTGATAACGGCGCGCAGGGCAACCACGTAGTCGTAAGTGCGACCATCCCCCATGACACCTACCGATTTGACCGGTAAAAATACCGCAAAGGCTTGGCTGGTTAAGGCATACCAAGTTTGGCCGGTTTTGGCATCCACGGTGTTGCGTAATTCTTCTATGAAGATGGCATCAGCACGGCGCAGCAAGTCGGCGTAGTTTTGTTTCACTTCACCCAAAATGCGCACGCCCAAGCCTGGGCCTGGGAAGGGGTGACGGTAGACCATGTCATGCGGTAAGCCCAATGCAACACCCAGTTCACGGACTTCGTCTTTGAATAAATCGCGTAATGGCTCTAATAGGTTTAAGCCTAAGCTAGCCGGCAAGCCACCTACATTGTGATGGCTTTTAATGGTGACGGCTTTTTTGGATTTAGCCCCACCTGACTCAATCACGTCTGGGTAGATGGTGCCTTGTGCCAGCCATTTGGCATTAGCTAATTTTTTTGCTTCGGCTTGGAATACTTCAACAAACTCGCGGCCTATGATCTTACGTTTGGCTTCCGGCTCGCTGACGCCGGCTAAATGGCCCATAAACTGATCCATGGCATCGATGCGGATGACTTTAACGTGCAGGCGTCCGGCAAACATATCCATGACCATGTCGCCCTCATTCAGGCGTAACAAACCATGATCAACAAACACACAAGTCAGTTGGTCGCCAATGGCGCGGTGAATTAGTGCTGCCGCCACGCTCGAATCGACGCCGCCAGACAAACCTAAAATCACTTCTTCATCGCCAACCTGGGCTTTAATTTTAGCCACGGCTTCGCTGATGTAATCGCCCATGATCCAGTCCGGCTTGGCTTGGCAGATGCCCAGCACAAAGCGCTCTAACATGGCTTGGCCTAATTTGGTGTGGGTGACTTCTGGGTGGAATTGCACGCCATAAAAATGACGGCTTTCATCGGCAAAGGCGGCGATAGGGGTGCTGTCGTTGCTGGCAATTACTTTAAAATTGGGTGGCAATTCGGTGACCTTGTCACCGTGACTCATCCATACATCCAATAGGCCGTGCCCGTCCGCATTACTGCGATCTTGTAGGTCTTTAAATAGCGCTGAATGCCCGCGCGCACGAATTTCAGCATAGCCAAATTCGCGCTTATGCCCGGCTTCCACTTTGCCACCCAGTTGCTGTGCCATGGTTTGCATGCCATAGCATATGCCTAATACCGGCACACCCAGTTCAAAGGTAGCTTGTGGTGCAAAGTCGGTTTCGTCTTCGTAGACGCTGGCATGGCTGCCGGACAGTATCACGCCATCGGCGCCAAAATTTCGCACAAACTCATCGCTCACGTCACACGGGTGAATTTCACAGTAAACGTGTGCTTCGCGAACACGGCGCGCAATCAGTTGGGTGACTTGGGAGCCAAAATCCAAAATAAGTATTTTTGAGTGGGTGGTCATAGGGCTTCTAGAAACAAAAACTCACCACTAAGGCGCGGGGTCGCTGTGCCTTAGTGGTGAAGGGGTTTAGTCTATACGGTAGTTGGGTGCTTCTTTGGTGATTTGCACATCGTGCACGTGCGATTCACGCATGCCGGCTGAGGTGATTTGCACAAACTCGGCTTTTTCACGCATTTCGGTGATGTTGCTGGCACCCACGTAGCCCATGGAAGCGCGCAAGCCGCCCATCAACTGATGAATCACGGCAATGACGCTGCCTTTGTAAGGAACGCGACCCTCTATGCCTTCTGGTACCAATTTGTCAGCACCACTGTTGGTGTCTTGGAAATAACGGTCGCTGGAGCCTTTTTCCATGGCGCCGATGGAGCCCATGCCACGGTAAGATTTGTATGAGCGGCCTTGGAACAATTCGATGTCGCCCGGCGCTTCTTCGGTACCAGCAAACATGCCGCCTAGCATAACGCTGTAAGCGCCAGCCGCAATGGCTTTAGAGATGTCGCCAGAAAAACGGATGCCGCCGTCGGCAATAAACGGCACGCCGCTTTTTGCTAAGGCATTGGCCACGTTGGCTATCGCGCTCACTTGTGGTACGCCCACGCCGGCAACGATACGGGTAGTGCAGATGGAGCCTGGGCCTATGCCCACTTTGACGCCGTCGGCACCGGCATCGACCAAGGCCAATGCGGCGCTGGCAGTAGCGATGTTGCCGCCTATGACCTCGATGTGCGGGAAATGTTTTTTAACCCAGGTGACACGGTCTAGCACGCCTTGTGAATGCCCGTGCGCGGTGTCGACCACGATGACATCAACGCCTGCTTCAGATAAAGCGGCCACGCGCTCTTCCGTGCCTTCGCCCACACCCACAGCTGCACCCACGCGCAAGCGGCCTTGTGCATCTTTACAGGCGTAAGGGTGGTCAGTGGATTTTTGGATGTCTTTAACGGTAATGAGGCCTTTAAGCGTGTCGTTAGCGTCTATTACTAACACGCGCTCTAAGCGGTGTTGATGCAATAAACGTATGACGTCGTCCTTGGCAGCGCCTTCACGCACGGTCACCAAACGGTCACGCGGTGTCATGATGTTTTTGATGGGTTGATCTAAGTTGGTTTCAAAGCGTAAATCGCGATTGGTCACAATGCCGACAATTTTGCCGTTATCGACCACCGGTATACCGGATATTTTGTGCATGCGCGTGAGTTCCAATACGTCGCGTACCGTGAGGTGGCTTTGTATGGTAATCGGGTCGTTCACCACGCCGGATTCAAAACGCTTTACTCGGGCTACATGGGCTGCTTGTTTCATGGCCGTCATGTTTTTATGGATGAAGCCCAAGCCGCCTTCTTGCGCCAAGGCAATGGCCAGTGGCGCTTCGGTCACGGTGTCCATGGCCGCTGACAGCAGCGGTATGTTGAGTTGAATGTTGCGGGTGAGTTGTGTGGCGAGGGAAACCTCGCGTGGCAGCACGTTGGAGTAGGCTGGCACTAATAAAACATCATCAAATGTGAGAGCTTGTTGCAATAAACGCATGCGTAAATCCTTGTAGCCAAAACGAAATTATACAGATTTCAAGGCGCTCGCGCGAGTGCTAGCAGCATAAAGTTTTTAAAAAAGCTTGCTAGTACCCAGCATGCGGCCATACTATTAATTTCATTGATGACTGCCACTTAGGTGCGTAAGGACTAGAGTATGCAAATACTGGCGTTAATATTAAGCCTAATGTTGATGCCAATTATGGCTTCGGCGGAAGTGTACAAATGGCGTGAGCCTAATGGGGTTATGCGCTACAGTGATGTGCCGCCGCCATCCGATATTAAATTGGAATCCGTGCAAGGTCGGCCGGCAGTGGGCTTAAAAAATTTGCCGCCGCTGGCACCGGTAGAAAGTGACATCACTAGCGAATTAAAGCGCGCTAAAGCCCAGCCTAATAAGCAAAAAGTAGCGGAGAAAGCCGACGCCTTGTCGGCTGAAGAGCTGCAATTAAAACAAAAAAATTGCAAAGCCGCGCAAGCCAATTTGGCGACCTATCAATTGGGCGGCAGGATAGCCGCAGTAAACGAAAAAGGCGAGCGGGTGTTTTTATCTAGTTCAGACATCGCCCAAGCTAAGATGGAAGCGCAAGCGGATGTCAAGCAGTATTGCGAATAAGCAAGCGTAAGCTTGTTGCTTTATTCTTCAATCGCGGCGTCGCCACCGCCTTTTTTCATCACCTTGCCATCGGCCACGCGCTGCTTACGTACTTCTTTAGGGTCGGCAATTAGCGCCCGGTAAATTTCCACGCGGTCTAAGTGGCGCAAGGGCTGATCCAATCTAGATAGCTTGCCAAAAACACCGATTTTATTTTGACTTAAATCGATTTCCGGGTATTTTTTGGCGATGCCGGATAGATTGATGGCTTGCTCTGCAGTAATGCCAGGCGCGGCCTTTACCGGCACGATCAATTGCTCGTGGGCTAAGGCGTAAGCGACTTCAACCAGTATCTCGTTGCTGTTCATGGGCATTCCTCTTATTGGTTTTTATACACCACGTCGGCTCTAGCGACAAAGCCATCGACAAAGGTGTTGGCAATGTGGCTAAAAACCGGGGCGATTATTTTCTCTAAAAACGCGTTGGCAAATTCATAATTAAGCACAAATTCAATTTTACAGGCATTTTCATTGAGTGCGATAAAACGCCATGACCCGTCTAAGTGCTTAAATGGGCCGTCTTTTAATTGTATGTCCATGGCGCTAGGGTAAGTTTTGCTGTTTTCGGTAGTGAATTGCTGTTTCAAGCCATGGTAGGCGATATGCAGGGTGGCGATCGTGCTGTGCAGGTCTTTTTTAATGACATCGACACCGCCGCACCACGGCAGGAATTCGGGGTAGCGGCTGACGTCATCCACCAGCTCGAACATGCGGCTGGCTGAATGGTTAATTAGAACGGATTTGTTTACTTGCGCCATACTCGGTCTTAAAAATAAAGGCTGTCTGCGTCGGTGTGAAAAGTGAACAGGCGCAGAACTGAGGTAAAATGGCATTTTAAGGCATAGACCAAGAAATAGTTCGTTTTATGAGCATTGCACAAAATAAAAAAGCGTTTTTTGATTACTTCATCGAAGACAAGTATGAGGCTGGCGTGGTCTTGGAGGGCTGGGAAGTTAAAGCCATCCGTGACAACCGCGTCAACATCAAAGAAGCTTACGTCATTATTCAGCGTGGTGAAATTTACCTAATAGGTTGCCACGTGACGCCATTGGGTGCAGCGTCTACGCATATCCGCCCGGACGCCATACGCACTCGCAAACTGCTATTGCATAACGAAGAAATCCTTAAGCTGATTGCCAAGGTGGAGCGCTCTGGCTATACCATCGTGCCGCTGGATTTGCATTTTTCCAAGGGTAGGGTGAAGGTGCAGATAGGCTTGGCTAAGGGTAAAAAGCAACACGATAAACGCGATACGGAAAAAGAGCGCGACTGGGAGCGCGAAAAAGGCCGCATTATGCGGGCACACAATAAGTAAGAGGAATTTGAAGTAAGTCGAATTTGAATGAAAGTCTGGCGGCAATCACCGTCTACTTAAGTGGCGCGTTACAGCGTATAATACGTGTATCAAGTGAATCGGAGCCATGGTTTGCTTGACGGCAATAAAACTGATTTGGGGCTGACCAGGTTTCGACGTGGGTTACAAAGCAGCGCAGGGCATACCGAGGCTCAGATCACCTCGTAAATACAGCTGAAAAAAGTATAGTCGCAAACGACGAAACTTACTCTCTAGCAGCTTAATCCTGCTGGACGCTACACCAGCTCTCCCGTGGGTTGGATTGGGGTAACCCATACGTAGTGTCATATACACGGGATACGTGTTGTATTGGGTGACTTAATACGGCATTAACCTTAAGGTCGCTCGTCTGTACAGCGCTTGTCTGTTGGTGTGGTGCAGATTAAATTAAACAACAAGGCTAAGTATGTAGAACTGTCTGTGGAGGATTTGCGGACGGGGGTTCGATTCCCCCCAGCTCCACCATTTTAGTGTTTCAC
>CAMDXI010000003.1 GCA_945878695.1 Methylotenera oryzisoli | reverse complement strand
GTTGTTAAATTGTTAAAGAACTAAGGACCGAAAAAACAGCGTTTCTTGCAGTCACTCACTAACGCTTTGCGTTAACGAGGTGCGCATTATACAGACCTTTTAAGACCCGTCAATGATAAATTTGATTTGATTCGTATTTATTATTGATTTAATGCCAGCGGCTTTTTTGCCACCGCTTCGCTCTTTTGAACGAAGCCGCGCATTCTACATTAGCCTAGCGTTTGGTCAAGCCTTAAACGGCAGAGTTACAAAATTGTTACATTTGCGAATTTACGCTTGCCCACTTGAGCGACAACGCTCTGGCCTTTAGCTAATTGCAACTGCCTGTCGCTGACTTTTTCACTGTCGATTTTGACGCCACCCTGCTCCATGGCACGATAGGCTTCCGAGGTGCTTTCTACTAGGCCGGCCATTTTAAGTAGCTGGGCTATGCCTATGCTGTCGCCTTCTATAGTCAAGCTGACCTCGGGCACGTCATCAGGGATGCCGCCTTTAGCCCTGGTCTGAAAATCCGTCAGGGCTTTTTCTGCATCGGCGACGCTGTGGAAACGGGCGACAATTTCTTGGGCAAACTGCACTTTTATGTCACGTGGATTTTGACCGGCTGCCACGTCCGCTTTCCATTTGACGATGGCTTCCAATGAAGCAAAAGACAGCAGCTCAATGTAACGCCACATCAACTCGTCTGAAATGGACATGATTTTGGCGAACATCACTTCCGGCGCTTCGGCTATGCCTATGTAATTGCCTAACGATTTAGACATCTTATTCACGCCATCCAAGCCTTCTAGCAAGGGCATGGTCAACACACATTGCTGGGCCATGCCGGCTTGTTTTTGCAATTCACGGCCCATCAATAAGTTGAATTTTTGATCGGTGCCGCCCAATTCGACATCGGCTTTTAAGGCCACCGAATCGTAGCCTTGCAACAAGGGATACAAGAATTCGTGTATCGCAATCGGTTGATTGGATTTGTAGCGCTTGGAAAAATCGTCGCGTTCCAACATGCGCGCCACGGTATGGCTGGCGGCCAATTTAAGCATACCGGCTGCGCCCAACTCGCTCAACCATTTGGAGTTAAACACCACTTCGGTTTGTTCCGGCTTGAGGATTTTAAACACTTGCGCGGTATACGACTTGGCATTTTCTGCGACTTGCTCGGCGGTTAAGGGAGGACGCGTTGCGCTTTTGCCAGTCGGGTCGCCTATCATGCCGGTAAAGTCACCGATTAGAAATAAAACCTGATGCCCTAAATCTTGGAATTGGCGTAATTTATTAATGAGCACGGTGTGACCTAGGTGCAGATCCGGCGCGGTTGGATCAAAGCCAGCCTTAATTCTTAAGGGTTGACCTTTTTTTAACTTTTCTAACAATTCCGCTTCTATCAGCAGCTCGTCTGCACCACGCTTGATGATGGCCAATTGTTGTTTGATGTCGGTATTCACGTATTCTTATCCTTAATGAGGAAGGAAAACAGGCCTGCTTAGGGTGCATTTAGTTGTTCTAATTGCGTTTTCTGTTACCATCCAATAGCGCACTGTATTAAGCAATCAGGCTGACCGCCCAGTGCTTAAGAAGCCGCTATTTTAACGCAAATTGAGGTCGTATTGCCTCATTAGATTAACTTCCAGTCGAACGCATCACCTAAAACACATGACGCGCAAACTTTTCATAGGACTCATGTCTGGCACCAGCCTAGACGGCGTCGACGTTGCATTGGTAGGGTTTGAAGATGAAAAACCGCAGCCACTGCTGACGCATTTTTTAGCCTACCCAGCGACACTGCGCAGCGCTGTTTTAGCCCTGCAGCACCCCACCGCCAACGAGCTAGAAGAGACCGCGCTAATTAGCAATGCGCTGGCCAAATTGTATGCGTTGGCCATTCAAGAATTGTTAAGCAAAGCCCAGCTAAAGCCTAGCGACATCACGGGCGTGGGTTGCCATGGCCAAACCATACGGCATAGGCCGGGTTTTAGCGATGGCATAGGCTTCACCATGCAAATAGGCAACGCCGCTTTATTAACGGAACTGTGCCAAATTACCGTGGTGTCGGATTTTAGAAGTCGCGACGTGGCAGCTGGCGGACAGGGTGCCCCCTTGGTGCCAGCCTTTCACCAAGCCGTGTTTGCCGACCCAAGCCTTAATCGGGCCATCATCAATTTAGGCGGCATCGCCAACATCACTTACCTTAGCCGCACAGAAAACCCACTGGGTGCCAAGCAAGGTAGCGTAGTGGGTTTCGATTCCGGGCCAGGCAATATGCTATTGGATGCTTGGATCAAACAGCAGCTTGATCAAGATTACGACGCAAATGGCGATTGGGCCAGCTCCGGGCAAACCATACCCAGCCTGCTAGCGCGCTTATTGCAAGAGGATTTTTTTGCGGCGCCGCCACCCAAGAGCACCGGCCGCGACCTGTTTAACCTGACTTGGTTAGAAGAAAATCTGCAAGCCGTGGCCTCATTCAACCCCGTCATGCCAGCGCAAGACGTGGCGCATACCTTGGTGGATTTAAGTGCGGAATCGGTTTACGCGGCCTTAAAAATGCACTGCCCAGATGTGGATGAAGTCTACCTATGCGGCGGCGGCGCGCACAATCAACTGTTAGTAAAAAAATTGCAAAGTCTGCTTGGCCCTATCCCATGCAAACCGACTGACAGCTTGGGCATAGGCGTAGACTGGGTGGAAGCGATAGCCTTTGCCTGGCTAGCCAAACAATGTTTGGAGAAAAAAACCGCTAATCTATCGCCCGTCACTGGTGCAAGCGGTGCACGAATTTTGGGCGCGATTTATCAGCATTAATCCGGCAAAAGCCAACTAAATCAAGCTTGGGCAGTTTTCCCTATGCAAGTAAGCCTGCGATTACAGTATAATTATTTTGACCAAATAACCTGCAAGAATCCATCTCATGACCAAACCGACTAAAGCCACGATTACTTTCGACAACGGTGCTGCGCCTATTGAATTGCCTATGCTGTCGGGCAGTTTGGGCAACGACGTGATAGACATACGCAGCCTAGGTAAGCACGGCGTGTTCACCTATGACCCAGGCTTTATGTCAACGGCGGCCTGCAACTCGGACATCACCTTTATTGATGGGGAAAAAGGCCTGCTTTACTACCGCGGCTACCCCATTGAACAACTGGCTGAGCATTGCAACTTCATGGAAGTATCTTATTTGCTGTTGCACGGCGAACTGCCCAATGCCGAACAAAAACAACAATTCACCAACACCATCAACGGCAGCACCATGCTGCACGATCAGCTTAGCAATATTTTTCGCGGCTTTAGGCGCGATGCCCACCCTATGGCGGTTATGGTTGGGGTGGTGGGTTCCTTGTCGGCGTTTTACTTTGATGCCATGGATATCCGCGATGCTAAACACCGTGAAATTTCCGCGCATCGCCTGTTGGCTAAAGTGCCCACCATAGCCGCGTGGAGCTTTAAATACAATTTGGGTCAGCCGTTTATGTACCCGCAAAATCATTTGAATTACGCCGAAAACTTTATGCACATGATGTTTGCTACGCCCTGCGAAAAATACGTGCCTAACCCAGTGTTGGCCAAGGCATTTGAGCGCATTCTGATTTTGCATGCCGACCACGAACAAAACGCTTCGACCAGTACCGTGCGTTTAGTGGGTTCCAGTGGCGCCAATCCTTACGCCTGCATCTCAGCCGGCATCGCCTCACTGTGGGGGCCGGCACACGGCGGCGCCAATGAGGCCACGCTAACCATGTTAGAAGAAATAGGCGACGTCTCACGCATAGGCGAATTCATCAAACGGGCAAAAGATAAGAACGACACCTTCCGCCTCATGGGCTTTGGCCACCGCGTTTACCGCAACATGGACCCGCGCGCCAAAATCATGCGCACTACCTGCCACGAGGTGCTTGATGAGTTGGGCTTGCATGACGACCCCATGTTTAAACTGGCTATGGAGCTGGAAAAAATCGCGCTGGAAGACGATTACTTTGTTTCACGTAAACTCTATCCAAACGTGGATTTCTACAGCGGCATTGTCATGCGCGCCATGGGCATCCCCAACTCTATGTTTACTGCTATTTTTGCGCTGGCCAGAACCGCAGGCTGGATAGCCCAATGGTCAGAAATGATTTCCGACGAAGAGCATAAAATTGGTCGGCCTAGGCAGTTGTATAAAGGCTCAAGTCGACGCGACTTACTGCCTATAGAACAACGCTAGAACGACAGACAATAAAAAAGCCAAGCATTGCTTGGCTTTTTTATTAATTGAATCTATTAAACTGAAAAAGAAGAACCGCAACCGCAAGTCGTGGTGGCTTGTGGGTTACGAATGACAAATTGCGACCCTTGCAAACTGTCTTGGTAATCAATTTCCGCACCCATTAAATATTGCAAACTCATGGGATCAATTAATAAAGTCACGCTGTCTTTTTGCACTTGCGTGTCGTCGTCATTCACTTCTTCTTCAAAAGTGAAACCGTATTGAAAGCCTGAGCATCCGCCGCCGCTAACAAACACGCGCAATTTAAGATCAGGCGAACCTTCTTCTTCTATCAACTCTTTTACTTTTTTGGCCGCGTTGTCAGTAAAAACCAATGGGGCAGGCATTTGTGCCATGTCTAGTTCTTGCATATCCGTTACTGTGTTCATCTCGTACTCCTAAATTTCTCAATAAGCTAAATTCTAAATCAATCGAGGCCTCAAGCACTAGCCTACTCTTTTGCCACGACTAGTGGCCAACGTCTTCCAATACCGGCAGGTGCTCACCCAAATACACCAACTTACCTTCTATCACTGCGCCGGTGTGCATTTCCAAGGACTTATAAATCACGTCCCCTTTGATGCTGGCCTTGGCTTGCAGTTCAATAAACTGAGCGGCTTTAACATTGCCTATGACTTTACCATTGATGACAATTTTTGAGGCGGTCACCGATCCCTCTATGCTGCCGTGTTCACTTAAAATAAGTGTGCTAGCTTGATCGGCCGGCTCGGTAACATTGCCTTTAATCTGGCCGTCTACGCGCAAGCCGCCGGTAAAATGGATGTCACCCTCAACCCGGGTATCGGCACCAATTAGGGTATCAATGCTATTTTGTACCCGATTACTTTTCTTAAAAAACATAGTCTATTCCTATTTTAATCACTTAAGCATAGTTTAATGGCATGCTCATCACACGGCTACCTAAAGCGCTTTTTATTTGCCAGCATGTTTTTATAAAACAATAAGTCTTCTTTAACCTTCATGTTTTCATCTTGCACAAGATTTAACTCTTTATCAAGATTACGTTGGGCCGCTTGTTCAATTTGCAACTGCCGCTCCAATTGGATGACTTTGGTTTGCAAGCTTTGGTTGTCAAAATTAGTCTGCTTTAACTTCTCGGCTAAATTTTCCCCGGCAGTAAATTGCCGGTACGCCACAAAATAACCCAATCCAATGAATAAAGCTGCCAAAGCCCACTGAAAATACCAAGGGCGCTGTGAACGAACCGCCACTTGTTTCGCGGTTAAACCAAAATGCCTACGAATTTTTCTTCTAACTGGCTTCATGTATGACTTTACTCAAACTACGGTAACAGCGGCACAACGGCCAAGCCGGTGTGCTCAGGCAAATCAAACATGATGTTCATGTTTTGTATGGCTTGACCCGCTGCCCCTTTAACCAAGTTATCTTGTACCACAACCAGCGTCAAATAACCCGCATCCGACTGTTTATGCAGTGCAATGCGAATTTGATTGGAGCCCCTGACCGACCGCGTTTCCGGTAACACCCCAGCCGGCAACACATCGACAAAACGCTCGTGCTGATAGCGTTTTTCAAACAACGCTTGCAAATCAAAAGACCGTGCTGAGTCAGACAGTTTAACGTATAGGGTGGTGAGCATGCCCCGTATCATGGGAATTAAATGCGGCACGAAGATAAATTGCGGCGCTTGGCCAGCCAAGTGAGTGAGTTGCGCGTGAATTTCCGGATGATGCCTATGGCCACTTAAGCCATAGGCCTTCATGTTATCACTGGATTCTGCGAACAAGGTGGCCACTTCGGCTTTTCTACCGGCACCCGACACACCGGATTTGGCATCGGCGATGATGGGTGCGTTAAGATCAAGCAAGCCCTGCTCCAATAAAGGTGCCAAACCCAGCAAGACCGTAGTTGGGTAACAGCCTGGATTGCCTATGATGTTGGCCGATTTAATTTTTTCCCGGTACAACTCCGGCAGGCCATACACCGCTTCCTTGAGTAGCGTTGGGCAGCCATGTGGCATCTTGTACCACTGTTCAAACACGGCCGTGTCTTGCAAACGAAAATCGGCCGCCAGGTCGATGACTTTAACCTTGGCATCCAATAAGGCCTGCGCTTGACTCATGGCCACGCCGTGTGGGGTGGCAAAGAACACCACATCGCACTGATCTAAATTGGCTAGCGCTGGGTCAGAAAAACACAAATCCACGTAACCGCGCAAACTAGGAAACATATCGGCAACCGCAAGCCCTGCATCACCCCTAGAGGTGATGGCGGTGAGGCTGACATTGGGGTGCACGCTTAATAGCCTTAGCAATTCAACACCGGTATAACCGGTGCCGCCAACGATGCCTATTTTTAATTTTTTATTGCTCACTTTAATCTCGCTCATAGCGCCATGATAACAAATCTTGTTGTCAAACAAACCGCTCCAGTAAAAATTGTCCGTTAAATAAAAAAGGCCGCTAACGCGGCCTTTTTTATTCTTAAGCGCTGAATATAACTATTAGCGTTTAGAGAATTGTTTACGACGACGCGCTTTGCGGAAGCCGACTTTTTTACGCTCAACTTCACGGGCATCGCGTGTTACGAAACCAGCGTTAGATAAGGCGCTTTTTAAGTTAGCATCAAAATCGATTAAGGCGCGAGTGATACCATGGCGCACTGCACCGGCTTGGCCAGACTCACCACCGCCAATTACGTTTACCATAATATCGAAGCTGCTTAGATTGTTAGTCAACTCCAATGGTTGACGTAAAATCATACGTGCAGTCACGCGAGAGAAATACTCATCAACAGGTTTATCATTAACAACGATGTTGCCTTTGCCTGTTTTCAAAAACACGCGCGCCACTGAACTTTTGCGGCGGCCCGTACCATAATTATATTTACCGATCATCTTTATACCCTTAGATTTTCAATTCTTGCGGTTGTTGTGCCGCGTGGTCATGCGTGCTGCCTGCATAAACCTTCATTTTTTTGATCATTGCATAACCTAAAGGACCCTTAGGTAACATGCCTTTTACTGCTTTCTCTAAAGCACGGCCTGGGAAACGGTCTTGCATTTTTGCAAAAGTAGTGGTGCTGATGCCGCCTGGATAACCAGAGTGGCTGTGGTAAAGCTTACCGTCTGCTTTGTTACCCGTCACTTTTAATTTGTCGGCATTAATCACAACAATGTAATCACCGGTATCAACGTGAGGCGTATAAATAGTTTTATGTTTACCGCGTAAACGGTGCGCAACTGCACTGGCTAAACGGCCTAGCACTAGATCCGTGGCATCAACCACAAACCAATCGCGCTTCACTTCATGAGATTTTGCTGAGAAGGTTTTCATTGTCTTATCAATACTATGGCTAAAAAAATTAAGAGGCGGATTTTATGCTGAAGCAAAGCAGTTTGTCAAACATTATGTGCAGCACAAACACGAATAATTGCAATTAGCTTGAATACCGGCTGGATTGAGCCGTCATTTTACCCTAAAGGAGGTCGCCAAGCAGGGATTTAAGTGCTCTTTAGCCAAACAAAAGGCATAAATTACAGGCTTTTGATGGCATATGCTAGGATGGTCGTGTCCCTTGTGTATTACAGTCAATAACCGGCACGCACCGCCCACCTAAACTGAGCCTTTAACCATTGCGATTTTTTTTACTGTTACTGCTAGCTAGCTACGCCCAACTCAGCACGGCCATCGGTTTGGCTGATCTTGAGCTTAAATCGCACTTAGGCGAAACGCTCAAGGCGCAATTATCGGTGGTCGACCTACCGCCCAATGCCGATGTCAGCTGCTTTAGCGTCGACGACTTGAGCGAAACAGGCCAGCCGCAAAAAATCACCCTTAGCTTGCAAACTAAGCTTAACGGCCTGCAACTGCTATTGAGCAGTGCCGAGGTGCTGCTCGAGCCCATCGTCAATTTACGCTTAAGTTATGCCTGCGAGCCAAAATTGGAGCGGGACTACACCTTATTATTGGACCCCGCGCCCAAGCAAGCACTAAGCAGCCAACAGGAGGCAATGGATACCATGACTATGGCCGCCTATGCAGCCAGGCCTTCCGTTGCTGCTGTGGGCAAAAAGCGCGCGCCTAAACGCGTGGCATCCGCACCCGCAAAAAGCCGCGCTCTTCGCGACCCAACATGGGAAAGCACGATAGATGAAAAATTGCTCGCCGCTTACACCGGCAAACCCAGCCAGGTCGACGCTAGCAAAAGCCAGCCTAGCCCACCAGCCGCCTCAAGCAGCCAAGCCAGCAAACCCGGGGCATTGATCATTTCTGGTGCCACGGCCAAAGAAAGCCTGAAACCCGCAGGACTGAACTTGCGCTTAAGTAAAAGCATTGATACCAACCGGCCGCCTGCCTTACCGGCTGACAGCGCAGAAATCGACGAAAGCACGGTCATGGCAAATCGTTTAGCCCACTTGGATAAACAAATTGCCGCCTTGCAAGAACGCAACCGCTTGCTGCAAATAGAAGCCGAAATAAGGCAACAACAAAACACGTACCTTGCTTTGCCTAGCATGCTAACGGCCGCTTTTATCTTGGCGGTTCTAGGGCTGGCGTGGTGGCTACGCCGACGCATGTGGTCACGCCCAGTTCGCCCTGAGCCAGACTGGTTTGCCCAGCCTGCTGCCACAGCGGCCTTAGGCGACAACACCGCCAGTCAAACGGACTCGGATTTCAGTCTTGCTACTGACGCAAGCTTGAGCCCCGATACGGCTGCGGCTTTTAGCATAGAAGAAATCACCATGCCGGTAGCGCTGGGTAACGATGTCGATCTAATTAAAGAGGCGCCGCTGGACGACGATGCAGGCTGGGATTTTTCACAGACGGCCAATTCTAAGACAGCCAGTTCTAAGACGGCTGATTCTGATGCGGCCGATAAAATGGACGGAAAATAAGTCGCTAAGTTTGCCGCGGCGTTAACTTAAGGCATAGTGGGCGACCAGCCCAGCGAAAACGGCCAAACCAAACCAATTGTTGTGTAAAAAAGCTTGGAAACACCGGGCTTTATCACGCTGCCGTATTAAAAAATAATGGCGCAAGGCCACGCCACTAGCCACCAGCAAACCCAAATAATACAAATAGCCTAAGTGCGCCATCTGCCCTGCACTAGCCAACAGCAGCAAGCTCAGCGTGTAACAAATCATGATGGCCAAGACATCGAAGCGGCCAAAAGTAATGGCCGATGAGCGTAGGCCAATTTTCAAATCGTCATCGCGGTCCACCATGGCGTACTCGGTGTCGTAAGCAATCGCCCAGCAGACATTGGCCAGCAACAATACCCAAGCCACGTCAGGAATGCTATTGCTGGTAGCGGCAAAAGCCATGGGTATGCCCCAGGCGAAAGCGATGCCAAGATACGCTTGCGGGATGGCAAAAAAGCGTTTGGTCAATGGGTAAGTCATGGCCAAAAACAAGGCGGCAAAGGATAAAGCCATGGTGTAGCGATTTAATGCGCAAACCAAGGCAAATGCTACCAGGCTTAAGGCCGCCGCCAACAACATGGCTTCTTTCTTGCTCACTTCTTGTTTGGCTAGGGGCCGGTTTTGCGTGCGTTCAACCAAGCCATCGTATTGGCTGTCGGCCACGTCGTTCATCACGCAACCGGCACTGCGCATCAGCACCGTGCCAGCCACAAAGACTACGAGCAATCGCCAATCTGGCCGACCTTGGCCGGCTATCCACAAAGCCCATAAAGTCGGCCACAACAACAGCAATATGCCTATGGGTTTATCCAAGCGCATTAGCCGTTCGTAGGCATCCAATTTTTTTACTAAAGCATCGCTGATTAGCTTCATTTGGCTGCCACCAGTTCGGGTAAAAACACCTCGGTCACCATAATGTTCGCCTGATGCAAATGAAACACCGAGCGGCGCGCCCATAGGTAACATGGCTTAGGGTCAATATTCGCCACCGCTTGCTGATACAAGGCATGCTGCGCATGCAGTTTTTGGAAACGTAAGGCCGTGCGTTTAACTTGGGGATTGGCAAACAAGGCCTCGCCCAAGGGCTGGTTGCCTAATTGACGCAAGCCTAACCAAGGCCCACGCAAACTGCTTAAGGGCAGCACGCTGTGCGCATAAACCACGGCTTGCCGGTTACCCAGCAACAGCACATTGCGTATTAATGCCGCTTGGCGAAAAGTCAGGCCCAAGGCCGGCATTTCATCTAAGCAGGCGCGGCCATGGCGGACCGATAAAGGCTGCACGGCAAAATCGGCAAAGTGCGCTTTCAAACGCGTGGTCAATGAACCGCGGTCGCTTAATGCCGGACGGTAGGGGCCACTTAATAGCGGTTTTTTAAGCCAACGGGCGCGCTTATTTTGCATGGTGGGATTGGAAAGTTAGACGGTGCACGGTAAAAATTATGACACAGAATCGCTGCAATGCCGCGACACCAGCAAGCAAACAGCCCGCATGAGATTAGACTTTAACCAATTCATCGGCATGGCCTAACCAGCGATCAAGGTGCTGCTCCACCGCACTGGGGTAGTCGTTTAACAAGGCCTCGGCCTGCGACTTGGCGTATTCCAATAAATCGGCATCGCGATTCAAATCGGCTATTTTCAGCATGGGCACCCCACTTTGGCGTAAACCTAAAAACTCGCCCGGGCCACGTAAATTAAGGTCAGCCTGGGCGATGGCAAACCCATCGTTGCTCTCGTAGATGACTTTTAATCGGGCGCTGGCCATTTCTGATAGCTTGTTTTGATAAAGCAATATGCAAGTGCTTTTAGCCGCCCCTCGGCCGACACGGCCACGCAGTTGATGCAGTTGGCTCAAGCCCATGCGTTCGGCATGCTCTATGACCATTAAATTCGCGTTGGGCACGTCCACGCCCACCTCCACCACGGTGGTGGCCACCAGTAGTTGTATGCGACCGGCACTAAACTCGGTCATGACCGCCTGTTTTTCAACCGATTTAAGTCGGCCGTGCACCAAGCCTATGGCCAGTTCCGGGAAAATACTTTGCATCAAGGCGAAGGTGTCGTTGGCGGTAACCAATTGCAAGGCTTCCGATTCTTCAATTAATGGGCAGACCCAATAGGCTTGGTGGCCTTGCGCGCATGATTCCCGAACGCGCTGCAAAATTTCGTCGCGGCGCGCTTCGGATACTAATTTGGTGACGATGGGCGTGCGCCCAGGCGGCAATTCGTCTATCACCGACACGTCCAAATCCGCATAATAACTCATGGATAAGGTGCGCGGAATGGGCGTGGCGGTCATCATCAATTGATGCGGTTCCGGCTGGCCTTTTTGCCGCAAAGCCAAGCGTTGCTGCACGCCAAAACGGTGTTGTTCATCAATAATTGCCAAGCCTAATTGCTTAAATTGCACCGCCTCTTGAAATAAGGCATGGGTGCCCACCGCCAATTGCGCGCTGCCATTTGCGATAGCCTGCATGGCCAGCTCGCGGTCTTTTTTTGATTGGCTGCCGGTTAACCAGGCAGTTTGTATGCCGAGTGGCTTTAGCCAACCCAGCATTTTTTGATAATGTTGTTCCGCCAAAATTTCCGTGGGCGCCATCAGCGCCACTTGCCAACCGTTTTCTATGGCTTGCAAGGCGGCCATGCAGGCCACTATGGTTTTACCGCTGCCCACGTCGCCCTGTAATAGGCGCTGCATAGGGTGGGCCTGCGTTAAGTCACGCTCAATTTCCAAGGCGACTTTTTGTTGGGCTGCCGTCAGGGCAAAGGGCAAACTTTTGAGTAAAGCCGAAACCCATTTTTTGGATGGCATAAACCTAGGCGCATCGACACTGCGGCGGCGCGCATAATGTTTGCGCATGGACAGCTGTTGCGCTAACAATTCGTCCAAGGCTAAGCGCCGACTTTGCGGCGTGGTTTTATCCGACAATGCCGCCACATCGGCATCGGCGGCCGGGTTATGCAAGGCCTGCAAACTGTCAGCAAAACTGGGTAAATTTAAGGCTTGATAAAGACTGGCAGGCAGCGTCTCAGCCCATGCCTGTTGCTTTAAGGCGAGGCCTATGGCTTTACGCAAACTGGCTTGACTTAAGCCGGCGACGGTCGGGTAAACCGGTGTGAGGGTTTGTGCAACGACGCTGGTTTCGCCCACTGCCTTGCAGCTCGGGTGCACCATTTCGTAACCAAAGAAACCGCTGCGCACTTCGCCATACACCCGCAGTTTTTTCCCCACTTTTAAGGCGGCTATTTGGCTGGGGTAAAAATGCAAAAAACGCAAAGTGAGTTGACCGCTGGCGTCTTCCAATCTGGCCATCAAGGCTTTTCTTGGTTTGTAACTGACTTCGGCATGCACAATCTCACCTTCCACTTGCACCGATTCACCCACGCGTAAATCCCGCACGGCCGTGAGGTGGGTTTCGTCTATATAGCGCAGCGGCAAATGCAATAACAAACCCTGCACAGACTGAATGCCGAGTTTGCTTAAGTTGCTAATAAGAGGCTTGCTGTAGGCGGAGATGGCGCTAAGTGGGGTCATAAAAAACGGCGTCTAAAACAAGTGGCCAAAGCCAATTAGCTGACGGATTTACCATCGTGCGTCGCTGGGTTGCCCTTGCTTCGATTGATGCGCACCACATCGGGAATTTTTCGTAAACCGCGCATGAGCTCAGCCAAATGAATCCGATTTTTTACTTGCACGGTAAAGTAAAGGTTAGTGTAACTGCTGCCATCCGACTCTTCCACGCTGACGTTGTCAATATTGGAGCCGGCGTCGGCTATGCCGCTGGCAATTTTAGCCAGCATGCCCGGTTGGTTAGCCACGGTTAAATTCAAGTTGGCTTTATACAAATGCTCGCTGTCCGGCTCCCACTCCACGTCCAGCCACTTTTCTGGATCCAAACGGAATTTACGTATGGCCGGGCAATCGTGGGTGTGCACCACCAAGCCCTTGTCCTTATTAATAAAACCCAATATTGGGTCACCCGGTATAGGGCGGCAACACGGGGCAAACTGCACCGCCATGCCCTCTGATCCGCGTATGGTGATGGTATCCAAAGGCTTGCTGGGTTTACGGAAAATTTTGCCCAAGAACTTACCTATGCCGCCTTCAGGGCTTTCTTCCAATATCTCGCCCATGGCCAATAACTGATGGGCCACCATGACATTTTGCCGTTTGCCTAAGCCTATGTCGGTCAGTATTTCCGATTTCTTTTTCAGGCCGTAATCGCGTATCAGTTTTTGCCAATGCGCTTCGGTAATTTGATCCGGCTCTATGTGCATGGCGCGCAACGCTTGATTCAGCATGCGTTCGCCAAGGTGCGCGGACTCGGTGGAGTGTTGCGATTTCAGGTAATGCCGTATGTGCGCTCTGGCGCGACCGGTCACCACATAATTGAGCCAAGCCGGATTGGGTTTGGCCAAGGAACCGGTGATGATTTCCACGTGATCGCCGTTATGCAATTCCGTGCGCAGCGGCGCCAAATCTTGATTAATCCTCACTGCCACGCAGCTATTGCCTATGCCAGAGTGCACGGCGTAGGCAAAGTCGACTGCCGTCGCGCCTTTAGGCAAAGCTAAAATTTTACCTTTAGGGGTAAACACGTAGACTTCATCTGGGAACAGATCGATCTTCAAATGCTCGAGGAAATCCAGCGAATCGGCACTGTCACTTTGAATTTCCAACAAGCGCTGCAGCCATTGGTGGGTTTTTTGCTGCAAGGCCGTTAACTGCGCATCACTGGATTTATACAACCAATGGGCGGCCACGCCGGCAGCGGCAATGTTGTGCATTTCGGCACTGCGTATTTGCACTTCTATAGGCGTACCAAACGGGCCTAATAAAGTGGTGTGCAAAGATTGGTAGCCGTTGGCCTTGGGGATAGCAATGTAGTCTTTGAATTTGCTGGTGATGGGTTTATACAAACCATGCAGCGCGCCTAAAGTCACGTAACAACCGACCAAGTCTTTAACCACCACGCGAAAACCGTAAATGTCGTAAATTTGCGAAAAAGCGGTCGTTTTGCCACTCATCTTCTTGTAAATGCTGTAAAGATGCTTTTCTCGGCCCGACACTTCAGCCTCAATTTTCATGCCAACAAGCTGATGTTTAATCGATTCCAGTATCTTGCTGACCACTTCTTTGCGGTTGCCACGGGCCGCTTTCACCGCGTTAGCAATAGCGTTGTAACGCATGGGGTGGATGTATTTAAAACTCAGGTCTTCCAGCTCTTGGTAAATCTCGTTTAGGCCCAAGCGATTGGCAATCGGCGCGTAGATATCCAAGGTTTCTTTGGCGATTAGCTTTTGTTTGTCCGGCCGCATGGCCTCCAGCGTTTGCATGTTATGCAATCTATCGGCCAATTTCACTAAAATCACGCGCACGTCTTGCGACATGGCCAAGAGCATTTTGCGGAAGTTTTCCGCTTGCGCCACGCTGGCACTTTGAAATTCGATTTTGTCCAACTTGGTCACGCCATCCACCAATTCGGCCACTTGCTGACCAAACTTTTCTTTGATGTCGTCGGTGCTGATGTCGGTGTCTTCCACCACGTCATGCAACAAGGCCGCCATGATGGTGGGCAAATCCATGTGCATATCGGCCAAAATGCAGGCCACCGACACCGGGTGGCTAATGTAAGGCTCACCGGTTTTACGCACCACGCCCTGATGGGCTTGGTCGGCATAACGGTATGCCTCCCAAATCTGGGTGATGTCTTCGGATTTAAGGTAGTGTTTTAAGCGTAAGCTTAAGGCTGAATCGTCACGGTCTGCGGGTAACAGCGAATCGGCAGCGAGTGGATTGGCATGCGTACTTGACGATGCGGTTTTGTGTGCAGTAGCCGGTTTAGGCATGAGTAGGTCACCGCCTAGGCAGGGAAATTAAACGCGAGTTAAAATTTCCACGCCCACTTTACCGGCAGCAATTTCACGCAAGGCCAACACGGTTGACTTGTCACGCAAACCTTGCACATTGATCAATGGTTCAGAACCATTGTGCAATTGGCGCGCACGGTAGGCTGCTACTAAAGTTAATTGAAAACGGTTAGGGATTTGATCTAAACAATCGTCTACAGTAATGCGGGCCATGGTGGTGTTTCCTATTGTGCGCCCGGCTAATGCCAGGCAGAAATTTAAGATATTAAGTGAGCGTTTTAATCAAACCAGCATGCCGCTGCATTTGAATTGAACCGACCAAGCGTTCTGCTCGAAATATGGCCGCTATGTCTTGCAAGGCCACATCGAAATTATCGTTAATTGTAACATAATCGAACTCGCCCACGTGCGCCATTTCAGAGCGGGCTGCCGCCACACGCTTAGCGATGACTTCGGCCGCATCTTGGCCACGGCCATTGAGTCGTTGTTCTAAGGTCTCTATCGATGGCGGCAAGATAAATATACTGATGGCTTGCGGGTACAAACGCCGTACTTGTGCCGCGCCTTGCCAATCGATTTCCAAAATCACATCGAAGCCCGCGGCCAATTGCTGGTCCACCCCAGCTTGCGAGGTGCCATAGCGCGCTTCGTGCACCAGCGCACTTTCTAAAAACTGGGCCTCACCTAGCATGCTGATAAAGGTGGCGTCGTCCACAAAATGGTAATCCACCCCGTCCATTTCGCTAGGCCTGGGCTTGCGCGTGGTGTGAGAAATGGACAGCTTTAATTGCGGGTCGTTGGCCAGCAAGGCTTTAATTAAACTGGTTTTGCCTGCGCCAGAAGCCGCGGTGATGATAAATAAGTTATCCATGGTCATGCTTTATCCTGTCCTGTTTGGCTAATTATGACATATTTAGGTATGAGAATTTAAGCGAAACGAACCATCGCCAGGAATACTGATGGTTATTCTATATTTTGAATTTGCTCGCGCATCTGCTCGATGAGGACTTTCAATTCCATGGAGACTTTTGTGGTTTCCACCGCCACCGATTTGGAGCCCAAGGTATTGGCCTCGCGGTTTAATTCTTGCATTAAAAAATCCAAGCGTTTGCCGGCCGGCGCATCGCTATTGAGGATGCGTTTTACCTCGCTTATGTGAGCGGTCAATCTGCTTAGCTCTTCGTCCACATCAATGCGCTGGGCGAACAACACCAACTCTTGCGCCAACCTTTCCGGGTCCAGGTTTTTTAAGCTGTCGTTTAATTTGGCCTCTAACTTGGCTTGGTATTCTTGCGTTAAAGTTGGCAGCAAAGGTTTAACGGTTTCCACTAGCCGCTCAATTTGCACTAAGCGCTCTAAGATCAAGGCTTTGAGTTTTTCCCCTTCGCGCGCGCGTGAGGCGTTGAGTGCTTGCAAGCCCTCTTGCAACACAGCCTTAACCTCCTCCGCCAACTTGCTTTCAACCCCCGCTTCACTAATGAGTACGCCTGGCCAACGCAAAATGTCGGCCACGCTTAGCTCACGACTTTGCGGAAAATGCTGTTGCGCGGCGGCTTGCATGGCCGCTAATTGTTGCAACATGGCTGGGTCGATTTGCGCCGCTTGGAGCGTGTTAGTGCGGGCCATTAAATTGAGTTTGCATTCGATTTTGCCACGGCTTAATTGCTCGCCTATCAGCTCACGCATGAGCGGTTCTAGGCTGCGCAAATTGTCATCGAGCTTAAAATGCAAATCCAAATAGCGGCTGTTTACCGCGCGCAATTCCAAAATTAAGGTGGCGTTATCCAAGCTTTTTTCTTGGGCGGCGTAGCCTGTCATGCTAAAAATCATAGGGGCACTTTCTAGTGTGATGCGATTAAAATTAGTGCCATGTTATCAAATACGGCTGATTTCATGCCAAAATAAAGCCCTTAATTAGGAAGACAACTATGCAAACCCATCAACGGCCCAGTGGCCGACTTCACAATCAATTACGCGATGTCGCCATTATTCGCCATTACACCAAGCACGCCGAAGGCTCGGTGTTGGTTAAATTTGGTTACACCCATGTGCTGTGCACGGCCAGCGTGGAAGAGCGCGTGCCTGGCTTCCTCAAGGGCAAAGGCCAAGGTTGGGTCACGGCCGAATACGGCATGTTGCCTCGTTCTACTGGCAGCCGCATGGACAGGGAAGCCGCCAAAGGCAAACAGTCTGGTCGCACCCAAGAAATTCAACGCTTAATTGGCCGTTCACTCAGGGCCATTATTGATTTAGAAAAATTGGGCGAACGCAGCATACAGATCGATTGCGACGTCATCCAAGCAGATGGCGGCACCCGCACGGCCAGCATCACCGGTGCCTACGTGGCCTTGCACGATGCAATTGCCACCTTATTAAAAAGCGGCGCCATCAGCGAAAGTCCGCTCATCCAAGGCATGGCCGCCATTTCGGTTGGCGTCTACCAAGACCAAGCGGTATTGGATTTAGACTACCTAGAAGATTCGGATTGCGACACCGACATGAACGTGGTGATGACTGCCGACGGTGGCTTTGTCGAAGTGCAAGGCACGGCAGAAGGCCAACCGTTTAGCCGCGAGGCCATGAACGCCATGCTGGACTTAGCCTCACACGGCATCAAGCAACTGCTAGCCAAGCAAAAAGAAGCGCTAGGTGTTTAGCAAACTCGTCATTGCATCGGGCAACAAAGGCAAGTTACGCGAAATTGCCCACTTGCTGGCGCCGCTCAACATAGACATCGTCGCGCAAGCCGACCTCCATGTGAGCGAGTGCGAGGAACCGCATTGCACCTTCATAGAAAATGCCTTGGCCAAAGCGCGCCATGCCAGCCGACAAACCGGCCTGCCGGCCTTGGCGGACGATTCTGGCTTGTGCGTGGATGCGCTGCAAGGCGCACCTGGCGTGCTCTCCGCACGCTATGCCGGCGAGCCAAAATCCGATCAAGCGAATAACGAAAAACTGCTGAGCGTACTGGCTGCTGAAAAAAATCGACAGGCGCATTTTTACTGCGTCATCGTCTTGGTACGCCATGCGGACGACCCCGAACCCTTGATTGCGGAAGGCCGCTGGGCAGGCGAAATATTGAGCGAATTTCGTGGGCAAGATGGCTTTGGCTACGACCCGCTTTTCTTGGATGCCAAAACCGGTAAAACCGTGGCCGAATTGCCATTGGAAATCAAAAGTCGCATCAGTCACCGCGGCCATGCCATGGCCAAACTGCTGTTGCAGTTAGAGAGGCTTAAGCATGTCTAAGAGCACTTGGCCTAAGTGGTTGCGCGACGACGACAGCGTCGTGGCCTGCACAGAAAAAATAAAAGTCATGAACGAAAATTTTGATGAGATCAAACAAATCGCCCAAGATGCCTTGGAAGACGGTTTGCTCATGGAAGTCAGTGAAACACAAATGCGCAGCGCCTTGCATGCGCTGGTTGATGCCTTAATCAATCCCTACAAAAGGTAAGCCAGATTAAAAAAGTCATCCCCATAAAAGCCGACACGGCTTACTCCAACAAGCCCATCAACACGATCGCGCCGCTTGCCGGCGAAGCCACCTTATCCGGCTTAAGCAACCCACCGCCGCTTTCCTTATACATACACATTCCCTGGTGCGTCAAAAAATGCCCTTATTGCGATTTTAATTCGCATGAACATCGCGATAAGAACGACGGCATTCCTGAAAGCGCTTACATCGATGCCTTGATTGCCGACTTGGAATTAGCGACACCCAAAGTGTGGGGTCGCAAAGTGGGCTCGGTGTTTTTTGGCGGCGGCACGCCCAGCTTATTTTCTGCTGAGGGCATAGACCGAATTTTAAGCCAGGTGCGCATGCTCACGCCCTTGGAATACGATGCCGAAATCACCCTAGAGGCCAACCCCGGCACGGTCGATGCCGAAAATTTTATAGGGTATAAACAAGCCGGTGTGACGCGCTTGTCGCTAGGCATACAAAGCTTTAACGATGCCCATCTGCTAGCCTTAGGCCGCATACACGATAGCGAGCAAGCCTTGGCGGCGATTGCTTTGGCCATGCAAACCTTTGAGCAGGTGAATTTGGATTTGATGTACGGCTTGCCCAAGCAAAGTTTGGCCCAAGCCATGCAAGATGCGCAAAAAGCCGTGCAATTCCAGCCCAGCCATTTGTCTTTTTACCATTTAAGCTTGGAACCCAATACGCCTTTCTACCGCACGCCGCCCAGTTTGCCAGACGACGACAGCAGTGCAGAAATGCAAATTGCCATCGAAGCCTTGTTAGCCGAGCACGGCTATGGCCATTACGAAACCTCGGCCTTTGCCAAGCCCGGTAAACAAGCTAGGCACAATTTAAATTATTGGCAATTTGGGGATTACTTAGGCATAGGAGCCGGCGCGCACAGCAAGCTGAGTTACCACGACAAAATAGGTCGGGAAGTGCGGACTAAGCACCCTAAAGCCTACATGGAAAAATCCTTGGCTTGCCAGGCGGTTGAACGGGAATGGGCCATTGAAAAAGACGAATTGGGCTTTGAATTCATGATGAACGCGCTGCGCTTAATAGACGGCGTGCCGCTCAATTTATTTCAAGCGCGCAGCGGCTTAAGCTTAGACAGCCTGCGTGATGCCATCAAAAAAGCCCAAGACAAAGGCCTGTTGCTGGTGGAAAACCAAACCTTAAAACCGACCTTGCTGGGCCAACGCTTTTTAAACGACTTGCTGGAATTGTTTTTAAATTAAGCGGCTTATTTTAGTGCAGTGCGCATTCTGGCAATGGCGGCTTTCACTTGCACAGGCGCCGTGCCACCGATGTGATTGCGGCTATTGAGCGAGCCTTCTAAAGTTAATACCGCGTACACGTCATCACTGATACTGCTAGAGAATTGCTGCAAGGTGGCCAACGGCAAATCGCTTAAATCGACTTTTTTATCCACGGCGTAACGCACTGCCAAAGCCACCACTTCATGGGCATCCCTAAACGGCATGCCTTTTTTTACCAAGTAATCGGCTAAATCGGTGGCGGTGGCAAAGCCTTCGCTGGCGGCTTGGCGCATGTTGTCTTTATTCACGGTGATGCCACGCATCATGTCGGCGTAAATTTCCAGTGTCACCAATAGCGTGTCCACGGTATCAAATAAAGGCTCTTTGTCTTCTTGGTTATCTTTGTTGTAGGCCAGCGGTTGACCCTTCATTAAGGTGAGCAAGGCGGTTAAATGCCCATACACACGACCGGTTTTACCGCGCACCAATTCCGGTACATCGGGATTCTTTTTTTGCGGCATGATGGACGAGCCGGTGCAAAAGCGATCGGCAATATCAACGAAAGCAAAACGCGGTGAGCTCCACAAAATCAGCTCTTCGGACAAGCGCGACAAATGCGTCATGACCAAGGAAGCCGCGAAGGTAAACTCGATGGCAAAATCCCGATCGGACACGGCATCCAAGGAGTTTTCACACACACCATCAAAGCCTAATTTTTTCGCCACCAACTCGCGGTCTATCGGGTAGCTGGTGCCGGCTAACGCAGCGGCACCCAAAGGCAAACGATTAATGCGGCGACGGCAATCGGCAAAACGTTGTGCGTCGCGGCTAAGCATTTCCACGTAGGCCATTAAGTGGTGGCCTAAGGTTACCGGTTGCGCCACTTGCAAATGCGTGAAGCCGGGCATGACGGTATCAAAGTGTGCTTCGGCTAAATCCAATAAGCTCAATTGCAGTTTTTTTAAAGCAGCGCCAACTTGGTCGGCGCTGGCCCTTAACCATAACCTAACATCGGTGGCCACTTGGTCGTTACGGCTTCTGCCGGTGTGTAAACGCTTACCTGCATCGCCAATTTTATCGGTTAAGCGCTTCTCTATGTTTAAGTGCACGTCTTCTAAATCCAAGAGCCACTCAAACTGCCCGGCCTCAATTTCTTTTGCAATGTCAGCCAAGCCTTGCTCTATGGCTTTAACGTCATCTTGGCTAATTATTTTTTGCGCACCCAACATTTGCGCGTGCGCAATTGAGCCTTGAATATCGTAAGCGGCCAATCGGTAATCGAAACCAATCGAGGCCGTGTATTTTTTTACCAGCTCGGCCACCGGCTCATTGAATCGTCCGGACCAGCTGGTGTTTTTAGTATTCAATGCACTTGTTTTTTGCGTCACGTTTATGTCTCTTTTACGGGTCAATTCGGCTTAGTCACTATTTTACTTGGCGACTATTTTATTTGGCCGCCTTAGATATTTTTAACCGGCTAGCTAAATACTGGTTAATAATACACTTGTACGGCTTGATTATAACTGCGGTCATTATAATGCAAAACACCAAAGCTAAAGATGCCCCGTCATTCCAACGGCAGCCATGAAAAAACCCCAACGCCTGCTTAATTGCCGTAACTTAGGCGTTAATTTACGCGTATTAATCATCGTCAATCTCAGTTTGATATTGGCGACGGTTTTATTAAGCACGGACTTAAATGCGTTTTTTGCGCAACTGCTACGTCTCTCAGCCATCGCCCAACCCATGCTGCTGTTAAGCTTATTGCTGTTGTACCTAGGCTACCCGGCATTGAACAAACTGCCGCACGGCATCAGTCTTATCGCCGTCCTAGGCGTGGTCAACCTAGCCTGCTTAAGCGTGCTGGCCTTGCTGACGCCTGTCTTTAGTGTAGAGGCCATCCCCAGCACCAGCCGTGTGGTTTTTTTCAGCAGTTTAATCGCTGCTGTCACCCTGTATTATTTTCATTTGCAGCATCGCGCTTACTCCCCCGCCATCGATGAAGCCAGGCTGCAAGTCTTGCAAGCGCGCATACAACCGCATTTTTTATTCAACTGCATTAACGCCGTGTTATCGCTGATACGCAGCCAACCCAAGCAAGCCGAAACGGCATTGGAAGACATGGCCGATTTATTCCGCGTGCTCATGGCCGACAACCTAGACTTGGTCACGCTGGCTGACGAAATCGCTTTATGTCGGCAATATTTAGCCCTAGAAAAATTGCGTTTAGGTGACCGATTAAACGTGCAATGGCAGATAGATGGCATGCCAGCGCGGGCGCTGATTCCGTCCTTGGTTTTGCAACCGCTGTTGGAAAATGCCGTGCACCATGGCATAGAACCGATGGCGGATGGCGGCACCATTGTGTTAAAAATTGTCAGCAATAAAAATGAGCTGCACTTGCTCATCACCAATCCATACCAAGCCGGCCTAAGCCGGCATTTTGGCAACAACATGGCACTGAAAAACATACAAGAACGGCTGACCTTGCATTTCGATCTGGAAGCCTCGCTGCGCAGTCGGCAGGCCGACGGGCTATACCAAGTGCACATTATTTTGCCCCACACCACAGCATGAAGCCCAGCATCAAAATTTTAATCGCCGATGACGAAGCCCCCGCGCGCAATCGTTTGCGTGAATTATTGGCGGAGCTCGCTGATGTAGAAGTCATTGCGGAAGCTAAAAATGGCCAAGAGGCGATCGATTGTTGCCAGCGGCAGCAACCCGATATCGCCATATTAGACATCAGCATGCCAGGGCAAAATGGCATAGACGCCGCGCAAGCCATGCAGCAAATGGCCATGCCACCGGCAATTATTTTTAGCACCGCGTTTGACCGCTACGCCATGCAGGCCTTTGACATACAGGCGGCAGACTACTTATTAAAACCGATACGCTTAGAGCGCTTGCAAGCCGCCATAGATAAAGCCCTTAGCTTGCGGCCCAAGACTAAAGCCTCAGTGCAGAACAAACCGCAACGCAAGCATTTAAGTATCAGTGAGCGCGGCAGCATTCTCTTGGTGCCCATCGAGGAGGTCATTTATCTGCGCGCTGAACTCAAATACACCACCGTGCGCACGGCAACCAAAGAATACGTATTGGAAGAATCGCTTAACAATTTAGAACACGAATTTGACGGCCTGTTTCTGCGTTTGCATCGCAATTGCTTGGTCGCTAAATCCGCCATAGTGGGCTATGAAAAACGCCCGATTTATGACGGTGCAGATGCTGATCACGCCAACGCTAACGACAAGCAATGGGTGGCCATTTTAAAAAACATTCCGGACACGGTGGTGGTGAGTCGCCGCCAACAACACTTAATCCGAGCCAGCTAAAGCCAGCCTTTATGCTTGTGTTAAAATGCCAGTTCGAACCCCTATTTTTAGCCTAAGCCTAGACCATGAATACGCAATCCCAATCAGCCCCTGCTGACTTTATTCCGCCAAAAAAATTAGTCATTGCTAGCCGTGAAAGTCCATTGGCGATGTGGCAAGCGCTGCACATACAAAGTCGCTTGCAAGCTTTGTACCCAACCACCACGGTAGACATATTGGGCATGACCACCACCGGCGATCAAATTTTAGACACGCCCTTAGCGCTAGTGGGTGGCAAAGGTTTGTTTGTAAAAGAATTGGAAACAGCGTTGGCCGATGGCCGCGCCGATTTGGCCGTGCACAGCATGAAAGACGTGCCGATGAATTTACCCGACGGCTTCATGTTGGTGGCCACCGGTGAACGCGAAGACCCCAGGGATGCCTTTGTTTCAAACGACTTTGCTTGCCTAGAAGACCTGCCGGCCGGCAGCGTGGTGGGCACCTCCAGCTTGCGCCGTCAAAGTCAATTGCAAGCGCGATTACCCCAGCTAAAAATTGAATCCTTGCGTGGCAACCTACAAACACGGCTGCGCAAACTGGACGAAGGCCAATACGCGGCCATTATTTTGGCCGCCGCCGGCTTAATTCGGCTGGGCTTGCAAACGCGCATACGCAGCGTCATCGCGCCGGAACTGAGCATACCGGCAGTAGGCCAAGGCGCCTTAGGCATAGAAATCAGCAGCAATCGGCCGGACTTGCATGCCGTGTTAGCGCCGCTTAACCATGCCGACACGCAAGCTTGCGTGGAAGCAGAACGCGCCATGAGTCGCGCGTTGGCTGGCAGTTGCACGGTGCCGTTGGGTGCCTACGCCACCTGCCAAGGTGACGATCTGTCCATCACCGGTTTTGTTGGCAGCGTGGACGGCAAACAAATGTTGGTGGAAAAAGCAACCGCCAAACGCCATCAAGCCGATGCACTGGGCAAGCAATTGGCAGCGCAATTGGTTGCCAAAGGCGCTGATCGCATTTTGGCTGCCTTAGACGGGCACAAGTAACGCTGTTTACCCCATGGCCAATAACGCACTAAAAGGGCTGCATGTCGCCGTCACCAGGCCAAGCGAACAGGCGGCTGAGTTGTGCCTAGCCTTGGCTGCTCAAGGTGCCACCGCCATTGCATTTCCATTACTGGGCATCGCTCCCTTGGACGATTACAGCGCTTTTGATTTAGCCATCGCGCCGCTTGAACAGGCTGATTGGGCGATTTTTATCAGCAGCAACGCGGTAGACCAAGCCATGCCGCGCGTCATCAAAAAGTTTGGGCTAGTCCCCAAACAACTGCAATTCGCTGCCATAGGCCCGCAAACGGCTGAGCACCTTGGGCAATTTAGCGTCACACGGGTGCTGATACCGCAGGCGCGCTTTGACACCGAGTCCTTATTGGCGCTGGCGCCCATGCAATCGGTTGCCGGTAAACGCATCGTTATTTTTCGTGGCCAAGGTGGCCGTGAGGTCTTGGCTGAAACCTTGCAAGCCCGTGGCGCGCAGGTCAGCTTCGCCGAATCCTATCGCCGATTTAATCCGCAAACAAACAGCCTATTGCTCGAGCAAAAATGGCAACAAGGCCAACTGGATGCGGTGGTGGTGACCAGCAGCGAAGCCATGCGTCATTTAATTGCACTGGCCGCTCAGGCCAACTGGATAAAACACGTCAGCTTGTGCGTCAACCACCCCAGAATTGCCGAATTGCCGAAAAGCCTAGGCTTTAAGGTATTGGTGGCTGACGCGCCTGGTGACGTGGCCATGCTAGCTTGTTTGTCACGGCTTTATAGCCAACTTAAAAAACGTATAATCTAGACTACCCAGCTTGAGGAAAGATAAACATGACCGAGCCTGCATCCACCGAAATTTCCTACGACGACCCTAAGCGGCATACCATGGCCAACCGCTCTACTTGGGTGAGCGTGGCGGTAAACAGCTTATTAACTGCGGCACAAATAGCGGCCGGCTTTATGGCGCATTCGCAAAGTTTGATCGCCGATGGCATGCACTCCTTGTCCGACTTGGTCTGCGATTTTTTAGTGTTAATCGCCAGCCATCACAGCAAAAATCCAGCCGACGAAGGCCACCCCTATGGCCACGGGCGCGTTGAAACGGCCGCCTCTTTTGTCTTAGGCGCAATACTGGTGGCGACCGGCGGCACCATCATGGTGACAGCCGCCATCAAGTTACAAAACATAGAGCAGTTACCGGCAGTGGCGCCCTTGGCATTATGGGTGGCGCTGACTGCGCTGTTGTGCAAAGAATTATTGTTCCGTTACATGTTGGGCGTGGGCGAAAAACTGCGCTCGCCCATGCTCATTGCCAACGCTTGGCATGCTAGATCGGATGCCGCCTCCTCGCTGGTCGTGGCAGTGGGCATAGGCGCCAACCTAATGGGCTTTATGTATGCCGACTCCATCGCGGCGATATTGGTTGGCTTTATGATCGTGCGCATGGGCATCGTCTTCGCCTGGGATGCGTTTCAAGAATTAATCGATGCCGGCTTGTCATTAGAAGAAGTCGACAGCATTAGGCAAACGCTGATTGATACCCAAGGCGTGGTCAGCTTGCATGAACTGCGCACCAGGCGCATGGCGCACCGCGCCTTGGTCGATGCGCACATATTGGTGGACCCACGCATCAGCGTTTCGGAAGGCCACAGCATCGCCGAGCACGCCCGTGAACGGGTGCTAAAAAGTCACCAATTGGTGTCGGAAGTGTTGGTGCACGTTGACCCAGAAGACGATTTGGAACACGACAGCAATGCATTGCGCATGCCAGGCCGCGAAGCCTTGTTAGAAAAACTGGCGCCGCTTACCGTAGAATTAGGGCCATCCAAGCGGGTGGTGTTTCATTACATCGCGGGGAAAATTGAAGCGGAAGTGTACTTGGCGCACGACGCGTTTAAAACCAGCGCGGCCCTTAAAAAAGCCCAAGCAAAATTAGACAAACAGCTTATCGGGCACGCTTATTTCAGCGCCATCAACCTGCACTGCACGGCGGTAAATTAAGGGTTAATGCAAAACCTAAGATTGAATGGCGGGCCAATTGACGCAGACTAACAAGCCTTGTCCTTGCTCGTTGTCGGCTAGTCGCAATTGCGCACCGTGCAATGTGGCGATGCGTTGAACGATGGATAAACCTAAGCCACTGCCTTCCTCACCACTGCCGCTGATACGGTAAAAACGTTGCAGCACCTGCTCTCGCTCATTGGCTGGTATGCCAGGGCCGGTGTCACGTACTTGCAATGCCACGCCCGGACCTTGATCCAAGGTGACGCTGACTCGGCCACCTACCGGGCTGTAACGTATGGCGTTATCCAGCAAATTACGCAGCAACAAGGCCAATTGCATGGCATCGCCAAGCACCAAGCAAGTCGGCGCGCCTGCCAGTGATAATTCAATCTGCTTGGCATGCGCCATCTGCGCCACGTCTTTGATGGCGTTGGCGGCCAGCTCATGCAGATTAAGCGCTTGGTAATGGGCGGCAGCTGTTTCCGGATCCACCCGCGCCAAAATAAGCAACTGCTCAACCAACCTAGCCGCTCTATCGACCCCTCGCAATACGTTGTCTAACGCGGCTTGCCGCTCTGCTTGATCTGTCGACCTTAAGGCCACTTGCGCTTGAATTTTAAGGGCGGCCAAGGGCGTGCGTAATTCGTGGGCGGCGTCGGCAGTAAAGCGACGTTCGCTGTTAAAGGCTTGCTCCAAACGCCCAAATAAATCGTTCAATGCGCCTACCAATGGCGACACTTCCTCAGGCACGCCGGCCATGGCCACGGCATGCAAATGATTGGACGTGCGCTGCGTGATTTCTTTTTTGAGGGTTTGCAAAGGCTTTAGGCCTGCGCCTATGCCTAACCATAGCAGCAAAAGTAAAACGGGCAAGACGATGAAAGTGGGCAGCAATAATTTAAAGGTAATGTGTTGCGCCAAGCTTTCTCGGCCGGCCATGGGCTCGGCCACTTGTATCATGAATGCTTGACGCGCATCCCAACGCGTCAAAACGCGCCACGGTTGCCCACTCAACAGCGTTTCACTGTAACCGGCTTTTGCACTACTGATAGGGGAATCCGGGGCCGCCGCCGATCGCAGTAACAGTTTGTTTTTATCCCAAATTTGGAACATCAGCTTTTGTTCGTATTCATGCACGGCCACACCTTCCTCGCCGTGCTCGACACGCTCTTGTATATCATGGCGCGTGGTGGCCAATAAGACTTGAGCGGATTGCGAGAGTTGGGCATCAAACAGGCGGTTTATTTCTTCGCGCGACTCCAAGTGGGTAAACCATGCCGCGGCCAACCAGGCCAAGCCTAACACCAAGCTTAACAATACCAACAAACGTAATCGTAATGAATGCATGGGATTTAAGCGGCCTTATCAATAACGTAGCCGACCCCACGTAGGGTGCGTATTAAGTCGCCGCCCAATTTCTTACGCAAGTGGTGGACGTGCACTTCTATGGCATTGCTCTCGACTTCTTCGCCCCAGCCATACAGGGTTTGTTCCAATTGCTCGCGGCTGTGGACGCGACCGCTATGCAACAAAAGTGTGTGCAACAAAGAAAATTCGCGTGCTGACATGCTGACATCTGTGCCGGCTAGCCGCACCTGATGGCTGGCCGGCGTTAATTCGATGGCGCCGTGTTGCAAAGTCAATTCAACTTGGCCGGCACTGCGCCGCAGCAAGGCATTTAATCGGGCGATCAATTCGTCTAAATCAAAGGGCTTAACCAAATAATCGTCGGCGCCAGCATTCAAACCGGCCACCCGGTCGGCCACGGTATCGCGTGCGGTTAGGATTAAGACCGGCAGACTGGCGCGTTTGGCGCGCACCGATTTAAGCAAGTCCATGCCACTTAATTTAGGCAAACCCAGATCCAGCACCAGCAAGTCGTACTCTTCGCTGTCCAAGGCCACTTTGGCTGCCAAGCCATCTTGCACCCAATCAACGGCAAAGCCAGCCTGTTTGAGGCCGGCCCGCACGCCGTCGCCTAGCAGCGCATCGTCTTCCACCAATAAGAGTTTCATCTGCTTATATTAACGTGGAATCCTAATCTGCGACTCAGAAAAATCACCTTTTTCTGCCGCTTGATGACAGGCCACGCAGTTGGCCGCACTGCCTATGCTCTTGCGTTTGAAGGTGCTCGCGGCAATCTCATCGTGCTTGCTGGTGAAATAACGCGTCTGCGAAATGCGCAATGGCGTGGCACCAGCAGCAATGGACTGATTGATGCGATTGGAGCGACGGTTATCTTGTTTGTCCGCGCTGTTTAATGCCAAGAATCGTGCTATCTCATCGCGGCTAGCGTCGTCTAAACTGGCATTTTCGCCAAAGTGTTTATCCAAACCGGCCATCATTTTGTTCCAGGATCGCTCCGGCAATAAGCCAGGGTGATACAGCATGTGGCAACCACTGCACTCGGTTTTCCATTTGGCATTGGCCACCACCGGCATGGCTTGCTTGCTATTGTCACTGAATCCACCGCTGGCTAGTAAGGCACTGGTGGCGCTGATGCTGGTGATTAACACTAAAAATTGCAGCCATTTTTTCATGGTTTTATCCTTATTTAATACTCAATAAATAGGCAATGAAATCGCCTTTTTCTTCTGCCGTGCATGCGCGCTCCAACACGTCTTTGCAATTGCGTCCAAACCATTTTTCCACTTTGGCTTCGTCGCTAAAGCGCTGAGGATTGACGCTAATCGCCATGGCCTCAATCACTTTATTGGCGCGGGTTTTTCCTGGCTTACGTGGGTCGGCGGTATGGCATGTGGCACAACTGACTTTTTTACCATCGCTATGCAAACGCTCGGCATGAAAGAAACGCTCGCCTTTATCGGCAGCAAAGCCGACGAAAGCCGCGCTTTCCTGCTTGGCCAGCAGCTCGTACTTTTTAAGTAAGCTGCTGGCCGATTCAGCCACCGCTTGCTGACTGAAAAACAAAGCCAAAAATAAGTAAGCCTTACGCATGATGGTCTCCTGAAATGGCTTGGCTGTTGTCGTCCACTTCGTATTGGTAGCCGGTCACCATGGATTGCGCGAGTGGCGTTTTATCTTTGTATTCATGCCATATCAGTGCGGCAATGTGCAGCAAGACAAAGCCCATTAATAGGTAATAAATAATTTCATGCGGCTCTTCAAAAGTGTCTTCCAGCCAAGCCATGTCGCCGAACCAAACATTAAACGGACCGGTGCTTTGTTCAACGGCAGCCAGACCTAAACCGGTGACGGCCATGACGATTAATAATAGGTAAACAAGTAAATAGGCGGCACTGGCTAAAGTATGGTGACCAAAGCGCGGCTTAGCCTTGAAGTTAACATGCCGAACGGCTTGCCACCAAGCGGTGGGGTGCCACATATCGGAAAATCTAGCGTGCCGCGGACCGACTAATCCCCAGGCGAGGCGCGCGACGATGCCCAGCACCAAGGCGTAGCCAAGGTAGATGTGCAGTTGCCATAAAGCGGTTTCACTGCTGCCTTTATCAAACAGGTCGGACAACCAAATGGTGGTCATGAGAAATAGAATGGCCAAGCCATTCCATAGGTGAATAAGGCGTAGCGCCGGATCGTAAACTTTCTGTCTTTGGTAAGTGATTTTTTCCATTATTTGCTCCTTTAATAAAGGGTGTAAGCAAATAATAGTTGGGCTTTCTTAAGGCAAACTTAACAAGCGTAAGCGCCTTAGTCTAAGGCCAGATAAGCCTTGATTAGCTGCTAGGCTTTGGCGTAGGCTTTGCGTAATTAAACGCATCGGAGAAAAAGGCATCGTCGCTTAAACCGGCCGCAACAAAGTCGGCATGCGCCACTTCCACCATGGCTGGCGCACCGCAACAATAGACTTCGTAGTTGGCTAGGCCGGTTTGGGCAAAATCATCCAACACCGCTTGGTGGACAAAGCCGGTTCGGCCTTGCCAATTATCCGTTGCCAGTGGATTGGATAAAACCGGTATGTAATGAATGTGATCGTGGGCTGCCGCCCAGGCTTGGGCCAATGCCGTCATATACAAATCTTGCTGCGCATGGGCACCCCAATACAAGCTAATCGGACGCTTAATGTTGTTATGCAGCATGTGCTCTATGATGCCCTTAATCGGCGCAAAGCCGGTGCCGCCTGCCACCATGATGATGGGCTTACTGGAGTCTTCTCGCAAAAAGAAACTACCGAATGGCGCTTCTATACGCAATATGGCTTTTTCTGGCATTTCATTAAAAACGTATTCGGTAAACTGACCACCGGGGATTAAGCGCAAATGCAGTTCCAATAGTGCGTTGGCATGCGGTGCATTGGCCAATGAAAAAGCGCGGCGCTTGCCGTCTTTTAATATGATTTCCAAGTATTGGCCAGCCATGAATTTTAATTGCTCGCCGCTGGGTAATTTTAAAAACAAAGCCATCACATCCGGCGCCAGCTGTTCTTTACGCTCTACCCGCGCCGGTAATATGCGTGGCGGGATAATGTCCGCACGTATTTCACGGCAAGCCAAAGTCAAATCTGACAAGGGGTAGGCGCAGCAAAACAAAGCTTTGCCCGCAGCCAATTCGGCCTCCGTCAGTGCGCCAGCGGCGTAATCTTCATGATGAACGGAGCCGCTGAGGATATCGCCTTTGCAACTGCCGCACGTGCCATTGCGGCAACCGTAAGGCAGGTTAACGCCGGCGGCGATGGCCGACTCGAGTAAGTTGTCTGAGGCTTTGGCGCTGAATTGGTGGCCGCTAGCGGGTATGCTAATTTGGTAAGTCATGCCTTAATCTTCTCTATGAAATTCGCCTTCGATGACGTCGTCATTGGCGGCACTGGCCTGCTGATTAGGCCGCGATTGCGCCGTGGCATTAACCGGGATCAATAACAGAATGGCGGCCAGGATGTCGGTCATGATGCCAGGGATAATCAGCAACACGCCGGCCATAATATTGCGGGCACTGCCAAACAAGGCTTTGATCGGATTGCCGCCCGCGCTTAAGTGTTGCATCATGCGCCCAGAAAACGACTGTTTTTCATCGCGAATAAGCCGCAGGCCTAGCAGGGTAATGACCAGTAAATAGAGGATTAGCCAGCCACCGTATTGCTCGGCCAAATCCATTAAAATCCAAATTTCAGCCACTGGAAAAGCCAGTACGGCCAAGAAAAAAATAATGCGCATGCGCTTAACTACCTTAAACAATGGAACGTATGATAACCCTAGCCTATCAAAAGCCAGACTATATAAAACTGAGCTGGTCTTAATACCACTCACTTGGTTTTTTGTGGTGCCGGTATTCTATAATGACAAGTACCCAGCATGCCATTTGTTAAAATTATTTTCCATGGAAACACCGCTACGTGAAAAAATTATTGTTGCTCCCTCTATCTAATTTCAGCATCGCCGCATTGGCCGCGCTGATTTTTTCTTGCGGCTTTTTAACCCCGGCGTTTGCCGAGAACAGCAGTGGATTGACTAATTTATTCAACAGCAATAGCGACGCCGTGTTAGCCCCTGAGGTGGCCTTTCAACTGCAATTAAAACCGCTGGATAAGCAAACCGTGCAAGCGCATTTTAGCATTGCACCTGGCCATTATTTATACCGCGAGCGCATCCAATTTAGCGTGCTTTCACCTAGCAACATTGCATTATCCGACATTCAATTGCCTGCTGGGGAAATCAAAGAAGACGCTAACTTTGGCAAACAAGAAGTCTATCACCGTGATTTTCAAGCCAGCCTAAAACTTAGCGCGCCCAGTGAAAAGATTACGCTGCTTGCCAGCTACCAAGGCTGCAGCGAAAAAGGCTTATGCTACGCCCCGATTAAAAACACCCTCACCGTGGCTTTTGATCAAACCGCCACCGCCGCACTAAGCGCACCGACCACCCCGACCAACATTAATGATGAAGCCGACAGCAGCACGCAATTATTAAAATCCGGCCAGGTTTGGTTGGCCATAACCGGCTTCTTTTTTGCCGGCCTATTGTTGTCCATGACGCCTTGCGTGTTGCCCATGATCCCGATTTTATCAAGCATCATTGTTGGCCAACACCGCGTGAACAACGCCGCGGCCAAATGGCACGGCTTTAGTTTATCGCTGGCCTATGTATTGGGCATGGCCTTGAGTTATGCCTTAGCCGGGGTGGTCGCCGGCCTCACTGGCAATTTAATCAGCCAAGCCTTGCAGAATCCCTGGGTCTTAGGCAGCACTGCCGTGCTGTTTGTGTTGCTGGCTGGCTCCATGTTTGGCCTGTATGAATTAAAGCTGCCGCAGCGCTTTGAAGATCAAATGCTGCAGACCACCAACAAAATAAAAGGCGGTCGCTTTATCGGCGTGTTTGTCATGGGCGCTTTATCGGCCCTAATCGTCAGCCCGTGTGTGGCCGCCCCACTCGCCGGCGCTCTGATTTACATAGGGCAAACCCACGACGTGTTATTGGGTGGCCTGGGCTTGTTTGCGTTAGGGCTGGGCATGGGCGTGCCACTGTTATTGATAGGCGCCTCTGCCGGCAGCTTGTTGCCAAAAACCGGTGACTGGATGAACGGCGTTCGCCATTTCTTTGGCCTGGTGATGCTGGCCATGGCCATATGGCTGATTAGCCCCTTGCTCACCATGGCATGGCAGTTAGGCCTTTGGTCGATCTTGCTCATCATGACGGCGGTTTACCACAAGGCCTTGGATCGCCTAGCTGAGCACGCCAGCCATGGCGCTAGGTTGAGCAAAGGCGTGGCGGTTATTCTGCTATTGCTAGGCATGGCACTATTAATTGGTGCCCTGTCTGGCGCCAAATCCCCCTCTCAACCGCTTGATGCCTTGATCAACAACAGTGGATCAACCGCCGCATCAAACCATGCCCTTGTTTTTGAACGCGTAAAAAGCCTGGCCGAATTGAACGCAAGGTTGGCCAACAGCCAAGGCCGGCCAGTGATGTTGGATTTTTATGCAGACTGGTGCGTGGCTTGCAAGGAGTTGGAACAATTCACTTTTAGCGATAAGAGAGTGCAGCAGCTGTTAAAAGACACCGTGTTATTGCAAGCCGATGTCACGGCGAATTCCGATGCAGACCGCGCATTATTAAAACGTTTTGGCTTATACGGCCCACCCGGTATAGCCTTTTTTAATGGGCGCGGCCAAGAAATGCCTAGCCTAAAAACCGTCGGCTTTCAAAATGCCGAGCGCTTTAGCCGCACCTTGCAGCAGCGTGATGGCTGCTTAACCGACGCAAAAGATCAAGGAACGACGCCATGCTAACTAAATTACGCAACAATGCCATTTACTTTGCCCTTATGTTTGGCTTGGGCTTTGCTATTTATTACTTTGCCCTTAACCCTAACTCGCCACTGAAGCAATCCAATCCGCCTAGCGTTTCGACCGCGGCTTTTTTTAACAGCCAATTAGTCAACGAGGACGGCATACGCCAAGATTTAAACCAGTACCAAGGTAAAATTGTTGTGCTTAATTTTTGGGCAACCTGGTGCCCTCCCTGCCGCGAGGAAATGCCAGAACTCGCCGAATTGCACAAGCAATACCAAGCTAAAAACGTGGTGGTAGTGGGCTTGGCGGTAGACGAATTAGCTTTGGTTAAAGAGTTTGCGCTGGCTACCCCGGTTAGCTACCCCTTATTGGTGGCGGAAGACGAAGGCATGCAATTGGCCAGCGACTTTGGTAACAGCCAAGGTGTGCTACCTTATACCGTCATCATAGACAAAGACGGCGTGGTGCAAAAAAATTTCTTTGGCCGCATCTCAAAAGCCCTATTAAGCGAGGCTTTAGAGCCCTTAATTCAGGACTAATCTAAGCAAAATAATAGCGGCGTTTTTAAGCTAACGATATCAAGTACTTAAATCATGGATGCGGTGTAATTTCGCTTAATTGCTGTAAATTTGCTGGACAAAACCAGCTAACTTCGGCAAACTTGCATTTATGAAGTTGCCCAAATTTTCGCTTATTAGTGTTAAAAAAGACCGCGCGTATGCCTGCTAAATCCATTTTAGTCATTCATGGCCCTAACCTCAATATGTTGGGTTTGCGTGAGCCTGAACATTATGGCAAAGCGACCCTAGCCAGCATCAATCAAACTTTGGTGGACATGGCAGCGCAAGCTGGGGTGGCGCTAGAGACGTTTCAAAGCAATGCCGAAGCCGATTTGGTAACTAAAATTCAATCGCTGGCGACCAGCAAAGTGGATTTTGTCATTATTAATCCCGCCGCCTTTACCCACACATCGGTGGCCATGCGCGATGCCCTTTCTGCAGTAAAAGTGCCGTTTATAGAAGTGCACTTATCCAATGTGTATGCCCGAGAAGCCTTCCGCCATCATTCGTATTTTACCGACATCGCAGTTGGTGTGATCAGCGGTTTAGGTGCACAAGGCTATGCCTTGGCGCTTGATTACGCAATCAAGCATAACGATCAAGCTTAAAAAAACTATTCTTAATTAATTGAATTATTCCTGGATTTCTAGAGGTTATTATGGACTTACGCAAACTTAAAAAATTAATCGATCTTGTTGAAGAATCTGGCATAGCCGAACTCGAGCTAACCGAAGACGGTGAAAAAGTGCGCATTAGCCGTAACTTCACTGCCAATGCCGCTACTCAACAATACAGCAACTACGCGCCACCTCAGCATTACACCACTGGCGCGCCAGCAGCAGCCGCTCCGGCCGCAGCGGACGCACCGGTGGTTGAAGAAGGCCATGCGGTTAATTCGCCTATGGTCGGTACTTTCTACCGTTCGGCTTCACCGGATTCCAAACCATTTGTGGAAGTGGGTGACACGGTAGCGGTGGGCGACACCTTGTGCATCATCGAAGCGATGAAATTATTAAATGAGATTGAATCGGACAAAGCCGGTGTGGTGAAAAAAATCTTGCTTGATAATGGCTTGGCAGTGGAATACGGCGAACCTCTTTTCATTATTGCTTAATCACGGGGTTTTAATCACATGGCTATGTTTGACAAAATCTTAATCGCTAACCGAGGCGAAATTGCCTTACGCGTTCAGCGCGCTTGCCGCGAGTTGGGCATCAAAACGGTCGCAGTTCATTCTGAAGCAGACCGTGAAGCTAAATACGTAAAATTAGCCGACGAATCCGTTTGCATAGGCCCAGCGCCTTCAGGTCAAAGTTATTTAAATATTCCCGCCGTTATCAGTGCGGCTGAAGTGACCGATGCACAAGCCATCCATCCTGGTTATGGCTTTTTATCGGAAAATGCCGATTTTGCAGAACGCGTGGAACAAAGTGGCTTTGTCTTTATTGGCCCTAGAGCAGAAACCATCCGTTTAATGGGCGACAAAGTGTCGGCCAAAAATGCCATGAAAAAAGCCGGCGTGCCTTGTGTACCAGGCTCAGATGGGGCACTTTCAGACGACCCAGTTGAAATCATCAAAACCGCCAAACAAGTTGGTTACCCGGTGATCATTAAAGCAGCTGGCGGCGGCGGTGGACGCGGCATGCGCGTGGTGCACACGGAAGCGGCGCTGATCGCCTCGGTGAACATGACCAAAGCCGAAGCCCAAGCCGCGTTTGGCAACCCAGTGGTTTACATGGAAAAATACCTAGAGAAGCCACGCCACATTGAAATTCAAATATTGGCTGATCAGCATGGCAATGCGGTGTTTTTAGGTGAACGCGATTGCTCCATGCAACGCCGTCACCAAAAAATTATTGAAGAAGCACCTGCACCATTATTAAACACCAGACTACGCGACAAAATTGGTGAGCGTTGCGCCGAAGCTTGTCGAAAAATCAATTACCGCGGTGCCGGTACTTTCGAATTTTTGTATGAAAATAATGAATTTTATTTCATCGAGATGAACACCCGTTTGCAAGTGGAACACACGGTCACGGAAATGATCACCGGCATTGATTTAGTCCAGCAACAAATTTTTGTGGCGGCCGGCGAGAAACTCAAATTCCGCCAAAAAGACGTGGTATTAAAAGGCCACGCCATCGAATGCAGGATTAATGCGGAAGACCCGTACAGCTTTGTGCCGTCGCCCGGTAAAATCAGCGCCTTCCACATGCCTGGCGGACCAGGCGTGCGCATGGATACCCACGCATACGCGGGCTACACGGTGCCGGCCCACTACGATTCCATGATAGGTAAGCTAATTACTTACGGTGACACACGCAACCAAGCGATCGCCCGTATGCGCATCGCCTTATCGGAAATGATGGTGTCTGGCATAAACACTAACATTCCTTTGCACATTGATTTGATGGCCGATGCGGCCTTCCATACCGGCGGCACCAGTATTCATTACTTGGAGCAAAAATTAGGCATCTACAATAAATAATGTTTAGCAATAAGCATGTTCAATAGGTTGGTATCGCATGGCATGGCTATCGTTAAAAATTGCAGCACAAGACAACACGGCTGATTTAATCAGCGATACTTTAATGGAACAAGGCGCGCTGTCGGCCATCATTGAAGACGCCAACGCCGACACGCTAGACGAACAACCTATTTTTGGAGAACCCGGTGACCCCCCTCCCGGTATCTGGCAACAAAATTTAGTCAGCGCCCTGTTTGATGAAGGGGTGGATGTGCAGAAAGTCATGGCCGATTTATCGCGCCTAACCAAGTTGCCGTCTTTGCACTACACCACCGAAGTCATACAAGAACAAGACTGGGTCCGCGCCACCCAATCGCAGTTTGATCCAATAAAAATTACCGATGATTTATGGATAGTACCTACCTGGCACAGCGCCCCTAATGCCAATGCGATTAATATCGTGCTGGATCCCGGCCTGGCCTTTGGAACGGGCAGCCACCCGACTACGCATTTGTGTTTGGCTTGGCTTAGCCAAACCGTAAAAAAAGACCGGAGCGTATTGGATTACGGTTGCGGTTCTGGCATTCTCGCCATCGCTGCTAAAAAATTAGGCGCGTCTAAGGTGGTGGGCACCGACATCGATGCGCAAGCCATACAAGCCAGCTTGTATAACGCCGAGCAAAACGCCGTGCAGGCGAGCTTTTATCATGCCAACGACTACCAAACAGAAGAGTACGACATCGTAGTGGCCAACATCTTGTCTAGCGCGTTGAGCGTGTTGGCACCGGCCTTGGCTAAATCCTGCAGGTCCGGCGGTAAAATTGCCTTGTCTGGCATATTGAAAGAACAAGCCGAGGCCGTATCGGCTATTTATGCCCCGTGGTTTGATATGCAGGCGCCGGTTTACATGGATGCATGGGTCTTGTTAACCGGCAACAAAAAATGATCGTAAGCTTAGATTGCCCATCGTGCCAAAGCCGTTTTAAGGTGGCCGAGGATCAATTAAAATTGCACCAAGGCCTGGTCTGTTGCGGTCATTGTTTCAAGCTATTTAACGCACAAGGCCATACTCAAGCTAGCGCAGAAAACACCAAGCACAGCGGCGCCAATTCAAGCAAAAGTACAACAAAAACGGTATGGAAGAATAGTTTGGCTGTTTTTTTGCTGCTGCTCTTATTGCTTAGCGCGCTGCTACAAACGGTTTATTTCTTGCGTGCAGAAATAAGCTGGCGCTACCCCAGCAGCCAAGCTTACTTAAAGCTGGCCTGTAAAAAAATAGGCTGCGACATTGCCTTGGCCAAACAAATTAATTTGCTGGTGCTAGATGACACGGACTTGCTAGAGGACGAACTACGCGTTGGCTTAATGCACTTATCGAGCACCATCGTCAATCAAGCTGCGTTTAGTCAGGCTTACCCAACTGTAGAATTAATTCTTACCGATATCGATGATAGGGCTAAATTCACAGCGAGGTTTAACCCGAGTGACTACCTAGAGCATGGAACTGATGCCAAATTAGGATTGGCGGCTGGGCAATCCCTTAAATTGATGCTGCCTTTAGCCAATCCAGATCTAAGCATGGCTGGCTACCGAGTACGCTTATTTTATTAGGCTAAGCCTTAGCTTATCTAATGAAAATCATTAGCCGTATTTAGTAGGATTACATAGGGAATTAATTTAATCGGCCTGTATTATTCAAGTCATAGATTGTGTACGACTTAATTAATCAACCAACAGGAGAATTACCATGTGGACAACACCAGCAGCTACAGAAATGCGTTTTGGTTTTGAAGTAACCATGTACGTAATGAACAAATAATTTTTGAACCCTTAAGTTCAACGAAAAAAGGACGCCTAGGCGTCCTTTTTTATTGCCATTGCCAGCCAACCTGGATTAATTAATTAAGTGCAAACAAGGCGATTTAATTTCCTTAATGGCATCGCATATGGCGTTTACCGCCATTTCTCTGGCATAACTTTTACGCCATGCTAGGGCAATTCGCCTGACCGGTACCGGCGCAGAAAATGGAATCACCTTAACCAAAGGATTTACATAACGTTCTGTGGCAGCGCTGCAAGGCAGCACGGTGATGCCTAAATTGGATGCCACCATATTGCGTATAGTTTCCAATGAGTTACCCTGTAATACCTGTCCTTTTTTGGATAAATCTGGGCAAGCAGCCAAAACTTGATGGCTGTAACAATGACCACTATTAAGTAACAACACATTCTCATCAAGCAAATCATCCGCCCCCACGCTGGCTTTATTGGCCCAGGGATGGCTAATAGGGACCATCACCACGTATTCCTCGTCATACAGCGCTTGGGTTTTAATGCCAGGCACATCAAAAGGCAAGGCCACGATAGCCGCGTCTATGGCCCCACTTTTTAGCTGTGCTTCCAACTGTACCGTTAGGTTTTCTTCTATGTCCAATGGCATGTCAGGGCAAATGCGACGCAAAATTGGTATGATTTCAGGTAGCAAATAAGGCCCCACCGAATAGATCAGCCCTAAGCGAAACGGCCCGGCCAATTGGTTATTGCCTTGCTTAGCAATTTCCCTTATGTGCGCCACTTCTTCTAGGGCTCGCGTGGCTTGTTCAATTATTTTTTGCCCAACCACCGTAGGGCTAATATCGGTATGGCTGCGCTCAAAAATAAGCACGCCCAGATCGTCTTCTAATTTTTTAACAGCCAAACTTAGTGCCGGCTGACTCACAAAACATTTTTCTGAAGCTTTTCTAAAATTTCGCTCTTTCGCTAACGCCACCACAAAACGCAATTCGTTTAAAGTCATGCCGCCACCCCCAAGAATGATTTGAATTACTTATCGTATTAAATTATCAATAAGTTTAGCACAGAGGTACTGCTTTTAATTCGAATCAAACTAGAGCACTTGGGGGTGAAAAATGCCATGCACCTTAAGGATGGCATGTAAATTTCTTTTTAAGGCCCAATAGGCCTGTTAATGCATATGCGTGACGATTTTTACAGGCATTAAAAAAGCCCCGCGGGGCTTTTTTAATTGGGTGGGCCTAAGCTGACAATTAAACGTCTAAGTTGCTTGCACCCAAGGCATTGCTCTCAATAAAGGCACGTCTTGGTTCAACGTTGTCGCCCATTAGCGTGGTGAAGATTTCATCAGCGGCAATGGCGTCGTCAATTTGTACTTTTAACAAACGACGCACGGTTGGGTCCATGGTGGTTTCCCATAGCTGCGATGGGTTCATTTCACCCAAGCCTTTATAGCGTTGAATATTTAGATTGTGTTTGGCTTCTTCTAATAACCAATCCAAGGCTTGCTTAAATGTGGTGACCGGCAGTTCTTTTTCACCTCGTTTAATTAATGCACCATCGCCTAATAAGCCTTGCAGCATGGTGGACATTTTGCTGATTTGTCGGTAATCGCCAGAGCCTAAAAATTCAGCATTGATCACGCAACATTGCAAATTACCGTGCACGTATTTGTTGACTTCCAAACGGTATTCGTTAGCCTCGGCATCAAAACCAACGATCACTTCGCTGCCTATGGCACCTAATATTGGACGCAATTTTTCAGCGGCTTTTTCAGTGCTGTCTTTAGTGGCTAAGCTTAATTCCCCTAAATCTTGCATGGCACGCAATACGCTTTCATCGTAGTGCGAGGCAATGCGGCGTATCACGGCTTCAGTTAAAACCATTTGCTTAGCGATTTCAGTTAAAGGCGCATCGCTGAGGCTATCGCCGTTGGTTTTTGTAATCAGCTCCGCACCTTTCAGCGCCGATTGCAGTAAATACTGATCCAATTCTTGTTGGTCTTTTAAATAGCGCTCGTCTTTACCTTGTTTAACTTTATACAAAGGTGGTTGCGCAATGTAAATGTGACCACGCTCAACTAATTCGGTCATTTGACGGTAGAAGAAGGTGAGCAGCAAGGTTCGAATGTGGGCGCCGTCGACGTCCGCATCAGTCATGATGATGATGCGGTGGTAGCGTAATTTTTCCACATTAAAATCCGCTTTACCTATGCTGGTGCCCAGCGCAGTAATTAAGGTCGCGATCTCTTGTGAGCCAATTAATTTATCGAATCTGGCTTTTTCTACGTTTAAAATTTTACCCTTCAATGGCAATATGGCTTGGAATTTACGGTCTCTTCCTTGCTTAGCAGACCCGCCCGCGGAGTCCCCCTCAACCAAGTATATTTCGCATTTTGCTGGATCGCGTTCCTGACAATCGGCTAATTTACCAGGCAAGCCCATGGTGTCCATTACCCCCTTACGACGGGTAATTTCACGTGCCTTACGAGCGGCTTCTCGTGCACGTGCAGCATCAACGATTTTACCTACAATGATTTTCGCATCGGCTGGATTTTCTTGTAAAAATTCCGCCAATTTTGCTGCCACCACTTCAGAGACCACGGGTTGCACCTCTGATGACACTAATTTATCTTTGGTTTGGGATGAAAACTTCGGGTCTGGCACTTTGACTGATAACACGCAACAAATGCCTTCACGCATGTCGTCACCGGTGGTTTCGACTTTGGCTTTTTTAGCCATGTCGGTTTGCTCTATGTACTGATTAAGCGTACGCGTCATGGCTGTACGTAAACCCGTTAAATGGGTACCGCCATCGCGTTGCGGAATGTTGTTAGTAAAACACTGCACGGTTTCACTGTAGGAATCATTCCACTGCATGGCCACCTCTATGGTCATGCCGTCTTTTTCGCCCATGGCATAAAATGTTTTTGGGTGCAGCACGGATTTAGTACGATTCATGTACTCAACGAACCCTTTAATGCCGCCTGAATAGGCAAAGTTTTCACTCTTACCACTGCGTTGATCGATAAGCTCAATTTTCACACCGTTATTAAGGAAAGACAGTTCGCGTATGCGTTTAGCCAATATATCGAAGTGGTATTCAACTAAAACAAAGGTTTCCACCGATGCCAAGAAATGCACTTCCGTTCCGCGTTTTTCTGTTTTACCCATCATTGCTAAGGGTGCCATGGCCACGCCGCGTTGAAATTCCATTTGGTGTATTTCGCCGTTACGGTAAATTTTCAATCGCAACCAATCCGACAAGGCATTCACAACCGATACCCCTACCCCATGCAAACCACCGGAGACCTTGTAAGAGTTTTGGTCAAACTTACCGCCTGCATGCAGCTCCGTCATAACAATTTCGGCGGCTGAGCGTTTAACCGATTTAATGTCATCGTATTTAATATCGGTAGGAATTCCCCTTCCGTTATCGGTCACGCTGATTGAGTTATCTAAATGGATGGTGACTTTAATTTCATTGCAGTGACCAGCTAAGGCTTCATCAATAGCATTATCCAAAACCTCAAACACCATGTGATGCAATCCCGAGCCATCTGACGTATCGCCGATATACATACCCGGGCGCTTACGAACGGCGTCTAAACCCTCAAGAATTTTAATACTGGAAGAATCGTAATCAGGTGTAACTTTTTTATTTTCAGCCATACTCATTTTTCTTTAATTAATTGTTTGTTGATTTGTTTAATGCTTTTTATTGTTTCACGTGAAACATAAAGCTTTTTAAATACGCATGGGCATAACTACGTATTTGTAATTGGGGTTATTGGGGATGGTAATTAAGCAACTGCTGTTGGCGTCGGCAAATGAAAAATTGGCTTGATCGCTGTTAGTATTATTGAGCACATCAATTAAATAGGTTACGTTAAATCCTATGTCTAATGCATCACCACTGTAATTTATTTCCAACTCTTCTTCTGCTTCCTCTTGATCACTGTTAGTGCTGATCAATTTTAAATTATTATTACTTAACACCATACGTATGCCGCGGTATTTTTCATTGGATAAAATGGATGCGCGTTGCATTGCTAACAACACGTTTAATCTTTCAACGCTAAAGGTGTTTTGATGACCAACTGGAATCACGCGGTTGTAATCTGGGAATTTACCGTCTATCACTTTCGAAATCAGTTTTAAATTAGCAAAACTAAAATTCACTTGATTGCTGGCCAATTCTATTTGTACTTCATCGTCACTGTCATCCAGTAATTTAATCAATTCAACCACAGTCTTTCTAGGTAATATGACATCTTGTTTTTCGTAGCTTTGTTTTAATTCGGTCGAAGTAAAACTCAATCTGTGGCCATCTGTTCCAACTATATTTAATTTATTGGCTGCAATTTCAAACAATAAGCCATTCAAATAATAACGAATGTCTTGTTGTGCCATGGCAAATTCAACTTGCTTTAATAAGTCTTTTAATTCACGTTGTGCTAAAACCACCATGGTTGTAGTGCCTTGTGTTTTTGTCATTACTGGGTAGTCTGCTGCTGGTAATGTTTGCAAATTAAATCTGCTTTTTGCCGCTTTTAATGTAATACGACTTTCCGTCGTGTTCATATTGATGTCAGCGTTATCGGGCAGAGAACGGCAAATATCCAATAATTTCTTAGCGGATAATGTAGTTGAAAAATCACCACTGGTTGCACTGTCTACGGTTAGTGAAATTTGCATCTCTAAATCGGTGGCGGTTAAATGAATTTTATTTTGTTTTACTTCCAATAGTAAATTGGAGAGTATAGGCAAGGTATGCCTTTTCTCAACAATACTGGTGACGGACGTTAAAGGTTTTAACAGGGTTTCACGGTTGATTTGTATATTCATCTTTATAACCTAAATAATATATATATAAATAATAACAATAATAATGGCGCGGTATTTTGTGGATAACCGTGTATTTTTTAAATAAAACAATGGGTTAGTTAAATTAAAACTACCTTAGTTTAAGCATATTCTACTGTGGGCAATTTGTTGATTAAAAATTAGCTATAACAAATTAGTGTCTTTATCCGCAATTCATCCACAGTTAATTCATAGTCTAACAAGTAGTTAATCCCGTATTACTTGGATTAAAAAACCAATATCACGCGTAAAAGACGGATCATTTTTTCTTAGTAAATCAATTTCATCGCATGCATGCATAACGGTTGTGTGGTGACGTCCACCAAATGCCTCCCCTATTTCTGGAAAGCTGTGATTGGTGAGTTCACGTGATAAAGCCATGGCTATTTGCCTTGGCCGGGCAAAATTACGCGTGCGCTTCTTACTGTACATTTCAGCCACTTTTATCTTGTAGTAATCGGCTACGGTTTTTTGGATATTTTCCATGGTCACCTGCCTACCTCTAACTGCTATTAAATCACGAAGTGCATCTTTTGCTAAATGCACGTCTATGGCATGGCCAGTAAATTTTGCCATAGCAATAATACGATTTAACGCCCCCTCTAATTCTCTAACGCTGGATCGTATTTGTTTAGCAATAAAGAAGGCCACTTCTTCGGGTAAGTTTAAGTTAACCGCTTCCGCTTTTTTTAACAAAATGGCCACGCGCATTTCCAATTCCGGTGGCTCCACTGCTACGGTTAATCCCCAGCTAAAGCGAGTTCTTAGGCGCTCATCCACATCCATGATTTCTTTAGGGTAGGTGTCGCAAGTAATGACAATTTGTTTTTTAGCCTCAATTAAGGAATTGAAGGCATAAAAAAACTCTTCTTGCGTACGGGTTTTCTTAGCAAAAAACTGAATGTCGTCAATTAAGAGCAAATCCAATGAATGGTATTGCCGTTTAAATTCATCAAACGCTTTATTTTCGTAAGCTTTTACCACATCACTTACATAGCGCTCAGCATGCAGGTAACGAATTTTGGCTTCTGGTTTGTGTTTTTTTAACTCGTTGCCTATGGCTTGCAGTAAATGGGTTTTACCCAAGCCCACGCCGCCGTATATGAATAATGGGTTGTAAGCCGCGCCAGGATTCTCTGCTACCTGTATGGCGGCAGCTCGGGCTAACTGATTGGCACGACCGGTTACGTAATTTTCAAAATTAAACGCAGTGTTTAAACCGGAAATAACTTTAGTGGCTTCCACTGTCATTTTGCCAGCTGGTTTGACTACCGATGGACTGGCAGCAATCTTACTCAACTCAGTTTGGATTTTGGCGCCTAGTTTTTCTGCCGCTTTGTCTTCTTGGTCAGGCTCAATGTTGGCAATAACAAAATCGATTTGTATGTCGTTTAATTGCAACTCACGTGCAAATTGTTCAATTTTTTTATTAAACCGTTCTTTTACCCACTGTAAAACAAAGCGATTAGGCGCAACCAACCTCAGTACATTGCCATTCACTTCGGCAAAGAGCGGTTTAATCCAAGTGTTGAATTGTTGCTTAGACAACTCTTGTTCAAAACGGCTCAGACAAGTAGGCCAGAAATTTTGCATCTTCTATTGTTATTTCCTTTCGTTTATTTACCAGAAAAACGCATCTAAGCGCTTGTTTTGTTTTGCTAATTATTGAATTTTTGGCTGTGAATTTTGTTATTTATTTTTATTCAGCGCACGATGGTATTTTAGCCTGTTTAGTTAAACTTATCCACAGGCATTTACTTACCAGACAAAACTAAATAAACGTTGACAAAATAGATGCTTATCGTGTCTAATAGCGCCCTTTATAGCTATTTGCTTGTTGGAGTAATACATGAAACGTACATATCAACCATCTAAAACACGTCGTGCAACTACGCACGGTTTTCTAGTTCGCATGGCAACCAAAGGCGGCCGCGCTGTTATTGCACGTCGTCGCGCCAAGGGTCGCAAACGTTTAGGTCTGTAATTTTTAGTCCGCTTCGGACTGATTTTACAGCGCACATTATCCTGATAAATTTAAATTCTATAATTTTAGGTAATGATGCCAAGCTACAGGCTCCTTAAAGAAGCCAAATTGATTAAAACGGATGAATTTTCATCCGTTTTTAATTTCCGCAAACGTATTGCAACAGAGTACCTAGCCCTGCATTATCAAGCCAACCAACTTCAGAGGCCACGCTTAGGCTTGGTGGTGGGCAAGAAAACGGCTAAATTGGCAGTCAGCAGAAATTACATGCGGCGCGTTCTGCGCGAACTTTTTCGCTTGCAACAGCATGAAATTTCGGCATCCGATATTATTTTACGGGTGCAAAAGAAGTTCGATAAGCGCGATTTTCAGTTAATTAAACTGGAGTTCAATGCGCTAGTGGTAAAATTGAATCAGCGCTTAGCACGAGCGGAAATAAACCACAACAAAGGCCATGAGGCGTAGCAACCAGCACTAATGAAAATTATGGCGCAACTATTAATCTGGGTAATACGAGGCTATCAAATATTGCTAAGCCCTTTTTTTGGTCAGCAATGTCGTTTTTATCCCACCTGTTCAGCGTACGCTACGCAAGCCATTAATAGGCACGGCGCCCTCAAGGGCAGTTATTATGCCTTGCGCCGTTTACTTCGATGTCACCCATGGCACGCTGGTGGGCACGATCCCATTCCTTAACCCGTTTTGGCCAACACCCTTACTAACCTTTTATTAAAGATAACTTAAAAATCATGGATACCAGACGTTTAGTTTTATTTGTCATTTTTTCAATGTCGATTTTAATGCTTTGGGATGCATGGCAACGCCAACAAGCTCCGGTTGCAGTGGTGCAACAGGCGGCAGAGCAAAATACACCCTCAGCACAAGCAAACCAAGTTGCCACCCAAACTCTCGACTCCATGGCCGGTGATTACAAGCTGCAACACGCTCAAAGAATCAGTGTGAAAACCGATCTTTATCAAGCTGAAATAGAGACGACCGGTGGTGATTTGCGCAAATTAGCATTGCTTAAGCATCGCGCGGCGGATAACGATAAAAACAATTTTGTGCTGTTGGACGATGCCGCTCAACCCATGACTTATGTAGCGCAATCTGGTTTATTGGGCACCGATTTACCCACTCATCATGCTTTGTTTAGCAGTACCGCCAACAGTTATGCGCTGCAAGAAGGCCAAGATAAATTAGAAGTACGTTTAACTTGGGCAAGCAATGGCGTCAGCGTGGATAAAATTTACACCTTCCACCGACAAAAGTACGCCATAGACGTGAATTACGAGATACACAACAACACGGCAGCGCCGATCGCGCCTACGGTTTACTATCAAATCGTTCACGATAATGAATCCAATCAAGGCTCGGCTTTGATGCCTACGTTCACTGGTGGGTCGTATTACACGGATGCCACTAAATTTAAAAAATTGTCTTTCTCGGACATGGAAAAAGAGCCGCTTAAACTTAGTGCTAATGACGGTTGGGTTGGCCTGCTACAGCATTATTTCGTTAGCGCTTGGATACCAAAAGAAGGCTTGGCCCGCGAGTTTTATACGGAAAAACTAAATGAGCACATGTACAGAATCGGTACAAAAAGCGCATTGGATACCATTGCGCCAGGAGCCAGTTTAACCGTGCCAGCCAAACTGTTCTCAGGACCACAAATTAAAGACGATTTAATTGCCGCCGCTCCTGGCCTGGAGTACACGGTGGATTACGGCATGTTGACCATAGTGGCCGCCCCATTATTTTGGGTATTGGCAAAAATACACGCTTTGGTTAACAACTGGGGCGTGGCCATCATTTTATTAACTTTGTTAATTAAAGCGGCTTTTTACCCCTTGTCGGCTAAGAGTTACCGTTCCATGGCGCAAATGCGTGAATTGGCACCGCGCTTGGAAGCCTTAAAACAAAAATTCGGTGACGACAGACAGAAAATGCAAATGGCCATGATGGACATTTACCGTACTGAAAAAATTAACCCCATGAGTGGTTGCTTGCCCATATTGATACAAATTCCGGTGTTTATCTCACTGTATTGGATGTTATTGGGTTCGGTAGAGTTACGCCATGCGCCATTCTTTGGTTGGATACAAGATCTATCGGCAGTTGATCCGTATTACATATTGCCTATCATCATGGGCTTGTCCATGATCATACAAACCAAGCTTAACCCTAAGCCTACCGATCCAATTCAAGCCAAAGTCATGACTTGGATGCCGGTGGTATTCAGTGTGTTCTTTTTCTTCTTCCCTGCTGGCTTAGTCTTGTATTGGGTAGTGAACAACATTATCTCCATATGGCAACAATGGTATGTGAACAAGTCTATCCATGCCGCTGCCCTGCTAAAAAAATCAGGTGGCAAGCACTAAGTCATCCGACACCATCGCCGCCATCGCCACGGCCAGTGGCGCGGGCGGCATTGGTGTAGTTAGGGTTTCTGGGCCCAATGCGGCCATTATTGCTCTAGGGGTGCTGGGGCAATGCCCTGCCACGCGCCACGCCGCTTACCTGGATTTTCGTCAGGACAACGGCGAGTTAATCGATCGTGGCATCGCTATTTTCTATGCCAATCCCCATTCCTATACCGGCGAAGACGTGCTTGAATTGCAGGCGCATGGCGGCACGGCGCTCATGCAAATTTTGTTGGCCCGCTGCATTGCGTTAGGTGCAAGGCAAGCTGAACCTGGAGAATTTACCCGTCGCGCTTATTTAAACGACAAAATGGATTTAGCCCAGGCCGAGGCGGTAGCTGACCTGATTAATGCGGCCACCAGTGAGGCCGCAAAAAGTGCGGTGCGCTCACTGTCGGGCGAGTTTTCCATGAGCATCAATGCCTTGTTGTTAAAAATGATTGATTTAAGAATGTTTGTAGAAGCGTGCTTGGATTTTCCCGAAGAAGAAATTGATTTCATTAGCCAGGGGCGCGTTAAAGATAAGTTGGCTGCCATCATGGCGGAACTCGACACGGTCTTTGCTAAAGCCAAACAAGGCAGTATATTGCGCGAAGGCATAAACGTGGTTTTGGTTGGTCAGCCCAATGTGGGTAAATCCAGTTTAATGAATCAATTGGCAGGTGAAGACATTGCCATCGTCACCTCAATTGCCGGCACCACGCGTGACACCATAAAAAATGCCATACAAATAAACGGTGTGCCATTGCATGTCATAGACACAGCGGGTCTGCGTGACACCGACGATGAAGTAGAAAAATTTGGTATTGCTCGAACATGGCGGGCTGCAGAAAGCGCGAATATCGCATTATTATTAGTGGACGCAGCCCACGGTATTACCGAAACGGAAAAATCGATTTTAGCGCGATTACCGCAGGAAATTCATAAAATATGGGTGCACAACAAAATTGACGTGGCCCAAGAGTCTCCCCTGGCTAAGCAAGTGGATGGCGCCGTGCACGTTTATTTGTCGGCTAAGACTGGCGCCGGTATGGATTTGCTAAAAAGCCACTTATTGGCATTAGCCGGGTATCAAAATAACTCGGAAGGCATTTTTATGGCCAGGGCGCGGCATTTGGATGCGCTGTTCAAAGTACAAACCCATTTGCAAGCGGCGAGCGCTCAATTAGCAGCGGCCGAACTGTTGGCTGAGGAATTGAGCTTAGCGCAGCATGCTCTTGCCAGCATTACTGGCGAATTTACGCCAGATGATTTGTTAGGTGAAATATTCAGTAATTTTTGTATCGGCAAGTAAGCCTCAAGGGCTTAATGCCCAGAGTGCAGCAAGCAGGGATGTAAAAAAAGCAGTGTTTCACGTGAAACACTGCTTTTTTGTTGGCCTAAATCAGGCCAGGAAAACCCAAGCCTATTTCTTAGCGCTAGGTGTTTTTTCAGTTAACACGTAAGTGATGTAGCTGGCTTTTTCAGCCGGCGTACAGTCGCTGCCGATAATGTCCGTGCAATGTTGCGTGAATTTGGCTTCTACTTTTTCGAAGTCAGAAAAACGTTTTGCATTGACGGCAGGGGATAGTGGTTGAATTACTTTACGGGTGGCAACGTGTTTACCGTTGTCTGCAGGATTCGCTGTGTGGCATGATGCACAAGCCATTTCTTTGCCGTTGCCCAATTTAACTTTACGGTTAAAGAAGAATTTACCATCGGCTACTGTTGGACCTGTGTATTCTGGGTTGGCCGCTTTAGCTTGGGTAGTGTAAATCATAATTAATTTTTCTGCATTGGCAACGCTGGCTTGGGCAGAAACTGCAGTAAGGCCAAGCAATGCTACTAAAAGAATATTTAATTGTTTCATTTGGTACTCCGTCTTAATTAATAAAAGTGATCTTGCTAAACTATACAGTTCCACTTGATATGATAAAGCAGATTGAAGCAATTTGCTTTAGATTTTTTACACCCACATTATCACTCAGCCTAGTTAATGAATTATGACATAGGTGCAAACAAGCCTTTCGTAAAATCTGTAGTGGCTTACTCACTTAAAAAAGCCGCTTTTACATGACTATTGGTGGCTATTAAAGTAAAATCTAGCCTTTGTGTAAGCCGGCTTGTGTTTGAGCTAAAAAACTTACTAAGCCATTGAAAGTTATAAAAATTTAATGAATTACTCGGATAATTTTGATGTTATTGTTGTAGGCGGTGGCCATGCTGGCACCGAAGCTGCGCTGGCCAGCGCGCGCATGGGGCAAAAAACCCTATTGCTTACGCACAATATTGAAACCTTGGGGCAAATGTCCTGCAACCCAAGTATAGGCGGCATAGGCAAAGGCCATCTGGTTAAAGAAATTGATGCGCTGGGTGGCGCTATGGCTGCGGCTACCGACGAAGGCGGCATACAGTTTCGTATCTTAAATTCCAGTAAAGGGCCGGCGGTTAGAGCCACGCGGGCACAGGCTGATCGCGTTTTATACAAGGCCGCCATCCGTCGTCGTTTGGAAAATCAACCCAATCTTTGGTTATTTCAACAGGCCGTGGATGACATTCTTTTAGAAGGCGATCGGGCTGTTGGTGTGGTCACGCAGATAGGCTTACGTTTTAAATCGCAAGCCGTGGTGCTAACGGCCGGTACCTTCTTGGGTGGCTTGGTACACGTGGGCATGCAAAGTTACAGTGCTGGGCGAGCCGGCGATCCCCCGGCCATTTCCTTGGCTGCACGTTTGCGTGAAATTGGTTTGCCGGCCGGCCGTTTGAAAACCGGTACGCCGCCAAGAATAGACGGTCGAACCATAGATTATTCCGTCATGACCATACAGCCTGGCGACGACCCGGTGCCGGTGTTTTCTTTCTTGGGCAATGCCGCCCAACACCCAGCGCAATTGCCCTGTTGGATTACCCATACCAACGAGCGCACGCACGATATCATACGCAGTGGGTTGGACAGATCGCCTATGTATACCGGCGTCATTGAAGGCGTCGGTCCGCGTTATTGTCCCAGTGTCGAGGATAAAATACACCGATTCGCCGACAAAGAATCGCACCAAATTTTCTTGGAACCCGAGGGTTTAAACACCAATGAGGTTTACCCAAACGGGATTTCCACCAGCTTGCCATTTGATATCCAATTGGCCCTGGTTAGATCGGTCAAGGGCTTGGAGCAAGCGCACATATTGCGCCCTGGGTATGCCATCGAATACGATTATTACGATCCGCGTGGTTTAAAACGATCATTGGAAACCAAGGCCGTGACCGGCTTGTTTTTTGCTGGCCAAATTAATGGCACTACCGGTTACGAAGAAGCCGCTGCCCAGGGTTTGTTAGCCGGTGCCAATGCGGCTTTGTATGCGCAAGGTAAAGACGCTTGGTGCCCGGCGCGTGATGAAGCCTATTTGGGGGTTTTGGTGGATGATTTAATCACCCGTGGCGTGACCGAGCCCTACCGTATGTTTACCAGCCGAGCCGAGTACCGCTTGCAGTTAAGAGAAGACAATGCCGACATGCGTTTAACAGAAATCGGCCGTCAATTAGGTTTGGTGGACGACGAGCGTTGGGCGGCCTTCAGCACAAAATTAGAAGCCGTAAGCCGAGAACAAGAGCGCCTTAAAAGAACCTTTGTGCAGCCGGCTAATATCTCGCCAGAAAAAATGACGGCATTGTTCGGCAAGCCTTTGGAGCACGAATACAGTTTGTTTGAGTTGCTGCGCAGGCCGGAAGTCAGTTACGCCGATGTGTTGTCCTTAAGTGACGATGGCTTAGGTGAAGTAGAACCGGCGGTGCGCGAGCAAGTTGAAATTGCGGCTAAATACCAAGGCTATATAGACCGACAAACTGATGAAGTGGCGCGTAGTCGCGGTCAAGAAAACACCGGTTTACCGAGTGATTTGGACTACCGTGAAATACACGGACTGCCTATAGAAGCGCAGCAAAAATTGAACGCACAAAAACCGGAAACCATAGGCCAAGCCAGCCGAATTTCTGGCATTACTCCAGCGGCTATTTCATTGTTGCTGGTTTACTTAAAGCGCCAATCTCGCGCTAAAAAAGTAGAGCGCTTGGCATGACCTTGCAGGCGCAGTTGGCCACTAAATTAGAGGCGGGTTTGCTGGCCATGCAACTTCAGGTCAGTGCCGATAAACAGGCCAAGTTGCTGGCTTATTTATTACTGATCGATAAGTGGAACAAAGTGCATAATTTAACGGCCATCCGTGACCCATTGGACATGGTAAGCTTGCACCTATTGGACAGTTTAAGTGTGTTGCCACATGTGCAGGCTTTGTCAGCAAAAAGTTTGCTGGACGTGGGTGCTGGGGCTGGTTTGCCTAGCATCCCGTTAGCTATATGCTTGCCAGCGTTGCAAGTGACGGCCATAGACTCGGTGCAAAAGAAGGCCAGTTTCATGCGTCAGGTAAAAGGTGAATTGGCTTTGCACAATTTTCACGTGGCCAGCGGTCGAGTTGAGGCCTTAAAACCAGATGGCATAAATAACGGTTCGGGTTTTGATGTGATTGTATCCCGCGCGTTTTCCGAGCTGGCGCTATTTGTTAAACTAAGCAGGCATTTATTGGCAAAAACCGGCCTCTGGTTAGCCATGAAAGGCGTGTTGCCAGAGCAGGAGTTGGCCGCGCAGCAATTTCAACGCTTGGCTGATGGGCAAGATGGCGTGGCGCTTGTGAAAATTGAAGTGTTAAAGGTAGCTGGTTTGGATGCTGAGCGGCATCTTGTTTTTTTAAACTTAAAATAAAATTAAAAATTACACCCCCATGAAAATTTTAGCTATCACCAATCAAAAAGGCGGCGTGGGCAAGACCACCACCAGTGTTAATCTGGCGGCCAGTCTAGCCAATTTGGGTAAAGCGGTATTGTTGATAGACTTGGATCCGCAGGGCAATGCCAGTACCGGCAGTGGCATCGATAAAGCTTTTCTTAAGCACAGCATATACCACGTTTTAATTGGTGATAAATCCCTGCAAGAGGTGATTGTCAGTAGCGCTAAAGGTGGCTTTGATGTTGCCCCAGCCAACAGAGATTTAGCCGGTGCGGAAGTGGAATTGGTCAATGAGTTGGCTAGGGAAAACCGCTTAAAAGTGGCCATAGCCAAATTGCTTAATAGCGAGGGGGCGAAAACCTACGATTTCATATTGCTGGATTGCCCGCCTGCGCTCAATTTGGTCACGGTCAATGCCTTAACCGCATCCAATGCAGTGTTAATTCCCATGCAATGTGAATACTATGCCTTAGAAGGCTTGTCGGATTTGGTCAACACCATTAAAAAAGTGCGGGCGCGTTTGAATCCCACCCTGGAAATTGAAGGTTTGTTGCGCACCCTATTCGATAATCGCAATATGCTGGCTCAGCAAGTGTCCGCGCAGTTAATAAGTCACTTTGGCGATAAAGTTTATAAAACCATTATTCCGCGCAATATTCGTTTGGCCGAGGCCCCAAGTTACGGCATGCCGGTCCTAACCTACGATAAAAATTCCAAGGGTGCGCAGGCTTATTTAGAGCTGGCAAAAGAAGTCAGTGAAAAAGACATCAATCGTAAAGAGAAAAAACATGGTTAAAGTAAAAGGCTTAAATCGAGGCTTGGGTCGCGGCTTGGATTCGCTGTTGGCAGGAGACATGGGTTCGGTGGGTGAGGCCGATTCCTTGCTCATATTAAAAGTGGAGCAGTTGCAACCGGGCAAATACCAACCGCGCAGCTACATGGACGATGCCGCACTGCAAACGCTGGCCGAGTCGATAAAAAGCCAAGGCATTATGCAGCCTATATTGGTGCGGCACATTGATGCCGAGCGCTATGAAATTATTGCCGGTGAACGGCGTTGGCGCGCAAGTCAAATGGCTGGCCTAGAAGAGGTGCCAGTTTTAGTGCGTGAAATTGCCGATGAATCAGCCTTGGCCATGGCATTGATTGAGAACATACAAAGAGAAAATCTCAATCCCTTAGAGGAAGCACAAGGCATTAAACGCTTAATAGACGAATTCGACATGACCCACGAAAAAGCCGCTTTGGCGGTTGGTCGCTCGCGCGTGGCCGTGTCTAATCTATTGCGTTTGTTAAGCCTGTCTGCCCCAGTGCAAGACATGCTCATGCACGGAAAAATAGACATGGGCCATGCCCGCACTTTAATTGGCTTGTCTGGCGCACAGCAAGTAATGCTGGCTGAGCAAATCGTGCAAAATAATTTTTCAGTGCGTGATGCTGAGGCTTTAGTAAAAAAACACCAAGCTGATGAGGCTGCAAATAAGGCATCACCCGGCCAGAAAGTAAGTCAGAAAACCAAACAAAATCGTGACGTTTTAAGCCTAGAACAAGCGTTGAGTGAAAAATTAGGCGCAAGCGTAACGATAAAGGCCGCCGCAAATGGGTCAGGCGCATTAAAAATCAACTACGCCAATCTCGACCAGTTGGATGAGATTATTAGCAAAATGATGCGCTAAGTGCCTATTTTTGCTTATAGTTAGTTCTTGACTAAAACCGGCTATTAATTCAGAATCGCGGTCTTTACTAAACGATGCAGTAAAAAAATCGTTTGGGTAGCAACAAAAAAGCAATCAATTAACTGGGTTTAAGTCTTTGTCAGCAGCCATTACAGCCGATGTGTTTAGTAGAATGCTTAAGGTTCAGCTGATTGCCACCATTGCGGTTGCGCTAGTTGCATTAGTTGTAACAGGATTACACGGCGGCATGTCGGCATTATTAGGTGGCGCATCGGTTATTATCGCTGCCATGACGGCCAGTAAGATTGCTAGCAGGCAAGTTAGAAGTGAAGATCCAACCGCCATTTTATTGAATTTATTAAAAGCGGAAGCGGTAAAAATTTTAGTGATTGTCATTTTGTTGGCAATCATTTTTAATGTGTACGGGCAGTTGGTGCCATTTGCGCTGATTGCTGGATTGGCAGCTGCCGCGCTATTTTCGGGTGCAGCGCTGAGTAGATTAAACGTTTAATTTAAACCCATTTAGTTAAAGTAAATATCGGATTATGGCTACAGAACACGCAAACAGTGCAGAACACGGACTTACCCCATCAGGATACATAGAGCACCATTTAAGTTTTAACGCGCACCCCGTGAGTGAAGGTGCTGGCTTTTGGACTTTGCACGTAGACACCTTCGTGATGTCGGTGGCATTGGGTTTAATTGTCATGGGTTTGATCTGGTTGGTGGCGCGCAAAGCAACGGCCGGCGTGCCTAGCAAAGGCCAAGCCTTTGTTGAACTGATTTTCAATTTCGTAGACGATCAAGTCAAAAACATATTCCACGGTAACCGTCATAGCTTTATTGCCCCAACCGCTCTAACGGTATTTTTATGGGTGTTTGCCATGAACTCCATGGACTTCTTGCCGGTGGATTGGGTTGCCAGCATCGTGGCCTTCTTTGGTGGCGAGCACGCTAAATGGCGCGCCGTTCCAACTTCAGACATCAACACTACATTTGCGCTAGCCCTTTCGGTTTGGATATTAATGATATTCTTCTCGGTTAAAGTGAAGGGTTTAGGCGGTTTTGTGCACGAAATATTCTGTGCGCCGTTTGGTAGCAAAATCTGGGTTTGGCCAGCTAACTTCTTATTCAACTTAATCGAGTATGTGTCTAAACCGTTGTCCCATTCATTGCGACTGTTCGGTAATATGTACGCGGGTGAGGTTATTTTCTTGCTATTAGGCTTATGGGCGGCTACCGGTGTATCCGGCACCATATTCGGTGCTATTTTAGGCGCCGGCTGGTCTATATTCCACATCTTAATCGTGGCATTGCAAGCCTTCATATTCATGATGTTAACGGTCGTTTACTTAGCCATGGCGCATGAATCGCATTAGTTTTTTTAAGTAGTGTTATTTTTAATAAGTAGTTTTTAGTTGTAAGTTTAATTTTAGAGAGGGTAATAAAATGGATTCTTTAGCAATGATTCAAGCCTACACAGGCGTTGGTATTGGTTTAATTATTGGTTTAGGCGCTGCTGGTGCTTGTATCGGTATTGGTATTATGTGTGCTAGCTTTCTAGAAGGCGCTGCTCGTCAACCAGAAATGATTCCACAATTGCAAGGTAAAGTATTCTTGCTTCTAGGTTTGATCGATGCTTCTTTCATTATCGGCGTAGGTCTAGCCATGATGTTTGCATTCGCGAACCCATTATTAAGCGTAGTTGCTAAGTAATTAGCCTAAATAATTTGGCGGCAGGCAGCCTCATGCCTGGCGCAAATTAAACGACTTAAATATTGGAGTAAGTAATGAATATTAACTTTACACTTATCGCACAAGCCATTGCATTTGCTGTGTTGATTTGGTTCACAGTGAAGTTCGTTTGGCCGCCGCTGTTATCAGCCATTGAAACGCGCCAAAAGGAAATTGCTGATGGTTTGGCTGCGGCTTCTGAAGGTAGAAATGCCTTAGAAGTGGCTGCAAAAAAATCTGAAATCACTTTGAATGAAGCCAAACAAAAAGCCAGCGAAATCATAGGTCAAGCTGAAAAACGTGGTTCACAAATCGTTGAAGACGCAAAAGGCGTGGCTAAGGCAGAAGGCGATCGCATCATTGCTGGTGCAAAAGCTGAAATTGAGCAAGAGATCAATCGTGCTAAAGAAGGCCTACGTTCGCAAGTGTCTAGCTTGGCTGTTGCCGGTGCTGAAAAAATATTGCGTAAAGAAATCAACGCAAGTGCACACAGCGACATGTTGGCTAAATTGGCTGCGGAGCTATAAGCATGGCTGAGATATCAACCATTGCAAGGCCTTACGCGGTTGCCGCATTCAATCTTGCTAAGCAGCAAAAGGCCTTGGCTAAATGGTCTGAAATGTTAGGTTTTGCAGCGGCCGTCGCTAATGACGCGCAAATGCAAGCCTACATACAAGATCCAAAAGTAGTCAGCAGCGAATTGCAGGCCGCATTCCTAAAAGTGTGTGGCGATAATCTAAATGAATACGGTCAAAACTTAATCAAGGTGTTGGTGGAATACCGCCGCCTGTCTGTATTGCCGGCAATTAGCTATGCTTTCGAAGAACTCAAAGCCTTGGATGAGGGCAGCTTGGAAGCGCAAATTATTGCCGCGTCCAAACCCAGTGCGGCAGAAGTAAAAGATTTAGTAAAACGTTTAGAAGTGAAGTTTGGTAAAAAAATAGAAGCCAATGTTTCAGTGGATTCAGAACTCATAGGCGGCATTAAAATTATTGTTGGCGATACCGTGATAGACGCATCCGTCAAAAATCAGTTACAAAATTTAGCTTATACCCTTTCAGCATAAGCGACAGAACATTTTAGGCAAAGAATACATTAGGAGCCACAATGCAGTTATCTACATCAGAAATCAGTGAGCTGATTAAAAGCAGATTAGAAAATTTTTCTACTTCAGCTGAAGCCCGTACACAAGGTACCGTCATTTCAGTAACCGACGGTATTGTTCGCATTCACGGCCTATCCAACGTGATGGCCGGCGAGATGATCGAATTCCCAGGCAACACCTTTGGTCTAGCGCTAAACCTAGAGCGTGACTCAGTGGGTGCCGTGGTTTTAGGTGACTACGAACACATTACCGAAGGTGACATTTGTAAATGTACCGGCCGTATTTTAGAAGTGCCAGTCGGCCCTGAATTAATCGGCCGTGTAGTGAATGCATTAGGTCAGCCTATCGATGGTAAAGGTCCAGTCAATGCAAAAATGACGGACAAAATTGAAAAAGTGGCCCCAGGTGTGATTGCCCGTAAATCGGTTTCACAACCCGTGCAAACCGGTCTTAAATCCGTGGACTCCATGGTGCCAGTTGGCCGTGGTCAACGTGAATTGATTATTGGTGACCGTCAAACAGGTAAAACGGCAGTAGCGATTGATGCCATCATCAATCAAAAAGGTCAAAACATGACCTGTATCTACGTGGCGATTGGTCAGAAAGCCTCCACCATTGCTAACGTGGTGCGTAAATTAGAAGAAAACGGTGCCATGGCTTACACCATAGTGGTAGCGGCCGCAGCGTCTGACTCAGCCGCATTACAATTCTTAGCACCTTACGCCGGTTGTACCATGGGCGAGTATTTCCGTGATCGTGGTGAAGATGCATTAATCGTTTACGATGATTTGACTAAACAAGCGATTGCTTACCGTCAAATTTCCTTGTTATTACGTCGTCCACCAGGTCGTGAAGCTTACCCAGGTGACGTGTTCTACATTCACTCACGTTTATTAGAGCGCGCTGCTCGTGTTAACGAAGAGTACGTAGAGAAATTCACTAACGGTGCCGTTAAAGGCAAAACAGGCTCATTAACCGCATTGCCAGTTATTGAAACGGCAGCCGGTGACGTGTCAGCTTTCGTTCCAACTAACGTGATCTCGATTACCGATGGTCAAATCTTCTTGGAAACCGACTTGTTCAACGCCGGTATTCGTCCTGCGATCAACGCTGGTATTTCAGTGTCTCGCGTGGGTGGTGCAGCGCAAACTAAAGTCATCAAAAAACTAGGTGGCGGCGTGCGTTTAGCGCTAGCTCAATACCGTGAATTGGCTGCGTTTGCCCAGTTCGCTTCCGATTTGGATGAAGCGACACGTAAACAATTGGATCGCGGTCGTATGTTTACTGAGTTGATGAAGCAAGCTCAATATGCCCCATTAAGCGTATCTAATATGGCCATCACCCTATTAGCCGCCAACAAAGGCTATTTTGATGACGTGCCTACCAATAAAGTATTGGCCTTTGAAAATGCATTGCACGGCTTTATGGCTTCTAAATACGCCAAATTGATGGCCGGTATTGAATCCAGCAAAGACTTAGCCGGTGATAACGAAAAAGCTGTTGAAGCCGCAATTCAGGACTTCAAAGCAACCAATGCATACTAATACCTAACTATTAGGACTAAAAATGGCTGGTAGTAAAGAGATTAGAACTAAGATCAAAAGTGTAGAAAATACACGTAAGATCACCAAGGCGATGGAAATGGTGGCCGCTTCTAAAATGCGTAAAGCGCAGGACAGAATGCGCGCTAGCCGTCCGTATGCCGAAAAAATTCGTAACGTAGCTGCGCATTTATCGTTTGCAAATCCAGAGTACAAACACCCTTACTTAGTTAAGCGTGATGTGGTTAAAAACATAGGCCTGATTGTTATCAGTTCAGATAAAGGTTTGTGTGGTGGCTTAAACACCAACATGCTGCGTTTGTCGGTTAACCAAATGAAAAGCTGGGAAGCAGACGGTAAGGCCATATCGGTCAGTGCGATTGGCAACAAAGGATTTGGTTTCATGAACCGTGTTGGTGCGAATGTTAAATCGCACATAACAGGTTTGGGTGACGTGCCGCATTTAGAAACATTGATCGGTACCATTAAGGTCATGTTGGATGCATACGAAGCCGGTGAAATTGATCAGCTTTACATCAGCTACACCAAGTTCATTAATACCATGAAGCAAGAGCCGGTCATGGAACAATTGTTACCATTAAGCGGTGAGCAGCTTGGTAGCCCTAAAGGCCATTGGGATTACATCTATGAGCCAGAAGCAAAGCCGGTGGTGGATCAATTAATGATGCGTTACGTTGAATCATTGGTTTACAACGCCGTTGCGGAAAACATGGCATCCGAACAGTCATCACGTATGGTGGCGATGAAGTCGGCTTCGGATAATGCAAAAGAAGTGATTGGTGACTTGAAATTGGTATACAACAAAGCACGTCAAGCGGCCATTACCAAAGAGATTTCTGAAATCGTTGGTGGTGCAGCTGCAGTTTCATAATTTTTTAAGAATTTAATTACAATTCAACAGATAAGCTTGAATAGGATATAAAAATGAGTACAGCGAAAATTGGTAAAGTAGTGCAATGTATTGGTGCGGTGGTTGACGTTGAGTTTCCACGTGATCAAATGCCAAAAGTGTTTGAAGCATTGATCATCGACGATGCATCAAGCCAAGCGGAAGCAGGCTTGACATTAGAAGTGCAACAGCAATTAGGTGATGGCATTGTCCGCACCATTGCCATGGGCTCTTCTGATGGTCTTGCACGTGGTACAGCTTTTAAATCAACCGGTGACCAAATTACTGTGCCAGTAGGCGTGGGTACTTTGGGCCGCATCATGGACGTGCTAGGCCGTCCTATCGATGAAGCGGGACCAATTGATTGCGATGAGCGTCGTTCTATCCATCAAAAAGCACCAAGCTTTGAAGAACTTTCTCCTTCAGTAGACTTGCTAGAAACAGGCATTAAAGTGATTGACTTGGTTTGCCCGTTTGCTAAAGGCGGTAAAGTGGGTCTGTTCGGTGGTGCCGGTGTGGGCAAAACAGTGAACATGTTGGAATTGATTAACAACATTGCTAAACAGCACTCTGGTTTATCTGTGTTTGCCGGTGTGGGTGAGCGTACTCGTGAAGGTAACGACTTCTACCACGAGATGGCAGAAGCAGGCGTGATTAAACTAGACGACATGAAAGAATCTAAAGTAGCCATGGTGTTCGGTCAAATGAACGAGCCACCAGGCAACCGTTTACGCGTGGCCTTATCTGGCCTAACCATGGCGGAAAAATTCCGTGATGAAGGTCGCGATGTGTTGTTCTTCGTTGACAACATCTACCGTTATACCTTGGCCGGTACCGAAGTGTCTGCTTTGTTAGGCCGTATGCCTTCAGCCGTGGGTTACCAACCAACCTTGGCCGATGAAATGGGCCGCTTACAAGAGCGTATTACCTCAACTAAAACAGGTTCTATTACCTCTATCCAAGCGGTTTACGTGCCTGCCGATGACTTGACTGACCCATCACCAGCAACCACTTTCCAACATTTGGACTCAACCGTTGTGTTGTCACGTGATATTGCTTCATTGGGTATTTACCCAGCGGTGGATCCATTGGATTCAACTTCACGTCAGTTAGACCCATTGGTCGTCGGTGAAGAGCACTACAACGTAGCGCGTAGCGTACAACAAACATTGCAACGCTATAAAGAATTACGCGACATCATTGCGATTTTGGGTATGGACGAGTTGTCACCAGAAGATAAACTGGCTGTTGGTCGTGCACGTAAAATCCAACGTTTCTTATCACAACCATTCCACGTTGCTGAAGTGTTTACTGGCGCACCTGGTAAATACGTGCCATTAAAAGAAACCATCAAGGGCTTTAAAGCGATTGTGGCCGGTGAGTACGATCACCTACCTGAGCAAGCTTTCTACATGGTAGGCGGCATTGAAGAGGCAGTAGAAAAAGCAAAAACACTTAACTAATTGACGGTCGTTAGACTTTATATTTAGTTAATGGTTAAGGAAAAAAGATGGCAAATACTGTTCATATCGATGTAGTCAGTGCAGAAGCGAGCATTTTTGCTGGTGAGGCTGAGTTTATTGTGGTGCCAGCCAGTGCGGGTGAAGTGGGTATCTACCCAAATCACGCGCCCATGGTAACCAGCATTAAACCGGGGGCCTTGCGCATTAAAACCGCAGATAGCGCTGAAGAAACCCTGATCTTTCTATCCGGCGGTTTATTAGAAGTGCAACCGGGTTTAATCACCGTACTAGCTGATACAGCGGTACGTGGCCACGATCTAGATGAAGCCAAAGCCATTGCGGCTAAAGCAGCAGCGGAAGAAGCGATGAAAAACCGTAGTTCGGATATGGATTACGCAAAAGCACAGGCAGAATTGTCTGAGGCCGTTGCGCAAATTCAAGCCATAGAGCGCTTACGCAAAACAACACACTAGTTGTTAGGCGTCTGCACTAACCACAAAAAAGGCAGCTTAGGCTGCCTTTTTTGTTATACTTTGCTTATAAAAAATAACGGCAGTTAAGCCTCAACTTCAAAAATGCCTAATCTAAATATAGTCATACTCGCTGCCGGCAAAGGCACGCGCATGCATTCCGATCTACCCAAAGTCTTGCATGAAGTGGGCGCAAAGCCAATATTAGGCCACGTCTTGGCGGCGGCTAAAGCATTGCAGCCGAGCAAAATTATTGTGGTCTACGGCTACGGTGGTGAGACAGTCAAAGCACAGTTTGAAGGTGAACCCATAGTATGGGTTAAGCAGGCTGAGCAATTAGGCACCGGCCATGCCGTGCAACAAGCGCTGCCGCACCTTGAAGAGAGGGCCACCACGCTAATTTTATTGGGCGATGTCCCCTTGGTCGCCAGCCCCGATTGTGAGAAATTAATTACTAAGGCCGCGGATAACTTGGCCATCCTATCCTTCATCAAAGCCGATCCAAGCGGTTATGGCCGCATAGTCAGAGATGGCAAGGCACACGTTGCGGCCATTGTGGAGCATAAAGATGCCACTGAAGCGCAGCGTCAAATCAAAGAAGTGAACACCGGCATGATGGCCATGCCCAATAAACTATTGGTGCAGTGGCTGGCCAAACTTAGCAACAACAATGCCCAGGGCGAATACTACTTAACCGATATCGTCGCCATGGCAGTTAAACAAGGCGTGGCTGTCGTAGCAGAAATCACTGCGGACGAATGGTCGGTAACCGGCATCAACGCTAAAAGTGATTTAGCGCAGATAGAGCGGGTATACCAACAGCGTTATGCGGAGCAATTATTACAGCAAGGCGTGACCCTGAAAGACCCCAATCGCATCGACGTGCGCGGCGATCTGCAATGCGGTCGCGACGTGCAAATTGATGTCAATTGCCTGTTTGAAGGTCAGGTGGTGTTGGGTGATAGGGTAAAAATAGCACCTAATTGCGTGATTAAAAACGCCGTGATTGCCGCCGGCACTCAGATTGCTGCCTTCACCCATATAGACGACGCGCAAATAGGCGAAGAAGCTCGCCTAGGTCCGTTTGCCCGCATTAGACCGGGCACTACCTTGGCCGATCATACCCATGTTGGTAACTTTGTTGAATTGAAAAATGCGCAAGTAGACAGCGCCAGCAAAATTAATCACCTAAGCTACGTGGGCGATGCCACCGTGGGTAAAAATGTTAACGTGGGCGCTGGTACCATTACCTGCAATTACGACGGCGCCAACAAATTTAGAACCGTCATAGAAGACGACGTGTTCATCGGATCCGACACGCAGTTAGTGGCCCCGGTCACCCTAGCCAAGGGCGCAACCATCGCCGCCGGCTCCACCATCACCAAAGACGCACCGGCAGGCCAACTGACTTTTTGTCGAGCCAAAGATCAAAAATCCATAGCGGGCTGGAAACGCCCAGTAAAAATTAAAAAGTAGAGATAACCCATGTGTGGCATTGTAGGTGCAGTAGCAAACAGAAGCGTCGTACCCACCTTAATTGAAGGCTTAAGTCGGCTTGAATACCGCGGCTACGATTCGGCCGGTATAGCCGTGCTAAATAGCCATGGTATAGAGCGCGTGCGTGCCGTTGGCCGTGTCGCTGCCATGACCGAGAAAGCCGAAGCCACAAAAATAACTGGCCACGTCGGCATAGGCCATACCCGCTGGGCCACGCACGGTGGCGTGACAGAAAGCAATGCCCATCCGCACGTATCAAAAGAGCAAATTGCCGTGGTGCATAACGGCATCATAGAAAACCACGATCAACAGCGCGCTCGATTAAAAACCTTGGGTTACGAATTCAGCTCGCAAACCGACACCGAAGTAATCGCGCATTTAATTCATTATTACCATCAAAGCTTAAGCTTGTTAGCCGCTACGCAAAAAGCCGTGGCCGAGCTCACCGGTGCGTTTGCCATTAGCGTGGTATCGGTAAAAGAACCCGAGCACATGATTACCGCGCGTTTAGGTTGCCCGTTGTTAATAGGCTTGGGCGAGGGTGAAAATTTCATCGCATCCGATGTGTCGGCGGTGTTATCCGTTACCCGCAAAGTGATTTATTTGGAAGACGGTGACGTGGCGGATATACGACTAGACGGTGTAGCCATACTTGGTCGCGATGGACTAGCGGTGCAACGTAAAGTGCATTTAAGCGACGTCTCCCTGGCCAGCATGGAATTGGGCCCTTATGCGCACTTCATGCAAAAAGAAATACACGAGCAACCCCGCGCCCTGACCGATACCATAGAGGCCTTAATAGACGACAATCAATTCTCTGCTGCCTTGTTTGGCGATCAGGCCGAAGCGGTTTTTCAGCAGATCGACAGCATACTTATCTTGGCCGCCGGCACCAGTTACTACGCGGCATTGACCGCTAAATATTGGTTAGAGAGCTTGGCCAAATTGCCCACCAACGTGGAAATTGCCAGTGAATACCGCTACCGCGTATCCGTACCTAACCCCAAGCAGTTGATCGTGACCATTTCCCAGTCCGGTGAAACCCTGGACACCATGGAAGCCTTAAAGCACGCCAAATCCTTAGGCCAAAATTTAACGCTAGCCATTTGCAACGTGCAGGAAAGTGCCATACCACGCGCATCGCAATTGGTTTTTTATACCCGTGCCGGCGCGGAAATTGGCGTGGCCTCCACCAAAGCCTTCACCACGCAGTTGGTGGCCCTCTTTACTTTGGCCGCCACCTTAGCCAAGCAACGCGGTCTGCTCGATAGGCAAGCCGAGCAAACCCATTTAAGCGCATTGCGCCAATTAGCCGGCAGCGTGCAACACGCCTTAAATTTAGAGCCGCAGATTCGCGAATGGGCCAAACGCTTTGCCGATAAACAGCATGCTTTGTTTTTAGGCCGTGGCATACATTACCCCATCGCGTTGGAGGGGGCGCTAAAGCTCAAGGAAATCTCCTATATCCATGCCGAGGCCTACCCTGCCGGTGAACTCAAACACGGTCCATTGGCCTTGGTAGACAGCAGCATGCCGGTGGTGGTGATTGCACCCAATGACGATTTGCTAGAAAAAGTAAAATCGAATATGCAAGAGGTGCACGCGCGAGGCGGTGAACTGTTTGTGTTCGCCGACGCCGACAGCCATTTTGTTGAATCTGCCGGGGTGCACGTCATACGCACACCGCGCCATGTCGGCCTGCTCTCGCCTATTTTGCACACCATCCCCGTGCAAATTTTGGCCTACCATGCGGCTTTGTTAAAAGGCACCGACGTCGACAAACCAAGAAACCTGGCTAAGAGCGTGACCGTCGAATAGCGTTTAGTAGCTACTAGCGGACTTCAGTATCACCGGCACGATATCCAAACTGCCATCGTCATGGCCTAGCATGATTTGACCGTCTTGAAGAGTGCAGCTGATGTTTAATCCTCTTTGAGCGATGGCGGCCAGCTCTTTGGTTTCGGGTAAATTAATCACCGTTAGGTTGTTGGTTTTGAGTAAGGCCTTGCTGTTGCTGGCCCACCACATATCGGCCACGCGCCCGCCGTATAGCACCACCACCACTTGCTTTGACCGCCCTGCCGCTTTGCGTATGTCGCGTTCAGATGGCAAGCCCACGTCTATCCATAAATCTATCGCACCGGTCAGGTCTTTTTGCCATAAATCCGGTTCCTCTTCGTCACTTAAGCCCTTACCAAAAATCAAGGCCTCGTTAGCGTAAAGGGCAAACGCCAGCAGCCTGACCATGACCCGCTCATCGGTTTCGGACGGGTGTTTGGCCAGCGTTAAATTGTGTTGCTGGTAATAATGGCGATCCATGTCGGAGACTTGCAGATCGATTTTATAAATAGTGGATTTGATTGCCATAGCGCGCGCCTATTGTGGTTGCCGCATTATACCCAGTTTGTCGCTTTCGCATGCGGCCCATTATGGGCGATGAGCACGTCAGCTGGCTTTCTGTTAAGCTGTCATTTTTTAAATTAACACAAAAATACCATGGCTCAATACGTAATGTCCATGCTCCGTGTGAGCAAAATAGTCCCGCCCAAAAAGACCATCATCAAAGACATTTCCTTGTCTTTTTTTCCTGGCGCTAAGATAGGTTTGCTTGGTTTAAACGGCTCGGGTAAATCCACCGTGTTGCGCATTATGGCCGGGGTGGATAAAGAGTTTGAGGGAGAGGTGCAATGGCAGCCGAATATGACCATAGGCTATTTGCCGCAAGAGCCGCAATTGGATGCCGATAAAACCGTGCGTGAAGAAGTGGAGTCGGGCATGGGCGAGGTGATGGAAGCACAGGGCAAGCTAGAAGCGGTGTACGCGGCCTATGCCGAACCGGATGCCGATTTTGATAAGCTCGCGGAAGAGCAAGCCAAGTGGGAAAACATCATTGCTGCCAGTGGTAGCGACTTAAGTACGCAACTCGATATTGCCGCCGATGCCCTGCGTTTACCGCCTTGGGACGCAAAAATAGGCCCCTTATCCGGCGGTGAGAAACGCCGTGTGGCCTTGTGCAAACTGCTGCTGTCTAAACCCGATATGTTGTTGTTGGATGAGCCCACCAACCATTTGGATGCCGAATCGGTGGAATGGCTAGAACAATTCTTAGTGCGCTTTCCAGGCACGGTGGTGGCGGTGACGCACGATAGGTATTTCTTGGATAACGCGGCCGAATGGATATTGGAATTAGACCGTGGCCACGGCATCCCCTGGAAAGGCAATTACTCGAGTTGGTTGGATCAAAAACAAGCGCGTTTGGCCTTGGAAGAATCGCAAGAATCGTCCCGTCGTAAAGCCCTTAATACCGAGTTGGAATGGGTGCGCCAAAATCCTAAAGCGCGACAAGCCAAGAGTAAGTCACGCTTAGCCCGTTATGAAGAAATGGCCAATGCGGAATACCAAAAACGCAATGAAACACAGGAGATTTTCATTCCTGCGGGCGAGCGTTTGGGTGACCAAGTCATCGAATTCAATGGCGTAAGTAAAGCCTTTAAAGACCGATTGTTGTTGGACAACCTGAGTTTTAGCGTGCCAGCCGGTGCCATTGTCGGCATCATAGGCCCTAACGGTGCGGGTAAATCCACCTTGTTTAAAATGATTACCGGTAAAGAGCAGCCAGACAGCGGCGAAGTGAAAATAGGCAGCACGGTAAAAATGGCTTACGTCGATCAAAGTCGCGATGCTTTAAGCGATGCTAAAACCGTGTTCGATGAAATATCCGGAGGCTCAGACATCTTAACGGTCGGTCGTTATGAGACGCCATCGCGCGCCTACATAGGCCGCTTTAATTTTAAAGGCGGCGACCAACAAAAAATCGTTGGGCAACTTTCCGGTGGTGAGCGTGGCCGTTTGCATCTGGCCAAAACCCTTATTTCTGGTGGCAATGTCTTGTTGCTCGATGAGCCATCCAATGACTTGGACGTGGAAACCTTGCGTGCGCTAGAAGATGCCTTGTTGGAGTTTGCTGGATGCGTGCTGGTGATATCGCATGACAGGTGGTTCTTGGATCGCATTGCCACGCATATTTTGGCCGCAGAAGGCGATTCACAGTGGACCTTCTTTAACGGCAATTACCAAGAATACGAAGCCGATAAACGCAAACGCTTGGGTGAAGAAGGCGCTAAACCGAAACGTTTGCGCTACAAACCCATTACTCGGTAGTGAGTAAAAAGCTCAAGTTAAATCAGAACGCCTTCTGTACCCGTGCGGGCATGTCCGCCGTCACTATGCCGCAAAGAGCTGCGGCAAGTGCGGCGCCAAAGGCGCTAAACCGAAACGTTTGCGCTACAAACCCATTACCCGATAAATGCCCAATCTTAACCACAGAGAAAATCACGATTTTGTAGGTCGGCGTTAAGGCCGATAAAAATGGTGCTTGTCGGGATAAATCCCGACCTACGTTCAAGTTTTTGACCTTCTCTGTGCCTCCGTGGTGAAACGGGTTTTAGTACACTACAACCAATCCCAATCCAGCCTCGGTTTATACGGGGCTTTTTTCATGGCCCAATCCCATATTACTGGCGGGATGAATTTCATTATTCGGCCTAGCCAGCCCATTTGCCATGGAATCACAACAAAGCGCCGTTTGCCTGCTATGGCTTTTATAAACTTTTGTGCTGCGACATCGGCATCCATTAAAAAAGGCATGCTGTAGGTGTTCACATCCGTCATTGGTGTGCGGATGTAGCCAGGCGCGATGGTGGTGACGGCGATATTGCTAGGGGCCATTTCTACCCGCAAGCTTTCCAAGTAACTGATGGCGGCCGCTTTACTGGCGCTGTATGCGCCGGCACCGGGTAAGCCTCGTATGCCAGCGACACTGGCTATGCCCACTAACTGTCCGCCACCGGCTTCGCGCATGGCCGTGATGAAGGGTTGAAAGGTGTGCACCATGCCCATCACATTGATGTCCATCACTGCCTGAAAAGCGGCGATGTCTTCCTGGTGTTCGGTTAAGGTGCCGCGGCTTACACCGGCACAAGCGATTAGCACATCTGGCGCACCCGCACGCTCAATGAAATCGCCGGCTGCTAGGGCCAAGGCCTGTTGGTCGCGCACATCCAATGGGTAGCTATGACAGCGTATATTGGGCTGCGCTTCTAGCAATACTTTTAAATTTTGTAAGTGCTCACTACGTCTAGCAACTAAGCCTATATTCAATTCTTCATTTTTATACTGGCTAACGTAAGCGCTTGCTAGTGCGGCACCGATGCCACTGGATGCGCCGGTAATAAATACATTCATGCGTGTCTGCCTTTTAAAAATATAAAGCCGATTTCATTAAACATGGCCATAAAAAAACCGTTTTTACGCCTAGGTAAAAACGGTTTTAATTGCCTACCATGCGCTTATTTTTTTACGGCGTTGGCCTTGTCCGCACGTAAATTATTGATGATGTAATCGGCTGTTTTAAGCGCCGCAGGGTTACCACCGGCCATGGTGCTGGAGGTAATAAAGCGACCGTCTATGATTAAGCTAGGTACGCCGGTTGCGCCGGTTGCCCGAAAATATTGGGCAGCTTGGTTAAGCTTGCTGTTCATAGAGAACGATTTAAATGAGGCTTCTACCTTGGCTTTATCCAAACCACTTTTCTTAGTGATCCAATCTATCGCTGCGGCTTCATTAGTAGGATTAAGCGATTTCTCTTTGTTGACGGCATCAAACAATGCGCCGTGTAATTTGTCCGTTAGCTTTAGGTCTTCCATGGCATAAAAGGCTTTTGCCATAGGCGCCCAAGTAGGTTGGGGTAAACCAGGCATGCGTCTAAACGTGACGTCCGCAGGTAATTTTTTTACCCAGTCGTTCAGCAAGGGGTCCATTTGGTAGCAATGGATGCAGCCGTACCAAAATACCTCGGTCACTTCAATTTTACTGGGGTTGTCGGTAGGGATGATCTGCAGGGTTTTATCAAATTCCCTGCCGATTTGTGGGTCGGCTGCCAACACTTGGAAGGAGGCTAAAAACAGCAATGCGCTCAACAATTTTTTCATGATTTGATTCCTTTTCCTGAGTCTAAATTTTGCTACGTCGTATTATTGGTTATCCAGATTCACTTTAATTAAATCGGCTTTGAAGCCATTTTTAAGCAAATCATTTTTTGTTTTATTGATTTGATCTAAATTCGTCAGTGGCCCAACCCGCACGCGATGCCATATGGCTTTGTCCGCAGTGGTCGCCGTTTGCACCACGGCTTCAAAACCTTGCAAGGCTAATTTTGCTTTCATGTTGTCGGCTTCCTCGCCGGTTTGAAAAGCGCCGACTTGCAAGTAATAACTAATTTGCAGTGCCGGTTCCGGTGCGTCATCCTTAATTTTAATTTCTTCTTCTGCGCTTACTTTGCTCTCACTGCCAGGCAATATGGTGTAAAAATCGAAACGATTTTGTGTGCCATCGGGGCTGGCTTCAGCCGTTGCATCGACATTGGCCTGATCCGCTATGGCTTGGTCTTGCATTTTCTCAGACACGGATTTGGTGATTTCGTTGCTGGTTTGTTGAGCAAAAGGGCTTTCACCGCCTTTAATAAACATGACCACGCCTAATGAAGCCGCTACACCCATGAGTATGCCTATCAGCAATCCAGTAAAAAGCGGGTTGCCTTTGCTGGTATTTTTTGAACGCTCGGGGCTGGGTTTGTAATCTCTACTCATCATTCACTTTAATCCTTACATCTTTTCTGGGGCGCTGACGCCAAGTAAATACAAGCCATTTTTAAGCACTTGTTGGGTCGCCGCAATTAAACTTAAGCGGGCTATTTTAACTGCTTCATCTTCAATTAAAAACTTATATTCGTTGTAATAGCTGTGCAATTCACTGGCCAATTCTTTTAGATAATTAGCGATGGTGTGGGGGGCTAAATCGCTTGCCGCATCGGCCACTGTTTCAGGGTAGCTGCTTAGTCTTTGCATCAAGGCAATTTCATGCGCCTGCGTGAGCGGGCTTAAGTCGGCCTGCTGCAAATCGGCCTGCTTGCCACCCCATTGCGTTAACACGCTGCAAATACGCGCGTGCGCGTACTGGATGTAAAACACCGGGTTGTCGTTAGTTTGGGCACGGGCTAAATCGATATCAAACACCAATTGCGAATCCGAGCGCCGCGCCGCCAAGAAATAGCGTGTAGCATCGCAACCCACTTCTTCTATTAGGTCGCGTAAGGTCACGTAGCTACCGGCACGTTTTGACAGCTTCACTTCTTCGCCAGCGCGCATTACCGTCACCATTTGGTGTAACACGTAATCCGGCCAGCCGGCAGGAATGCCCGCGTTCAAGGCTTGCAAGCCAGCCCGCACGCGCGTGATGGTGCTGTGGTGATCGGCACCTTGCTCGTTAATCACCCGCACAAAACCACGGCGCCATTTTTCGGCATGGTAAGCCACGTCGGGCACAAAGTAAGTGTAGCCGCCTTCGCTTTTGCGCATGACCCGGTCTTTATCGTCGCCAAAAGCAGTGGTTTTTAACCACAGCGCGTTGTCTTGTTCATAGGTGTGGCCGCTATTAATTAGGGCTTGCACGGTTTTCTCAACTTTGCCCTCGGCATACAGTGCGCTTTCTAAAGAGAACACATCGAATTTGATTTGAAAGGCGGTTAAATCCAAATCTTGCTCGTGCCTTAAATAGGCCACGGCAAAATGGCGTACCGCGGTTTCGTCGTTGATGTCGCCGCTGGCGGTCACTTGCATGTCGTCCGCCACCACGGTTTGTTTCGCCAAAAAGGCGGCCGCTATGTCGGCGATGTATTCACCGCGGTAGCCGTTTTCAGGAAAGCGGGCGTCGTCGGTGGCGATGCCTTTGCAACGCGCTAAGACCGAGATGGTGAGGTTGTCTATTTGCGCACCGGCGTCGTTGTAATAAAACTCACGGGTGACGTCCCAACCGTTTGCGTCGAGTAATCGCGCTAGGCAATCCCCTACCGCCGCGCCGCGACCATGACCAACATGCAATGGACCGGTTGGGTTGGCCGAGACAAATTCCACTTGGACTTTTTGTTTTTGGCCGTTCGCGTTACGACCGTATTGTGCGCCTGCGCTTAGGATGGTTTTAACGACTTGTTGCTGGGATTGGGCATTTAAAAAGAAATTAATAAAACCGGCACCGGCTATTTCGGTTTTAGCAATGTAGTCGCTGCTAGGTAAGGCCGCAATCAATTGGGTAGCAATGGCACGTGGATTTTGTTTTAGTGGTTTGGCCAGCACCAAGGCAAGGTTGGTGGCAAAATCGCCGTGATCGGCTGATTTGGGGCGCTCTAGTAAAATGCTTAAATCTGCACTGTCGGGCGCAATAGTTTTTGCGGCAGTGGCCAGTAATTGGGTAAGATGTGCTTTCAAACTAATATGGTCTTAACGTTAATAATCTAAGAACATTATTTTAACCTACTAGCCGCGTGTTTTTATCATGTGTCTTGAATAAGCTAAGAATTGCCTAGCCACTGATTAATCATCCAGAATATAAATTGCCAAAAGCCATATTAAAAATTGCCTTAGATTTGCCGCTTGATCGACTTTTCGATTATTTAAGCAATGGCGAAGCCGTGCAAATAGGCCAGCGTGTGCTGGTGCCGTTTGGTCGACGCAGCCAAATTGGCATCGTCGTTGGCATGGCCAATGAGTCTGAGTTTGCCTTAGATAAACTCAAGGCCGTGACGCGAGTGTTTAATGACGAGCCGGCCTTGGATAGCGAAGCCTTAAGCTTATTAAAATTCAGCGCCGACTATTACCACTACCCTTACGGCCAAGCCTTGCTGTCTTGTTTGCCTGCCCGTATGCGGCAAATAGCACCAGCGGTATCGCGTAAACAATACCGCTACTTAATAACGCCTGTCGGCAGTCAAGTCGATGTGGCGCAGTTGCCGGCCAGGCAAACCCTTTTGCGACGCGTGCTAGTGGCATTGCAAACCCAACAGGGGCTGACGGAATCGGAGTTGGATGCCATTTCCAGCAGCGCACGTAAAGTGGCCAAGCAACTAGTGGAAGAGGGTTGGGCACAGAGCGAGCAAGTGGCCGCCTTAGTTAAAACCTTAGGTATGGCGCAGCCGGCGGCCCCAGCATTAAACGACGAGCAATCTCTAGCTTTGTCCAGCATCATGCAAGACGCCCAGCAATTTCAAGCTTGGTTGCTGCATGGCATTACCGGTAGCGGTAAAACCGAAGTCTACATGCGCTTGATGCAGCAAGTGTTAGATCAGGACGACGCACAAGTCTTGGTCTTGGTGCCCGAGATCAATTTAACCCCACAATTGGAAGCGCGCTTTAGAAGCCGCTTTGCGCATTTCCCCTTGGTCAGTTTGCACAGCCATTTAAGCGAGGGCGAGCGCTTACATCATTGGCAGTTGGCCCAAGCGGGGGGAGCAAAAATCGTGATTGGTACGCGTTTATCCATTTTTACGCCCATGCCTAAATTAAAGCTGATTATTATCGACGAGGAGCACGACAGCTCTTACAAACAGCAAGACAGCATGCGCTATCACGCGCGGGATGTGGCGCTGATGCGGGCTAAACGCTTGAACATTCCGGTGGTGTTGGGATCGGCCACGCCCGCATTGGAAACTTGGCACAATGCTCAAACCGGTAAATACCGTTTGCTGAGTTTAAATCAGCGCGCTGTGACGGCAGCAAAATTACCGCAAATCGATTGCATAGACACCACGAAAGTGCACCTGCAGCAAGGCTTAAGCCCACAATTGATTGCTTCACTAAAGTTACGCTTGGCGCGTAAAGAGCAAAGCTTGTTGTTTATTAATCGGCGGGGTTATTCGCCGGTTTTATTGTGCTCGGCTTGCCATTGGATTGCGTCCTGTTTGCGATGCAGCAGCCGATTGGTGGTGCACTTAGGCCAAAGAAAACTGCGCTGCCATCACTGCGGCCACGAGCAAAAAATACCGCCACAATGCCCCAGTTGTGGCAATGCCGATTTGCATCCTACCGGCCACGGTACCCAGCGTCTGGAACAAAGCTTGCAACAAATATTACCTGGCGCACGCATCGCACGAGTGGATAGAGACAGCGTGAGTCGCAAAGAGGCGTTGCTGGACATTTTAGAGCAAGTGCACAATCAAGAAATAGACATATTGGTCGGCACGCAAATGCTGGCCAAGGGCCACGATTTTCCAAATTTAACCTTGGTCGGTGTCATCGATACCGACAGCGCGCTGCACAGTCCGGATTTTCGCGCCAGTGAACGCTTGTTCGCGCAACTCATGCAAGTGGCGGGCCGCGCTGGCCGGGCGGCCATCGCTGGACAGGTGATGATACAAACGCAGTTTCCCGAGCATGAATTATTTAACGCATTGCGCCGTCAAGATTACGCCAGTTACGCCAACGCCTTGTTATCAGAGCGGGAGCAGGTGCAGTTCCCCCCTTTTGTGTTCACGGCTTTATTGCGCGCCGAAGCCAACGATTTCGCCTTGGTGCAAAAATTTTTGCACGGCGCTTTTGAACAGGCGCGCAGCCTGAGTAATGAGGTGTTAATTTACGATCCAGTGCGCCCACAAATGGAACGCTTAAAAGGCATGGAGCGCGCCCACATGCTGATGCAATCGGCAAGCCGTCCGGCTTTGCAGCGCCTGCTTAAACAATTATTGCTCAGCTTGAGGGCGCAGCCTTTGTCGGCAAAAGTGCGCTGGTCGGTGGACGTCAATCCGCTGGAATTCTAAGTGCCGTATTTTCATCATATAAAGTAGCAAAGGACATAATTAGGATGAGTCGTTATTACTACAGAAAAATAATATCTGACTTTTTGGATGAATCACCGAAATCTATTTTAGGAGAATTAACTTCTAACCATGAATTTTCGCTTGAAGAGCAGCAAAAAAATTCGTGGATTATTCAGATTAACCTACTCAAGGGCTGGCTAAGAGAAATATCAGGTGAAATAATTTTTGAATACAGTATTCCGCGCATGGGTAAGCGCATCGATTGTGTAGTTATTTCGAAAAGTGTTGTATTTGCAATTGAGTTTAAGGTTGGTGCTAATGCCTATGAAAACCATGCAGTTACACAAGTAACGGATTACGCTCTTGATCTCAAAAACTTTCATGAACAAAGCCACAACAAAAAAATTGTTCCTATTCTTATTTGTACTGAAGCCGAAGATCAAATACCTGTTATAGATTTTTATCAGGATGGATTAGCTAAAACAATATTTACTAATGGCAAAACACTTTCCAAAATAATTTCTTTGGCTAACTATCAAGTAACAGAGGATCCAATAAATGCAGATGTTTGGCTAGATTCAATTTATAAACCAACACCAACAATCATTGAGGCGGCTCAAGCCTTGTATCAGGGGCACAATGTCGAGGAGATTTCAAGGTCAGACGCGGGGGCAATCAACCTTTCAAGAACAGCAAAAGCTATTTCTTCAATAATTGAAGATTGTAAGAAAAATAACAAGAAAGCAATTTGCTTTTTAACTGGGGTGCCTGGAGCGGGCAAAACCCTTGCTGGTCTTAATTTAGCCAATTCATGGCATAACGAGGATGACTCTGAGCATGCTGTATTTCTCTCAGGCAATGGGCCTTTAGTTGATGTGCTTAGAGAAGCTTTAGCAAGAAATGAGGTAGAAACTGCTAAAGATAAAGGTGAAAAGAAAAAGAAAAGCAGCACAATTTCAAAAGCTAAAGCATTCATTCAAAATATTCATCATTTTCGTGACGATGCGCTAGAAAACGCTAAGGCGCCCATTGAAAGAGTTGTGGTTTTTGATGAAGCGCAACGAGCTTGGACGTTAAAGCAAACAGCCTCTTTTATGAAAACAAAAAAAGGCAAAAGCAATTTTAACCAATCCGAGCCTGAATTTCTAATAAGTGTTATGGATCGCCATTTAGATTGGGCAACCATTATTTGTTTAATAGGTGGGGGGCAGGAAATCAATACTGGTGAAGCTGGCTTGCAAGAATGGTTTGCATCTCTTAAACGATCATTCCCAAGCTGGAATATTCATATTTCGAATAAGTTAACAGATTATGAATACACGCAGGGCAAAGCTTTATATGACCTAAATAGTTCATCAAAAGTATGCTTGCATCAAGACCTTCATTTATCTGTCTCTGTTCGATCTTTTAGGTCTGAAAAAGTAGCTGCTTTTGTAAAGGCGCTTTTAGATTGTGATTCTGAAAAAGCTAAAGCGTTATATTCAGTTATTGAGAACACTTTTCCAATATGTATTACAAGGGATATCGAGAGTGCAAAAAAATGGATACGGTCGCAGGCCCGAGGCTCTGAACGTTATGGATTAATTGCATCGTCTGGTGCGATTCGTTTAAAGCCATTTGCTATTAACGTAAAAAATTCAATTGACCCGATTAACTGGTTTCTTAATGAGTCTAATGACATACGATCATCTTATTTCTTAGAGGACGTGGCTACCGAATTTGACATACAGGGATTAGAACTCGATTGGACTTGCGTTGCATGGGATGCTGATCTCAGGCATAACGGGGAAGAGTGGTTGCTTCGATCTTTTAGAGGAGCTAAGTGGCAAACAGTAAATGACGAGGACTCAAAGCGATATTTAAAAAATGCATACCGAGTTTTGTTGACTAGGGCTCGTCAAGGAATGGTGATATTTGTTCCATATGGAAGTAGCCAAGATGAAACAAGGCAGCCTCATTTTTATGATGAGACATTCAAATATTTGCGGTCACTTGGACTTAATGAGATTTGAAAACTACTAAATATTTTTAGTGGCATCTAAAGACAATGTAATTAAAAACCACCTCGCACAGCGTCCAAGCAAAATGCAGTAAAATGACGCATTAGGCGGGCGTCGTATAATGGTAATACCCTAGCTTCCCAAGCTAGTGCCGTGGGTTCGATTCCCATCGCCCGCTCCATCGACAAATTAAAAGTTTACGACTATATGGCCAACCAAGCACCACCATCAGTACTCACCTTTGCCGGCACCGACCCAAGTGGCGGGGCAGGCTTGCAGGCGGACATCCTAACTTTTGCCAGCATAGGTTGCCACCCCTTGTCGGTGGTCACGGCCATTACTGTGCAAGACACCCGCGGTGTAGACAGCGTGTTGGCCATGGATGCCGATTGGGTCAACGATCAGGCGCGAGCTATCCTAGAAGACGTGCAAGTATCGGCGTTTAAGTTAGGCATATTGGGCTCAGTTGAAAACGTCGCCGTGATAGCCGAAATCATGGCCGACTATCCCGATGTGCCTTTGTTAATCGACCCCATTTTAAGCTCGGGTCGCGGTGACGATTTAAGCAACGATGACATGATGGATGCCATGATAGAGCTGCTCTTTCCGCAAGCCACCTTGATTACCCCAAATAGTTTGGAAGCTCGCCGTTTTGCTTTTGCTGACGACAGCGATGAGGTGGCGTTGACCTCGCTGGATGAAAGTGCCGCGCGGCTTTTAGCCATGGGCAGTGAGTACGTGTTAATCACCGGCACCCACGAGCGCACGCTAGAGGTGACCAACACCTTGTACGGTGACAACAAATTGATTAAAGCCTATAAATGGGAGCGCTTGCCTGGTAATTACCATGGCTCGGGTTGCACCATGACCAGCGCCATTGCCGCCTGCATGGCGCACGGCTTAAGCATGGAAGACGCCGTTGCCGAGGCGCAAGAATTTACTTGGCAAACCCTAAAACACGGTTTTAGGCCAGGCATGGGCCAGTTCATACCCGATCGCATGTTTTGGGCGCGCGATGAAGAAGATGCCGTGGTTAACAGCGGCGAAGCCTCCAGTAAAAGCCATTAAAACAGCGCGCCTCTCATGATAAAAGGCTTGTATGCCATTACGCCGGATGAAACCAATACCGAGCTATTGCTGACAAAAGTGGCTTTGGCCTTGCAAGGCGGCATCAGCGTCTTGCAATACCGAAATAAACTAGCCGATTACCCATTGCAAACGCAGCAGGCGCGGGCCATTTTGCCTTTGTGTCGGCAGTATAGGGTGCCTTTTATTATCAATGATTCGGTAAAGCTCTGCTTAACTTTAGATGCAGATGGCGTGCACATAGGCGCCGATGACGGCAATTTAGCGGAAATTCGCAGCAAAATAGGTAAAGGTAAATTACTCGGCGCCTCCTGCTACAACCGATGGGATTTGGCTTTGGCTGCGGCCAAGGCCGGGGTGGATTACGTGGCTTTTGGGGCTTGTTTTGCCTCCAGCACCAAACCCAATGCGCCGGTTGCCGATTTAAGTTTGTTTGAATTGGCTAAGGCGCAGTTAAGCATTCCAGTTGTCGCCATAGGCGGCATTAACTTGGCTAACGCAGGGCAGGCGATAGCCGCGGGAGCCAGTTCGGTAGCGGTAATCCATGCCATTTTTAATGCAGATGACGTAAAATTAAGCGCACAAAAATTCACTCAATTATTTAGCAACCAAGCGTAAGGCTCAACCATGACATCCACTAACCAAACCTTATTTGAACAATCCCAACGGCTGATTCCGGGTGGGGTGAATTCGCCGGTCCGGGCTTTTCGCAGCGTAGGCGGCACGCCGGTTTTCTTTAAAAAAGGCTTGGGCTCTAGATTGTGGGACGTGGACGGTAAAGAGTACATCGATTACATCAATTCCTGGGGCCCGATGATAGTCGGTCATGCGCATCCTGAAGTGATCCAAGCCGTGCAGGCTGCCGCCGAAAACAGCTTGTCGTTTGGTGCGCCAACCGGTTTAGAGCTGGAGATGGCCCAGTTAATTAATAAATTAATGCCCAGCATGGAGCAGGTGCGCCTAAATAGCAGTGGCACCGAGGCGACCATGAGTGCGATACGAACCGCACGCGGGTTTACTGGCCGGGACAAGATCGTTAAATTCGAGGGTTGTTACCACGGCCATTCTGATGGATTGCTGGTGAAAGCCGGTTCCGGTTTGCTGACCTTTGGCGAGCCCGATTCGGGTGGCGTGCCAGCCAGTGTCGCGGCGCATACTTTGACTTTAGAGTACAACAACAGTCAGGCATTGGAAGATTTGTTTGCGCAAGTGGGCGATGAAATTGCCTGCGTCATTATTGAGCCCGTGGTGGGCAACATGAATTTGATAGTGCCGCACCAAGCCTTTTTACAAACGCTTAGGGAGCTTTGCACTAAGCACGGTGCCGTGTTGATTTTTGATGAAGTGATGACCGGTTTTAGGGTGCATTTGGGTGGGGCACAAGCGCTTTACAACATCAAGCCAGACATGACCACTTTAGGTAAGGTGATCGGTGGCGGTTTACCGGTTGGGGCATTTGGTGGCCGTAAAGACATCATGCAATGCTTGGCGCCGGTGGGCAAGGTCTATCAGGCGGGGACCTTGTCTGGCAATCCGATTGCCGTTACCGCTGGTTTAAAAACCTTGCAACTCATACAAGCGCCTAACTTCCACAGCAAATTGGCCGCCCAAACGGCAAAATTAGTGGAGGGCTTAAAAGCCGCGGCCGCTGAGGCTGGCGTGATTTTTAATGCGCAAAATGTCGGTGGCATGTTTGGTTTGTATTTTAGTCAGCACTGCCCCAGCAGTTACCATGAAATCATGCAATCCAACAAAGAGCACTTCAACCGCTTTTTCCACAGTATGTTAGACAGCGGCGTCTACCTAGGGCCGTCGGCTTTTGAAGCCGGCTTTGTTTCGGCCGCGCACACCGACGAAGACATCGCGCTTACTTTAGCGGCCGCTAGAAAAGCCTTTGCATCACTTTAGCTGTCGGCCATGCAATGTTTGGCTTATTTAAAGGCGGCCAGCTTAATTATTCTGTAACTTTAAGCGGTATCTTATTGAACAGATAGGCATTTAACGGTAAACTTTAGGGTTCCTCTAAATGTTTTGTGATTAGATAATATGGCATCAGGTTTAAGTAAGGCAATCCACGTCAATTCAGGCAAGCCAGCGCAGCAAGGTTTATACAATCCGACTAACGAGCGTGATGCTTGTGGCGTTGGATTTGTGGCGCACATTAAAGGCAAAAAATCCCACGATATCGTGCAAAAAGGCTTGGAGTTATTAACCAACCTGACGCACCGTGGCGCGACTGGCTACGATCCAAAATTAGGTGATGGCGCTGGTTTGCTCATGCAAATGCCCGATGCCTTCATGCGCAAAGAAGCCGCTAAATTAGGCATTACTTTGCCAGCAGCTGGCCAATACGCCGTGGCTAACGTGTTCTTACCGCAAGCAGCGGAAAACTGTCAGGCCTGCGTCAGCCTGATCGCCAAGATAGTCGCAGAAGAAAAACAAAACTTACTAGGCTGGCGCGATACGCCGGTCAACAACAGCAACATAGCCCAAGCAGCACGTGATGTTGAACCGACTATGCGCCAGTTAATCATAGGTGCTACGGACGCTGATCAAACGGTGTTTGAGCGTAAATTGTTTGTCATCCGTAAGCGCATTGAGCACGCGGTTCGTGCGCTTAATTTGCAAGACAAAGCCACCTTTTACATCCCTTCCTTATCCTCTCGTACCATCGTCTACAAAGGCATGTTGCTGGCCAATGAAGTGGGCGTGTATTACCAAGATTTAAACGACGAAACATTGGTGTCGGCTTTAGCCTTAGTGCACCAACGCTTTTCCACCAATACCTTCCCTGCCTGGGATTTAGCGCACCCTTTCCGCATGATTGCGCACAACGGCGAAATCAATACCGTGCAAGGTAACGTCAATTGGATGGCGGCGCGTCACGAAACCATGAAGTCCAGCGTGATAGGTGAAGATTTAGAAAAGTTGTGGCCATTGATCGTGGACGGCCAGTCCGATTCTGCCTGTTTTGATAACTGCTTAGAGTTGCTAGTGGCCGGCGGTTATTCCTTGCCGCATGCCATGATGATGCTGATTCCAGAAGCCTGGAGCAACAACAGTTTGATGGATCAAGAGCGCCGTGCTTTTTACGAATACCATGCTGCTTTGATGGAGCCATGGGATGGCCCAGCCGCCGTCGCCTTCACCGATGGCCGCATGATAGGCGCCACTTTGGATCGCAACGGTTTGCGTCCTGCGCGTTACCTAGTGACCGATGACGATTTGGTGATGATGGCCTCGGAAATGGGCGTGCTGACTTTCCCGCAAGAAAAAATCGTAAAAAAATGGCGCTTAGAGCCAGGCAAAATGTTGTTAATCGACATGGAGCAAGGTCGCATCATAGGCGATGCTGAAGTCAAAAATGCCTTAGCAACGGCCAAACCTTACAAGCAATGGCTAGAAAAAACGCGTTACTTCTTAAGCGACATGCCAAAAGTTGACGCCGAATTAGCCATGGCAGCCAATTTGTTGGATACCCAACAGGCCTTTGGTTACACCCAAGAAGACATCAAATTCGTTATGCAGCCCATGGTGGAAAATGGCGAAGAAGGCTCGGGTTCCATGGGTAACGATGCGGCTTTACCGGTGTTGTCGGTTAAACCAAAATTACTCTATAACTATTTCAAACAGTTGTTCGCGCAAGTGACCAACCCGCCTATTGATCCGATTCGTGAAGAGTTGGTGATGTCTTTGGTGACCTTTATCGGTCCTAAACCCAATTTATTAGGGGTGGACGTAGACTACCCGCCTATGCGATTGGAAGCCGCGCAACCGGTCTTAACCTTGGACGAGCTGGCGCAATTAAAAGCCATCGCGACCTTCACGCAGAACCAATATAAATCCATCGTATTGGACATCACGTATCCGCTATCACAGGGTAAGGCTGGCATGGCTAAAGCCGTGGCCGCCATTACCAGTGCGGCAGAAAAAGCCGTGCAAGATGGCTTCAACATTTTGATTCTGTCTGATCGAGGCGTGAGTGCCGATCGCATGGCGATCCCAGCTTTATTAGCTTGTTCAGCCACCCACGAGCATTTGGTAAAAACCGGTTTACGCACCAGCGCAGGCTTGGTTGTTGACACCGGATCGGCGCGCGAAGTGCACCACTTTGCCTTATTGGCCGGTTACGGCGCGGAAGCGGTTTGCCCTTGGTTAGCGTTTGAAACCATCAAGCACATGGACGTTAAAGATAGCCACGAAGCGGCTAAAAAGTTTGTTAAGGCGGTAGGCAAAGGCTTGTATAAAGTCATGTCTAAAATGGGTATTTCCACTTACCAATCTTACTGTGGCGCACAAATATTTGAAGCCATTGGCCTAAACAGCGCCTTTGTTAATCAATACTTCACCGGCACCACCACCAACATCGAAGGCATAGGTTTGGCGCAAGTGGCGGAAGAAGCCGAGCGCTTGCATACGGCAGCTTTTGGCGACGACCCAGTATTGGCTAAACATTTAGATGCCGGTGGCGAGTATGCTTTCCGCGTGCGCGGTGAAGAGCACATGTGGACGCCGGATTCGATTGCTAAATTGCAACATGCCACTCGCACTAATTCAGCGGACACTTACAAAGAATACGCCCAATTAATCAACGATCAAACGCGTCGTCACATGACCTTGCGCGGTTTGTTTGAAATTAAATCGGTGGGCGCGGCGATTCCTTTGGACAAAGTTGAACCGGCGAAAGAGATCGTCAAACGCTTTGCTACTGGTGCCATGTCATTGGGCTCCATTTCGACTGAGGCGCATGCGACCTTGGCGATTGCCATGAACCGCATAGGCGGTAAATCCAACACCGGGGAAGGCGGCGAAGACGCTAAGCGTTTTATCCCAGTAGCCAGTGCCACCACCATGGCCAATGTCATAGGCAGCGACAGAATAGTCAAAGACATCGCCTTGCAAGCCGGCGATTCCATGCGCTCTAGCATCAAACAAGTGGCGTCTGGTCGCTTTGGTGTGACGGCCGAATACTTGGCTTCCGCCGATCAGATACAAATCAAAATGGCGCAAGGTGCTAAACCTGGTGAAGGCGGCCAATTACCTGGCCATAAAGTCAGCGAGTACATTGCTAAATTGCGTTTCTCTGTGCCAGGCGTGGGTTTGATTTCACCGCCACCGCACCACGATATTTATTCGATTGAAGATTTGGCGCAACTGATACACGACCTTAAAAATGCCAATCCTAAAGCATCCATTTCCGTCAAATTAGTCGCTGAAACCGGTGTGGGTACGGTAGCGGCCGGTGTGGCCAAAGCCAAATCGGATCACATTGTGATTGCGGGTCATGACGGCGGCACCGGCGCATCGCCAATTTCATCGGTGAAGCATGCCGGTGGACCGTGGGAAATAGGGTTGGCTGAAACACAGCAAACCTTGGTGCTCAATCAATTACGCGGCCGCGTGATTTTGCAGGTAGACGGTCAAATTAAAACCGGCCGCGACGTGGTCATAGGCGCCTTGCTAGGGGCTGACGAGTTTGGTTTTGCCACCGCACCGCTAGTGGTAGAAGGCTGCATCATGATGCGTAAATGCCATTTGAATACTTGCCCGGTTGGTGTGGCCACGCAAGACCCAGAATTGCGTAAACGCTTTACTGGACAGCCTGAGCACGTGGTGAATTACTTCTTCTTTGTGGCTGAAGAAGTGCGTGAATTGATGGCCTCTATTGGCGTGGCGAAGTTTGATGATTTAATCGGCCGCGCCGATTTGCTGGACATGCAAGCCGGTATCGAGCACTGGAAAATCAACGGCCTGGATTTCAGCAAAGTGTTCCATTTGCCAGTCATGCCAGCAGACGTATCACGTAAACACAATGATGTGCAAGATCACGGCTTAATCCATGCGTTAGACAATAAGCTGGTGGCCATGGCCAAGCCAGCATTGGAAGACGGTAAAAAAGTCGTGTTGGACGTGGCAATCTCCAATACCAACCGCACGGTAGGCACCATGTTGTCTAATCAAATTGCCACCCGTTTTGGTCACGCCGGTTTGCCAGATGACAGCATACACATCAATTTTAACGGCACCTCGGGCCAAAGCTTTGCTGCTTTCTTAGCCAAAGGCATCACCTTTGAATTAAGCGGCGAAGGCAACGACTACGTCGGAAAAGGCTTATGCGGCGGACGCATCATCATTAAACCGCCGTTCGCCTTTGGTGGCCTAGCGCATGAAAACATCATAGTCGGTAACACCGTCATGTACGGCGCGACTACCGGTGAAAGCTATTTCAGAGGCGTGGCCGGTGAGCGTTTCTGTGTGCGCAATTCGGGCGCCACGGCCGTGGTCGAAGGCGTGGGTAACCACGGCTGCGAATACATGACTGGCGGTACCGTTGTGGTATTGGGCGTCACCGGTCAAAACTTTGCCGCCGGCATGAGTGGCGGCGTGGCTTATGTCTATGACGAAGACGGCTTGTTTGCTAAACGTTGCAACATGAGCATGGTCGCCTTAGAAAAAGTGGAAGCGGCCGATGCCGCTGTGGGTAAAGTGCAGCATTTAAATCAGCCAGACGAAGTCACACTCAAAACGCTGATAGAAAAGCATGCGAACTATACCGGTAGTCTGCGAGCCCAAGCCTTGTTGGCCGATTGGGCTGCATCAAGAAGCAAATTTGTAAAAGTCATGCCGATTGAATACAAACGCGCATTGACCGAATTGGCTGCCGCAACGGCAAAACAAGCCGCATAAAAGCATAATAGGATAAAGGTTTTAGTATGGGCAAAGTAACGGGTTTTATGGAATACAACAGGCTGACCGAGGCAAACCTGCCTGTGGTTGAGCGCGTTAAAAACTACAAAGAATTTGTTTTGCATTTGAGCGACGATCAAGCCAAGCAACAGGGTGCGCGTTGCATGGATTGCGGTATTCCTTTTTGCACCAGCGGCTGCCCAGTGAATAACATCATTCCTGATTTCAACGATCTGGTATATCAGCAAGATTGGAAATCCGCGATTGATGTGTTGCACAGCACCAATAACTTTCCTGAATTTACCGGTCGTATTTGCCCGGCCCCATGTGAGGCAGCCTGTACGCTAAACATCAATGCAGATGCGGTGGGCATTAAATCCATAGAGCACGCGATTATTGATAAAGCTTGGGAAAACGATTGGGTTAAACCGCAAATTGCCAGCCATAAAACCGGCAAAAAAATCGCCATCGTGGGTTCCGGCCCAGCTGGTATGGCGGCGGCGCAGCAATTAGCTCGAGTGGGTCATAGCGTCGTGGTCTTGGAAAAAAACAGCCGTATTGGCGGCTTGTTACGCTACGGTATTCCTGATTTTAAAATGGAAAAAACACACATCGACAGACGCATGACGCAGATGCAAGCTGAAGGCGTGGAATTCCGCGTGAATCAGCACGTAGGTGAAAACGTAAAAGCCGATGATTTACTGGCAGAATTTGATGCAGTTATCTTAGCTGGCGGTGCCGAGCACCCACGTGACCTACCGGTCACAGGCCGCGATTTAGACGGCGTGATGTACGCGATGGACTTCCTGACCCCACAAAATCAAGTGGTGGCTGGCGACACGGTGCCCAATCAAGTGATGGCGACAAATAAACACGTGGTGGTGATAGGCGGCGGCGATACCGGCTCCGATTGCGTAGGCACATCCAATCGTCATGGCGCAGCCTCCATCACTCAGTTTGAGTTGATGCCTCAACCACCCGAGCAAGAAGACAAGCAGATGGTGTGGCCAAACTGGCCTTTAAAAATGCGCACGTCCAGTTCGCATGAAGAAGGCGCAAACCGCGATTGGTCTATTACTACTAAAGCCTTGTTAGGTGAAAATGGTAAGGTGGTAGGGTTGACTGGCGCCAAAGTGCAATGGCAAGCCGGCAAAATGCAAGAAGTACCTAACACCGAATTCACCATCAAAGCCGATTTGGTCTTATTGGCCATGGGTTTTGTTTCACCCATACAAAAATTACTCGATGCCTTTGCCGTAGAAAAAGACAGCCGCGGCAATGTCAAAGCCAGCACCGAAGGCCTAGACAGTTACAAAACCAGCAAAGCCAAAGTGTTTGCTGCTGGCGACGTTCGCCGTGGTCAATCTCTGGTGGTTTGGGCTATACGTGAAGGCCGTCAGGCTGCGCGTGCCGTCGATGAGTTCTTAATGGGCAGTTCTACGCTACCTAGATAATCAAAACGCTACACCACAAAGGCACGCAGACCAATGCCTAGCGGCGGTGTCTGCGTGGTTAAACATGAGTCCATTGAAAAACGATAATTTCTTGCGCGCCTTAATGCGTCAGCCCACCGATTACACGCCAGTGTGGATGATGCGCCAAGCCGGTCGTTACTTACCTGAATACCGTGAAAGTCGCAAAACCGCAGGCAGTTTTTTGCAGCTCTGTAAAAACCCCGGTTTTGCCACTGAAGTGACCATGCAACCCTTGGATCGCTACCCGCTATTGGATGCCGCCATTTTGTTTTCAGACATCTTGACCGTGCCCGATGCCATGGGATTGGGCTTGTACTTTGAAGAGGGCGAAGGCCCAAAATTCGAACGCACTTTGCGTGAAGAAGCGGACATAAAAAAACTGTTCGTGCCCGACATGGCCGATTTGCAATACGTCTTCGATGCCGTGGCGCAAATCCGCAAAACACTGGATGGCGGTCTGCCACTGATAGGCTTTTCTGGCAGTCCCTGGACCTTGGCGACCTATATGGTGGAAGGCAAAGGCGGCACCGACTTCTTGACCATCAAAAAAATGGCTTATGCCAGACCGGATTTATTGCACCGCATTTTAGACATCACGGCACAAACTGTGACGCAATATCTCAATGCCCAAATTCTTGCTGGCGCCCAAGCCGTGATGATTTTTGATTCATGGGGTGGCGCATTGGCACACGATGCCTATGGCGAATTTTCCCTTAATTACATGCAAAAAATCGTCTCTGGTTTAATTAAAAGCAACGACGGTCGTCCGGTGCCCAGCATTGTGTTTACCAAGGGCGGTGCCTTATGGTTAGAAGCGCAAGCTGAAATAGGCGCCGATGCATTGGGTTTGGATTGGGCCGTGGACATAGGTCAGGCGCGTCAGCGTGTGGGTCATAAAGTGGCCTTGCAGGGTAATTTAGACCCGGCCATATTGTTATCTACCCCAGACGCCATAGCCAAACAAGTGGCCAAGGTGTTAGCCAGCTATGGCAGTGGCCATGGCCATGTGTTCAATTTAGGGCACGGTATCACGCAGTGGACGCCACCGGAAAATGCCGCTGCCATGTTAGAGGCGGTGCGATTGCACAGTCAGCCCTATCACCGATAATAAAAAACCCCGCTAGGCGGGATTTTTTATTGGGCAATATCTCCTAGAAATTAGGCAATGAATTGATACACGGACCAGGCTATATTAACGATGGCCAAAGCAATTAAGGTATGAAAGGTGAATTTCATGCCCAGCACCCTTTTTGAAAAATTGGGTGGGGCTTGATTAATGCCTAGCGCATGAAACACGCGACCAATTATGAGGGTCAGGCCAGGAATAAGCACCAACCACCAGGGCGCCCCATTTAATTCCAAGCAAGCCATCAGAATGAGCCCAGTCGGAACGTATTCAGTAAAATTAGCTTGGGCGCGTATGGCTCTTTCTAGGGCGTCGTTACCACCGCTACCCAGGCTAACTTTGTTTTCTCTTCTTAAATTAATTACGGCATAAGATAGCTTGATCAAAATTAAGCTAAGCAATGCGGCAACGATGGCGGTAATTAACAGCATGCTTTATTTAAAGCTCATGCGGCTCATGGTGTCATCTTTGTCGATGAATTTATGTTTTAGTGCACCAAGTAAATGAATGCCTATCAACACCAATAAAACGATACCAACGAACTCATGGGTGCATTCAAAAAAATCGCGCACGGGTTTGTTGTCTAGGCCGGCAATCACATCCATGCCAAACCATTTCACGCCGTATTTGCTGTTTATTGCCATGATTAAACCGGTCACTGGCACCGCTAACATGAGTAAATACAGGGAGTGGTGAGTGGCCGTGGCGACTTTTTTCTCTATGGCTTTGTAGGAGCTTAAGGTTGCCGGTGGCGTGTGGGTGATACGCCATAAAACACGCAAAACGATCAAAGCTAAAACCGTTAGACCTAGCGATTTATGTAAGTTGAAGTAAAAGGTTCTGGGGCTGGCTTCTTCGGCCAATTGCCAGGTATAAACGCCTAAATCAAATAAATCGTAGGCCATTTGCTTGGGGGCTTCTTTAGGCAACTCTGCCATGTACCAACCTAAGACAAACATCAAGGCAATAAAAATAGCGATGAGCCAATGCAGGATGATGGCGGTTTTAGTGTAACGGCTTGGAGTTTGATTCATGCGGGTATTCCTGTATATTAATTTTAATGTTCAATAAACTTAATGAAACGTATTTGATACATGATAGCCGATTATTCTATCAATAACCTTGAATGCAGGAATAAACCATGCGTATTTTAATGATTATCCTTAGTGGCTTAGTTTGGCTGATACCAGCACACGCAGCATTCAGTGAGGATTTCGTTATTGAATCGCTAGGGCAGGGTATTTATGTGCATCACGGCGCGCATTTAGACATAGACGACGGCTACCAAGGCGATATTTGCAACATTAGCTTTGTTGTGGGCAGCAAGGGCGTAGCGGTCATCGATACCGGCGGTAGCCTTAAAGTAGGCCAGCAACTGCGTCAGGCCATCGCTAAGGTCACTTCTTTGCCGGTGCTATACGTGATTAACACCCACGTCCATCCTGACCACACCTACGGCAACGCAGCATTCTTGGCCAGTCAGTTGAATGAAGTCGAGGCGGAATTCATCGGGCATGACAAATTGGCCACGACCATGGAATTGCGCCAAGAACAATACGCTAAATTAAATGCCAGGTTGTTGGGTGCAGATGCCTTGGGCACCATATTGGTTAAGCCCAGCATCGCGGTTAAAGGTAGTTTAACTTTGGATCTGGGTGACAGAACGCTGGTGCTAACGGCACACCCGGTTGCACACACCCATACCGATTTAACGGTCATGGACAGCCAAACGCATACATTGTTTAGCGGGGATTTGTTGTTTATAGAGCGCACGCCGGTGGTTGAGGGTGACGTGAAGGGCTTGATAAGCGAATTGGATAAACTAAAACTTAGTGGCGCTTTTCAAGTTGTACCCGGTCATGGTCCAGTTAGCCAAGAAGTTGTGCTGGATATGAATAAGGCGCAAACCTATTTGCAGGTTTTATTAAACGATATACGCGCCAGCATTAAAAACGGCCTCAGCATGGAGGCCACCATGAACACGGCAGCGGCAACTGAAAAAGACAAATGGCTGTTGTTTGATGTGGCCAATAGGCGCAATGTGAATGCGCTTTACCCGGCCTTAGAGTGGGAGTGAGGGTGAAAATAAAAGGGCCGCATTTAGCGGCCCTTTTTCTGTTTTATTTCGCGACTTGTTTTTCGCGCATTTCATCCAGCGTTTTGCAATCGATGCAAAGCGTGGCAGTCGGTCTGGCTTCCAAGCGTTTTAGGCCAATTTCTATGCCACAGCCTTCGCAGTAGCCGTAGTCACCGCTGTCGATGTTGCGTAAGGTTTCATCGATTTTCTTGATTAATTTGCGCTCGCGATCACGGTTGCGTAACTCCAAGGTCATGTCGGATTCTTGGCTAGCACGGTCATTAGGATCAGCAAACATCGTGACTTCATCTTGCATGGTGTGCACGGTACGGTTTAAGTCGTTGCTTAATTCCAGTTTCCATTCGTTCAAAATCTTACGGAAGTGGTTGAGCTGATTTTTGCTCATGTATTGCTCATCGGCTTTAGGCTGATAAGGGGTAAATTGTTTATTAGTAACGGCTGCCATGAGTGGATTCCAAATACTTAAGTAAATTCTAAAAAAACGTAATTAAACGTGCGCTTACAAATTAGCGCGTGAGTGTACACCGAATAAAGCATTCATGCAAAACTAGTCTAATGGCTTGAATGCTTTGAAAAATTTGATTAAGCGGCTTCGCTAAGCTCCAGGGCCAACAAGGTGTTTTCCATTAAGGTGGCGACCGTCATTGGGCCCACGCCACCGGGTACTGGCGTAATGTAAGCGGCGCGTTCTTTCGCGGCATTAAAATCCACATCACCGGCTATGCTGCCATCGGCCAATCGGTTAATGCCGATGTCGATCACGATCGCTCCAGGCTTAATCCACTCGCCTTTCACCAAGCCCGGTTTGCCTGCAGCGGCAATCACCAAATCGGCTTGCATGATGGCCTTGGCTAAATCTTTGGTGTGGCGATGGCAACTGGTGACGGTGCAACCGGCCAGCAACAATTCCAATGCCATAGGGCGACCTACGTGATTGGACACGCCGACCACGACCGCATCCAAGCCCATCAAGGGAATGTTAGCGGCTTGCAATAGCTTGATCACCCCAAATGGTGTGCAAGAGCGTAAGGTTGGTTGACGCACCGCCAAGCGGCCTATGTTGTAAGGGTGAAAGCCATCCACGTCTTTGTCTGGACTAATTTGCTCTATGATGTGTTCGTCTTTGATGTGAGCCGGCAAGGGCGACTGCACCAGGATGCCGTCCACTGTTTTATCATCATTTAATTGTTTAATCAGCATTAATAACTCAGCTTCGCTGGTGCTACTAGGCAAATCGTAGGCCAATGATTTGATGCCAACTTTTTCGCATGCCAAGCGTTTGTTGCGCACGTATATGGCCGAAGCAGGATCGCCGCCTATCAGCACAACGGCTAGACTGGGCGCGCGCCTATTTACGTTAAGTCTTGCATCAATGCGTAACTTGATAGAATCGAGTAGGGTGGCGGCAATGGCTTTGCCATCAATTATTTGCGCTGTCATCGAATAGGGCTGCTTAATATTGAATAATTATTAAAAATAAAACCACATTTTAACATATTAGAATTGACCTAAAGCTCGGATTGCAGTATATTTCTGCCCTTCGGCGTGTAGCGTAGCCTGGTAGCGCGCCTGCTTTGGGAGCAGGATGTCGGGAGTTCGAATCTCTCCACGCCGACCAACATTTTGCAATTGAATTACTCAGTTGCTTTATTAAAAGTCAGCCCGAAAAGTTTTATATGATGTGACTCATGGCACCGTATATTACCCGTGTAACCCTAATCTGCCCGTAGCTCAACCGGATAGAGCACCAGCCTTCTAAGCTGGGGGTTACAGGTTCGATTCCTGTCGGGCAGACCATGTTTTAGAGTCTCTATGGTGGCTGTAGCTCAGTTGGTAGAGTCCAGGATTGTGATTCCTGTTGTCGTGGGTTCGAGCCCCATCAGCCACCCCAAATTTTCTCATAGTAAATCAATAAGTTATCAACATGGGGTCATTGCCCTTAGTGTTGAAAATAACCCTTTGTCCTTCTCTTGTCCTTTTTGGAGAAGCAGATGGCAACATTTCGTAAGCGTTCTGGTGCTTGGCAGGTAAGAGTGCAACGCAAGGGTTTTCCCGAACAATCTAAAACATTCACAACACGTTCAGAAGGTATCGCTTGGGCTAGAGTTCTAGAGTCTGAGATGGATAGAGGTGTGTTCGTTAGTCGTATTGCAGCAGAAACTACTGTTTTTTCTGAGCTATTGACTCGCTATCTTAAAGAAATCACTCCCCACAAGAAACATTCTTCTGTTGAAGCGTACCGGATTAAAGCTTGGCTGAGATGTCCTTTAGCTAAACGCTTTGTATCTACCCTCCGTTCTTCTGATTTTGCTAGTTGGCGAGATGCTCGCATTCAACATGGCATATCCCCTAATACACTCAAGCTAGAATTTGCAATTATTTCTCATTTATATTTTGTGGCAAGATCCGAATGGGGATTTGAGTCGTTAGATAATCCAATTCAATACATGCGGATGCCAGCCCTTCCTAAGGGAAGAGCAAGGAGAGTTAGTGATGATGAGGTTCAGCTGTTGATAAAACATACAGGTTCTTTAGATCTATCACCAATTTTAAGGTTAGCCATAGAAACTGGTATGCGAAGAGGTGAGATTGCCTCACTTACATGGAAGGCCGTGGATTTTAACAAGCGGGTATTAGAGCTTAAAGAAACTAAGAATGGGGAAAATAGATTTGTACCTCTATCCTCTGTTGCAATGCAAATTTTAAGCAGTATTCCTAGACGACTTGATGGTCGTTTATTCGGTATGACTGCTCATGCTATTACTTATGCATTTATTCGTGCCTGTAAAAGAGCTACGATTAAAGATTTACATTTCCATGACCTTAGACACGAAGCCATTACTAGATTGTTTGAGAAAGGCCTGAATGTCATGGAGGTTGGCAGCATTAGTGGACATAAGACTTTGCAAATGCTCCAACGCTATACCCACCTAAGGGTAGAAAATTTACTTGAGAGATTGGGTTAAGTAATGCAATTTAAATACCGGGGGGGGTGGTTCTTGTAGTTCAAGTAATATTGATATGTACCCTGCTGTTCATATGAGGGAGTGAAATCAATAATCTATAGGTAAATCACATTCAGAATTACGAAAAAACAATTGAATGGCAGCTTTAGAATGCTTTGATTTAGGTGTTATGTGGCAGCAATGGGCCAGAAGCAGTCACTGAGATGGAGTATTATTTAGCGGATCCCTGAATTACCACACCGTTTTTCGCAACATTTTCACTATCTCCTTAAACGGCATTACAAGCTGACAATGTAACTACAATCACGACAAAAAAAGAGCACGCGATTAGGCGTGCTCAATGTCAAACAATAAGCTCAAGGGGGAGATTACAGATACATTATTACATACCTCATATGTCATTAAGATTAAAATTATGTGGCATTTATATTAATATATGAGCCCGTAAATCTCTGCTTCCGCTTCTAACCAGTCTTCCATTTCATGACCGGGCTCAAAATTTCTTTGTTCTGCCTTAAAGTAAGCCGCCATAGCAATTATTTCCTGCTGCTTTTCTTCTGATATGTACACTACATTACTGGCATGTTCAG
>CAMDXI010000002.1 GCA_945878695.1 Methylotenera oryzisoli | reverse complement strand
TTTGATCGTAAGCCTTCGCTTCACCACCAAATTTCTTAGACAAGATCGTCGTGATCGCTGCCGTTAATGTTGTCTTACCATGATCAACGTGGCCAATCGTACCTACGTTAACGTGCGGCTTGGTCCGCTCAAATTTACCTTTTGCCATTGCTTCAGTCCTTTACAAAATTTTATTAACTATAAGTTTTATTAGAATTAATAAAACTTGTACACATTTAAAATGATACTGCCGTTTTACTACCTTAAAACTATATCGTGGTGCCCATGGCGGGAATCGGACCCGCGACCTCTCCCTTACCAAGGGAGTGCTCTACCACTGAGCCACATGGGCGTTAATTACTCAACAGCAAGCGCTAATCGATCGCACTTGGAGCGGGCGACGAGACTCGAACTCGCGACATTCAGTTTGGAAAACTGAAGCTCTACCAGCTGAGCTACACCCGCGCACCCATCTAAACCAACGCCAACAGGCCCTACTTACTGCGTATTAAAAACTTTGGTGGAGGGGGAAGGCTTCGAACCTTCGTACTCTGAGAGAACGGATTTACAGTCCGTCGCCTTTAACCACTCGGCCACCCCTCCAAACCGAACCCGCGATTATGCTGATAATTTGAACTGCTGTCAAATCTATAAAAGGGTATTTGTACAAGAATTTGGTGCCGGATGTCGGAATCGAACTGACGACCTTCGCATTACAAGTGCGCTGCTCTACCAACTGAGCTAATCCGGCGTTTATTTGAGACGCGTATTATACTGACTTTTTGAAAAAAGTTAAGCTACTTTACAATAGTTAACTTAGGTTTTTTGCTATTGACTGCCGTGCTTGCATTGGATTGATTTGGCACTTGGCTAGCACCATCGGATAAATCCCCATCAGCTGGCATGTTGTCGACTTCAAAAAACATGCCTTGCCCAGTTTCTCTAGCAAACAAGCCTTTTACTGCCGTCATGGGCACGTATAAATTCTGCGACACCCCAGCAAACCTTGCCGAGAAACTAACCGCCTCGTTATCCATGAGCAAATCTTTGGTGGCGGTGTAGTTTAGGTTTAATACTATCTCACCTGCTTTAACGTAGGCCATAGGCACACGTGTTTGAGGGTTAACTGCCACCAGCAGGTGAGGGGTGTAGCCATTATCCATACACCATTCGTGTATAGCCCTAATTAGGTAGGGCTTGGTGGATGCTTGCTCCGTGGTCATGTTAGTAAGGCATACCCAACTATTTGCGCATGACTTTTTCTGATGGCGTCATCGCCTCAGCGTACAGCGGTCTTGAAAATAAACGTTCAGCGTATTTTAGAATCGGTGAGGCTTGGTTTTGCAAGACGATGCCGTAGTGATCCAAACGCCATAACAAGGGCGTTACTGCTACGTCCAGCATGGAGTAATCGTCGCCTAGCAAATAATTTTGCTTAGCAAAAATAGGCACCAATTGCGTCAAATTATCGCGCACGGTAATGCGTGCTTTATCCGCACGCTGCTCATCGTCGGACTCGATGTCCTTGATGTGATCGAACAGTTCTTTTTCGAAGTTATACAAAAACAAGCGGGCACGCGCACGCATCACCGGATCGGGCGGCATTAATTGTGGGTGAGGGAAACGCTCATCGATGTACTCATTGATGATATTGGCTTCGGATAAAACCAAATCACGCTCAACCAATACTGGCACTTGGTTATACGGATTTATCACCGCAAGGTCTTCAGGTTTGTTGGCCAGGTCGACGTCGATTACTTGAAAGTCCATGCCTTTTTCAAATAATACGATACGGCAACGGTGGCTATAGGGATCGGTTGTCCCTGAGTATAAGGTCATCATTTTAATGTATGTCTTTCCAATAGGCTTTTTTGAGTTTGTAGGTGAGTACCAACAACACTGCTAAAAAGAGTAATACTATCCAACCTAAATGATTGCGCTGCTGTTTAGCCGGCTCAGCCATAAAAGCTAGAAAATTCGTTAAATCGCCCACCAAGGCATCGTATTCAGCTGGTGCCAATTTACCTGGCTTGCTTAGCTCGAGTTGATGCGTTTCGTGGTTCATGATTTGCTCACCCTGCATTTGATACAAAACATGCGGCATGGAAACTTTGCAGCTCACCGGATCAAACACGCAATTACCCCAACCCGTTGTGCTGGTCTCATCGCGGTAAAAGGCACGCATGTAGCTGTAAACCCAATCGGCCCCACGGGCACGCACTTCCACTGACAAATCAGGCGGGGCCACGCCAAACCATTTTTTGGCCTCTTCTGGATTAATGGCCACCTTCATGGTGTCGCCGACCTTTTCACCGGCAAACAACAAATTGTCTTTGATTTGCTTTTCGGTCAAGCCGATGGCTAGCAAGCGGTTGTAACGCATGTAATTAGCACTGTGGCAATTTAAGCAATTGTTCACAAAAGTGCGCGCACCGCGTTGCAAAGATTCATGATTGGAGGCATCGATGGGCGCTTTGTCCAAATGCGCGGCAGCGTTTGCTAAGGCGTGCTGAGCAAACAGCAAGGCCGACAATACGGATAAAACGCTTAAACCTAGTTTAATGGTGTTTTTCATGGTTATTATCCTGTCACCCTTTCTGGTACCGCTAAGGTTTTATCTTTTTTGCTATACCAAGGCATAAGTATAAAAAATGCGAAATATACCAGCATGAAAATACGCGCTACTACCGTGGCACGCTCTGCATTGCCAAACCAAGGGCCAAATTGACCCCAAACGTTTGATGGCTCTGTACCTAGGTAACCCAGCACAATGAAACTCACCACAAAAGCCGCTAACCACTGTTTATATAAACGACCGCGGTAGCGTATGGATTTCACTGGGCTCTTATCCAACCAAGGCAGCAAGGCGAAGATCAGCACGGACAGACCCATGGCTGCTACACCCGGAAACAGCGATGGGGGTATGCCCAAAAAGCCAACACCAGGAAACGGTGGCACCGCACGCAATATGGAATAATAAGGCGTGAAATACCAAACCGGCGCAATGTGAGCCGGCGTGACCAGCGGGTTAGCTGGTACAAAATTATTGGCTTCCAGGAAGTAGCCACCCATTTCCGGCGCAAAGAAGATAATGGTAGAAAACACCATCAAAAACACCACCACACCAACGATGTCTTTCACCGTGTAATACGGGTGAAAAGGAATGCCATCTAATGGAATGCCGGTTTTCTTGTCTTTTAATTTTTTAATTTCTATGCCGTCCGGGTTATTCGAACCAACCTCATGCAAGGCAATAATGTGCGCCGCAACCAAGCCAACCAAAACAAATGGCAAGGCAATCACGTGAAAAGCAAAGAAACGGTTTAAGGTGGCATCCGACACTAAGTAATCGCCACGCAACCACTCAGACACATCCGGACCTACAAAAGGAATGGCCGAGAATAAGTTCACAATCACTTGCGCACCCCAATAAGACATTTGACCCCAGGGCAATAGGTAGCCAAAGAAAGCTTCGCCCATCAAACACAAGAAAATGCCCACACCAAACAGCCAAATAAGCTCGCGGGGATTACGGTAGGATCCATAAATGATGCCGCGGAACATGTGCAAGTACACCACCACAAAAAACATGGAAGCGCCGGTGGAGTGCATGTAGCGGATTAACCAGCCCCAAGGCACGTCACGCATAATGTATTCAACGGAAGCAAACGCCAGCATGGCATCCGGCTTGTAATGCATGGTCAAGAATATGCCCGTTAGAATCTGCAAGACCAACACCAACAAGGACAGCGATCCAAAGAAATACCAAAAATTGAAATTCTTAGGCGCGTAGTATTCGGTTAAGTGGGCCTTAATGTTGCTGCTTAAGGGAAAGCGCGCATCGACCCATTCTAAACCTTGGCCTAGCGCATTGGCGACCACTGATTTTTTATCTGCATTTGTTTTATTTGTCATGACTTAAGCCTTATCCTCAGTATCCACACCAATCAGCAAGGTTGTATCCGTTAAGTATTTATGCGGCGGCACCACCAAGTTAGTCGGTGCCGGAGAGCCTTTAAATACGCGCCCCGCTAGATCGAACTTAGAGCCATGGCAAGGGCAAAAGAAACCGCCAGTCCAATTGTCACCCATGTCACCCTTAGGCTGAAGCTTGGCGGAAGGAGAACAGCCCAAGTGAGTACAGATACCCACCATGACCGCTAAATTCGGCTTAATGGATCTATCCGTGCTTTTACAATAATCGGGTTGCTGAGACACCACGTCGCAACTAGGATCGGTCAACTGATCATCGTGCTTAGCCAACTCCGCCGTCATCTCTTCAGTACGGTTGATAATCCAGACCGGCTTACCACGCCACTCCACGGTCATCATGCTGCCCGGGGCTATTTTACTGATGTCCACTTCCACTGGCGCACCGGCGGCTTTGGCGCGCTCACTTGGCGTCATGCTCAACACAAAGGGCACGGCGGCAGCGGCGCAACCCAGCGCGCCTACGCTGGACGTGGCGATTAAAAAGTTGCGCTTTTCTAAATCAACCGCAGTGGCTTGATCGGCTTGCGCTGCATTTTTTTTCTTGTCATTTGGTGTGTCTGACATGTTTTCCTCATGAACTAATTTGGATTGACCGGATTGGATGGCTAGGATGCTTAATAATTCAGCCACGTACACAATAAATTCTTTTAATCGTTAACCACTTTGTTTAGTCTTCAAAGCCCTGCATATTTCAGATTGGTTATATTGTACAATTTTTTGTTTATAAGTTAAAGTTTTATTTTATAAGTTATTGAAAAATAACAGTTAAACTGGATTATATAGGTCTAAAAATTCATGCTCCAGCGCGAATTTTTTTGCCAAATGCTCGCCCAATGCCTGAACGCCATAACGCTCAGTGGCATGGTGGCCAGCAGCAATGTAGGCCACCCCAGACTCATGGGCCAAGTGAGTGGTTTGTTCCGATATTTCCCCACTAATGAAGGCATCGACGCCCAAGCTAATCGCGTCTTCCATATAAGATTGGCCAGCGCCTGTGCACCATGCAACGGTTTTGAGTTTTTTATCCAAATCACCCACCACCAAGCTAGGCCTTTGCAGCGCCGTCTCTATGCGCTTAGCAAAAGCAGCTAAACTGCATGGCTGTTCCAGGCTGCCATAGCAAACCAAGTTAGCGTCACCAACTGACCCCGTTTGCACCAGCCCTAGCTTACGGCCTAAAGTGGCATTGTTGCCAACTTCAGGGTGGGCGTCCAAGGGTAAATGGTAGGCCATCAAACTGATGTTTCTTTCCATCAAAAATGCCAGTCTTTTGCGCTTAATGCCAACGACTCTCGGGTCCTCATTGCGCCAGAAATAGCCATGATGAACCAATACTAAATCGGCACCACGCGCGGCAGCCTGCTGTAAAAATGCCAAGCTCGCACTGACCCCAGTGACTATTTTTCCCACCTCGTCCCGCCCTTCAACTTGCAAGCCATTTGGGCAATAGTCTTTATGGCGATCCACTTGCATGAATTGCTGGGTATAGTTGATCAAATCATTAAGCCTAACCATCGCGTGCACCCTTTTTTATTACTTAGGTCTTGAATATTCGCTACAATAGGCCGATATTACATTGCAAAGCGCCATAGCTCAAAGTAAAAACCATAGTTAGCACTTGCTGTTACCATTTAATTTTAACTAGGCATGTTGTTTATTTAGCCCACTATTAATTCATAACCATGCACCCATCGCTCAGCAAAAAACTATGGCTCATTTTTGCCCAAACCACCACCCTGTGCTTAGCGCTTTTGTTTGTGCTGCGTACCTTTGCACCGCATTTATTAGAAAACCTTAGCCCCCAAAAAAAATCGGCCGTATTGGTTAAATACGCCGAGCCTAGCTTAGGTTTGCGTTCGGCAGGCTCCTACAGTCTGGCAGTAAAAAAAGCCATGCCGGCGGTGGTGAATGTATTTACCAGTAAAAAAGCCGCCGACAACCCGCATCAAAAATACTTGGACGACCCGATGTTCCGCCATTTTTTTGGCGATCAATTTGAGGATAACGACGGTCAAAATCATGCTGAAAATAGCCTGGGATCGGGCGTCATTGTCAGCGAGCAAGGCCTCATACTGACCAATAACCATGTGATAGCTAGTGCTGATGAAATTGACATTGCCCTGTCTGACGGTCGTAAGATGTCCGCAAAAGTCGTAGGAACCGACCCTGAAACCGATTTGGCGCTCATTAAAATAGACGCCCAAAACTTACCTGCCATCACGTTTGCCAGTACAGATAAATTAAACGTAGGCGACGTAGTGCTGGCCATAGGCAATCCGTTTGGGGTTGGCCAAACGGTCACGCAAGGAATCATTAGCGCCCTTGGTCGCACGCATTTAGGCATCAATACCTTTGAAAACTTTATTCAAACGGATGCATCGATTAATCCAGGCAATTCAGGAGGCGCGTTAATTGATACCGAAGGGAATTTGGTCGGCATTAACAGTGCGATTTACTCCCGCAGCGGTGGGTCCATGGGCATAGGCTTTGCCATACCAGCTAGTTTAGCGCGCCAAGTAATGGAACAAATAGTTAGCCTAGGCAACGTCACGCGCGGCTGGATAGGCATACAAGCGCAGGACATCACGCCTGAATTAGCCGAATCGTTCAAACTAAAACAGGCACAAGGGGCCTTGGTGGCGGGGGTGCTTAAAGGCGGGCCTGCTGACAACGCCGGCGTGCTGGCAGGGGATGTATTGCTAGCCATAGATGGCAAGCCCATTTACGACACGGGCTCCATGCTTAATTTAATTGCGGCCTTGACGCCTAACCAACAAGCTAGCCTCAGCATTGCCCGTGCTGAAAAAAATCTGAATTTAAAGGTCAAAGTCGGCAAGCGACCAAAACCACTCGCCAAAAAATAGGCCTGGCCTATAAGGCTAGCGAGTCAGGCTCGCTACTTTTTGTTTTAGTGATAAAACCAGCCAATAACATACCCAGCTCGTAGAGCATGCAAATGGGCAGCGCCAACATAAACTGCGAAACCACATCAGGTGGGGTAAAAATAGCCCCAAGGATGAACGCCCCCACCACCACATAAGCTCGCATGGCCTTCAACTGGATCACGTCTAACCAGCCAAAATACACCACCAAAATAACGGCAATAGGCACTTGAAACGCCAAACCGAATGCAAAAAACAGGCCGATCACGAAGTCCAGGTAATTGGCTATATCGGTCATGACGGCCACCCCAACGGGGGCTGCGCTAATAATAAATCCAAAAATGACTGGCAGCACCAGGAAGTAGGCGAAAGCCATGCCCATTAAAAACAAACAACAGCTAGCCACTATCATGGGCACCATGAATTTTTTTTCATGTGCATACAATCCAGGCGCAACGAAAGACCAAGCCTGATACATGGTATGCGGCAGGGAAATAATGAAGGCCGCCATCATGGCAACTTTCATGGGCACAAAAAAGGGCGTGGTCACCGCCGTGGCTATCATCTGCCCGCCACTGGGTAATTGTGCGAGCAAGGGGGCGGCTAATAAGCTGTATATTTTATTGGCAAACGGCAACAGCATCAGCAAGACCAATACAAATCCAATCAGCGTCCGCAACAATCGGTCACGCAATTCAACTAAATGGCTAATGAAATTTTCGGTTGGGGTCACAGGGTGAAGTTAGCTTTTGGCTGACGGCTCTTTTGCCGAAACCGTTTCTAAGGCATCCAATGCTTGGAAATCAAGCTCTTGCGTCAGCTCGCTGACTTTACGCTGCGCTTTGGACTGGGCCTTATGGCTGCTTTGCTTTATTTCATTTTGCAATTGCTGCAATTCTTCAAAGCGCGCCTCGCGATTGACTTCTTCTTTGACTTCCGCCAGATAACGCTGCATGCGTCCGACAAGCGCGCCAAGCGTGCGCGCGACTTTCGGCAATTTTTCTGGGCCTATGACGATCAACGCAACAAATGCGATGACCAGTAGCTCAGAAAATGAAACATCAAACACGTAAAATCAGATTGAAAAATTACTACGCGGCTGGTTTCTTAGCAGCGGGTTTTTTTGCTGCGACCGGCTTTTTAGCAACTGCAGGTTTTTTAACCGCGGCTGGTTTTTTAACGGCCGGCTTTTTAGCAACTGCAGGTTTTTTAACCGCTGCTGGTTTTTTGGCGGCCGGTTTTTTGGCAACTGCAGGTTTTTTAACCGCGGCTGGTTTTTTGGCGGCTGCTTTAGGTTTGGCTGTCGAAACAGCGGCTGCCGCAACGGGTTTTTCTAAAGCGGCTTTGCCTTCATTGACCGCATCTTTAAAATCTTTAACCGCGCCACCAACGTCGCCGCCCATGTTGCGTAATTTCTTGGTGCCAAAAACCAGCACCACTATTAACAATACAATTAACCAATGCCAAATGCTTAATGATCCCATGACGATACTCCTAAAATATTAAAGTTAGTTATTGCGTGACTTATCGCCACCGCCCATTACATGCACATGAATATGAAACACTTCTTGACCACCTTCTACACCGGTATTTATTAGGGTCTTGAACCCTGCTAAACCTTGCTGTTTTGCTAATTTCGGCGCAAGCAATAGCATTTTACCCAATAATGCCTGATGTTCGTTTTCACAGCTGGCTAAGCTGTCTATGTGTAATTTTGGCACAATCAAAAAATGTACGCTAGCCGATGGCCTAATGTCATTAAAGGCAATCACATCGTTGTCTTCGTATATTTTTGTGGAGGGGACTGCGCCACTTACAATTTTACAAAATATGCAGTTGTCACTCATTTTTACTTGGCACTTTCTTCTCTGGAAGCTTTTTCTTCTAGACCAGACAAACCTTCGCGCCTAGCCAATTCCGCCAACACGTCATCTGGTTTTAATCCGGCGTGCGCTAGCATCACCAAGGTGTGAAACCACAAATCGGCTGTTTCGTATATTAAGTCTTGTTTGTTGGGATTTTTCGCTGCAATGATGGTTTCAGCGGCTTCTTCACCGACTTTTTTCAAGATACTGTCCATGCCTTTGGCATACAGTTTCGCCACATACGATGTGTGTGGGTCAGCGTCTTTGCGTTGCTCTAACAATAGCGCCAAACGGTTTAATGTATCGTTCATGTTTATCTCATTCGGCCTAATAAATATCTTTGGGGTCTTTAATCATTGCTTGATCAATTATCCACTGACCTTTATCTAATTTCTTAAAAAAACAATTGTGCCGGCCAGTATGACAGGCAATGCCGCCTACCTGCTCAACCTGAATCAACACCACGTCCTCATCGCAATCTATGCGAATTTCATGCACGTGTTGAAAATGTCCCGATTCTTCACCTTTATGCCATAACTTGTTACGCGAGCGCGACCAATAAACTGCTTGCTTGCTATCGCTGGTCAATTGCAAGGCCTCACGATTCATCCAGGCAAACATGAGTATGCGGCCTGTTTGGTGCTCTTGTGCGATGACCGGCACCAAGCCATTGGCATCCCAGCGAATGTCATCTAACCAAGTCATAACCTAACTTCTATGCCTTGTTGCGCCATGTATTGTTTAGCCTGCTTCACGGTGTATTCCCCATAATGAAAAATACTGGCGGCCAGCACGGCATCGGCACCGCCCAGTTTCACGCCATCCACCAAATGCTGCAAATTACCCACCCCGCCAGAGGCGATAATTGGCACTTCAACGGCGTCTGAAATGGCTTTATTCAAGGGGTTGTTGAAGCCTATTTTTGTACCATCACGGTCCATGCTGGTGATTAAAAGCTCACCGGCACCAAGGCTGGCCATGTGCTGAGCCCACTTAACGGCGTCCAAGCCGGTTGCCTTACGCCCGCCGTGGGTAAACACTTCCCACTCGAATGGCTGATTGTCCACTTTTTTGGCATCAATCGCCACCACTATGCATTGCGAACCAAAGCGTTGGGCAGCATCCGCTACCATCTGTGGATTAAGCACGGCCGTGGTGTTAATGCTAACCTTATCCGCTCCCGCATTAAGCAAGCGTCGCACGTCTTCAACCCCACGCACACCACCACCTACTGTTAAAGGGATAAACACTTGGCTGGCAACCTGCTCAATAATGTGCAAAATCAATCCGCGGTTATCGGAGCTGGCGGTAATGTCTAAAAAAGTAAGTTCGTCTGCGCCTTGATCGTCGTAGCGCTTGGCAATTTCTACTGGGTCTCCGGCATCCCTTAGCTCCAGAAAATTAACGCCTTTTACTACCCGACCATCGGTCACATCCAAACAAGGAATGATGCGTTTAGCGAGCACTTAATTCATCCGCAAGTTTTTGCGCGGCTGCAAAATCCAAACTGCCTTCGTAAATCGCACGACCGGTGATGGTGCCTATGATGCCCTCATCGGCCACTGCGCACAAACGACGCACGTCATCCAGATTGGTCACGCCGCCTGATGCAATAACAGGAATGCTTAGCGCTTGCGCCAACGCTACCGTGGCTTCAATATTGACCCCGGTCAGCATGCCATCTCGGCCGATGTCGGTGTAAACAATGGAATTGACACCGTAATCTTCAAATTTCATGGCCAGGTCGATAACATCATGGCCGGTCAATTTAGACCAACCGTCTACCGCCACTTTGCCGTCTTTTGCATCCAGGCCGACTATAATTTGGCCAGGGAAAGCGTCGCAGGCCTCGTGCAAAAAGCCCGGATTTTTAACCGCCGCCGTACCGATAATGACGTAGCCGATGCCATTGTCTAAATAGCGTTCTATGGTTTCTAAATCCCGGATGCCACCACCTAGCTGAATAGGAATATCACCCCCTACTGCGCTGACAATAGAGCGTATGGCCTCTTCATTAACCGGCTTACCTGCGAAGGCGCCGTTCAAATCCACTAAATGCAAGCGCTTGCCACCGCAATCAACCCAATGCTTAGCCATGGCAGCAGGATCCTCGGAAAAAACCGTGGACTCTTCCATTAAACCTTGTTTAAGCCGCACACAGTGGCCGTCTTTAAGATCGATTGCAGGGATAATTAACATAGTCATATCAAAAAATAATTAAAGGTTGGTCTATTAATTTGCAGTATTACGGTAACCAGTTTACAAAATTGCTTAGCATTTGCAAACCGGCACTAGCGCTTTTTTCTGGGTGAAACTGCACGGCAAATAAATTGTTTTTCGCGATAGCGCTAGTGAATGAATTCGGGTATTCACTGTAACCGGCCACTAAGGACAGCTCTTCTGGCTGCACATAATAACTGTGCACGTAATAAAATCGTGCGCCATCTTCGATTCCTTGCCATAAGGCGTGGGAAGCAAGGCCTTGATCACGGCTTTGGTAAACCTGATTCCAGCCCATGTGCGGCACTTTTAATTTTTCACCATGGCGATCATGCATGTCGGCCGTTGCGAAGCGTACTACTTGCCCCTTGAACAAACCTAGGCCAGCGGCATCGCCCTCCTCAGAGTGCTCGAATAGCATTTGCAAGCCTATGCATATACCTAAAAATGGCTTGTTGCTAGCAGCATCCAAAACGGCAGCACGTAAACCCCGCGCATCCAATTCACGCATGCAATCGGGCATGGCGCCTTGACCAGGAAACACCACGCGATTGGCGCTGGCAATTTCATCCGGATTGCTGCTAATCACAACCGATTTGCCTGGTGCAACGTGCTCCAAGGCCTTGGCCACGGAGCGCAAATTGCCCATGCCGTAATCAACCACTGCTATGTCTGTATTTTTCATTCGTCGAGCTGAACGGCCCTGCCAAAAAAGCTTACAAACTGCCTTTGGTAGACGGCAGGATGCCTAGCATGCGCGCATCCATTTCAATGGCCATGCGCAAGGCACGGCCAAAGGCTTTGAATATCGTCTCGGCCTGATGATGGGCATTGTGCCCTTTTAAATTGTCTATGTGCATGGTTACGTTGGCATGATTAACAAACCCTTGGAAGAATTCGTGTATCAAATCCACGTCAAATTCACCAACGGCAGCGCGGGTAAATTCACAAGAAAACGTTAAGCCAGGACGACCAGACACATCCAGCACCACGCGGGATAAGGCTTCATCTAGTGGCACATAAGCATGGCCGTAACGGCGTATGCCTTTTTTATCGCCCAAGGCTTTGGTAAAAGCCATACCTAGGGTGATGCCTATGTCTTCAACCGTATGGTGCGCATCAATATGCAAATCGCCTTTTGCGTTAACGGCTATGTCCATCATGCCGTGACGCGCGATTTGATCGAGCATGTGATCGAGAAACCCTATTCCGGTATCGAATTTTGAAACGCCGGTACCGTCTAAATTAAGGTTAACCGTGATTTGCGTTTCCAATGTATTTCTTACTACTTCAGCTGTGCGCATAGGAAGTCACTAAATAAAAGAATGCGTAAAATGGATGTTTGCTATTTTAACCTAAAGCGGCTGCGCTTGGTTCTTTTGCGCACACCCTCTGAACAACATTTTCAGCCCTAGTCTTTTATCCCTATAGGCTCATCAATAAAAAAAGCCTAGCAAGATGAATAATCTTAACTAGGCTTTTAGTTTGCTTACGCTAATTACCGTCTCAACTGCTAAACACCGTGCATGAACACATGGCTTAGCTTGAAAAAACGTTAATTATTGAGCCGCAGCAGGTGCAGCTTCAGCTGGCGCCACTTCTGCTGCTGGTGCTACTTCTGCAGGTGCATCGGCTGGTGCCGGTGCTTTGTTAAACACAGAAAGCAACACTAGCGCTACAACGGCAGCAATTAGCCAAGGTAATAATTTTTTAACACCACCAGCACTGGCAGAACCACCGTGAGCGATGGCTGTAATTTCAGCAGCAGCAGCAGCTGGATCTTTAGCGCCGTAGATAGCTGCACCAGCAACGATGATGGTTGCGCCGGCATCTTTAACTTGTTTTGTGGTTGTTGCTTTAACGCCACCCGCTACTGAGATCTCAACGCCTAATTTAAGACCAGCCACCATAGACAAATCGTTAAACGGTGTTTGACCCGCGGCTTGTTGATCCAAACCCGTGTGCACGCCAATGATGTGTGCGCCTAATTTAGCCACTTCGATAGTGCGTGCTTTTTTATCGGCCACGTTGATCAAGTCAACTTGTGCTTTTTTGCCGTATTTGTTGGCTACATCGATTACACCTTTGATGGTGCCGATGTCCGCTGTACCCAATACCGTGCAAATGTCTGCACCGGCTTTGTAGAATGGCTCGGCTTCGTAGAAACCAGCATCCATTGTTTTCAAATCAACTAAGATTTGGTTTTTTGGGAATTTAGCACGCAACACCTCAAGTAATTTGATACCGTTATGCTTAATGCATGGTGTACCAATTTCTAAAATATCTACATGTGGGGCAACTTTAGTTGCTAAAGCGACGGTACCGTCGAAATCTAATGAATCTAATGCCATTTGGGTTTGTGCCATGCTACATCCTCCAACTAAAAATAAACGCCACGTGCGTTTACTTATGATTAAAAATACGAATTAAATAGTTTATTGTGCAGAAATCACACATTTCGCGATATTAACACGACGCGATTGTGGAATTAAGAATTTTTTTTCGAACGAGGAACTTTTTCCGTTTTTTACAGGTGTTTTTACCGCAAAAACAGCCTATTTTTTAGGATTTTTCTCAATTCAAACAACATCAAGGCTGACTGAGTATTTCCCGCAATGCCTTAACTAACAAAACCGATTGCGCATCCGTGCCTATGGTAATACGCAAATACGGTGCAATGCGACTGGGGGCTTTGAAATGGCGAACAATAATGTTTTTTTGCCTAAGCATAGCGGTAATTTCTTCTCCGCCAAGAGTCTGGTGTTTTGCAAAAATAAAGTTAGCACCGGATGGCAAGACCTCAAAGTCTAGACTGGCTAATTCAGCCATCAGCGCCTCACGGGTAGCCACCACTTTACGGCAAGTGTCTTGAAAATAGACGCTATCTTGCATAGCCGCAATGGCACCAGCTGAGGCAAAGCGGTCTACAGGGTAAGAATTAAAACTGTCTTTCACCCTAGTCAAGGCCTCAATTAACTCGGCTGAGCCCAAGGCATAGCCAACGCGTAGGCCTGCTAAAGATCGGGCTTTAGATAAGGTATGCACCACCAATAAGTTAGGGTAATGCTGGATTAAGCCAACCGCAGACTCGGTACCAAAATCCACGTAAGCCTCGTCCACCACGACCACTGAATGCTTATTCATTTGCAGCAACTGCTCTATCTTGGCCAAGGGCAATGGGATACCAGTCGGTGCATTGGGATTGGGCAATACGATGCCGCCATTTGGCTGATCGTAATCTTCTACCCTAATCGTAAAATCATCCGATAAGGGCACGGTTTGGTACTCAATGTCATACAAACCACAATAAACAGGGTAAAAGCTGTAAGTGATGTCTGGAAACAACAAGGGGCGACTGTGCTTTAGCAGTGCTTGAAACACATGCGCTAATACCTCATCCGAGCCGTTGCCAACAAAAACGTTTTCTTTTTGCAATTGATAAGTGCTGGCAATGGCTGCTTTCAAGGCATCCGAATTGGGATCCGGATAAAGGCGCAAAGACTCAGAGGCTTCTAACTTCAGCGCCTGCAACACCTTAGGGCTTGGGCCATAAGGATTTTCATTGGTATTTAGTTTTACTAAATTATCCAGTTTAGGTTGTTCGCCCGGTACATAAGGCGTTAGCTTATGCACCACATCGCTCCAAAATTTACTCATTTACTTGGCTTCAACCTAAATTCAGCGGATCGGGCGTGCGCTTGCAAACCTTCGCCGTAAGCTAAGGTGGCGGCCACTTTACCTAAGGTTTGCGCACCGGCTTCGGACACCATGATTAAGCTGGAACGCTTCTGGAAATCGTATACCCCTAGCGGCGAAGAAAAACGCGCCGTGCGAGAAGTGGGTAACACGTGGTTAGGTCCAGCGCAATAATCCCCTAGCGCCTCACAGGTGTTACGCCCCATGAATATGGCACCGGCGTGTTTGATGCTCAAACTAAAAGCCAAGGGATCGTCCATGGACAATTCCAAATGCTCGGGCGCAATGTAGTTACAAATCTTGGCCGCCTCAGCCAGATCGCGCACCTGGATCAAAGCACCCCTATCGGTCAAGGCAGTTCTGATGATGTCTTTGCGTGGCATGTCTGCCAACAACTTATCTATGCTGGCTTGCACGCTTTGTAAAAAGTCGGCATCTGGGCTCAATAAAATGGCTTGCGCTAACTCATCGTGCTCGGCCTGACTGAATAAATCCATCGCCACCCAATCTGGGTTGGTCTTGCCGTCGCAGATCACTAGAATTTCCGATGGGCCGGCCACCATGTCTATGCCAACCACACCAAACACGCGCCGCTTAGCAGCCGCCACGTAGGCGTTACCGGGACCGACCACTTTATCCACTTGTGGAACGGTTTGCGTGCCGTAGGCCAAGGCGCCAACGGCTTGCGCGCCGCCTATGCAAAACACCCTATCCACGCCAGAAATCGCCGCCGCGGCTAACACCAACTGGTTGCGCTCACCATTAGGCGTGGGCACCACCATGATCAATTCTTTCACGCCGGCCACTTTGGCTGGGATGGCATTCATCAATACAGATGAAGGGTAAGCAGCCTTGCCCCCTGGCACATACAAGCCGACACGGTCTAATGAGGTCACCTGCTGACCTAGCAATGTGCCGTCTTGCTCCTCATAACTCCAGGAGCTCATTAATTGCTTTTCGTGATAAATGCGCACTCTATCGGCCGCCACTTGCAAGGCAGCACGCTGATCAGCCGGCAAGGCTTTTAATGCCTCATGCAGGTCTTGTTTACTGATTTCCAGTTCGCTTAATGTGCTGGCCGAGGTTTTATCAAAACGCTGGGTGTACTCCAACACAGCGGCGTCGCCGCGTTTTTTGACGTCTTTTAATATGCCTGCCACCACCTCGTCCACGCTGTCGTCTTGGGCCGTTTCAAAGGCCAATAAGGCCTGCAATTTAGCGTCAAAATCGCTATCGCTGGTGGAGAAACGTCTAATATTTATACTCATAAATCTAACCTAATCTTATTAATGACTTAATTAAAAATCGTTTACTTGGCAGAAATGGCGCTTATAAACGCCTGCATAATCGGTTGAATTTTATCGCGATTCAATTTAAGTGAAGCTTGATTGACCACCAAGCGTGAACTGATGTCGCCCACTTCTTCTACCGCTTTAAGTTTGTTGGCCCGCAGTGTGCCGCCGGTGCTAACCAAATCCACTATCACGTCGGCCAAGCCCACCAAAGGCCCGAGCTCCATCGATCCATAAAGCTTGATCAAATCCACGTGCATGCCTTTAGCAGCAAAATGCTCGCGGGCGGTTTTGACATACTTAGTCACGACTTTAAGGCGAGCCCCACTGCGTATCGATGCAAAATAATCAAAGTCTTCGCGCACGGCCACCATCATTTTGCATTTGGCTATTTGCAAATCGATAGGCTGATACAAGCCTTCTCCGCCGTGCTCATCCAATACGTCCTTGCCGGCTATGCCCAAATCGGCTGCGCCGTATTGCACGTAAGTAGGCACATCGGAGGCCCGCACGATAATCAAGCGTACGTCATCGCGATTAGTCGGCAATATTAATTTGCGTGAGGATTCCGGGTCTTCCAAGGCATGGATACCAGCGGCCGCCAACAATGGCGTGGTTTCCTCGAAAATACGGCCTTTAGATAGTGCGATGGTTATCATGCTTAAACTCGTTTCACATTGGCGCCCAATGCGTTTAATTTTGCTTCTAGGTTTTCATAACCACGGTCTAGGTGGTAGATACGTTCCACCACGGTTTCGCCTCGGGCAACCAAACCGGCTAACACCAAACTGGCGGATGCACGCAAATCGGTGGCCATCACGGTCGCGCCATCCAATGTGGCGACACCTTTAACCAATGCGGTGTTGCCATCTATACTGATGTCAGCGCCCATGCGTTGCATTTCCTGTACATGCATGAAGCGGTTTTCAAAGATGGTTTCAGTCACTTTTGCTACGCCACTGGCCACGGCATTAAGCGCCATAAACTGCGCTTGCATATCGGTCGGGAAAGCCGGGTGCGGTGCCGTACGTATGTTAACGGCCTTAAGTTTGCCGTCGCTTTTGACGGTAATGCTGTCTTTATCGCTGGTTACCGTGGCACCGGCTTCACGTAATTTCTCTATCACCGCATCAAGCAAATCAGCCCTAGCATTGAGCAATTTGACTTCGCCTCCAGCCATCGCTGCAGCCACCATATAAGTGCCCGCTTCAATTCGGTCACACACCACGTTGTGTTCGGTGCCATGCAATTTCTCTACACCAACGATGGTAATGACGTCCGTGCCGGCACCGCTGATGTTAGCACCCATCTTAATCAGCATTTCTGCCAAATCGATCACTTCGGGTTCTTTTGCGGCATTTTCTAGCACCGTCGTGCCTTCAGCTAAAGCCGCTGCCATCATTAAATTCTCTGTGCCGGTGACGGTCACGATGTCCATGTAATAGCGTGCGCCTTGTAAACGGCGATTCGGTAAATGCAAGGTGCTGGCCTGGATGTAACCATGCGTAATGTGGATGGCCGCCCCCATCGCCTGCAAGCCTTTGATGTGCAAATCCACCGGCCTAGAACCGATGGCACAACCACCTGGCAAGGACACGCGAGCCGTACCAAAACGGGCCAACAATGGGCCCAATACCAATATGGAGGCACGCATGGTTTTTACCATTTCATAAGTGGCCTCGAAAGAGGCCACATCGCTTGCATCCAAGCTAACTTGACTGCCATTCCGGGCAATTTTTACGCCCATGGTATCCAGCAATTTAATGGTGGTGGCAATGTCTTTTAAGGCTGCCACCCCGGTTAAGTGTAAGGGCGTTTCTGCCAACAATGCCGCACACAATATAGGCAAAGCGGCATTCTTAGCACCAGAAATGGTGACCACGCCGTTGAGGCGGTTACCGCCTTGTATAATTAATTTATCCAATTACTTTGCTGCTTCTAACATCGTTTGAAGCTCTCCGTTTTCATACATTGCACGCATGATATCTGAGCCGCCAACAAATTCACCATTGATATACAACTGCGGAATGGTCGGCCAATTGGCATAGACTTTAATGCCTTCACGTACGGCTTGATCAGCTAATACGTCAACAGCGAAGTATTTTGCTTGGCAAGCATCTAAAATCTGCGTGGCCAAATTAGAAAAACCACATTGTGGAAATTTGGGACTACCTTTCATATACAGCACCACCTTGTTGCTAGTGACCGTTTGCTTGATTTGTGCTTGTGCGTCCATATGCTGCTCCATGACTCGTGTTAAATTTATATTTCGTGGCCAATTTAAGGCTGTTTAGCCCATTGCTCTGGGGTATAGGTCTGCATAGACAAAGCGTGAATTTCCTCACGCATTCTGTCACCGAGCGTAGCATAGACCAATTGATGTTGCTGCACCCGGCTTTTTCCTAAAAAGGCTGAACTGACCAGCACCGCCTCAAAATGCGTGCCATCGTCACCCATGACTTTGATGTATTCACAAGCCAAATGCTGGGTAATGTAGGACTGTAATTGCGCTGCTGTTAACACCTTAATATCGCCTTTTTAATCTAGCCTAGCGGTTTAGGCTCTTAATTTATAACCGGATTTTAGCATTTTTAAGGTGCTCCATGCCAACACTAAGAAGGCCGTAGTGACGATGCACAAGCTGATCCAAGGTGAAATGTCCGCCTGACCAAAAAACCCATACCTAAAGCCATCTATCATGTAGAAAAATGGGTTGAGGTGCGAGACGCTTTGCCAAAACGGTGGCAAAGAATGGATGGAATAAAAAACCCCGGACAAGAAAGACAGAGGCATGATGATAAAGTTTTGAAAAACCGCCATCTGATCAAATCGATCGGCCCAAATACCCGCAATAATGCCAAAAGTACCCAATAAAGCACTGCCCAATAAAGCAAACGCCACTATCATCCAAGGCTGGCTAATCGGCAAATCAACAAAGCACACGGCCACTAAATAAATGCACAAACCCACGACTAAGCCACGAATAATGGCCGCGCATAAAAATGCACAAAAGAACTGCAGGTGCGTTAACGGCGTTAATAAAACAAAGATTAAGTTACCCATCACTTTTGACTGAATCAAACTCGATGAGCTGTTCGCGAAGGCATTTTGCAAGACCGACATCATGATCAGACCCGGTATCAAAAAAACCGTGTAAAGCACGTCTTGGTATACTTGCACGCGGCCTTCTAGCACGTGCGAAAAAATCAATAAATACAGCAAAGCGGTAATCACCGGTGCCGCCACTGTTTGAAATCCAACCCGCCAAAATCGCAGCATCTCTTTTTTCAACAAGGTCCATGGGCCACGGTATTTAGGGCTGATCGTCGTCGCGCTGATGAATGCATCCCGCAGTTTGTTAAAGGCCGGCATTATTGTTTACCCACCAATGATAGAAACACGTCTTCGAGGTCGGCTTCATGCAATTGCATATCAGCCACGGCAATATTAGCCGTGCGCAAACTGGATAAAACCAATTCAATTTGCGCCATATCGGTTAAAGCAAACGTGTGCACGCCTTTTTCTTGGCCCCTCAGCATGGGCCGTATCGCTTCGGGCAAGCTGACCTCCCCCAAGCTTAAACTCAATTTTTTTCCGGAAAATTTATTCAGCAAATTCGCCGTGCTATCCAATGCCACCAACTCACCTTGCTTCATCATGCCTACGCGATTGCATAAGGTTTCCGCTTCTTCCAGGTAATGCGTGGTCAGGATAATGGTATGGCCCTCGCGATTGAGCTTTTTAATAAACGCCCACATGGTTTGCCGCAATTCAACATCGACACCGGCGGTAGGCTCATCCAAGACGATCACCGGCGGCTTGTGCGCCAGCGCTTGAGCTATCAACGCGCGACGCTTCATGCCGCCGGAAAGCTTGCGCATATTGGTATTGGCTTTATCGGCTAGACCTAAGCCCACCAATATCTCATCCACCCAAGCATCGTTCTCCGGCCCTCGGCCAAAGTAACCGGCTTGAAAGCGCAGCATTTCACGCACATTGAAAAAGGGATCAAATACCAGCTCTTGCGGGACTATGCCCAATAATTGCCTAGCTTGCCGGTACTGCTCAACCACATCAAAACCCAGCACCGAGATGTCGCCCGAACTAGGTTTAATGAGGCCAGCCAAGATGTTGATTAAGGTTGATTTGCCAGCACCATTTGGGCCAAGCAGGGCAAAAAACTCACCTTGTTCTACGCTCAAATCGATGCCTTTTAAGGCATGCAAGGCGCCAAAATGCTTATGGATGCGATTGATTTGTATGGCGGTGGTCATATTACGCTGACAGCTTAAGCCTTAATAAATAAGGGCTTGCTTTTATACAGGCCCTTGAGAAATGGGTAAGCGCAAACAGCAGGTCGTTTTGAACGCAAGTTAAAGCTAGCGAACTGGTACAAAATCGGTCAAGCCATACAGCGACACCAATCGAGTTAAATTCACTGGCATATTAGCAAAGCGTACATGAGAAGAAGATGCAGCAGCGCGGCGCTGCCATTCCATCATGAGACTGAGCGCGGCCGTATCGACTTTATTGACGGCAGAAAAATCCACTAAAAATTCATCGCCCGTGGACAAGGCCCGACTTTGTTGCAGGATAAAATTGGCGTTATCCATCAGCACGTCACCGGCAATCCGCCAGGTGTTGCCATGCTGCTCAATTTTACTCGCTGCGTTAATGGCCATGGCGTTCAAGCTTAACGCTTCACCTCGGTAGCAGCGTTTTTATCGGCTAACTTCTTATTCAGACTGTCTAAACCATTTTGGCGAATTTCGCTGCTAAATTGACTGCGGTAATTGGTCACCAAGCTGACGCTTTCGATAGTAATGTCATAGACTTTCCAACCAGCGGTGCCTTTGACCAAGCTGTAATCGACGGCAATCGGCTGGCCACCTTTTTGGATAATTTGCGTTTTTACCGTGACATTTTTTTCGCTGGCGTCGGTTTGCATAGGGCGGTATTCAATAACCTGATCGCGGTATTTTCCCAATGCGGTGGCGTATGTGCGCAACAACAGACTGCGGAATTCTTTCTGAAATAAAGCTTGCTGCTCCGGGCTGGCTGACTTCCAATTTTTGCCCAGCACCATGCGGCAAACGCGATCAAAGTCAAAATTTGGCAAGATTTTCTCTTCCACCACGGCGAACAATTTTTGCTGGTTACCGGCTTGTATGTCTTTGTCATTTTTGACTATGGTCAAGACGTCGTCGGCCGTTTGTTTAACCAAGGCATCCGGCGCCATGTCTATGTTGGCCATGGCCACATTGGCAAACAACGCCAAGCCCGCTAGGCATAAGATTTTTACTATGGCTTTCATTGCTATCCTTATTTAAGTATATCCAGCTCGGTCCCAACAGGTGGCGCCGCTTTGACATCGGCTTTTGCTTCGGTTTCAGAGGCCTTGTTAAACAAAAATTGACTGATCATTTTCTCTAGCACAATGGCATCTTGAGTTTTGGCTATTTTATCACCATTTTTCAACACCACTTCATCGCCACCGGCCTCCAAACCAATGTACTGCTCACCCAACAAACCGGCGGTATAAATATTGGCAAAGGTGTCTATGGGAAACGCATAACGCTCGTCTATATTGAGTGTCACGATGGCCTCATAAGTTTCACTGTTAAAGACAATATTATCGACACGGCCAACCACGACACCCGCACTCTTGATGGGCGCATGCGGCTTAAGACTACCAACATTATCAAATGCAGCGGTGACGGTGATGGTGGGGCCTATCTTACTGGACGTTAAATTGCCCACTTTCATCGCCAAGCCAAATAGCGCGGCCACACCAATGGCCACAAAAATACCTACCCATAAATCCAGCGTTGTTCTATCCACTTATATACCCCCTCAAATCACTGTCTCAGCGCTTATACGACCAACATAAAAGACGTTAAAATAAAATCCAGGCCCAATACCGTTAAGGACGATATCACCACCGTACGGGTGGTGGCTCGGCTCACCCCCTCGGCTGTAGGTGGCGCATCAAACCCTTCAAACAAAGCGATCATGGTGCACACCACACCGAATACCAGGCTTTTAATCACGCCATTGACGATGTCGGCACTAAAATCCACGTTGGCCTGCATTTGCGACCAAAATGCACCGTCGTCCACACCTATCAATGGCACGGCTACCAAGTAGCCGCCCAATATGCCGACCATGGAAAAAATAGACGCGAGTATGGGCATGGAAATCACCCCAGCCCAAAAACGCGGCGCCACCACACGTGCAATTGGATTAACGGCCATCATCTCCATGGCAGACAATTGCTCTGTGGTTTTCATCAAACCTATTTCCGCAGTAATGGCCGTGCCGGCGCGACCGGCAAACAATAATGCCGTGACCACAGGACCTAATTCGCGCACCAAGGCTAAGGCCACTAGCACGCCTATGGCTTCCGATGAACCGTATTTTTGCAAGGTGTTGTAGCCTTGCAAGGCCAGCACCATGCCGACAAAAAAAGCCGATACGATAATAATCAGTAGCGACATGACGCCGGTGAAATAGATTTCGCGCAAGGTTAAATGAAAGCGCTTAAAACTCTCGCCGGAATAGACGATGGCCAAGAAAAATAATCTGGCTCCCGCGCCCAAGCGCCAAGTGCGCTCTATCATGCGGTGGCCCATGCCGCGCAGGTGGCGAAGCATACTTAGCATAAGCTTGGATTTTATCATGGTGTTAACTCTTACCCTTTTTGGCCTGAGCTTGCTTGCAATAGTTCAGAACGGTAATCGGCTGCAGGGTAGTGAAATGGCACGGGACCGTCTTTATCCCCGTGCACAAACTGATGCACAAAAGGCAGCTTGGATTGCATTAAATCATCCGGCGTGCCTTCCGCTGCCACTTCGCCATTGGCCACAAAATACACGTAATCGGCAATCAAAAAGGTCTCTTTTACATCGTGCGAGACGATAATCGAGGTGGCGCCTAAAGCGTCATTTAAGCTGCGGATAAGCGCGCATATCACGCCCATGGAAATCGGGTCCAATCCAGCAAAAGGTTCATCGTACATAATGATGGCTGGGTCCAAGGCGATGGCCCGAGCAAGCGCCACGCGCCTTGCCATGCCGCCGGATAATTCAGCCGGCATGAACTGATGGGCGCCACGCAAGCCCACGGCGTTTAATTTCATTAATACCAAATCCCTAATCATGGCTTCAGGCAAATCAGTCAACTCGCGCATGGGGAAAGCCACGTTGTCAAACACCGATAAATCCGTGAACAAAGCGCCGTGCTGAAACAGCATGCCCATTTTTCGCCGCAGGGTATAGATGCCTTCGCGATCTTGCTTGTGCACCACGTCGCCATCTACCCGTACCTCGCCATGGCTGGGCTTAATTTGCCCGCCAATTAAACGCAATAGGGTGGTTTTACCACTGCCACTGCCGCCCATGATGGCGATCACCTTGCCACGCGGAAAGACCATGTTGATGCCTTTATGCAGCAAACGTCCTTTATAGCCAAAGGAAAGGTTATCAATTTCTACTATGTTAGAGGTCATGAATTACGCGGTGGGTTGATGGGCTTTTTATTAAGTCCCTATTCTAAAACAATTTAGCATCTAAGCAAGACGTTTCATAGTCAAAAGCGATATCAGCCGGCATAAAAAAGCCCAACATAATGGGCTATTTTTCCCTGCAAATGAGCTTGTTTAAGCCATGCTAAAAAGCCAAGCACAGCACGTATGGGCTGGCGTCATCGGGCGCCGCCACGCCGGTGCTGGGTGTGGCCTTTACCACGATACGCATGGAGCCGGTATCCCCGACGCCATCGTCCATGGTGCTGTCCAATTGTTTGGCGTACTTACCCAATACGCCTTCCGAGCAAATCACATAAGCCCCAGACAAGCCGCCCGGTTCCGTGCTGGAGATGGGCGTCACGGCTACCAAGGTGGCCACGCTTTGTATGCCTATCCTGCCGCCGTCGGCATTCACAGGAAAATAATTCTCCGCGGCCACATCGGTGGGGCCTGCGGCCAATCCGGCTAAACGGACGTGCTGCCAAAACAACACCGACTCCTCCGTGGCCGTGCTGGACCCATACAGACCCTGTATGACGGCATCGCCAGGCGTGCCACCGGTGGTCGCATTGGCGGCACCCGCCAAGTGAGTGCTGGCCGCCCTGTCGTCCCCAGGCAAGGCTTTAAACTTATCCTGATACCCATACAGGTAGACTTGTATGTTCTTAAAGTCGGTCGCCATGCTCTTCACCTTAGCGCTGTTAATCAACTCCTGACCCTTTAACACGCCCCCAAGCAGCAATCCTATGATGACTAAAACGATGGCCAATTCAATCAAGGTAAAACCCAACTGTTGTTTTTTCATGTCGTTCTCCAAAATAATTTGTGATCTAACGATGAACATCAAACGTACTGGCGCTTACTGGGTTAATTTAAGCTAAGTCTAGGAATACATACATGAAAACGGCACTTAATAAAAATGCAGTAGGCGGACAAAGATGATACCTTAATAATACTTTAATCGGTTTTTTATTCCGCCGTTACGCCGTAACAGCAGACAAAAAATAGGCATAAAAAAAGGCAGCCATGGCTGCCTTTTTTACTGTTTAAAAGGTTGAATTAACGCAGGCCTTGGATGTAATCGGCCACCGCAGCCATTTCCGCATCCGACATTTTGCTTGATATCGCCATCATCATGGGCGCATTAGCCCGTTCGCCGGTGCGGAAGGTACGCAACTGCGCTAGGGTGTAATCCGCATGCTGGCCAGACAAACGTGGAAATTGCTTAGGCAGACCCGCTCCATTTGCGCCATGACAACCGGCGCACGCTGGCACATGGTTAGCCGCAATGCCACCGCGGTAGATCTTTTCCCCTAGGGAGCCAACGCCATTGGATTGGGCTTTACCCAATACTATATTCTGACTGGCAAAATAATTGGCCACCCCTTTCATGTCCTCATCACTTAGCATGGCTGCCATACCCGACATCACCGCGTTGGCGCGTTTACCGGATTTAAATTCGGTCAATTGTTTGACCAAGTATTCAGGGTGTTGGCCGGCTAATTTTGGATTCAGCGTGATCACACTGTTACCATCCGCCCCATGACAAGCCGCGCAAACCGTGCTGGTTATTTGTGCCATGGCGTTTTTTTCCACTGGTGCTACGGCTGCTACCGCTTTATCCGCTGCGAGGGCGCCGTTGACCAAGCCCAACATCGTTACCAAGGCTGTCATTGTTACAGCGCTTAACTTCATTGCACGACAAAATTGCATTTCCACTCCCAATTATCAAATCAAGCAAGGCAAACTGCCTTAAGGCCATACCAGTAATCTAAATTATTCAATCAATTAACGTGGTATTTTAGCGAAAAAGACCTATTCGTGATAGCATTTTTCGCTGTTGTTAAATTATGTTGTTTGCTTAAGGCAATGTACAGCGCTTAATCCAAAGCGATTAAGCAAACTAGAATCGGACCACCATGCCTTTGTTTCAAAATGCTGCTTTTTATATTTCAGCACACCACTTACGCGACCTACCTATTGCCAGCGGCATAGAGGTGGCTTTTGCCGGTCGCTCTAATGCCGGCAAATCCAGCGCGCTCAATACCCTAGCTAACCACAACCGATTGGCTTTCGTCAGCAAACAACCTGGCCGCACGCAGCTGATTAATTTTTTCACGCTGGGTAACGATAGGCATTTAGTCGATTTACCCGGTTACGGTTATGCCAAAGTGCCTGAGGCCATGCGCGCGCATTGGCAAAACGTCTTGGCGCGATACTTAAGCGAGCGATCTAGCTTAGCTGGCTTGGTGTTGGTAATGGATAGTCGCCACCCACTTACTCCTCTAGACCGGCAGATGTTAGATTGGTTTTGCCCCAGCGGTAAACCGGTGCACGTCTTACTGACCAAGTCGGACAAATTGTCTCGAGGCGAAGCCAGCCTGACGCTAAACCGAGTGCGCAAAGAGTTGATTGAAACATGGGGCAATCATTATCACAGCGTCTGCACCATACAACTTTTTTCCAGCCTGAAAAAACAAGGCGTGGAAGAAGCCGAAAAAGTAATCGGTGCTTGGCTGTTTGGCGAGGAGCCGGAAGATTTGGTCCGCAAAACGTTTGCCTTGGACACCGGCGAAAAAGCCCAGTAAGCAATCAAATTGCTAGGTGGCCTTACTTTTTAGTAAACACCATGTCCCAAACACCGTGGCCCAGTTTAATGCCGCGGTTTTCAAATTTAGTCAGTGGACGATAGCTGGGTTTTTCAGCGTACTCGTCTGCGCTATTTTGCAATTGCGTTTCCGCTTTCAACACATCCATTACCCATATTGCGTATTCTTCCCAATCGGTGGCGACATGCAAATAAGCACCCTCACGCAGTTTGCTACAGAGCAGTTTAACGAAAGCGGCTTGGATTAGACGGCGTTTGTGGTGACGCTTTTTATGCCAAGGATCGGGAAAGAAAATATGGATGCCATCCAGACTTGCATCGGCCACCATGGTATGCAGCACTTCCACCACATCATGCTGAATAATCCGTATGTTAGTGAGCGCCAACTCATCTATTAACTTAAGCAGAGCGCCAACGCCTGGCGTGTGCACCTCAACAGCTAGGAAATCGCAATCGGGCAAAGTTTGGGCGATTTTTGCCGTGGTTTCGCCCATACCGAAACCGATTTCCAGTATTTTCTTGCTCTCCTGACGCTGAAATTTTTCATTCAAATTAATCATGCCTGGCGCGTAGTCTATGGCAAATTTGGGTCGCCCAACTTCCAAGGCTTGGGCTTGCGCTTTGGTGACGCGGCCTTGTCTTAAAACAAAACTGCGTATCGGTCGCATTTTTAAATCTGGCGCACTATCGGCGGCGGGGTTAGGTAATTTAGTCATAGCCGGCATTATAACAATTTGATTGATGCAGTCCTTATAAAGTGTGCGATTTATCGCCCTGACTGAAGCCAATGAGGGCTGCATCCAGGTTTTTAGTCAAGGCCATGACCTTAAATATATCGCCCATTTCTGCAGGCGATAGTAATTTCTGAGCCGCCGCGGCAAGGGGGGCATAGCGACTCACGTCGTCAGGCGACACTTGCGCCATGAGCTTGAGCATGCCGGCATTCATCAAAAATTGGGCTTGGCTGCAAAAGCCGGCCAAACTTAAGCCATGATTGACGCCGGCATAGGCAACACTAGTAAAGTCGACATGGGCAGTGATGTCTTGCAAACCGATGTTCACTAATGGATCAGGGTGCGCATGATGCTGATAATGGCACATCAATGTGCCTTGATTGCGTTGCGGGTGGTAATACTCACGCGCCGAGAAGCCATAATCAATCAAGATAATCGCGCCTCGCTGCAAGCTTAGCGCCAAACTGCTGACCAAGGCCGTGGCTGCTGGGCTAAATTCGGTCAGGTAGCCCACCGGTAAATTCTGTTGCTCCGCCAAGCTAAGCAAATGCGATTCTGCTATCGCTTTATCCTGCCAAACAAACCCATCCTGCCACGCCACGCCACGCTCAAGCAAACCCTGTTCGGTCGCATGGACCAAGTGCACCGGCACCGCATCCAACACTTCGTTAGCCAAGATTACGCCCTCGAATGCTGCTGGCAAAGCATGCAGCCATTGCACGCGCCGCAATAAGGCAGCGGGCAAGGTGGCCTGCAAGGTTTCCAACTGCACTTGCCGTAAGTGGTCACTTACTTCCAATATAAAATACTGCTGCGGCAAGCAGTCTAGATCCGCCAAGGCCAATAAGAGGTCGGCCGCCAACTTACCGGTGCCGGCGCCCAACTCCAATAAGTCGCCACGCATCGCTTGAAAAATTTGCGCCACTTGCTCGGCGATGGTGCGCCCAAATAAGCTGGTCATTTCTGGCGCAGTGACAAAATCGCCACCGTCTTTTTGCATTTGGCTGAACTTTTGCCGGCCGGCAGAGTAATAGCCTAGGCCTGGAGCATACAGCGCTAACTGCATGAAGCTTGAAAAATCCAAGCACCCCCCTGCTAGCACGATGCGATCCTGGATGAGCAAGCTGAGTTGCTCGCTGTGTTTTTGGGCGATGGCCGATGGCTCGGATAAAGTAGTCATAGACTTGGATTATAATAGCTAACTATCAAGATGGGATTAAAGCGTGGAAACTGACCTGACAAATAAAGTGGTACTGATTACCGGCGGCGCCAAACGGGTAGGCGCCGCTATTTCACGCCTGTTGCATGCGTCAGGCGCCAACTTGATGATCCATTACAAGAGCTCCCTCAATGAAGCGCGGGCATTGCAGGCCGAGCTCAATCTGCAGCGCGCTAATTCGGTGGCGATAGTGCAAGGTGATTTGTTAAATATCCCTAGCTTACCCAGTTTGGTTCACGAAACAGTTAATCATTTTGGTCGCTTGGACGCACTGATCAATAACGCCTCAACCTATTACGCCAGCGAAATAGGCGACATAGACGAAGCAAAATGGCTAGACCTCATGGGCAGCAATTTGAAAGCGCCTTTGTTCTTATCGCAAGCCGCCGCGGCGGAATTACGCAAAAACCATGGCTGCATCGTCAACATCACCGATATGCACGTCGAACGCCCCAAAAAAGGCTACATCGTTTACAGTGTGGCCAAGGCCGGCTTGGTCACCTTAACCAAATCCTTAGCGCATGAATTAAGCCCCGAAGTAAGGGTGAATGCGGTCGCACCTGGACCGGTGCAATGGCCGGAAAACAACCCGCAATTCGATGAAGTTTACCGCCAACGCGTGATTAACCAAACCTTACTCAAACGCGTAGGCGAAGCGGAAGACGTCGCCAAAGCCGTTAAATTTTTGATTGCCGACGCGCCGTTTATTACCGGCCATGTGCTGGCTGTCGACGGTGGCCGTTCTTTAAATCTATAGCCCTATTCTTTCTTAAGCCCTCTCCATCCACCCCCTAGCCTAAAACCATGATTAAACACCTGCCTGCCGAGTACTCGAACAATTTTATTAAGCTACGCAATAGCTTAATCAGCGCTACCGGCAAAGCCATAGGCGATTACAACATGATAGAAGACGGCGACACGGTGCTGGTGTGCATGAGTGGCGGCAAGGACTCGCATGCCATGTTAATGATATTGCTGGCATTGCAAGAGCGCGCGCCCATAGATTTCAAACTCATCGCCATGAACTTGGATCAAAAGCAACCAGGCTTTCCGGCCGATGTGTTGCCTGCCTATTTTGAAAAATTGGGCGTGGATTACCGCATTGTAAATGCCGACACCTACTCCATCGTTAAAGAGAAAATACCCGAGGGCAAAACCACCTGCTCTTTGTGTTCACGGCTACGTCGAGGCGTCATTTACACCACCGCAAAAGAATTGGGCGCCAATAAAATTGCCCTGGGTCACCACCGTGATGACATCGTGGAAACCTTATTTCTTAACCTATTTTTTGGCGCGAAAATGAAAGCCATGCCACCCAAACTCGCCACCAACGACAAACAAAATGTCGTGATACGCCCCTTGGCTTATTGCAGTGAAAAAGACATTGCCAGCTATGCTAGGCAAATGGCTTTCCCCATCATCCCTTGCGATTTATGCGGCAGCCAGGAAAATTTACAAAGGCAAAAAATCAAAGACATGCTGCAGGACTGGGAGCGCGAGCAGCCAGGACGCATCAATAATATCTTCCGCGCCATAGGCAATGTCGAGCCCTCGCATTTGGCCGACTTCAATTTATACGACTTTAAAACCTTAAGCCAAGCAAAAGTGGACGACGACGATCCATTGTTTGGTGACATCGCGCAAACCGACAATGCCCTAAATATAGCCAACAGCAGTGACACACGCATCGAGTTTGTGCGTAAATAAATTATTGGCTTATCCCCATTTACCTTGTTATCATCTAGCTAATTCCCTTAAACGCAGCCCTTTCCCTAGGCATTCATGTCCAAACTGTTAATTGTTGAATCTCCCTCTAAAGCCAAAACCCTGAAAAAATACCTAGGTGGCGACTTTGAGGTATTGGCCTCGTATGGGCACGTCCGTGATCTCATTCCAAAAAATGGCGCGGTCGATACCAACAACGATTTCGCCATGAAATACGACATCATAGAGCGCAATAGCAAGCACGTAGACGCCATTGCCAAAGCGGTGAAAAATGCCGACAGCATCTACCTCGCAACCGATCCGGATCGTGAAGGCGAAGCCATTTCATGGCATATTGCGGAAATTTTAAAAGGCAAAAATTTACTGAAAAATAAAACCATGAAACGCGTGGTGTTTCATGAAATTACCAAAAATGCCGTGGAGCATGCCATCGCCCAACCACGCGACATCTCCATGGACATGGTCAATGCTCAGCAAGCGCGTCGTGCATTGGACTACTTGGTGGGCTTTAATTTATCACCCTTACTTTGGAAGAAAATCCGCCGCGGCCTTTCTGCTGGCCGCGTGCAAAGCCCGGCTTTACGCTTAATTGTCGAGCGCGAATTGGAGATTGAGGCCTTTAAATCCCAAGAGTATTGGTCTGTTCATTTGGACGCACTAAAACACAGCCACGGCTTCAGCGCTAAATTAATCCAATTAAACAATCAAAAAATAGAGCAATTTTCGCTGATTAATCACGATCAACAAGCCGACGTGGTGGGCAAGCTGTTGCTAGCCAGCGCAGGCAAAACCACCGTTTCACGCGTGGAAAAGAAACAACGCAGTCGCAGCCCGGCCGCCCCATTTACCACCTCGACCTTGCAACAAGAAGCGGTGCGTAAATTAAGCTTTACCACCTCGCGCGCCATGCGTATCGCGCAGCAACTGTATGAAGGCGTAGACGTGGGCAGCGGTACCGTTGGTTTGATTACCTACATGCGTACCGACTCTTTCAACATGGCGGCTGAAGCCATCATGCAAATTCGCGATTACGTAAAAAAGCATTTTGAGCCTGACTACCTACCAAAGACCGCCGTCGCCTACAAAACAAAATCCAAAAGCGCACAAGAAGCCCACGAAGCCATACGGCCTACCGACATCAATCGCACGCCGGCTAAGCTTAGGCAATACCTAAACGACGAGCAATTTAAACTCTACGAAATGATATGGAAACGCGCCGTCGCTTGCCAAATGGCGGCAGCGAAATTTGATGCCGTGAGCGTGGACTTAAGCGTAGGCAGCGACGCCAATCTGTTTAGGGCATCCGGACAAACCTTGGTATTCCCAGGCTTCATTGCCGTTTACATGGAAGGCACGGACGACGAGGAAGAAGAAGGCGAAAGCAAATTACCGCACCTAGAAACCGGCGAAGTGTTGACGGTAGAAAAAATTTACGGTGATCAGCATTTTACCGAACCGCCGCCGCGCTACGGCGAGGCCAGCTTAGTTAAAATACTAGAAGAATACGGCATAGGCCGTCCGTCTACTTACGCCAGTATCATCAGCACCTTGCAAGACCGCGAATACGTATTGCTGGACAAAAAACGCTTCACGCCTACCGACGTCGGCCGGGTAGTGAACAAGTTTTTAACCGAGCACTTCACCAAATACGTTGATTACGACTTCACCGCCAACCTGGAAAACGCCTTGGACAGCGTAGCCGAAGGTCAGCGTGAGTGGATTCCATTGATGGATGAATTTTGGCAAGGCTTTAACCAACAATTGCTTAGCAAGGCCGATGTCGACAGGCCAGGTAACGAACTCATAGACGAAGCCTGCCCCAAATGCGGCAAGCCTTTGCAAAAACAACTGAGTCGCTACGGTACGTTTATTGGCTGCACCGGTTACAACGACGAGCCGAAATGCGACTACAAACGCAGTTTAAACGGTGCCGCCCAAGGTGCCAGCGAGCCTGTGTTAATAGGCTTAGATCAAGCCACCGGTAAAGAAATGTTGCTCATGAATGGCCCGTATGGTCCTTATTTGCAACTGGGTTTGGCGGTAGAAGGGGACAAGAAAAAACCCAAACGCGTCAGCGTGCCCAAGGAAATTTCTTTGGCCGACATGACGGCAGAAACTGCCAGCATGGTGCTGTCCTTACCCAGGGATTTAGGTCTGCATCCCGACACCCATAAAAAAATCGTGGCCAATATCGGTCGCTTTGGCCCTTACATCAATCACGATGCTAAATTTAAATCCATCCCAAAAACCGACAGCGTGTTTACCATTGATTTAGACGCGGCCGTGGCTTTATTAGCGGCTGCTCACACTGGCCCAGCACCACTATGCTCGCTGGGCAATCACCCCAGCGAAGACGGTCAAATTGAGATCTTTGCTGGTCGTTACGGTCCGTATGTGCAACACGGCAAGCTACGCGCTACCTTACCAAAAAGCATAGAGCCGGAATCGCTGACCCTGGAAGAAGCCATGGAGTTACTCGTAGCCAAGGCCGCGAAAGGTGAATCAGCAAAAAAACCAGCCACCAGGAAAGCGCCCGCCAAGAAAGCCGTTGCCAAAAAAGCGGCGGTAAAAAAAGCCAGTGGCGCTAAGCCTGCGGCTAAAAAAACCCCAGCCAAAACAGCCACTAGCAAGAAAACCAGCGTAAAAAAACCCGCTAGCAAGTAATTGCCAGGCATAAAAAAAGCGGCTTATTAGCCGCTTTTTTTGCATCCGGTTTAGTTAGCCGTTGACGCGATGACCTAATGAGGCCATTTCATTGTGCTCTATCCATTTACGAATGCGATTGGCATCGCCTATGCGGGACATTTTCCCCACCGAATTTAACAATACGATAATCATCGGCTGGCCAGAAATCTCCGCTTGCATCACCAAGCAACGGCCTGCCTCATTGATAAAACCGGTCTTGGATAAGCCTATCACCCAATCGCCACGCCTAACCAAGGCATTGGTATTAACAAAGTTATTGGCACCGCCGTGCAAAGTGATCTCTTGCGAAGCGGCTGTGCTCACTTGGCGTATCTCAGGGTAGCGGTATGCCGCGTTGACCATTTTAGCCAAATCCTCAGCAGTCGAGACATTGGCGCTGTCCAAACCGGTGGCATCATAAAAATGCGTGGCGTTCATGCCCAATAAAGCCGCTTTGCGATTCATCGCGCTTAAAAAAGCATACATGCCGCCTGGGTAATTCCTACCCAATGCAGATGCCGCACGGTTTTCAGACGACATCAAGGCCAGTTGTAATAATTCTGCGCGCGTGAGTTCCGTGCCCACCGACAACCTAGAGTGCGTGCCCTTTAGGTAATCCACATCTTGATTACTGATGGCCAACACTTCGTCCATAGGCAAGTGCGCGTCCAACATGACCATGGCGGTCATTAATTTCGTGACAGAAGCAATAGGGGTGGGTTGATTGGTGTTTTTTTCAAACAGCTTTTCGCCGGTTAACTGGTTAATCACCAGCACTTTGGATGACGCCAATTGCAGTGGGCCGCTGCCATCGTAGGCTTTAGCGTAGACGTTTTTATGTTTACGGCTGGCCAGCCTGTGATGACGGCTTTTAGATGAAACTTTATGTTTTTTACTGATATGGGCTTTGTGTTTGTGCGACTTTTTACCTTCCGCGTACACTGACATAGGTGCAAAACTAAGCATGATCGCTATGTAGAAAAGTATAAATTTACGCATATAAAAGCCCATTTGTTTGTTGTCCTTCATGCAGTTACAGACGAATACTATATAAAAACTTTAGCTTTGTCATCAATATATTTTACTTTTTTATCCATTTAAATTCTAAAAATTTAAATGCGAATAATTGGATTAAGGCTAAAATAATCCTTCACTTTAAACACAGTCACATTAACGCCCATGCAAACCCCTGATTCTTTATTTTACAGCGCCGAACATTTATGGACCAAAGCCACAGCAGACGGATTTTGGGAAGCCGGCATCACCGATTACGCGCAGGATTTGCTAGGTGACATTGTCTTTACCCAAGCCCCAGCAGTGGGCAGTAAACTGATCGCCCATGAGGCTTGCGGCCTAGTGGAATCGGTCAAGACCGGCTCGGATTTGCATGCTTTGCTGGACGGCACGGTGACGGAGATCAACCAGGCCTTGATCAATAGCCCGGAATTAATTAACGACAAACCTTACCAAGCCTGGATATTTAAATACCAATTGGCTGAGGGTCAGGACACAAGCAGTTTAATGAATGCAGCGGCTTACCAAGCGCTAATAGCCAGCCTATAAGGAACGCGCCCTAGGCGCGCACATCGGTGGATTTGATGTCGTAGCCACGGTCGCGGTAAAAACGAAACTTTAAGCGCGCGGTGGCTTTATCGTCATCACCCGAGCCAACCAACTCCACCAAATAACGAAATCGACTGAAAAAGGGCGGATGCTGGTCATGCAAATTAATCAGCACGTCGTCTTTGCTTAGGCTTTCATGCTCGTGGCTAACCGTGATGGGCGACTGCGGCATAAGCGCGGCGTGATCGCTGCTGGCTAAAAAGCTAGTGGCCGAGTGCTGCCAAAGCGCCGCTTGCACGGCCTCGTTCATCGCCACCCCCGGGGTAAACACCATCAGTTCGCGGCCTTTTGCCAGTGCTTTTTCACACAGCTCGCTGGTTTTAGCCAGCTTATCGTCCACGTTAAAAAAGAATTCCACCCGGGTCATGGTTTAAAGCTTAAGCTTGATTTGCCCTTTGCACTAAAAATTCAGTCAGCAAAGGCACAGGGCGACCGGTACCGCCTTTTTCTTTGCCGGATTTCCATGCCGTGCCGGCCACATCCAGATGCGCCCAATCGTATTTTTTTGCAAAACGCGCCAAGAAGCAGGCAGCGGTAATGCTGCCGGCCGCACGACCGCCTATATTGGCCATGTCGGCAAAATTACTGTCCAATAAAGACTGGTAATCCTCCCACATCGGCATATGCCAAGCCCTATCTAGCGACACTTCACCCGCTTGCAAGAGCTCCGCCGCCAAGGCATCGTTATTACTAAACAAACCGCTGGCATGGTGGCCTAAGGCGATGACACAAGCACCGGTTAAGGTGGCCACATCGATTACGGCACTGGGTTCAAAACGCTCAACGTAGGTCAGGGCGTCGCACAAAATTAAACGCCCTTCTGCATCGGTGTTTAACACTTCTATGGTCAAGCCTGACATGCTGGTTAATACGTCGCCCGGTCTAGTTGCACGGCCATCCGGCATGTTCTCGCAAGTAGGAATCACGCCTATGACGTTCAAGGGCAAATTCATCGCCGCGATAGCTTTAAAGGTGCCCAACACGCTGGCCGCACCGCACATATCGTATTTCATTTCATCCATTTCGCTACCGGGTTTTAATGAAATACCGCCGGTATCAAAGGTGATGCCCTTGCCCACCAACACCACCGGCTTTTGCTCTTTTTTGCCCTTTAGGTGCTGCATGATAATGAATTTTGGAGGCTCTTCACTGCCTTGTGCCACGCCCAAAAATGAGCCCATACCCAGTTTTTTTAAGGCATCGCGCTCCAGCACCTCGACGTTGAATTGGTGGGTTTTGCCTAAGGCCAAAGCTTGCTCAGCCAAATAGCTTGGGGTGCAGACATTGGGTGGCAAATTACCTAGGTCCTTGGCCAAACTCACCCCAGCAGCCAAGGCCTGGCCATCGGCCAAACCGGCTTCAGCGGCAGACAGCTCGCTCGCGGCCACGTTTATGGTCAGCTTAGCGATGCCTTTTTTCGGGCTGGCTTTCTCTTCTTTTCTTTTGATGGCGGCAAATTTATAGCTGGCATCCAAGGCCGCTTCGCTTAAATACGCCACTTTACGTTGCGCACTTAAGGCTTTAACAGGCAATTGTGCTAAGCAGGTGGTCGCATCCAAGGCCCCACTTTTTTCCAAGGCCTTGATCGACGCCCTCACCGCTTTGGCGTATTGCTTTTCGGCAAAATCCGCCTCTTTACCCAAGCCCACTAACAGCAAGCGACTGCTAGTCAAGCCAGGCACGTGGTGCAACATCAAGGTCGCTTCCAATTTGCCATCCATGTCACCGTCTGCAAGCAACTTGCTAATCATGCCCTTACTCGCACGGTCTATTTCTTGTGCCGCCTCAGACAGCACATTTTCTTCGTAGACACCCACGACCAGACAATCACTCTGTGTTGCTGCCGCATTAACGTTTTTTATGCTAAATTCCATGTTGCCAACCTTATTAAAATGTTTAGTGAATTATCGCGGTTTTTAGACGCAATACCTAGTTGAAAATAGACCGCCCAAGCAATTCATCATAACGACCACTCACTCATGCTCTTTAAGCGCTCACTTATTAAAGAATTAATCGCCACCGCCAGCAGCGCTTTGCTGGTTTTGGTCGGCGTGGTGGTAGCGCAACGCGCCGGTTACCTTATCCAATTGGCCGCCAAAGGCATACTGCCCAACGACGCCATCAGCACCGTGCTGGGCTTTAACCTTATCCGCTTTCTACCCATGCTGCTGTCTTTAAGTTTGTTTTTAGCCGTCTTGCTAACCTTGACGCGCTGGTACAGAGACTCGGAAATGGTCATTTGGTTTAGTTCGGGTTTAAGCATTAAACAATGGGTGCGGCCGATACTGGCATTTAGCCTACCCTTCGTCTTCATCATTGCCTTGCTAAGCTTATTTGTTACCCCATGGGCCATTAACAAAGTCGAGCAGTACCGTTCACAATTAAAGAGTCGTGATGAATTGAGCACCATCAGCCCGGGTGTGTTTAAGGAATCCACTCACGCCGATCGGGTATTTTTTGCCGAAAGCTTTGATGACCTGGGTAAGGTAGTAAAAAATGTTTTTGTGCAAACCAAGCAAGACGACAAGGTCAGCCTCATCGTTGCCACACAGGGCCATCGCTTCATCGAAAAAAATGGCGACAATTATTTAATCATGCAAAACGGCCGGCGTTATTACGGCAAACCAGGTAGCGCTGAATTTTCCACCACCGAGTTTGAGCAATACGCCATACGCGTGGATGCCGAACTGGTGCAAGTGGCCGAGCCCACTGTCCCTTCGCTGCCCAGTTTAACCCTAATCAACACCCACAAGCCGGCGCATACGGCTGAATTGCAATGGCGCTTGGCCATGCCTATTTCAGCGTTGATACTGGCTTTATTGGCCATCCCCTTAAGCGCTATTGACCCACGCGCCGGCCGCTCGGCCAACTTCGCGCTGGCCTTAATCGTTTACATCCTCTACAACAATATGCTGAGCATCCAGCAAGCTTGGGTCAGCCAAGGTAAAATCGATGCCCTCGTGGGCTTATGGCCTGTGCACGGGCTCTTTCTATCCCTGGCGATCTACATGCTGTACCGGCGTAACCAACAACTAGCCATTTTGCCCAGCCTTAAATTCGGCAAAGCCATGACCCACTAAAGCATGCCGATATTTCATAAATACCTCTATAAAGAAATCACCGTCCACGTGCTGTTGGTCATGCTGGCTTTGATGGCGATGTTTGCATTTTTTGATTTAATTCAAGAGCTAGACAGTTTAGGCAAAGGCCATTATGGCCTAGCGAATATCCTGCTGTTTGTGCTGTTAAGCGTGCCAGGCCACGTTTACGATGTGGTGCCGGTGGCGGTATTGGTGGGCTGCATGATGAGTTTGAGTCAGCTCGCACGCCACTCGGAATTACTGGTGTTGCGCGTCAGTGGTTTATCGGTGTTTAAGCTAGGCCTGATACTGGCGCACATAGGCCTGCTGTTCACCTTGCTGACTTTCTCAGTGGGCGAATTGCTCACCCCTATCAGCGAAAAAATGGCGCAACGCCTGCGTATTCAAGCCAGCCACGCACTGGTCGCACAAGAATTTAGATCGGGCCTGTGGGTAAAGGACGACCGCCAATTTATCAACGTCGAAGAAGTGATGGCCGACACCACCTTACAAGACGTGCACATCTACGAATTTGATCAACAAGCCAGATTAATCAGGATACGCGACGCTAAATCGGCCGATTACCAACAAGACCATTGGCGCTTAAAAGACGTCACGGAAACACAATTCAAGCCAGACCACAATACGGTTACACGCTCAACAGAAGCCAAATGGTATTCGATGATACGGCCAGCCTTGCTTAATGTCTTATTGGTGATGCCGGAAAAAATGTCGGCATGGAATTTGTCCGCTTACATCGACCATTTAAACAACAATAAACAAAAAACCAACCGTTACCAAGTCGCGCTATGGGCAAAAATGGTTTACCCCTTAGCCTGCCTAGTCATGGTCATCCTAGCCCTGCCTTTTGCTTTGCTGCCACAGCGCACAAGTGGCGTCAGCGCCAAAGCCTTGCTCGGCATCATGCTCGGGGTGGCGTATCAAATTTTAAATCGGGTTTTCGCCCATTTAGGCTTGCTTAATGACTGGCCGCCGTTATTGAGCGCCCTGCTGCCTACCTTATTGTTCTTGCTGGCTGGGCTGATTATGTTGCAGCTCGTGGCACGAAGGTAATGCGGCTATTGAGCAGTCTATCGTGCAAAAATAAGCCATCGCGATCGAACACGGCCCACACAAAGCCCAAGCCAAAAGCGCCCAAACTCAAGCTAGCCAAGGCATACCTGATCAAAGCCTGAGGCCAGTTTAGCAAGTTGGCTTGGCCGTGGCTCAGTTTTAATTGCCAGGTTTGCATGGCCAAAGTCTGACCGCTTTTACGCCAGCACCACACGAAATAGAGGCCGACGCCTAGCCATAAAAACAGCTGCAAGGCATAGCGCTTAAGCCCATGACTAGCATCGCCGAATAACAAAATAAAGCCCAAGGCCAAGGCAAAACTTAAGGCCAACACCACTAAGCCATCGTAGAGCATGCACGCGGCCAGCCTAAGCCAAGCTGGTTTGCTGTTTAGATTAGTCACGATGGGTGCTCCTATTGGTCATTTTAGCTAAGCCTAGCGCCGTTTGTTTTCCATTAGGCGTGGAATTCGCTACAATCCCTACTCGGTTTTATTGGAGAGGGATCATGGGACGTTTGTTATTTTTAATCTTGCTCATCGCGCTGATAGTCTATTTTGTTAACCGCTACTTAGGCAAAAAAAACCCAGTCGAGAAAACAAGTGCCGATAGCACAACTCAGCCGCCTGAGCATTTAGCCAGCGAGGACATGGTGCAATGCGCCAATTGCCAAGTGCACATCGCGCGTTCCGAAGCTTTTTTAGTGAAACAGCGCTTTTACTGCTGCACCGCGCACGCGCCTAAAAAGTAAGCATCCTTGCGTTTACCGGTCCACGCTAAACCTTACTTAGGCTTAGCTTAAGACCAAAAACAGATAGCTGATGTACATCAAGCCATTGATCAATAAATGCCAAACCAAAATACCGCCACGGCCAACTAAATAGCGCATCCACAGCGCCGCCAACAAGGTCATGCCTATGCCCAAGACCACTTCCATACGCGGCTCCCAAGGCGTCAACATGATACCAATGGCAGGCAACAAGGTGCCTTGAAACACCATGGCGCCGGTGATGTTGCCAAAAGCCAAGGTGTCTTTACCTTTACGTATCCACAAAACGCTGTTCACTTTTTCCGGTAATTCCGTGGCAATAGGGATGATCAACAAGGACAGCAATAAAGCAGAAATGCCAATTAAATCGGCTGCGGCCTCAACGCCATGGATAAAACCTTTAGCGCCCACTATCAATAAAGCCAAGCCTAGGATTAACTGCAAGGCTATCACCGCGGTGTGGTTAGGCAAGCCCAAACGGCATAACATCATCGGGCCGCCCGCTTCGGTGGCATGACCATCGGCCACCAATGCTTTAGAGGCATTAAGCGTCATCATCACGTAAACAAAATAGATGGTCACCATGCAAGCGCCTATGCCATAACGCACCACGGTAAGCGTGTGCGGCACGTACATGGCAACGGCAGCAAAACTAAAGGCAATAAGAAAGAAGTTAAGGTCACGGGTTAAGCCACTGCGCTCCGGTCTTAAATGCCCTTTGGTGCCCCGACGACGCCAAACCGAAATGGCCATCAAAGACAAGGACAAAGTAGCCAACATTAGTGGCGCACCTAAGATAGAGCCGACGCCTATCTCCTCATTGGTCGCGACATTTTGCGTACCGGCTAACAAGGCCAACAAAGGCACCATGGTCTCAGGCAAAGCCGTGCCGACCGCCGCAAACAAGGAGCCGGTGACACCCTCGGATATGCCGAGTTTTTCACCCAAGTGTTCCAATGCGTTGGTGAAGACTTCTGCCGCGATCAAGATCACAATCAACATCAAAAACAATTCAAAAAATACCATTTGTTTATTCCTTGGCTTATGTAAATTTAATATGCGCACAGTTTATAGGATAAGCGCACTTTATACTGAATTTTGCCATGAAAGTTCAGGCTAAAAATGCATTTTTAGCATAAAATTGCAAGCCTATGAAGCACCATGCTATTGATGAAAATGGAATTGCACTAAACGCCCAGTTTATTGCCTCGCCCAATTTTGATGATAGGCCTAGCCACGAAATCCGTTTAATCGTCGTGCACAACATCAGCTTGCCACCTGGCGAATACGGCGGCTCCGGCATCATCGAATTATTTACTAATCAACTTGATCCGCAGGCTCATCCGTATTACGCGGGCATACACCAACACCAGGTATCGGCGCATTTTTTAATTCGCAGAGACGGTCAGCTTGTGCAGTTTGTCTCCTGCCTAAAACGAGCTTGGCATGCCGGTGTTTCAATATGGCAGAACAGGGAACGTTGCAACGACTTTTCAGTCGGAATCGAGTTAGAAGGATCGGATTTTGAGGCCTTTACCGAGGCACAATACGCCAGCTTGCAAATTTTGCTGGCGGCCCTGCAATTAGCTTATCCGATACAAGCTATAGTAGGGCATTCGGACATTGCCCCAGGGCGAAAAACTGACCCAGGGCCATTTTTTGATTGGCAACGTATAATCACCCCTTAATGACTAAGAAAGCTTTTACACCATGATGTTGCAAACTAAATCCTTGCTATTGATCGCCTTACTGTCGACCATCTTAATTGGCTGCGGCGCTAAAAAAAGTGAGCAAGACCAAGCCGAGGCCAAAAAAAATGGGCCCAAGCCTACCCTGGTTACGATCACCCATGTTAAAAAACAAGCCGTAGACATCACTGAACAGTCGGTCGGCAGCTTAGAAGGCTTAAGCAACCCAACCGTGTCCTCCGAGGTGGCCGCCAAGGTCATACGCATTCATGTCAACACCGGTCAGGCGGTCAAACAAGGCCAATTGATTGCCACACTGGATGCCACGGATTTGTCCCTGCAGGCGCAAGAGGCGCAAGCCGAAGTGGCTCGCATAGCAGCCTTGTTAGCCAACCAAAATAAAATCGTTGAACGCAATCAGGTGTTAGTGAGCAAGAAATTCATTTCGCAAAATGCCTTAGATAACGACAGCTCGCAACAAGCCGCATTGCAAGAACAATGGGCCGGTGCCAAAGCTAGGCTAGACAGCGTCAAACACAACAGCAGCAAAACAAAAGTGTATGCCCCCGCGGCCGGCAAAATAGAAAAGAAATTAATTGATGACGGTGAATTTTTACGGGTAGGCGACCCCATCGTCTTAATTGTTTCATCGCAACTGCTGCGCGCCCATTTACCCTTCCCTGAACAGATAGGCGCGAAATTAAAACCCGGCTTAAAAGTGCGTTTAAGCACGCCTACCAGTGAACAAACGGTGGATGCGGTCATCCACGAATTAAAACCCATGATCACCGAAGGTAGCCGCAGCGTCGACGTGATTGCCGATGTCACGAACGCACCCGGTTGGCAAGCCGGTGCCAGCGTCGATGGCACGGTGGTATTAGGCACCCAAGCGGACAGCCTAATGGTGCCGGAACAAAGCGTGGTGCTGCGCCCAGCCGGTGAAGTGGTCTACCTGGCGCGGGGCAATAAAGCCTACCAAGCCATAGTCAAAACCGGTGCGAGGCAAAATGGCCTAGTAGAAATCCTGCAAGGCCTAAATGAAAAGGACGCAGTGGTGGTCGATGGTGCCGGTTTCTTAACCGACCAAGCCTTGATTAAACTGGCCACACCCAGCCCAGCTAACATCAGCCAAAAAGTAAACAAATAACCATGACCCTGCCTGAACTCTCGATCAAGCGCCACGTCCTTGCGTGGATGTTGTCTGCGGTCATAGTGCTGTTCGGCATTATTTCCTACCAAAAAATCGGCGTGGACAGGGTGCCGGCCATTGATTTCCCTATCATCATGATCAACACGACTTTGCGTGGTGCGGATCCCGATGTGGTCGACACCAGCATCACCAGTATCATTGAATCGGCCATCAACACCACCCCAGGTATCGAACACATCCAATCGGCTTCGTCCCCTGGCGTTTCCAGTATCAGCATTACCTTCGCTTTGGATAAAGACATCGATGTCGCTTATAACGAAGTGCAGGCCAAAGTAAATCAAGTCCTCAAACGCTTGCCCACCGATACCGACCCGCCGGTCTTGCAAAAAGTCGACACCAATGCCTCGCCGGTCATTTGGTTAGCCTTAAGCGGTGACCGCACCGTGCAGCAACTTAACTTATACGCCAACAACGTATTAAAAAAGAAATTTGAAACCATCGCCGGTGTCGGTGAAGTCACCATAGGCGGACGCCGTGATCGTGTCATACGGGTCAATGTTTCGCCTGAACGCATGGCCGCCTATAAGCTCACGGCCAGCGATTTAATAGCCGCATTCGACAAAGAGCACGTGCAATTACCGGGTGGATTTTTAGTCAGCAACCAAGCCGAGCAATTACTCAAACTCGACTTAGAGTTCCATAGCACGAAAGCCCTGGCGGATTTGGTGGTGAGCAATAAAGCAGGCGTGTCGATACGTTTGAAAGACATCGCCAGCGTGGAAGACGGTATCACCGACAACCGCCAAGTGGCCCGTTATAACGGCAAGCCAACGGTGGGCATAGGCATGGTGAAAATTGCCAATGCCAACACGGTGGACATCATTAAAGAAGCAGAGCGCCGCTTAGAACAAGACGTGCGACCCAATCTGCCCCCAGGTATGCAACTAGAAGTCTCCACCAACGACGGCATATTTATTAACCAAATGGTCGCCTCATTGAAAGAGCATTTGGTAGAAGGCACGCTGTTCGCGGCACTCATCGTATTAATCTTTATGCGCTCGTTTAGCTCCACTTTAATGATATGTCTAGAGATACCGGTGTCCTTATTGGGCGCCATCGCCGTGATGTATTTTTCTGGTTACACCTTTAACAGCATGACCCTGTTGGCCTTGCTGCTCTTGATAGGCGTGGTGGTGGACGATGCCATCGTGGTGCGCGAGAGCATCTTGCGCCACATGTCCGGCGAAGCCGGCAATAAGCTCAGCGCGGCCGACATGAAGAACCCCTTAACCGTGGCCGCCTTCCGCACGAAAGCCACTATTCTAGGCAGCAACGAAGTGGTGTTCGCTGTGCTCGCCTCTTCGGCTTCATTGGTGTGCATCTTCGCTCCGGTGATTTTTATGGACGGCATCATAGGCATGTTTTTCGAATCCTTTGCCGTCGTTGTCACCTTTGGCGTGCTGGTCTCTTTATTTGTTTCGCTCACCCTCACCCCTATGCTGTGCTCGCGTTACCTCAAAGTAGGGGTCAATGAAACGCCTATCTATTTAGCCTTAGGTCGCGTTTTAACCCAACTGGAAAATGCCTACCGAGCCATCTTAAACAGTGCGCTTAAACACCGTGGCAGAGTCTTGCTCTTCACATTAATCTTCGTCGCCTTATCCGGCTATTTATCCCTTAAATACGTGGAAAAAGACTTCGTGCCCGAGGCCGATGAAGGTGGCTTTAGCATCATGGTTAAAACGCCATTGGGGTCCAGTTTGGCTTATACCGATTCCCGTTTAAAACTGGTGGAAGCCACCATCGCCAGTCACCCAGAAGAAGTGGCCAGTTACTTTGCCTCCATAGGCTCAGGCTCGCGCGGGCAAGTCAACCAAGGCAACGTCAACGTACGCTTAAAAGCCAAAGAATTGCGGAAAAAAAGCCAACAGACTTTAATTAAAGAACTGAAAAAAGAATTAAATACTATCCCCGGCGTGCGTGCCATACCCTCACCCGCCTCGATTGCCCGTGGTCAACGTTCGGAAAAATTGCAATTCAATATCACCGGTGCCAACTTGCAAGAAATAGGCCGCATTGCGCAACTGTTTCAGCAAACACTGAGCAGCAATGGCGACATAGGCAAAGTCGACCTGGACGTGCAATTGGATTTACCGCAAGTCAAAGTGGACATAGACCGCGCCCGTGCCGCCGCACTGGGCTTAAGTGCCAATGACATTGCCACGGCGGTGTCCTTGTATGCCGGTGGCATCAATGTCGCTAAATACAACGAAGCCAACGGTGATGGGCAGCGTTATGACATACGCCTGAAAGCCGGTGAGGAAGTGCTGCATAACACCGTGGATTTAAACAAAATCTATTTACGCAGCAGCAGCGGTGAATTGGTCCGCTTGGATGCCGTGGCCAGCTTCAACAAAGAATTGGGGGCCGCCGTCATCGGTCGCTACGATTTGCAATACGCGGTTAACTTTTACGCCAACCCGAATGTGGCACTGGGTGACGCGGTCAATACAGTCAAGGCCACCGCGGCTCAATTGGTGCCAGCCGAGTACAAATTAAAATTTACCGGCCAAGCCGAGGAATTTGGTAAAACCATGAAGAACATGAAGTTTGTTTTCTCATTGGCCTTCATCTTGCTCTACATGGTATTAGCCAGCCAATTCAATTCCTTTGTGCAGCCCTTTATCATCATGCTGGCGCAACCACTAGCCATCATAGGCGGGCTCATTGCGCTGCTCATTACCGGCGACACGCTTAACATTTATTCCATGATAGGTTTGGTCTTACTGATAGGCTTGGTGGCAAAAAACTCCATCTTGCTGGTGGATTTGACCAATCAACTGGTGGAAAAAGGCGCCAATGTGAACGATGCCCTGAAGGAAGCGTGCCCGATACGCTTGCGCCCCGTGCTCATGACCTCGCTGACCATCATCTTGGCGCTACTGCCAGCGGCCTTAGGCCTTGGTGCCGGCTCCGAAACCAACAAACCCCTTTCGGTAGCCATCATAGGCGGCATGATATCGTCTACCCTGCTCACCTTGGTGGTGGTGCCTGCTGCCTATTCTCTGGTCGCCAGTGGTCTAGCGAAATTTAATGCTAGAAAAGTCAGATAAGAGCCAATCTTTAAGGGCCATTTCCTAGCTCAACCGCCAGTGTAAGACATAAATCGTACTACTGCCGGTGCGGCACGACTCAAATCAAAATCATGGCCTTGAGGTTTGATCTGCATGCTGTCTATAATGGCCTGCTTAAGTGGCCCATCGTCATTTGGGTAGCCCCTTAAGAACGGTTTTAAATCCACCGCGTGCTCTCGTCCTAAGCAAAGATGCAACTCGCCCTGACAGCTAATGCGTACCCGATTACAGGCCTCACAGAAATTATGGCTGTGTGGTGAAATGAAGCCAATTTTGGTTTTATTGTTGGGAATTTGCCAATAGCGTGCCGGTCCACCCGTGCAGACAGGACTGGCGATTAAATCGTAACGCGCCCTCAGTAAACCCAAAGTTTGATCATTGCTTACGTAGCTGTCACGACGCACATGGTGCACGGCACCAAGCGGCATTTCTTCAATAAAGGCAATGTCCAAGTCTTGTGCAATGGCAAACGCAACTAGGTCCAGCGCCTCATCGTCGTTAATTCCGCGCATGAGCAAACTATTAAGCCTGATGTTTTCAAAACCTGCCTGCTTGGCCGCGGCAATGCCACGCAACACTTTGTCTAAATGACCGACTCGGGTGATTTGACGAAAACGCCTAGCATCAAGGCTGTCTAAACTGATGTTCACTCGCTTCACGCCGGCTTGCTTTAACGCCCGTGCTTGTTGCTCTAATTGGGAACCGTTAGTGGTGATAACCAATTCATGCAAACCCGGCAATTGCCCAATAGTTTCAAATAAACGCAATGCGTTTTTACGCACCAGCGGCTCACCGCCAGTGATGCGCACTTTATGCACGCCAAGCTCAACAAACACCTTAACCAGACGGGCGTATTCTTCCAAAGTCAAAACATCGTCGCGTGACAGAAAATTTGCTTGCTCGGTCATGCAATAAACACAGCGAAAATCGCACCTATCGGTAATCGATAGACGGATGTAGTCTACCTTGCGACCAAAGCTATCGATTAAAGCATGGGGGGAGGAGGACTTCTGCATGAAAAATTAGAAAGAGTATAAAGCCGTGAGCCAAACAATTTCTTTGTCGCCTTTACGTACGGCTGCCGTTAAGCTCGTGCCGTACACATCCGACTCAGTAAATTTGGCGTATTCTAATTTAGCGTTGAGCTTGCTACTCACCGGGTAACTGATGCTGGCATCGAACTCGTGACCGTATTTATCACCCAGCACGCTTAGTAGGCTATCAAACTGCTCATCGGATTTAAGCACGTGGTATTCGGCATACAATTTCACTTTTTCTATGTTGCCAGCCACGCTAACAAAGCTGTCTTTTATGCCTTGGGGTGGGGTTATTAGAAAAACATCCGCCCAACCTTGAAATAAATGATTGGTGCCTAAAGGCGTTTGAAATGCATAGCGTCCGCCATTGCTAGACAGCGTTTCATGATCAAAGCGCAATGACCAGTTGCCATAGCCTACGCCACCGCCTAATTTATAATAATGCGCATCGATCAATGCGCTGCCGCCACGGTAGTCATCCTGTTTGGCGTATTCCGCGGTGTACAGCACTTTCCAGTCCGAACTCACTTTAGCCGACCCGTCAATGCGCACACCCATGGTTTTACTACTGGCATCAGTGGTGGCGGAGGGCGTCAAATCTTGGCTGCCACCCAAACCATTACCGGCTTGCGCAGCCGTTGCCGATGCAGTGGCACTCCCATTGTTCTGACTCAAATTGGCAACATCAATCAAATAGCCGTATGCCACCAAAGAAGTGTTCGGTGCTAGGCGATACTTGGCATTAAGCATATCGACATTGCCGCGACGTAAGGCAGTATTAATTTGCCGAACCCTATCAAAATGGGCGGCGAACAATTCCGTGTCCGGTAGGCTTTTATTTAACAGCGAAACGCCATCAAACACTTGCATGTTTTGTCTAAAACCGATGTCGCCAATAAAGCGCACGTTATCCAAGTTGAGTTGTTGCCTACCTAAACGCAGCCTGGTGTTTGCAATGCCGGTCCAATCCACATACAACTGATTGATGTCGGTGTAAGACGGGTCAACCACATTAGGGTAAGTGGCCCTTCCGGCTTCGGATAGATTATCCCGCCTGTCGTTAAAGTCGTGATTGAATTCATGCACATCGGTCAATTGTGCAGCCAAGCTAATATTGTGCAATGGGGCCGTTTGCCAACCAATTAAACTACGCAAAGTAAAAGCATTAGCGTTATTGGCCAAAGGCTCTTGATCAACGTGTTCGTAACGCAATCTAAAATTGGTCATGGCTTTGCCCTGCTGTATCGCCTCAAGCCAATTGGCCGGCGCCAGTGCTTCTTCGGCATGGCTAGGCAGGCTGATGCTAATAAGTCCAGCCAGCATAAAAACCGCAGGCAATGATCGAACAGTTAACGAGGTTTTCATGGTCATTTCCTAGGGGGTTAAAGTTTACGTTTGCTACGAACAATTTGATAAGGTCGATTGACGTAGCCAAACGGGGCACTCCATACATGCACCATGCGGGTAAATGGGAACACCAAGAACACCGTCATGCCAAAAAATAAATGGATTTTAAATACCGTATCCACGCCATCCAACAAGCTGGGATCCGGGCGCAAATAAACAATGCTTTGCACCCACTCAGCCAAAGCAATCATGACACTAGGATTGCCGTGATTAGCATGGCCTATCGACACCGGTATGGTAGACAAGCCCAACATCAAGGTAATCAATAGCCAAGTCAGTATGAATTTATCCGAACCACGACTGGCTGCTGACACGCGGGCATTAAACATGCGCCGTACCCATAAGATAAGCCCGCCGACCAAACACATCCCACCGAAAATAGATCCGGCCCAAATGGCCACCATTTGGTGCGTCATATCACTAACACCTAGCCCAGTAAACACACCATGCGGCGTCAATAAACCAACCGCGTGCCCGGCAAAAATGGCCAGTATGCCAACGTGAAATAGATTGCTGCCTAAGCGCATATTGGCTTTAGACAGAAGTTGGCTAGAATCACTCTTCCAGGTGTATTGCTCGCGGTCAAAGCGCTGCAAACTGCCCAGCAAAAAAACACTTAGCGCAATGTAGGGGTAAATGCCGTAAACAAAGTGGTGTAAATTCATGTTTTTCTCCTTAAAGGTCGCTTAGCTTAGGCGGCCAATTTAGTTAGCGTGGCGCGATTGTCTATCATCGACAACAATGCGGCGTAGGGGCTGTTGGCTTTTTGGAGATTTTCGGTCAATACCGCGAAGACCTTTTTGGCATCCGATAAGAATACCGTCGCCTCGTTCTCGTCCAAATAAGCGGCAAATTCCAGAATTAAGGGCAAGTAATCGGGTAGTTCCTTACTCACCACCTCCACGCCATAATCTTTATACAGCTCCCCTAAATCAATCAAAGCTGGCCCCCGATTTTTATCGTCGCCAAATAAATGGTGAGTTAAATGCAAGCTGTGTTCAGCTGTCATATCAAAAGTTTGCACGTAGTCGGCTTGCAGATCCGTCAAAGATTTACTTGTCAGGTGAGCTAAAAAAGCGTGCAAAGCCAGTCGTTCAGCCTGGTCGATTTCTAGACTTTGCTCGACAAATGCCTGCAATTCCGGCAAGTTATTGAGCAAATCTTGACTCGGGTAATCCAACAAAGCCGATAATAATTTGTAAATTTGCATACGGTTTCCTTTGGGGCTTAACTATTATTATCGCTAGCCGGTGCCAGCTCTTTAGGCTCCACCGTGTCTTTACGACGTCGTGGAAATAAAGTAATTTTTGACACACCGTGCGAACTATCGTTACCAAAGTTAAAGCCATTTTGACCTTGGAAGCCGAAGGAATCGTCCAGGGTTTCTTCGGTATGCCCGGTGGGAATAACAAAACGGTCTTCGTAATTGGCAATCGCCAAGTAGCGGTACATTTCCTTAGCTTGCTCTTCTGTAATCCCAGCGGCATCAATCGCACGCGTGTCCACTTGCCCTTCCACGTGGATGGAACGTTGGTAACTGCGCATGGCGATTAGTTTATTCAAGGCACTTTCGATAGGCTCGGTTTTGCCTGCGGTGAGTAAATTCGCCAAGTATTCCACCGGCAAGCGCATCGATCCGGCCAAAGGGATCGCTCCATCTGGGCCCACAGGCAGGTTGCCCTGATCAATTTGTGATTGCACCGGCGATAAGGGTGGCACGTACCAAACCATGGGCAAAGTACGAAATTCAGGGTGCATAGGAAAGGCGATTTTCCAATCCATGGCCATTTTCCAAATCGGTGAATTACGCGCTGCCGTTAACCAATCTTCATTGATGCCCTCTAATCTAGCGGCCTTAATGACTTCTGGGTCATTTGGGTCTAAGAATATACGGCGCTGCGCCTCGTACAAATCTTGCGTGTCTTCCATGCTGGCTAATTCTTCGATACGGTCAGCGTCATACAGCATGATGCCGTTATAGCGTATGCGCCCGACACAGGATTCTGAACACACCGTAGGCATACCCGATTCCACACGAGGGTAACAGCCTATGCACTTCTCGGCCTTGCCAGACTCCCAGTTATAAAATACTTTTTTGTATGGGCAGGAACTCACGCACATGCGCCAGCCTCGGCATTTATCCTGATCCACCAATACAATGCCGTCTTCTTCACGCTTATAGATGGAGCCTGATGGGCAAGCGGCCACGCAAGCGGCATTCAAGCAATGGTTGCATATGCGCGGCAAATACATGTGGAAGGTGTTTTCAAACTGACCGTACATCTCCTTTTGTATGTTGTCCATGTTCTTGTCTTTGCTACGCTTATGGAATTCACCGGCTAAATCGTCTTCCCAATTGGGTCCCCAGCTAATCTTCTCCATGGATTTACCCGTGATTTGCGAAATAGGCCGAGCGGTGGGGGTCGCCTCAGACAGCGGGGCATTTTGCAAATGCGCGTAATTGTAGGTAAACGGCTCGTAGTAGTCGTCTATCTCTGGCATGTCTGGGTTAGCAAAAATATTAAGCAATTTGCTGGTGCGACCGCCAGATTTAAGCTCCAATTTGCCATTTTTCAATTCCCAACCACCCTGCCAAATTTCTTGGTTTTCCCACTGTTTTGGGTAACCCACTCCAGGTTTGGATTCCACGTTATTAAACCAAGCGTATTCCACGCCTTTTCGGTTAGTCCAAACATTCTTACAGGTGACCGAACAGGTATGGCAACCTATGCATTTATCTAGATTAAAGACAAAGGCGAATTGTGCACGTACTTTCATAATAATCTCCTGATGTCCTTTTACTTGGCGCTAATGCCAACGGGGTTAAGTTGTGCTTCGCGCTCATCGGTGAGTGGACGTTCCAACCAATCGACGTCTTTGTCGGCTATTTTGTGCAGCGCCACCATGGTGTCGCGTTGGCAACCCACCGTACCGTAGTAATTGAATCCATAAGAAAGCTGTGCGTAGCCGCCTATCATATTGGTCGGCTTCATGATGACCCTTGTCACCGAATTCAAAATACCACCGCGTTTACCGGTGGAAGGAGAGCCTGGCACGTTTACATTCTTCTCCTGCGCGTGGTACATCATGGCCATGCCACGTGGCACGCGTTGCGAAACCACCGCCCGTGCTACGGTTGCGCCGTTATGGTTTACGGCTTCCACCCAATCGTTATCTTCTATGCCTACCGATTTTGCATCGTCTTCAGATAGCCATACATAGGGTCCACCGCGGAACAAAGTCAGCATGCGTAAATTATCTTGGTAGGAAGAGTGGATACCCCATTTAGAATGCGGCGTGATCCAATTCAAGGCCAAGTGTGGTTTGCTGGTAACGCTGTTAGGCAAAGCATTTAATTCGCCTAAATCAACCATGGGTTTGTAAGTACAAAAGCCTTCGCCAAAATCCAGCATCCACTCGTGATCTTGGTAAAAATGCGCGCGGCCGGTTAAGGTGCGGAACGGAATATGCTCATGGATATTGGTGTAACCCGCCGTATAAGACACATGCTCGGACTCAATACCAGACCAAGTCGGCGCAGTTATGATTTTGCGTGGTTGCGCTTGAATGTCTTTAAAGGTGAATTTATCTTCATGTCGACCGGCATACAAATGGTGGTGATCCATGCCGGTTTTCTTAGATAAGGCTGACCAGGATTTATGCGCGACTTCACCATTGGTTTCTGGTGCCATGCGCATCACGGAATCGCACACCTCGATGTCCTCAGACAAAGACGGCATGCCAAAAGAAATGCCCGGCTCCTTGACCGTGGAGTTGTGTTTTTTTAGCTCCTCGTACTCTTGATCGGTGTTCCAATCGATGCCCTTGATGTTGTTACCTAGCTTGGTCATCAATGGCCCTAGGGCGATGAATTTACGGTAAGTATCGCCATAAGCCCGCTCTACCACTTTGATAATGGCCATGGTTTTGCCTGGAATCGGTTCGCAATCGCCTTCTTTCCAATTTTTAACTTCACCAAATGGTTGGGCCAATTCGGCCGCTGAATCGTGTTGCATGGGTAAGGCCACCACTTCTTGCTTGGTGCCAAGATGCTTTTCGGCTAAGCCAGAAAAAGTTTTAGCCAGCGTTTTAAATATCTGCCAATCGGATTTCGATTCCCATCCAGGAGACACCGCCTCGGACAACGGGTGTATGAACGGGTGCATGTCGGTGGTATTCAAATCATTTTTTTCGTACCAAGTAGCCGTTGGTAAAATAATGTCGGAATAAGCGCCAGTAGAATTGAGACGGAAATTGATGTCCACCATCAAATCCAATTTGCCGATTGGCGCATCCTCATGCCATTGCACTTCTTTATTAGCTCGGCCGGCACCAGACTCTTGCAATACGCCATTTTGCGCACCCAATAAATGTTTAAGAAAGTACTCGTGACCTTTGGCCGAAGTGCCTATCAAATTGGCCCGCCAGACAAATAAATTGCGCGGCCAATTAACAGGATTATCGGGATCAGCGTAGGCCACATCCAATGCCCCTGACTTCAACTGCCCAGCAATGTACTTAGCCACGCCGGCTTCATCGGTCGCGCCGCTTTGTTTGGCTTCCTCGGCCAGCTCAATTGGATTGCGATTGAAGTTAGGCATGGAAGGCAACCAGCCCATACGCGCGGCTTTGACGTTGTAATCGGCAATGGAATTGCCCTTATTCTTACCCTTACCCGCTGGTGACAACAAGCTGTCGGCATTCAGTGTTTCATAACGCCATTGGTCGGTATGGAAATACCAATAAGAAGTGGAATTGGTATGGCGCGGTGGGCGCATCCAATCCAAGGCAAAAGCAATCGGCGCCCAACCGGCTTGTGGCCTGAGTTTTTCTTGACCCACGTAATGCGCCCAACCGCCTCCGGTTTGACCGACACAACCACACATGTGCAACAAATTCATGATGGCGCGATAAGATAAATCATTGTGGTACCAGTGGTTAATGGCCGCGCCCATAATCACCATGGATTTACCTTTGGTTTTAGAGGCGTTATAAGCAAACTCACGGCCAGTACGCTCGATGTCAGCAGCTTTCACACCGGTGACTTTTTCTGCCCAAGCCGGGGTATAGGCCACATCGGCATCGGCATAACTGGTGGCCACATTGTCGCCACCTAAGCCACGGTCTATGCCGTATTGCGCAACCTGCAAATCAAACACGGTCGCCACCAATACTGTGTCGCCGTTGGCCAATTTCACATTACGCACCGGAACATTGCGGTAAAGGAGATCGGCTTCGCCATGAGTGAAATGTGGAAAACCAACGGAGGCCACGTCATCCCTGTCGTCTACGCAAGACAGTTCTGCAGCAATTTGGTGGTTAGCGGCTTGCTCTAATAAATTCCATTTACCCTCTTCGCCCCAGCGAAACCCTATGCTGCCATTGGGTGCGGCAAAAGCACAGGTTTTGCGATCAAATACGATGGTCTTCCATTCGGGGTTATTGCTTTCACCCAAAGCCCCATCAAAATCCGAGGCGCGCAAAAAACGATCCGATACGTAGGCATCGCCTTGTTTACGCAGCATCACTTGCATAGGTAAATCGGTGTATTTACGAGCGTATTCTTGGAAATAATCATCCTGAGCATTGATGTAAAACTCTTTCAATGCCACGTGACCCATAGCCAAGAAAGCGGCAGAATCGGTGCCTTGTTTAATTGGCATCCATAAATCAGAGAACTTACAGAACTCGGCATAATCGGGTGCCATGGCCACTATTTTTGCGCCTTTATATCGGACTTCGGAGGCAAAATGCGCATCGGGCGTGCGTGTCATCGGCAGGTTAGCGCCGGTGATAATGATGTAGGTTGAGTTATACCAATCGGCCGCTTCCGGCACGTCGGTCTGCTCACCCCAGGTCTGCGGACTGGCGGCCGGCAAGTCGCAATACCAATCATAAAAAGATCCGCAGGCCGCACCGATAAGGGAAAGGAATCGGGAGCCTGCGGCGTAAGAAATCATAGACATCGCAGGAATAGGAGAAAAACCAAAAATGCGGTCTGGGCCCCATTTTTTAATGGTATACACATTGGCAGCGGCGATAATTTCATTCACCTCATCCCATGAGGTGCGGACAAATCCACCTAAGCCGCGCACCGCTGTATAAGCTTTACGTTTAGCCGCATCCGCTTGAATGGCTGCCCATGCCTCGACTGGGTCTTTACCGGCCATGCGCTCTAAGCGATATAGATCCAGTAAACGTCCGCGTATTAATGGGTGTTTGATGCGATGCGGACTGTATAAATACCAAGAAAAGGATGCGCCGCGCTGACAGCCACGAGGTTCATGGTCAGGCAAATCGTCCCTGGTACGGGGGTAATCGGTCTGCTGCATCTCAAAAGAAACCAAGCCATTTTTAACAAAAATTTTCCACGAACAACCACCGGTGCAATTTACCCCATGCGTTGAGCGCACCACCTTATCGTGCTGCCAACGATGACGATAAGCCTGTTCCCACTGCCTGTCTTCATTCGTTACTATGCCGTGTTCATTAGAAAAAGTGGCTTTGACCTTATCAAAAAATCTTAGTCTATCTAAAAAGTGACTCATGTTTCTCTCCCATCAGCCGCGATGCGGCAATCATTATTCATTCATAAGCAGGCCAACTCAGCCTGCTCACTGCCGTTCATTAAGGATTTTTTATTTCCGAATTGGCCCGTAAGTAAAACCACCAATTTAGTAGTAAGCACAGCGCATAAAACACAGCGAAACCATACATGGCCATTTCTGGGGTGCCGGCCTTGATTTGCCCTTTAATTACTTCTGGGGCAATGAATGAGCCGTATGCCGCCACAGCAGAAGTCCAACCCAACACCGGACCAGCTTGCACGCGGTCAAAAATCACGCCTACGGTTCTAAAGGTCGAGCCATTACCCATGCCTGTCGCTGCAAACAACACGACAAACGTCAGCAGGAAGGCCTGAAAGTAAATTTCTGGTGTAGGCGAGTGGTAGGCCTGCATCATGATGTAACCTGCATAGATGGAGGCCAACACCATTACCGCAGAAATCACTTGGGTCACGATGGAGCCGCCCACCTTATCGGAAACCCAACCACCCAAAGGTCGAATGAGTGCGCCAACAAAAGGGCCTATCCAAGCATAAGTGAGCGCTGAGGGGGCATTGGGATTCTTAACATGGGTCCAAATACCGTTGGCGGCATCAAACAGGTGTTTATCGCCAAAAATAACCGTAATAGACAATGGCAATGCCATGGAAAAGCCGATGAAGGATCCAAACGTCACTAAATACAATGCCGTCATGGACCAAGTATGTTTGTTATTAAAAATAGCAAACTGCTTGGCAATGTTGTCCTTCATGGTGCCAAAAGCAGCCAATTTCATCACTAATAAGGTACTGCTAATAATTAATGGCATGGCCAGCCACATATTGAGTATGCCCAGACCTGTAGGAGCCGGTAAATACAAATACAAACCAACTATTGCCGGCAAGAATGCCAGCGTGTACAACCAGGTTACTTTCAAAAAAGACAGCAATGTGTTGCGTGCATCGGCCGAAATGGGCAACAAATTATTCATGCCGAAATAACAAAATAGCGCTAAAGGCAATAACAGAAACACCCAAGCAAAACCGGCGTTTTGAATAAAAGTAGGGGTGCCTGCAGGAATCTTTCCAAAAATCCAGCCGCTGTCCTTGACCAACACCGTGGCATCCCCCCCCAATGCACCAAATACCCCTACCGTCATGACCAATGGAATGAGAATTTGCATGGTGGTCACGCCAAAATTACCCAAACCAGCATTTAATCCCAAGGCCGTACCTTGCAAACGTTTGGGGAAAAATGTGTTGATGTTACTCATGGAGCTGGCAAAATTGCCACCCCCAACACCGGACCAAAGGGCCATTAACTGGAATGACCACAACGGCCACTCTGGGTGTTGTAAGACGATGCCCGTGCCTATTGCCGGACTTAACAACATGGCGGTCGTTAAGAATATGGTATTGCGACCGCCGGCCAAACGAATAAAGAATGAGGCGGGAATACGCATGGTGGCCCCAGCCAAACCAGAAATAGCCGTTAGTGTAAACAATTCATCTTTACTAAACGGAAAGCCCAAATTACTCATTTGCACGGCGATGATTCCCCACATCAACCACACGGCAAAACCGCAAAGCAAGGCTGGGACAGAAATCCACAGATTGCGGTAGGCAGTTTTTTTACCTGTGGACTCCCAAAATTGCTTGTCTTCAACGTTCCATGATTCAATATTCGTGGCCATATTGCTCTCCTTAAATGGGTACCATTTGTTTTTTTGCTTGACGCTCATGATGCCTACCGATTTTGACTGGCCGCACTTCTGTCCAATACATCCAGATGAGCGAGACCCACACGATGCCGAACATCAACATAAAAGCCGACGAACGGACGCCAGTCAGATCAACCAGGCCGCCAAACATAATAGGCATCAAAAAGCCGCCCATGCCCCCAGCCAAGCCCACCACACCCGACACCACGCCTATGTTTTGTGGGTAATCGTCGGATATGTACTTAAATACCGAGGCTTTACCTATGGCAAAAGCAATGCCCATGGTGAACATGATGATGGTGAAGAGTGTGGCGTCTAGTCCCACATGAAATGTTTGCGGTCCATTGACAGTGAGAATGGATATGTCGGTTTGCGGGTAGGAAAGAAAGAATAAACAAACCAATGACACCCACAATACCCACCAGGTAATGGTGTGAGCGCCGAATTTATCCGAGAAATACCCTCCAACCGCGCGCAATATGCCGCCCGGTATACTAAAGGCAGCGGCCATCAAAGCGGCCGATTTCAGATCGAATCCGTACTCCGTGATGTAGTACTTGGTCATCCACAGCGCCAAGGCTACGTAGCCCCCAAACACAATGGAATAGTACTGACTGTACTTCCATACTTTAGGGTCTTTTAATACCGCCAACTGCTCACGCATGGTGACGGTGGTGCTGGATTTATGCGTAGCATCGGTGTAGCTAAAAAACCAAAACAAGAAGGCGGTTAGCAACATCAAAACGGCATAAACTTGCGGCACCATAGTCCACCCGTAGGCAACGACTATCATGGGTGCAACCAACTTAGTGACGGCAGCACCAGTATTGCCTGCGCCAAAAATACCCATGGCCAGTCCTTGCTTATTCTTGGGAAACCAACGTGCACAATAGGCTATGCCTACCGTAAAGGAACCACCGGCAATGCCAACAAATAGACCGGTAATGAGGAATTGCCAATATTCCGTGCATTTGGAAATGAGATAAATAGGCAGCACGGTCGACAACATCAAGCTGAAGAACACTACCCGCCCACCAAAGCGGTCTGTCCACATACCTAAAGGCAATCGTATCAAAGAGCCGGTGAGCACCGGCATGGCAATCAGAATACCAAACTGCGTTTCATTCAGGCTTAACATAGCCTTGATCGGAATACCGATTACGGCAAACATCATCCAAATCATAAAACACACGGTAAAAGACAAGGTGCTCATGCCCACTACCGACCAAGCTTTATATTGTTGTGATGCCATTTTCATCCCCTTTAACTTCTTTTAAGTACAGGGGAGATTTTACGAGACGGGGTATTTGCCCGATTGACTTACGTCAAATTCACTTCAATCAAAAGGAGTGCACAGATGAAGCAAAAGAACTAGTTATTTTTATATTAACTAGTTCTTTTGGGTAGGTAACACAAGGGCTGCATTAGGGCTGATTGCTAACTAAACCACGCTCAACGGCCAATACCGCAGCCTGAACGCGGCTAGATAAATTAAGTTTTCGCAGTATGCCTTGCACGTGTATCTTGACGGTGGACTCGACTAAATCAAGACTACGGGCAATCTCTTTATTGCTAGCACCACGCGCCAACATAATGATGACTTCACGTTCACGTACAGTTAGTCTTTCTATGCCAGAATCAATATGGCCTATTTCCTTAGCGGGTGCGCGTATGGCATCGGCCAGCTTATTTGCCATGACTGGCGACATAACCGATTCAGCCTTAGCCGCCCGAGCTATGGCATCTAGTAAAAAATCGGTCTCTATGTTTTTTAGCAAGTAGCCCCGAGCGCCAGCACGCAGTGCTTCCAACAAATCTTCCGCGTCTTCTGACACGGTCAGCATAATAATTTGCGCCAAGGGGGCTTCTTCACGCAACAAAGCGATCACTTGCAAACCGCTCGTATCCGGCATATGCAAGTCCAACAAAATGACATCTGGCTTGAGTTTTTTTGCGCGCTTAACTCCATCTAAAGCGTTACCTGCCTCGCCCACCACAGCAAATCCAGCTTGGCGCTCAAGTAACAATTTAATGCCACTGCGAAATAAGGTGTGATCATCAATAATTAAAACGCGGGTCTCATGCATAAGCTTAGTTTCCGGTTAATGACTTCGGCAGTATGAGGCAAATATGCGTGCCATTAACAGTGGCCTTAACAATCAGTAGTGCGCCGATACGCTGTGCACGTTCGTGCATAATACGTAGGCCGACGTGCGCCTCACCTGGATCTTGCTGCACGTCAAAGCCGACCCCATTGTCCCGTATATGAATTTCAAATGCCGAAGCCCAGGTTATTTCCACATCAATTAAACTGGCGTGGGCGTGCTTGCGCACATTAGAAAGTGCTTCTTGCACGATGTGCATGAGCTGCGTCACTTGCTCAGCTTGCAGCAGCGGCATCTGTCCGATGGCATTTAAACTGGTCTTAATCCCGGTTTGCTCAGTCACCTTTTCCAAAGCCATTCCTATGGCTGTTAACAAATCCGTCCCGCTAAAACGGCTACGAAAATGCAATAACAATTCACGCACGTGGTCGTAACTTTCCTGTACGCCTTCACGAATTTTAACTAAACCTTGCTCAACTTCTTCATGATGCGCCTGTTTAAAATCTTCTTGCACTAATTGTGTTTGAATATTGAGAAAAGCCAATGACTGGGCAATGCTATCGTGCAACTCCTGCGCCAACAAATTACGTTGTTCCGAAATCGCCATTTCCTTATCCAAGGTAGCCAATTCACGATTTTTAGCCTCTATGCTACGGGTTTTATCTTCAACGCGTTGTTCCAAGGTGGCATACAGATCTTGCAACTCATCGGCCATGCGGTTAAAGCCGAGGGCCAATTCACCCAACTCATCTTGACTATCGACTGGCAACCGCACCGCAAAATCTGCGCCAGTCATCCTCTGCATCCCCTCACGCAACTGGGTGACTGGACGCACCACCATACGCATAAAAAGGTAAACCATCAATATCGTACCTGCCAACGCTAACAACATTAAAACGACCTGTAAGCTACGTAAATACAAGGTGGATTTTGCATTGCTGCGCTCAAGCAAGCTGACTAAATTATTAATGCTAGCAACATAATTTTCCAGCATAGGCCGGTAACTTTGCAGGGCAACTTGCTGTTCCACTTGCCTGCGACTGCCAAGAATTTTTGTAATTTGTGGCTTGATGTTACTTTGCCAAGAACGAGTTAAATGAGCCATTCTAGAGCGCACTTCAGGCTCTTTAGGTAAAAACAATGGGCGTTGCGGATTGCCTTGGGACAATTCAAGTAATCCCGATTCAAATGAACGCATTTCTTGCTCTATCACTTGCTGCAATTGCGCTTCAGGCGAAGCTACTTGCCGCTCCAACAAATAGGCTATTCGATAAGAGCGCATGCGCTCTCTGCCTGCCTCATTGATCGCGGCGGCAGCCCCTTCCAGGCGCCAAGATGCCGTCAAGGTTGCACTTATGGCCAGCATTGCCACTAAAAAATAGAGCAGCAATAAGCCTATAATCTTGTCGCGAATTTTGCGCTTCATCATCATTAGTCATCACCCAACTTTGGCTAGCTTAGCTAGTCGCTTACACGCTTAATGAGCCCTATCCTGCCAATGAATAGGCAGGTATTTATAAGCCCAAATCCCAAAACAAATCAACCAAACCACTGCCGCACAAAGATAAAAGTGCGTGCGCATCATAAAGTCTAAGCCAGGTATTTCTGCAACCAGCCTCAACATGGCTACGGATTGAAAAGACAAGAAAACAAGCCATGTTAATTGATCGGCTTGGAGCATTCTTCCCGAATGCCCTAAGGTAACCCGAGTAGCCATGGCCATTAGCACCGAGCTAAAGTAGCCTATGCTAAGCGCATGCAAAGGCGCTTTAGCCAATATCCATTGCCCCGTAAAAAATAAAACTAGACTTTGCAATGCGTACAAAATTAGCGCCAAACCTAACCATGCAAAGCCAATATGCAACATAGCCAATATAGGCACACGAAGGCTATCGCGCAGGCGCCAAGCGCGCGTTAAATACAGTGCGCTAACTGCCATAGGCAAATCAACCAACCATGTCCATGCCGGCAGGCCAAGAAGCTCAAATAGGCCATGTATAAGCGCAAAGCCAGGCACTAAGGTTAGCGCCCAATTAGGTCGAACAATGTTGTAGTTGGCTATAACGTTGGCGGAAAAAAAGGGAATCATCCTGTGGCTGACGGCAAAAAATACTGGTAATAAAATTAACCAAATACCGCCTACCTTGGCAATGGCGATTAAGCCTGTCTGACTACTAGCAAACCCAAACAACAGTATCCAACCCACGCCCAGCACCACCCAAGTGATAGTTGCATGGCGCTTATCGGGGTGCTTAGCACGCCGATAGACCCGCAACAATGCATGCAATCCCAAGCCCCATCCTGCCAAGAATGATAAGTAGGCTATTTTTAAAACGATTAAACTAAATATTAAACCTACATAAAACAACATTGACCCACAGGCCATCAAGGAAAATGCTGCTAGGTAGGCCCTGCGCTCGACTTCTTCACCGTTCATCCAGCGAGGAAATGTGGTCATTAAAAAACCAAAAATGAAAAATGGGAAGAAGCCATAAATCATCAAAAAAGCATGAGCATCAACAGGGGGAAGGGTCCATGATATGGGCGCGAACAACCCAGCATAGCGTCCGGCTAAATCAATTAGCCACCAAGACAACGAGAGTAAGGACTGAACCCCACCCCAGAAAAAGAAAACCCGATGGGGTGCCGAACTAAAAATTCGCCATATTTTGACTAAATCACCCATGCAACCATCCTTTTACGTGAATAAATGCGATCTATTCAACCATACCGCAAGGGTCATTATCAGGTTAATGCTAAAGATTGGATTTGATTTAAATCAGTCATTTAAATTTAAATGGCTATTTATTTGAACCGGCCCTACCCATTAGAAACATGGGTAGGTGCAAACGAGTCGTTAGTAATGGGGGGGTAAGCAATTAGCCAGGCTAATTTTTAAGTAATTTTTGCACAACCAAGCTGCCCACCATGTCGCCTTCCACATTGACCGTGGTGCGCAAGGTGTCGAGCAGGCGGTCTATGGGCAATAAAATGGCAATGGCCTCAGCCGGCAAACCCACCGATTGCAAGACCATGACCATGGTGACCATGCCGGCACTCGGTATGCCAGGCGCGCCCATGGCAGCAATCATGGCGGTAAAAAACACGATCAGTTGCTGCACAAAACTTAATTCTATGCCAACTAAATTGGCAATGAATAATGCTGCCGCAGCCTCGTACAAAGCCGTGCCATCCATGTTGATGGTGGCGCCTAAAGGAATCACAAAACCGGCAATGGCCGGCTTAACCTGCAAGTGGTCGTTGGCACAACGTAAGGTAACCGGCAGCGTCGCCGAGCTGGAGCTGGTGGCAAACGCCGTCATCAAGGCCTCGCGCGCACCACGCCAAAACCACAATGGGGTTTTACCGGTAAACAGATAGAGGATTAAAGGCAGCACGATGACACCATGCAATAAAGTGGTGCCGACCACCACCGCCACAAACTTAGCTAAGGTGCTGAGCATGGCCAAGTTTTGCATGGCAACCAATTGCATGAGTAAGGCCATGATGCCTAAGGGGGCGATGCGCATAATCCAGCCCACCACTTGCATGCACACGGCCAAGCCTTCTTGTAACAGGGCTAATAGAGCCTTGTAGCGGTCGCCACCCATGACCAGTGCTATGCCTAAGATTAGCGCAAAACACACCACCGCCAGCACGTTGCCTTGCGATAACGCAGTAAACGGATTGACGAATAGGCCGTGTAAAAATTGCGCTAAAAATTCCGGCAAGGGCAGTTGCTTGGCTTCAAAGTTTTGCATGGCATGCTCAAACATAGACAGATGCAAACCCGCCCCAGGCTTAAAGTAATTGCCGGCCAGCAAAGCTAGAATAATGGCGATAGCCATACTGCTAATGAAAAAGATCAAGGTGGTCACCCACACCCTATGCATTTGCTGGTGTTGGCGCAGGTTAGCGATGCCGACCGCAATGGAACAAAACACCAAGGGGATCAAGATCATTTTGAGTAAATCGATGAATAGGGTGCCCAGCAAACTGGCCGCATAGACCCCGCCCTGCGTCAATGGGTGGGATGCGCCTAGATTATGAAAATAAGCCCCTAGCGCGACCCCAAACACAGCGCCTAATAAAATTTGCAGGTTGAGGCTAGGCCATTTCATCATGCCATTAAGCCTTGACGGCTTTTACTTTAACGGCTTTTTTGACTGGTGCTTTTTCCGTGGCCGTGGCTTTTTTAACGGCACTGGGTTTTTTAACGGCACTGGGTTTTTTATCCGTGCTGGCTTTTTTTGGCGCAGCTACTTTTTCCACTGCCTCTGCTTCCACCGCAACGGCAATTGTCACTGGCGCTTTCTTCACCAGCGTGTCAGCGGTTTTTTCAAACACGGCAGCAAAGAAACCATCGGTCTGATGCAAATGCGGCAGCAGTTTTAAATAAGGGCCGGTGTCCAATGCAATTTGCTGTTGGCTCAAAATCTCGGCCGCGTTGAGCAAGGTGTAGTCTGGGTGAGCGGCTAAAAAAGCTTGCGCTATCTGTTCGTTTTCGTCGCTTAACAAGCTGCAGGTGGAATAAATTAAACGGCCGCCGGCTTTAGTTAACTTGGCCGCACGGGCTAAAATCGCCGCTTGCTTAACGGTTAACTCGGCTAAATCTTGTGGCGTTTGGCGCCATTTTAAATCCGGATTGCGGCGCAATGTGCCCAAGCCTGTACAGGGTGCATCGACCAACACGCGATCAAATTTTCCGTTTAAGCGTTTTAATTTAGGGTCATTTTCACCGTTGATGCGCTGCGCATTAAGGTTGCTTAAGCCCGAACGTTTTAAGCGTTGGCCTAGGCTGTGCAAGCGTTTTTCCGACACATCAAACGCATACAAACGGCCGGTATTGCGCATTAAGGCGCCCATGGCTAAGGTCTTACCGCCGGCACCGGCACAGAAATCTGCCACCATCATGCCACGCTTGGCTGCCACCAAATGCGCTAGGATTTGACTGCCTTCGTCTTGCACTTCGATTTGGCCATCGGTAAACATCGCATGACGGCTAATGTTTAAGCGCAAAGGCATGCGCAAACCAATAGGTGAATACGGGGTGGTGGTGATGTTCGCCTCCCCCGTGGTGTTTTCGGCGATAAATTTTGCCAGCACCTCATCGCGCGTGGCTTTGATGGTGTTGACGCGTATATCCAAGGTCGCACCTTCGTGCATGCTACGGGCTATGGTCAAGGCCTCAGCCTCACCGTATTGCGCCACCAATTTCTCCCACAACCAATCGCGCACATCGGCCTGCACGGCCAACGGTAGGTTTTCTGTGGATTTGGCTTTAATGGTGCGGGCCCATTCGATTTGCTGCTCGCTGAGCATGGGCTCCATTTTTTGTATGCTCATGCCTTGTATGCGCAACATCCAGGCCAAGACCAATTTACGCGCGTCGTCGTTATCGGTGTCGTCGGTAGCGGTGACCGCACTTAGAAAGCGCAAGCGGCGCAATACGCCGTAAACACTCTCAGCGACAAAGGCCCGTTCTTTGGTGCCCAAATCGCGGTTGTTGCGAAAAAATTCGCTCAGCTTGGCATCCGCCGGGCTATTGAATTCCAGAAGATTGGATAACATTACCGCCGCTTGCCGGATTAAATTTGGGGTCATTTGCTTTTCTTTATATGGTTAATGCGGCCAGCGACTTGCGCTAGACAGGATAGGCTTAGAGGACAACCGTAGGGGCTTCGCCGGCTTTTTGCGCACGCACTTGGCCTATGTGAAACACGCTTTCGCCCGCCTCAGTTAATAAATCTATGGCAGCAGCAGCATGCTCTTCAGCCACAATCACGGCCATGCCTATGCCGCAATTAAAGGTTTTATACATTTCCAAATCCGCTACATTGCCTTGGGCTTGCAGCCAAGTGAATAAAGGCGGCATAGGCCAACTGCCTTTTTTAATCTCAGCGGTTAAACCCGCTGGCAACACACGCGGAATGTTTTCCGTGATGCCACCACCGGTAATGTGCGCCATGCCTTTTACCGGCAGAGTGGCCAGCAACTGCAATAAAGGTTTAACGTAAATACGCGTAGGCGCCATCACCACGTCTTTAAATGGGCGGCCATGAAAGTCCGATGCAAAATCGATGCCGGATTTTGCTATCAGCTTGCGAATTAATGAATAGCCGTTGGAATGGGCGCCGCTGGAAGCCAAACCCAGCACCACGTCGCCGGCCGCTATGGTGCTGCCATTGATGATGTTTTCTTTATCCACGCAACCCACGGCAAAGCCAGCTAAATCGTATTCACCGGCCGGGTACATGCCCGGCATCTCGGCGGTTTCACCCCCTACTAAAGCGCATCCGGATTGCTCGCAACCGGCGGCAATGCCTTTGATCACTTGTGCTGCCGTGCCCACTTCCAATTTGCCGCAGGCAAAGTAGTCTAGGAAAAATAAGGGTTCAGCGCCTTGCACCAAAATATCGTTCACACTCATAGCGACCAAATCGATGCCCACGGTGTCGTGTATATTCAATTCAAAGGCCAATTTAAGTTTGGTGCCCACGCCATCGGTGCCGGATACCAATACCGGATTTTTGTATTTCTTAGGCATCTCGAATAGCGAGCCAAAGCCACCAATGCCAGCCAAAACCTCAGGGCGCATGGTGCGTTTAGCAAACGGTTTAATTTCTTCAATTAAGGCATCGCCTGCTTCTATGTCTACACCGGCATCGCGGTAGCTGATTGATGTTGTATTAGTAGAGTGGGTAGTCAAAACGGCTCTCGCTTCGTGATCAATAGGGTTTTTTTAATGCAATTCGGGAGTTAAACAGTAATTTAAGTATAATTTTAACCTATATGACGACTGAACCCAAAAAATCTGCAGTAAAAAAACCTAGGCTGCCTGTAGTTACCTGCCGCCATCATCCAACTCCGTGCGCCATGTCCCACTTAATCAAAATACGCATCCCCGCTTAGGTTTTACCTCCCTATTGAAAGCCATGAAGCAACTCCTACTCGACATCAAACCGGCCGCGCCACCTAGCCTGCAAAACTTTATGGCAGGCCGCAATGCCGAGGCATTGGCCAGCTTAAGGGCGGCCGTCTCGCCATCCGGCGCATCCCATTTCATCTACCTTTGGGGTGAAGCCGGCAGTGGCAAAAGCCATTTGCTCAAAGCCTGTGCTGCGCAAAATGTGACGGTGGTGGACGACGTGCATTTATTGAGTGCGGATGCGCAAATCGATTTATTTAATCTCTATAACCAGATAAAAGAAAACCACGGCAGCTTGATCACGGCCGGCTTGCACGCCCCCACGCAAATGGGTTTGCGTGATGACTTAGCCACGCGCTTAGCCTGGGGTTTGGTCTACCAATTGCACGCCTTGAACGACGCAGAAAAGTCCTTAGCCCTGCAAAATCATGCCATGGAACGCGGCATGCGTTTGCCCAGTGAAGTGGTGGATTATTGCCTGCGTTATTTGCGGCGGGATTTGTCCACCCTCATGGCCACTTTAGACGCCCTAGATGAGTGGTCACTCACTACTAAGAAACCCGTTACGCTTCCTCTATTACGTCAGTTATTGCAATTAAATTTAGCGCCGTAAACACACCCTTACAATTAGGTTAGCCCATGATACGTATCACCGAAATTAAATTAGCCCTGGATCACCATCCCGATGAAATTCGGGCGGCCATCATAAAAAAACTGGGCATCAATGCGGCCGATTTATTGGATTACGCTATTTTCAAACGCGGCGTCGATGCACGCAAAGCCAACGCAATTCTATTAGCCTACACCTTGGATGTGACGGTGCAAGGTGAGGCAAAAATCCTCGCTAAATTACGCAAGGACCCGCACGTCAAATTGGCGCCAGACACGTCTTATCATTTCGTGGCGCAAGCGCCCGCCAACTTAACAAAACGGCCGGTCATTATCGGCATGGGGCCATCCGGCTTATTTGCCGCGCTGATTTTAGCCCAGTCTGGATTTAAACCCGTGGTATTAGAGCGTGGTAAAGCGGTGCGGGAACGCACCAAAGACACCTTTAATTTTTGGCGTAAAAGCGAATTGAATACCGAATCCAACGTGCAATACGGTGAAGGGGGCGCTGGCACCTTTTCTGACGGCAAGCTCTACAGTCAGATTAAAGACCCCAAGCATTATGGTCGTAAAGTGCTGAACGAATTCGTCAAAGCCGGTGCGCCAGAAGAAATTTTATACGTCAGCCACCCGCACATAGGCACCTTCAGATTGGTCAGCATGGTGGAAAAAATGCGTGAAACCATCATCGCCCTTGGCGGCGAGATTCGCTTTCAAAGTCGCGTTGACGACATAGAGCTGAGCAGCAACGACCAAGGGCAACATCAAGTGCAAGCTGTAGTGCTGCAAAACGGCGAGCGCATTGCCACCGACCATTTGATTTTAGCGGTGGGCCACAGCGCCCGCGATACCTTTGAAATGCTCTACGAAAGAGGCGTCTTCATCGAAGCCAAGCCGTTTAGCGTAGGCTTCAGAATAGAACACCCGCAATCCTTAATCGACAGCGCCCGCCACGGCCCAAATGCCCAACACCCTATCTTGGGCGCAGCCGATTATAAATTGGTCCACCATGCCAGCAACGGCCGCAGCGTCTACAGCTTTTGTATGTGCCCAGGCGGGACGGTAGTGGCCTCGGCCTCGGAAGCCGGCTGCGTGGTGACCAATGGCATGAGCCAGTATTCACGCAACGAACGCAATGCCAACGCCGGCATAGTAGTGGGCATCACGCCAGAAGTGGATTTCCCCGGCCACCCACTAGCCGGCATCGCCTTTCAACGGCATTGGGAACACCAGGCTTTTCTATTGGGCGGCAGCACCTACCAAGCACCGGGGCAATTAATAGGCGACTTCTTAGTCAATCAAGCATCGACCGAATTTGGTCAAGTCATGCCCTCTTACACCCCCAGCGTGCGCTTGGGCAATTTAGACACGGCCTTACCGGAATTTGTCATCAGCGCCATACGCGAAGCCATCCCGCAATTTGCCAAACAAATTAAAGGTTTTGATCTGGCCGATGGTATTTTGACTGGCGTGGAAACACGCACTTCCTCGCCTATACGCATCAAGCGCGATGAGGAAAGTTTGCAAAGCATCAACACGCAAGGCTTATACCCCACTGGGGAAGGCGCCGGTTACGCTGGCGGCATTTTATCGGCCGGGGTGGATGGCATACGCATCGCCGAGGCGGTGGCCTTGAGCATGGCCAGCTAAAGCAAATACCATGCACTGCTGCCTTGGGTGTATGATGGTTTGACTAGCCTAGCTAGCGCATTCAAACCCCTCTTTATTAAAGGATAAGCATCATGAAAACCAACCTTGGCGGTATCGAAAAAATTATACGCATAGTGGTGGGCATTGCTTTGATCACTTGGGTGGCCGTGTTCGGCGGCCCAGTGTGGGCGTGGATAGGCGTCGCCCCTTTGTTAACCGGCTTGTTCAGCTACTGCCCGGCTTATGCCTTATTTGGCTGCAAAAGCGGTGGCTGCTGCAAAAAATAGCGACTGCCCATAAAAAAGGCGATAGCATTGCTATCGCCTTTTTTGCTTAGCGCAGAGGCCAATTATTGCCGTATTAAATAATCAAACGCACCCAATGAGGCTTTGGCGCCTTCGCCCATGGCGATGATGATTTGCTTATAAGGCACGGTGGTCACGTCGCCTGCAGCAAACACCCCAGCCAATGAGGTTTGACCGTGTGCGTTCACTTCCACCTCATTGAATTTACTCAAAGCCATGCCGCTGCTTTTTAACCAATCGGTGTTCGGCAACAAACCAATCTGCACAAACACCCCAGCCAATGTGACGGTTTTCAAGGTGTCGCTGACCCGGTCACGGTAAATCAAACCGTTGACCTTTTCATCTTCACCGGTGATTTCCGTGGTTTCGGCATTCACTATCACCGTGACATTGCTCAAGCTGTGTAATTTATCCTGCAATATCGCATCCGCACTCAACTTGTCCCCGTATTGCAATAAGGTAACGTGGCTGACAAAGCCGGCCAAATCGATGGCCGCTTCCACACCCGAGTTACCGCCACCAATCACCGCCACGTGCTTGCCTTTGAACAAGGGGCCGTCGCAATGCGGGCAATAGGCCACGCCCTTGCCACGGTAAGCTTGTTCGCCAGGAATGTTCAGTTCTTTCCAACGCGCACCGGTCGCGACGATGACCGCTTTGCTGGACAGGCTCGCGCCGTTTTCCAGAGTCACTTCTATCAAACCACCGGCACCGGTTCGAGGCGCAGTTAAGGATTGCGCACGCTGTAAGTTCATCACATCGATGTCGTAAGTTTTAACGTGCTCTTCGAGCGCCGCAACCAATTTAGGACCATCGGTTTCTTTTACCGAAATGAAGTTTTCTATGGCCATGGTGTCCATCACTTGGCCACCAAAACGCTCGGCGACAATACCGGTGCGTATGCCTTTACGGGCTGCATAAATAGCCGCGGCGGCACCAGCTGGCCCACCGCCCACGATCAACACATCATACGGCGCTTTGGCTGCTAGCTTTTTAGCTTCGCGCGCTTGTGCCCCTTGGTCTAATTTAGGCAAGATTTCATCCACGCCCATGCGACCTGCACCAAACTCCACGCCATTTAAGAAAATAGTCGGCACGGCCATGATCTTGCGTTCGTTTACTTCATCTTGGTACAAGGCACCGTCTACCATGACGTGACTGATATTCGGGTTGATCACCGCCATCAAATTCAAGGCCTGCACCACTTCTGGGCAATTGTGGCAACTTAAGGAGATGAAGGTTTCAAAAGCAAACTTGCCGTCAAGTGCAGCAATTTGTGCAATTTTTTCCGCCTCTAATTTCAGTGGGTGACCGCCAACATGCAACAAGGCCAAGACCAAAGAAGTGAATTCATGGCCCATGGGGATGCCCGCAAAACGAATGCCCACTGCCTGTGCCGCGTCTTTATGCGCCGCACCCCGTTTGACTGAAAAAGACGGCTTACGTGCATGCTCATCAAAGCTCAAGCTGATCTTGTCAGACATGCCAGCTAGCTCTTCCAATAAAGCCAACATTTCTTTTGCGCCTGCGCTGTCGTCTAATGATGCCACCAAGTCGACTGGCTCTTTGAGCATCTGCAAATAGGTTTGTAATTGGGTTTTAATTTGGGTATCTAAGGCCATGGTTGCTCTCGTTTTATTAATTTTTTTGTTAAAAAAAGCCTTATCTTTTGGATAAAGCTGTGGTTTTAAGGGTGCCCCTAAGCTTGTGGCCTAAGGGCACGCATGAAGCTAAATGCCAGTGCTTAGATTTTGCCTACTAAATCAAGTGATGGCGCCAATGTTTCGCTGCCTGGTGTCCATGATGCTGGGCACACTTCACCTGGATGGCTGGCCACGTATTGCGCGGCTTGCGCTTTACGGATTAGATCCGCAGCAGAACGGCCTATGCCTAGATCGTTCACTTCCATGGCTTTAATCACGCCTTCTGGGTTGATTAAGAAAGTACCGCGCAGCGCCAAACCTTCTTCTTCTATCATCACTTCAAAGTTACGTGTGATGGTGCCGGTTGGGTCACCTATCATAGGGTATTGAATTTTTTTGATGGTGTCAGACGCATCGTGCCAAGCTTTGTGGGTGAAGTGCGTGTCGGTTGAAACCGCGTAAATTTCCACGCCCATTTTTTGGAATGTGGCGTAGTTATCTGCCAAATCGCCTAATTCAGTTGGGCAAACAAAAGTGAAATCCGCTGGGTAAAATACCACCGCAGACCATTTGCCTTTTAGGTTGGCTTCAGTCACTTCAACAAATTTACCGTTATGGTAGGCCTGTGCTTTGAATGGTTTAATGGCTGTATTAACTAATGACATAATAATTTTCCTTTTTAAAATGGGTTAAACATTAAAAACTGAATGCAATTTGATTGCGTGGGATGAATTATATAGCGCTTTAATAATAAATCTAATACATCGTTCAAATGATATTGATAAATTAAATTTATCAATAGAGTGGGCCAAGGATTAACTTAAGCCATGTCCCTTACTTCTTCTTCGCTTCACCCTGCATGCGACGCAATTCTTTCAAGCGGGCTTCCACAATGGACGCCTGGTAAAAATCCCCATCCTGGGCTTTGCTGGCAATGTCCATTTGCTCAATCGCCCGCGCTAAATCGTACTGCCTAAAATACGCCTCGCCCTGCGCTTGGTGACTGAGTAAATTTTTATTTTGCATGGCGTAAGCCTTGGCCAACAACTCATGCATATAGGCATCGTAAGGATAGAGGCCTTGTTTTTCTTTAATGAGCTTAATTGCCAAATCAGGCTGCTTGATGGCTAAAAAATGCTCGGTGTAGCCATAAATCAAGGCGCGGTTATCTGGGTACAACTTCAATGCTGCCGCGTATTGGCTGGCCGCCAATTTTGGGTTGTTGTTGGCCACCTGCCAGCGCGCACTTAAATTTTCTATCATGGCGTGCGGCGCGGCATTTTTCATTAGCCATAAAATTTCTTGTTCCGCCTTGGCCAAATAGTCTTTTTGCGCCCCTTTGCGCATGTAGGCCACTGCCAAACCATAATGCTCTACCGCTTCATTGCTGTAGCGGCGCTCGCGTATGTTTTGCTCAAACACCGCTATCATGGTTTCCGGCACGTCCTTATTGGCCAGCAATTTGGCCCGCACCAACTGAAAATCCAAGCTGTTTGGCACTTGCCGGTAAGGCATCAATGCCACGCGGTTGTCGACATCGGCAATACGATCACTGGTTAAAGGGTGGGTGCGCAAAAAACTAGGTGCGCCGCCTTCGGCAAAACGCGTCCCGCGTTGCAAGGTGGTAAAAAATGCCGGCATGGCGCGCACATCAAAGCCGCCGCTGTCCAATATTTGCAGGCCGATGCGGTCGGCTTCACGCTCGTGCTCCCTGGTGTAATCCAACTGACTTTGTACGCCCACCGCGGACGCCGTGGTCAACGCGCCGCTGGCCAATTGTGGGTTGGCGCGCGCCACCAAAATTGCCAAAGCCATGCCGGCAATGTTCTTAAAAGTATCGCCTTTTTGCGCGGCCAACATGCGTGCTAAATGGTGCTGAGTGACATGGCCGATTTCATGGCCCAACACGCTGGCCAATTCCGACTCGCTGTTAGAAGCTAAAATTAAACCGGTGTGCACGCCCACCACGCCACCTGGCATGGCAAAGGCATTAATGGAATTGTCTTGCACGACAAAGAAATTGAATTTTAGTTGATTATCTGGGCTACCGGACACCAAGCGCATGCCCAAAGCCTGCAAGTAAGCGGTGACTTCAATGTCTTGCACCACCTCATCGCTGACTGCCACTTCCCGTAAAATTTGTTCGGCTATGGCCTGCTCTTGCAGCGGCGTTAACACGGTTTGCGACACGTCACCCAGGTCGGGTAAATTGTTTGCCCATGTGAAACTGGCCAACAGAATGCTGGCCAAAAAAAACGCGATTAGACTAATCTTTAATTTCATTGTTATCATGATAACTACTTTAAGCAGCGAGTTCAGCTGCCATCATAAAATAATCCATCACGGAAACAAGCCATGAGCAAACAAGACCTCGCTTCATCCACACTCAGCCATTTTGATCAAAGTGGCCAAGCGCACATGGTGGACGTCGGCGACAAAGCCCACACAAAAAGAATAGCCGTGGCAACCGGTCGCATCAGCATGCAAGCCAGCACCTTGCAGTTGGTTAAACAGGGTGACGCCAAAAAAGGCGACGTGCTGGGCATTGCCCGCATCGCCGCTATTCAAGGCGCTAAACGAACGGCCGATTTGATTCCTTTATGCCACCCGATAGCCTTAACGAAGGTATCGGTGACGTTTGACATAGACGATAAACAGCAGGCCGTGGTCTGCACGGTCAGCAGCGAAACCACGGGCCCAACCGGCGTAGAAATGGAAGCGCTTTGCGCCGTCAGCGTAGCCTTATTAACGGTCTATGACATGCTCAAGGCCGCCGACCGCGGCATGCTCATCAGCGAGATTAAGTTACTGGAAAAAAGTGGCGGTCAGTCTGGAGAATGGAAGGTGAAATAATGGTCTGTAGCTAGCGTAAAATTACGCGCTTGATTAGCCATATACATCGATATATACTCCGCCAGCTTGTTAGCCAAGCACCCTTTAAACTTTCCTGTAGACCCAAAATGAAAAAAACATCGTATCGGCTATGCTATTGACTAGCCTAGCCAGTCACACCCTGCTCGCCTATGCACAAGCTGAATCTGTCTCCTTAGTCCCTAATGCTGGCGCTTACTTGGGCTTAGGCTTTAATGCCAACTCCACGCAATTCAACGATCAAGATGTCACTGCCACCGGCACCTCTGTTGTGACTAACACATCCACTGGTGCAGCCGTATCATCTGGCACGGCAGGCGGCCCAGCAGTCGGCATAGACATGAATAACGTTAACGCTTACTCACCATCCATACAAGCCGGCTACTTTGAGAAAGTAAAAGATTCCAACTATTTATGGGGTGCAAAATTCTCTTACAGTTACTTGGGTGGCAGTACCGCCACTAACGATTTCATACGCATTCCACAATACGGCGCCTATGCAAATGGTACGCCATTTACCGGTAACGCCATTGCTAGCTCCTATCAAAAAACCATCAAACACCAGCTATCCTTAGTGCCTTACGTAGGCCAAGCCTTTGAAAAAAGCACGCTATACTTTGGTGCGGGCCCAACTCTGTCACAGGTCAATACTAAAATTAACAATTTAGTGGGATTTGCAGACCTTAATGGCGATAGAACAGACATCTCTGGCGTGGCACAAAACTTCACCGACACACAGTGGGTCTTGGGTGCGACTGCTATGTTAGGGGGTACTTACTATTTGAATACATCGCTGTTCTTAGATTTAAACTACAGCTACAGCATGACTAAAAATAAAACTTCCAGTTACTATTCGACGTTTCATAATGTCAGCTCACCAAACACCTACACCGGCGAATTAATTGGTAGCAGCACGGGTACCGCAACAGTTCAAAGTGTGGGCATTAGTATGAACAAATTGTTTTAGGCAAAGAGGCAGAACGGGTTTAAGCCATGCAATCCGCTCTGTTCTTAAGCGCCTTTTCAGATTAAACGTCCGCAATATCCAGCGCCACTCGGGCGCTGGCCATCACATCCGGCGTGTCTTTGAGCACGTAGCCTTTTTCCAGCATGCGGCGCATGTATTGCTTGTTGTATAAAAAGGCAAAGACGATTTGCCACAAACCACAAGTAATCAAGGTAAAGAAGAAGTGCAAAGCCGCCACCCCTAATTCGCCGCGTATGAGTGGCACAAACCAGCCAAAAAATAAGTAGGTCCAACTGAAGCCGAAATAGCCCCTACGGGTTAATCCGTTAGTGGGGTTTTGTATCATTACACAAGTGGCCATGCGTTTATCCTCAGTCTATTTTTATCATTGCAAACATGCATAAGGGCTGGCATCCAGCGCCGGTGTTTCGCCCAACATTAAGGCGCTGATTAAAGCGGCACTGGCAGGCGCCATGGTTAAACCGTAGCGAAAATGCCCGGTGTTTAAATACAAGTTTTGTATAGTGGGATGAGCGCCAATGGTGGGTAAATTCTCCGGGGTGCCAGGCCGCAGACCGCTCCAGTGCTTGATGATGGGCATGCCTTTTAAGGCCGGCATAATGGCTTCTGCTTTAGCGCGAATTTCATCGCGCACTTCACGCGTGACGGCGGCCTCGAAACCGACGTCTTCCAAGGTGCTGCCAGCCAGCAAATAACCATCCCGCCGCGGGATCATGTAAAAGCCTTCCCGGTAAACCAGCTGCTTGAGATTGTGCTCGGGCTTGTACAATAATATCTGACCACGCATGGGTTTGATGTTGAGCTTGGCGCTGGTTTCCTTGAGCAATTCAAAGCTCCACGCACCCGAAGTCACGACAAATTGATCGGCTGTTAGGGTCTCGCCGTTGACGGTTTCCCATGTGTTTAAGGCCGCGCATTGTTTAAGCGCTTTTAATTCGGTGCGCTCCATCAAGGTCACCTTATTTTGCAGCAACCACTGACGCAAGGCCTGCATGAAATAAGGCGGGCGTATTTGGCAGACCGTCGGCAACCAAAGCGCGTCTTCGCCACTTAAGGATTGCACGGCAAAATCCGCTGCTTTAACCGACTTTGCCGGCACTTGATTCTTAGCGCACCAAGCCAGGGCAGTGGCCACATCAAATTTAGGCAGCAATAAAAAACCGGATTCAACAAAATCCGAATCGATGCCGGTTTCCGCTAGCAAACGCTGACTTAAGGCACGGTAGCTATCTGCCCCATGCCGCGTTAATGCATTGACGGCATCGGCGTATTGCCAAGGCAGTAAGGGAAAAATAATGCCGCCACCGGCCCATGAGGATTCACCGGAGGTTTGACTGGCAATCTCATTGCGCTCAACGATGGTGACCTCGCAACCACGGCCAACCAAGGCCATGGCCGTCATGCACCCGACTATCCCGCCGCCCACTATGACTATTTTTTGACTCATGCCAGCCGATTATTTATTGGCAACGCGGCCAATTAACAAGGCATTTTGTGCATTGCTTAAGCCGGTCGGTTGACCCAACAAGACAATGACATCGCCCTCGGCCAAGGGGCTTTCATTACTCGGCACCATGCCATTGGAATTGGGTCGGCGTATGGATTTAATGTGCACCTCGAAGCTTTCTAAATGCATGTCCACTAAGCGACGGCCTATGGCGTAGGAACCCGGTGAAATAATCACCGAATGCAAGCGCACTTGCTGGCGCTCCAATGATTCGTCTTCGGCATCGGAGATACCATGGAAATAACCTTTGAATAATTGGTAGCGCGCTTCACGAAATAGCCGTATGCGTTTTACCACACGGTGCAAAGGCACGCCTAACAACATCAAGGCATGCGAGGCTAACATCAAGCTGCCTTCCAAAATTTCCGGCACCACTTCGGTGGCCCCTGCTTCGCGCAAGGCTTCCATATTGCTGTCGTCTACCGTGCGCACGATGACCGGTAATTGCGGGTATTTTTCTTGCACGATGTGTAAGATTTTCATGGCCGCGCGGTTGTCCGCGTAACTGATGATTAATGCCTTAGCACGAGCAGCACCGGCAGCTTCCAATACCACGCGTCTGGCGGCATCACCAAACATGACGTTTTCACCCGCGGCAGCCGCTTCCAACACCCGCGACGGGTCGATGTCCAGGGCCACAAAAGGGATGCTTTCTTCTTGCAGAAAACGACCAAGGTACTGGCCGCTACGGCCATAGCCACAAATAATAACGTGGTTATGTAAGTGCTTACTACCGTCGTCTATGTCTTGCACAATTTGCCCGCTATTGCGGCTGTAACTGCTGACCAATTTACGCGTAATGCGGCCGTTAAATTGAATCATAAATGGCGCCAACACCATGGACAATAAGGCGGCCGCGAGCACCAATTGCAAGGCCGGGCCACTGACTAAATGTTGCTCCACGCCTAGGGCTAAAATCACAAAACTAAACTCGCCGGCTTGCGCCAAAATCAAGCCGGTGCGTATGGCCACCCCGGCTTCATACTGCATCAAGCGTATGACCAAACTGACGATGGCGGCTTTTAACAAGACGAATGCCAAGAGGATGAGTAAAACCAATCCTAGGTTAGCAGCAATTTGCTGCAAGTTAAGCAACATGCCGACGCTGATAAAAAACAGACCAAGCAAGATGTCTCGGAAAGGCGCAATGTCCGATTCCACTTGGTAGCGGAATTTGGTTTCGGATATCAACATGCCGGCAATAAATGCCCCCAAGGCATAAGACAAACCCGCGGACTTGGTGGCAAAAGCCAACAGCAAGGTCACCATCAATACGTTCATGACAAACAGCTCGCGCGAACGCTGACCAGCCACGACGTTAAACCATGGATTAATCAACCATTTGCCTATGGTGAATAAAAACAAGAGCATGGCAGCCGCCTTAAGCAAAGCCATGCCCAACACATCGGTTAAGTTAGCCCCAGCCAAACCCAAAGCCGGAATGAGCACCAACACCGGCACCACCGCAATGTCTTGAAACAGCAACACGCCTATGCTTAAGCGGCCGTGCCTGGAATTAAGGTCCACCCGTTCGGCTAAAATTTTAGAGACGATGGCGGTTGAGGACATGGCCAAGGCCGCACCGATGACAAAGGCGGATGACCAATCCAGACCGGCCAGCTTGGCCACCGTCATGACCACCGCCAGGGTCAAAAACACTTGCGCGCCACCCAGCCCCAAGACTTTTTTACGCATGGCGTACAGCTGCGGCAAGCTGAATTCCAAGCCTATGCTAAACATCAAAAAGACGATGCCAAACTCAGCAAATTCTCGACTGGCCTCGGTGTCCGGCAGCAAGCCAAAGGTATGCGGGCCCAAGGCCATGCCCACCAAAAAATAGGCCAACATGGCAGGTAAACGTAAGCGTCTAAATAGTGCTACGGCGAGTACCGAACTGATGAGCAAGACTAGAATTAAGGGTAAGGTGTCAAACATGAATTAAGGCTTATTTGGATTAAATTTTTTTTATGCCCCCTTATTGTTTCACATCTGCCGTAAAGATACGAAAAAAAATGCTGGGTAGCGACCGCGTTCATAGGAAAATCAATGCTTGTTAGCAAAATTTGTGCCTAAAACAAAAAATTTAGCTAATTTTTCTAAATTTGCCTAGATTAGCTCGGTTTTAGGCTTTATCACTGCGGGTTTCCCTTTTATACTTGGTGTTCCAGTAACTTGATTTAAACCTGCCAACCACATGCCTTTGTCTGACCATCAAAATGCCCAGTCTCAAGCCAGCGCAGCCGCTTGCTTGCAATTAGCGCGGGCCACACTTAGCCACGAAGCCGATGAATTGCAAGCGATTGCAAGCCAGTTGGATCATGCATTTAGCGATGCCGTCAGCCGCATTGTGCAATGCAAAGGCCGCGTGGTGGTGACCGGCATGGGCAAATCCGGTCACGTAGGCGGCAAGATTGCCTCGACCTTTTGCAGCACCGGCACGCCGGCTTTTTTTGTTCACCCGCATGACATGAGCCATGGCGATTTAGGCATGCTAGGCGAGGATGACATCGTGCTGGCTTTATCCAATTCCGGTGAAAGCCAAGAAGTGTTGGCGCTGGTCGCGCCATTAAAAGACTTAGGCACCTACATCATCGCCATCACCGCCGACAATGCATCGAGCTTGGCCAAGGCAGCCGACACCCATTTAAGTGCGCAAGTCAGTAAGGAAGCTTGTCCTCTTGGCTTAGCGCCTACTGCCAGCAGCACGGTGGCCTTAGCCTTAGGCGACGCATTGGCGCTATGCGTATTGGATCAACGTGACTTTACTGCCGAGCAATGGGCCGAATTGCATGGCGACCCGCTAGTTAATCGAGGCCAGCAGCCTATCCAGGTTGCTCCTGTGCAGCCCCATTTTGCTATCCAGAGGCAATTACAGGCCATCAAACTGCTGATATTGGATGTCGATGGCGTGATGACCGATGGCGGTCTCACTTTGGGCGACGACGGCCAAGAATACAAAACCTTTCATGCCCACGATGGCTTAGGCATGAAACTGCTTAAAGCCAGTGGCGTGGAGTTGGCCATCATTACCGGCCGCACGTCAGAGGTGGTTAAAAAACGCGCACTCAGCACCGGGGTGGCGCATTTTTACCAAGGCGCAGAAGACAAGTTGCTGGCTTTTCAAGCCTTAATAGCTGCCAGCGGTTTGAGGCCAGAGCAATGCGCTTTCATGGGGGACGACGTGGTCGACTTGCCCGCCATGCTGCAATGCGGCATCGCCTTCGCCGTGCCTAATGCAGCGGATTTGGTATTAGCACACGCCCATTACGTCACCCGTAAAAAAGGCGGCCATGGCGCGGTGCGCGAAGTGTGCGAATTGATCATGCGCGCGCAAGGCCAATTTGATCAGCAAATGGCGCCATTTTTAATTCAGTCTAAACTGTCCAATTGACGCTGCCCTATTATGGCCATCACTAACCGCTCTGCCATCGTCGCCCCACTGATACTGCTAAGCCTGCTAGCGCTGATGACTGCCTGGATTAACCACGTGGTGCAATTCCCCAGCTTTAAGTTAGACGGACGGCAGCACCACGACGCGGATGTCATAGTCAAAAACTTTGTCACCACGCAAACCGACGACCAAGGGAAGTTGCGCTACAAACTCGCCTCGCTTGAAATGAAGCATTACCCAAACGACGACAGCACGCACTTAACCCGCCCCCGTTACACGCAATTTGTTGCCAATCAATTTTATACCGAGGTGCAAGCCCAGCGCGGCATAGTCTCTCATGACGGCGATAAAGTGCAATTGTTAGACGGGGTAAAAATCACCCGCCGTGGTCGTGCTGACCAAGCAGAATTGACCATCACCAGCCCAGACCTGACCATCTTGCCCAAGCAAGATTTAGTGCAAACCAACAGCCCGGTGGTAATTCGACAAGCACCTAACACCGTCATCCACGCAACCGGCATGGTGTTTGACAAAGAAAAACAAACCCTGACTTTATTGCACCAAGTGCGCGCCCATTACGAAAAAACAAGCCGCGCACCTAAAGCCAATAAACCGTTCACACCTAAAGCCGTTAATAACAGCGGTAGCAAGGGGTAAATTCGGAGAACCTATGCAGCCAATCCCTTTCAGAATGAAAAATACAGCCTACGCCTGGCTCTTGCCCATGCTACTTATTGCTTGGGCCATGCCGGTTTCCGCCGAGCAAGCAGACCGCGACAAGCCCATCGATTTGGAAGCCGATAGCGTCATCGTCGACGATGCCAAACAAATTAGCACTTACAGCGGTAACGTCATATTAAGCCAAGGCAGCTTGGTCATCCATGCCGACACCTTAGTCGTACGCGAAGACAGCGGCGGCTTTCAACACAGCACGGCACTGGGCAATCCCACCGGCTTCAAGCAAAAAATTGAAGGTAAAAATGAATACATGGAAGGCAGTGCCAAGCGCATAGAATACGATGGCCGCATGGATAAAGTGCAGCTGTTTGGCAAGGCCAGCGTCAAACGCGGCAACAACATGATACAAGGCGAATACATCAGCTACGATGCCAATGCAGAATACGCGGAAGTCATGGGCGGGAAAAAAACCTTGGAAGGCGGCCCAAATAGCGGCCGCGTGCGCGCCATTATCCAACCCAAAAACAAAGCGGCCACACCGGCTGCCACGGACAGTGCAAAGCCCATGCCGGCAACAGCTAACAACAAAGCACCGGCCAAAGACGCACGCTTGAGTCGCACCCTGCAAGTCAGTCCGGAGTCCAAATAATGAGCGATTTGCTGGTCGAAAATTTACGCAAATCCTACCAATCACGCGATGTCGTGCAAGGCATTTCGCTGCACATAAAAAGCGGCGAGGTAGTGGGATTGTTAGGGCCCAATGGCGCCGGCAAAACCACCACGTTTTACATGATCGTTGGCTTGTTGGCCGCCAATGGCGGGCGCATTTTGCTAGACGGCAAAGATTTAAGTCGCTTGCCCATACATCTACGAGCCAGGATGGGCCTGTCTTATCTGCCGCAAGAGGCGTCCATCTTTCGCAAACTGACGGTGGCGGAAAATATTTTAGCGGTACTGGAGTTGCAAGACCTCAACGCCGATGAGCGGCAAGAAAAATTAGCCGCCCTATTAGCGGAACTGCACATCACGCACTTGCGTGAGCAGTCGGCGATGAGCTTATCTGGCGGCGAACGGCGACGCGTCGAAATTGCCCGATGCCTGGCCACCGACCCGAGTTTTATTTTGTTGGACGAACCCTTTGCTGGCATAGACCCAATCGCCGTGATGGACATCCAAAAGATTATCCGCCAGCTAGCGGCGCGCAATATCGGCGTGCTGATTACCGACCACAACGTACGAGAAACCTTAGGCATTTGTGACCACGCTTACATAGTGAATGACGGCCGGATTTTTGCTGCCGGCCTGCCCAGCGACATCATAGAAAATCAAAGCGTGCGCGACATTTATTTAGGCAAAAATTTCCGGCTATGAAACAAGGTTTACAACTCCGGTTTTCACAAAACCTCTCGCTCACCCCGCAATTGCAACAAGCCATACGCTTGTTGCAACTCTCCACCTTAGAGCTCAATCAAGAGATAGACTTGCTCATGCAAAGCAATCCCTTGCTAGAAAGAGGCGACGACAGCGAAGACGAATACGGCAACAGCAACGACCTGAGCGAGGACGAAGTCACGCTCAATGCCACCAGCCTTGACGGCGAACTAAACGAGCGCAACAACAGCAGTGAATTCGAGCCGCATGTAAATCAAGAGGAATTCGCCGATGGGCAAGGCGACTTAAGCACCAGCGGCACGGTGGAGTTTGATCAAAATGCCCCGGACTACGCCAATGAATTTAACGGCGATTACGACGACAGCAGCAATGGCAGCGTGTGGGATGAAAACCCGGCTACTGGCGACGACGACAACGAGTACAGACCGCAAGAAACCTTGCAAATTAGCTTGCACGCGCATTTGTTATCCCAGCTCAAACTCATGCCACTCTCCGAACGCGACCAAACACTGGCGCTGCTTTTGGTAGACAGCATCAACGAGGACGGCTATTTAGAGGAATCGATAGCCAGCCTCATCGAACAAATGCCGGCCGAATTGGAATTGGATGAGCTGGAATTACAAACGGCATTGCACCATATTCAACACCTAGATCCGATTGGGGTCGGTGCCCGTAGCTTGAGCGAATGCCTGACCTTGCAACTGGCAGCCCTGTGCAATAACACGCCCTATTTAAGCCTAGCCAAGCTGACTGCCGAAAGCCACTTACCGGCCTTGGGTGCCCGCGATTTCGCTAAACTGCGCAAGGCCTTAGGCTGCGACGAAGCCAGCCTCAAAGGCGTGCAACAACTGATCTCCAGCCTCAACCCTAGACCGGGCAATGCCTTTAGCGTGATCGGTTCGGAGCAATACATACAGCATGAAGTGATCATCAAAAAAGTCAAAGGGGTTTGGCAGGCCAGCCTGAACGAAAGCGTCATTCCCAAGCTTAAAGTCAATCAATTGTATGCGGGCATTTTGAAGCGCAATCGAGACAGCTCCAACCAATATTTGCAAAGCCAACTGCAAGAAGCAAAGTGGATGATAAAAAACATCCAACAACGCTTTGCTACTATTTTGCGTGTGGCACAAGCGATCACCGACAGGCAACGGAATTTCTTGGAATACGGTGAAGTCGCGATGCGCCCTATGGTCTTGCGTGAAATTGCTGAAGAACTGGAATTGCACGAATCGACCATCTCAAGGGTGACCAACAACAAATACATGCTGACCCCACGCGGCGTGTTTGAACTCAAGTATTTCTTTGGCAGTTCGGTGGCCACCGACAGCGGCGGCACTTGCTCAGCCACGGCCATACGCGCCTTAATCAAACAATTGGTCGATCAAGAAAACGTAAAAAAACCGTTTTCGGACAAGCAAATAACCGATTTATTGGCCAAGCAAGGCATAGTGGTGGCGCGCCGCACCATAGCCAAATACCGAGAGTCACTCAACATAGCCCCAGCCAGCTTAAGAAAAACCCTATAAATCCGCTGCCATTTAGCCAAGAATTAGCGCATCTAAGCCCAACTGGTTTTTTAAAAACCCAGCAAAAAAAGGCGCGCTCACCCTAGCGCATCAACTGGCTAACGGTGTAAACTGAACGTGTTCGGCAAGTTTTTATTCTCACTGAAAACGCCACCATTGCAGGTTTTTAGCAGGGTCGCTTTGCTGAATATTTTTATAAGGAGCAAGTCATGAATTTACAATTAACCGGCCTACATTTAGAAGTCACTCCTGCATTACGCGATTACGTCACCAGTAAATTAACCCGCATCAGCAATCACTTTGATCATGTGATTGACGTCAAAGTGACCATGAGTGTAGAAAAGCTTGCCCAAAAAGTAGAAGCCACTTTGCATGTGCCTGGCAACGATTTGCACGCAGCCTGCGAAGGTGAAAACATGTACAGCGCCATTGATATGCTGACCGACAAATTGGATCGCCAAGTGGTTAAACACAAAGAAAAACACGCCGACCACCATAAATCCCATGGCGCCGTTAAACACCAAACCATAAACACGGAAGATTTAAATTAGGCCCCATTCGATTTAATTTTCTAACAATCCAACCTTACTCATGTCAAGTTTGATGATTCCATGGCTCAAATAAACGTCGCCGAGCTATTCAAACAAACCCGCCGTAAGCTAAAAATGCAATGGGTAGCAGGGCTCAACGGCGGGTCCAACACCCTCACTAGCGAAACCGTCACCAAGCCTTCTTTGGCCTTGATCGGTCACTTGAATTTTGTTCACCCCAATCGGGTGCAAGTGCTAGGTTGCGCCGAGATGGATTACCTACGCAGCTTAAAAGCGAAAGCAGCGGCCTCGGCCATAGAAAACTTATTCTCCACCGATTTGGCCGTGGTCATCGTGGCCAACGGCGAAACCGTGCCGGACTCATTACTAGAGGCCGCTAACAGCCATCACACACCGCTCTTCACCTCGACCTTAAAGAGCCCAGTGCTGATGGACATCCTTAACCATTTTCTGGCGCATGCCGTGGCTGAATCGATCAGCCTGCATGGGGTATTCATGGAAGTGCAAGGCTTTGGCGCGCTGATTAAAGGCGAAGCGGCGATTGGTAAAAGCGAATTGGCACTGGAGCTCATTTCACGCGGCCACCGCATCATCGCCGACGACATCGTCGACTTTTACCGCATTTCACCCGAGCGATTAGAAGGCCGCTGCCCACCTTTGCTGCAAGATTTTTTGGAAGTGCGCGGCCTAGGCGTTTTGAACATACGCGCCCTGTTTGGCGACAATGCCGTTAAGCCAACCAAACCTTTGGATTTAATCATCCAATTGGAAATGGCCGACCAAAAAAGCATGCCCGCCTTGGATAGACTCAACACCTCGGTGCAGCAAGAAGAAGTGCTGGGGGTGAAAATAGTCAAAATTAAAATCCCGGTGGCAGCCGGTCGCAACATCGCGGTCTTGGTGGAAGTGGCCATCCGTAACCATGTGCTATTATTGCGTGGCATCAACGCCACCAAACAATTAATGCAACGCCAACAGCGTGAGATGAAAAAGTCCCAACCCACTTAAAAACCAGCCTGCCATGAAACAACTGATCATCATCACCGGCTTATCGGGCTCGGGTAAAAGCATCGCTTTGCATGCCTTAGAGGACAGCGGCTACTATTGCATAGACAATTTGCCGGCCACCATGCTGCCGCAAATCGCCGACCACTTGCGCAGTGAAAACCAACGACCAGGCAGCATCAACCTGACCAATTTTGATAAAGTGGCAATCAGCATAGACAGCCGCAGTGCCGCCATAGAAACCTTGCCGGCGCACATCGAACAATTGAAATTGCAAAACGTCAGCACGCAAGTTTTGTTCTTAGAATCCAATGTGGAAACCTTGGTTAAGCGCTTTAGCGAAACCCGGCGCAAACACCCTTTAAGCAAAGACACCACCACGCTGGCGGAAAGCATCGCGTTTGAACGCGAGCTGCTGGGCACCCTAGGCAATTTAGGCCAAGTCATCGACACCAGCCACATCAGTGCCAACAAATTGCGCTCTTGGGTGAAGGATGCCGTGGCTTTGGAGCACACCGGATTAACCGTCTTATTTACTTCTTTCGGCTTTAAACATGGCGTGCCGCTGGATGCCGATTTCGTGTTCGACATACGCTGCTTGCCCAACCCGCATTACGATCCTAAATTGCGCGACTTAAGCGGCCGCGATGCTCCGGTGCAAGCCTTTTTGCAAAGCCAGCCCAATGTATTGGCCATGCTGGGTGACATTCAACATTACATAGAAAAATGGCTGCCCAGCTTTGTGGCCGACAACCGCAGTTATTTGACGGTGGCCATAGGTTGCACCGGCGGCCAACACCGTTCGGTGTATTTTGTTGAAACCTTAAGCGCTTACTTTAGGCCGCAGCATAAAGTGCTAACTCGGCACCGTGAACTTAAGCAATAAATGCCTGGCCAATGACCAGGATTAGCAATCGATAACGTAGTTAAGTATTAGGAAAGAGCATGATAGGTATTTTAATTATCGCCCACGGCGGTTTTGGTGAAAGCTTGCTGGAATGCGCCAATCACGTGATAGGCAATGAGCCTAGGCAAGTGGCTTACCTGGCCGTGACCAACCACGATGATCCGGATCATTTATTGCCTGTGGCACAAAACTTAGTCGCCAAACTCAACGAGGGCGATGGCGTATTGGTGCTGTCCGACATGTATGGCGCCACACCCTGCAACATCGTCAGCAAATTACTCATCCCTGGCGTGGTCGAAGGCGTGGCCGGCGTCAATATGCCCATGATAGTGCGCACCATGACCTATAGGCACGAATCCTTGATGGCCTTGGTGGAAAAAGCCGTGGCCGGCGGGCGTGAAGGCGTGGTGCACTTTAGCCGCGAGTGCTGCGAACGATATGAAGCCTAGCACCACTTTGCCTAAGGCTTGCATTAAAACAAGATCAAACTGGATAAAGCATGACTAGCCTAGAAGTGAAAATCATCAACAAGCTCGGTCTGCATGCACGCGCCTCCACCAAGCTGACGCAAACGGCCAGCAAGTTTGCCAGCGAAGTCTGCATTACCCGCAATGGTCGCCGCGTCAATGCCAAAAGCATCATGGGCGTCATGATGTTAGCCGCGTCACAAGGTTCCATGGTGACCTTAGAAGCCAACGGCACGGACGAACAAGACGCCATTGCCGCGCTGAGCGCGCTGATTGCCGATTACTTCGGTGAGGGCGAGTAATGGACACAAGGGCAGTCGCATGACTAGTTTTTGCCTACACGGGGTCGGGGTATCCAGTGGCATAGCCATAGGCCATGCGCATTTGGTGTCCAATGCCTTGTTGGAAGTGGTGCATTACCCCTTGCCGGCGCATTTAATCGACGCAGAAATAAGTCGTTTTAGCGACGCGATCGCAACCGTTAAGCAAGATTTGCTGAAAATTAACAGCAGTTTGCGCAAAAATGCCCCTGCTGAATTGGCGGCTTTTATCGGCACGCATTTAATGATGCTAGAAGACAAATCGCTAGCAGAAATCCCCAAAGACATCATCCGCAACGAGTTATGCAATGCCGAGTGGGCGATTAAATTGCAAATGGATGACATCGTTGATCAATTTGAGCAAATTGAAGACGATTACTTGCGTGAGCGCAAACAAGATGTCATCCAAGTGGTGGAGCGCGTCATCAAAGTCTTGCTCGGCCACCCCAGTCAACTCAGCACGGAACGGCAAACCAGCGCCTTAAACGAAGAACGCAAACTGATCCTGGTGGCCCACGACATTTCGCCGGCAGACGCCATCCAATTTAAGCACCACGAATTTGCTGCGTTCATTACCGACGTGGGTGGCATCACCTCGCACACCGCCATATTGGCGCGCAGCTTAAACATCCCGTCCATCGTCGCCTTGCAAAAAGCCCGCGATTTAATTCGTGACGGCGAGTTAATCATCGTCGATGGCAGTCAAGGGGTGGTCATCGTTAACCCCGATATCAGCATCCTCACCGAATACAAATTGCGTCAAGAGCAGTGGGAACTTGAGCAACAAAAATTACAGCGCATTAAAACCACCAAAGCCGTCACCTTGGATGGCGTGGCCGTAGCATTATTCGCCAACATTGAAGTGCCAGAAGACGTGGTGGCGGTCAGCGCATCCGGCGCCACCGGCATCGGTTTGTACAGAACGGAATTTCTATTCATGAACAGGCGCGAAATGCCCGATGAAGAGGAGCAATTCCAGGCCTACAAAACCGTCGCCGTGGCCATGAAAGGCTTACCCGTCATTATCCGTACCTTGGATTTAGGCGCCGACAAACAGATGAACCCCGATACCGTGGTGACCTGCGCCAACCCCGCCTTAGGCTTACGCGCCATCCGTTATTGCTTAAGCGAACCGCAGATTTTTCATACGCAATTGCGCGCTTTATTGCGCGCCTCGCAGTTTGGTCAGATCAAAATTTTAATTCCCATGCTGTCCAACTTGGCCGAATTACGCCAATGCAAATTGCTCTTAGAGCGGGCGAAAATCAGCTTACGCAAACAGAACATGGCCTTTAATGAAAATACCCCATTGGGCGGCATGATAGAAATCCCGGCAGCGGCCATCAATGCCGAGGCATTTGCTAAAGAATTGGACTTTCTGTCCATAGGCACCAACGATTTAATTCAATATACCTTGGCCATCGATCGAACCGATGACGCCGTAGCGCATCTATATAACCCGATACACCCATCGGTGCTGAAGTTAATCACCATGACCATCAAGGCCGGTGAAAAGTTAGGCAAATCGGTGTCGGTTTGCGGTGAAATGGCCGGCGACATTAAGCTGACCAAGCTCTTAGTTGGCATGGGCTTAAGGCAATTGTCCATGCACCCCTCGCACATTTTGGGGGTGAAGCAACAGATCTTACGCAGCCAAGCGTCGCAACTTAAGGACCAAGCGCGAAAAATTTTAACGCAAACCGACATAGAAAAAATTGAACCGCTGCTGGCAAAATTAAACAGCAGCCCGCATTTAAAATTGAAATAGCCCTATAAGGATAAACGACCGTGTCGGCCTCATCATTAAGCCATAATCCCCTCTTGCACTTCTCAGGTTTACCCAAATTTGAAGCAGTGCAAGCGGAGCACATTAGCCCAGCCATGGACCATTTGCTCAGCGAAGCCAGAGCGGCCATAGACAGCCTGGCCAACGCCAGCGAAAAAGTCACTTGGGATAATTTCGCCGCCAAATTGGAAGACATGGAAGAAAAGTTAGCCCGCGCCTGGTCACAAGTTGGCCACATGAATGGCGTGGTCAACAGCCCGGCCCTGCGTGAAGCTTACAATACCAACCTATCCAAACTCACGGATTTTTATGCCGACCTCGGCCAAGACGAGCGCCTTTACGCAAAATTTCGCAGCCTGCGCGCCGACCCCGCTTATGCCAAACTGACGCCAGCACAACAGAAAATCATAGAAAACGAATTGCGTGATTTTCGCCTAGGCGGCGCCGAATTGGCGCCGGCAGAAAAGAGTCGCTTTAAAGCCATACAAGAGGAATTATCCAAACTGGCTTCCAAGTTTGAAGAGAATGTCTTGGACAACACCAACGATTACACCTTGGTGGTTGAAGACCTCAGCCGCTTAAGCGGCATCCCCGAGGACGTATTGGCTGCAGCAAAAGCGGCCGCCCAAGAATCCGGCAAAAACGGCTACCAATTTAGTTTGCACTTCCCCTCTTATTTACCGGTGTTGCAGTACGCCGACAACCGGGAATTGCGCGAAACCCTATACCGCGCTTACGCCACCCGTGCCTCTGAATTTGGTAAAGCAGAATGGGACAACACCCCTATCATTGCGCAAATTTTAAAACTCAAATTGGAAGCGGCGCAATTACTCGGCTTTGCCAATTACGCCGAATTGTCGGTGGCCACTAAAATGGCCGAATCGCCGCAACAAGTGGAAGCGTTCCTGCAGGACTTGGCGGATAAAGCCAAACCCTACGCGCTAAGAGACAAACAAGAGTTGGAAGCCTACGCAAAAAAACTAGGCATCAACGACATGCAAGCATGGGACGTGTCCTATGCCTCAGAAAAATTACGCGAAGAAAAATACGCGTTCTCTGACTTAGAAGTCAAACAGTACTTCCCGGAAGACATAGTCTTAAGCGGTTTATTTAAAGTGGTGGAAACCATTTTTGCGGTTAACGTGGTCAAGTCGCACGCCTCTGTCTGGCATGACAGCGCCAGTTTTTACGACATCAAGGATGCGCACGGGCATTTAATAGGTCAATTTTATTTGGACTTGTACGCGCGTAACAACAAACGCGGTGGCGCATGGATGGACGAAGCCATTACCCGGCGCAAAGTATTGGACCAAGTGACGACGCCGGTGGCTTTTTTAACCTGCAACTTTTCCGCCCCGGTCGGCGACAAACCGGCTTTATTTACCCACGACGAAGTCTTAACCATGTTCCACGAATTTGGCCACGGCATACACCACATGCTGACCAAAGTGGACGATTACAGCGTGTCCGGTATCAAAGGCGTGGAATGGGATGCGGTCGAACTGCCCAGTCAATTCATGGAAAACTTCTGCTGGGAATGGGACGTGTTGCGTCACATGACCGCTCATGTCGAAAGCGGCGAGCAATTGCCGCGCGCCTTATTCGACAAAATGGTGGCGGCCAAAAACTTCCAAGCCGGCATGCAAACCGTGCGGCAAATTGAGTTTTCATTATTTGACATCCGCTTACACGGTTCCTTTGATCCACACGGCAAAGAAACTGCCTTGGACCTCATCGAACAGGTGCGCGATGAAGTGGCGGTGGTGCGCCCACCAAAATGGAACCGCTTTCCAAATAATTTCACCCACATTTTTTCCGGTGGTTACGCGGCCGGTTATTACAGCTATAAATGGGCAGAAGTGCTATCGGCCGATGCCTACAGCCTATTTGAAGAAAACGGCGTGCTTTGCCCAGAAACAGGCCAACGCTATTGGCAAGAAATTTTGGCGCAAGGCGGTTCTAGGCCAGCCCTGGAATCGTTCACGGCATTTCGCGGTCGCGCGCCAAATATCGACGCCTTGTTGCGTCACAATGGCATGAATTGATGGCCCCATGAAGTTCGCAACTTGGAATGTCAATTCGTTAAACGTTAGGCTGCCACATGTCTTGGATTGGCTGCAAAGCAATCAACCCGACGTATTGTGCTTGCAAGAGACCAAGCAAGAGGACCATAAATTCCCTTACGCCGACTTGCAAGCGATAGGCTACCAAGCGGTCCACATTGGGCAAAAAACCTATAACGGCGTGGCCATCATCAGTCGCCATGCCATGACCGATATTCAACATAACATCCCGCAATTTGCCGATGAGCAGCAACGCGTCATCGCTGCCACCATAGCCGGCATGCGCGTGGTATGCGCCTACATCCCGAATGGCCAAGCCGTCGAATCGGACAAATACCAATACAAATTACGTTGGCTGAGCGCCCTCAACGGCTGGCTAAAAAATGAACTCAGCTTGCACCCAAATTTGTTGCTATTAGGCGATTACAACATTGCACCGGAAGACCGCGATTGCCACGACCCCAGCGCTTGGCTAGGCCAAGTCTTGGTCAGTCCTGCCGAACGGGCAGCGTTTCAGGCGCTATTGGGATTGGGATTGCACGACAGCTTTAGGTTGTTTGAACAAACGGATAAAAGCTTTAGTTGGTGGGATTACCGCATGATGGGATTTAGGCGTAACCTAGGCATGCGCATAGACCATATATTAGTCAGCGACGCGCTCAAATCACACTGCAGCGCTGCGCACATAGACAAAGCGCCGCGTAAATTAGAACGGCCATCCGACCATACGCCGGTGGTATTGGAATTAGCGAATTAAGCTTTTATTTTAATGCCCAGCTGCTTGAGCTTGCGGTACAAATGGGTGCGCTCTAAGCCGGCAATCTCGGCCAATTTACTCATGTTATGCGCCACCAATTTGATGTGGTGCTCAAAATAGCGGCGCTCGAAGTCGTCACGCGCTTCGCGCAGCGGTTGATCAAACAAACCGCTGTCCAAACTCAAACTGACCGATTGTTCACTTTGAATCTGCACGGCCACGGTCAACTCGGTCGACCCCATGACTTGCCTGTCATCAAATTGATGCAAGACGCGCTTCACGTCCTCTAAGCCAATTTTTTCACCCAAACTAGTTTGCAATAAGTTGCGTAGCACCGCATCGAGTTGCGCCAAATCCCCAGGCCAATCGCTGTTACGCAGGGCGTTTAATGCTGCCACGTCAAACTCGCGGTAATCCATGCCGGCCAATTCCAATTGCAAATGGGTGATGGCCACCACCAAATCCGGTATGTCTTCTTTATGGTCATTCAAGGCCGGCATGCTAAGCGACGATGCCGTTAGCGTTTGGTATAAATTGTAATCAAACAAGCCCTCGGCCTGTAACCTGGGCAGGTTTTCGCTGGTGGCACACACCACGCGCACCCGGTATTTGTCGGATTTAGCGATCAACAATAACAAGCCTTTTTGCTCGGCTTTATTAAGCTCGGTTAGCTCGGCGATGAACAACACGCCACCGCGTAGGCCTTCTAATACTTCCATAGGCTCATGGGCCAAGCGGGCGTAGTCGCTTAAGGCCAACCACGGGCTGTCGGCTTCCTGCAAATAGCGCGCGCACAATTCCGCGCCACTGCCTTTAGGGCCTATCAACAATACCGGCGCAGGGCTGACATTGTCGGCGATTTTATCCAAGCGCTCTTTCAGAGCCGTGATGATAGGGCTTTTGCCGAGGCTGGCTAAATTCATGGCCGATTTAGGCCGTTGTTCACCGTGTTTTAAAGCGGTGCTGACGGTTTTTAACAGCTTTTGTAAGGCAATCGGTTTTTCTAAAAAATCAAACGCACCGATACGCGTTGCTTCCACCGCCGTGTCTATGGTGCCATGCCCGGACATCATCACCACTGGCATGGTCAACAAGCTGCTATTCACCCATTCTTTAAGCAAGGTGATGCCATCGCAATCGGGCATCCATATGTCCAACAACACCATGTCTGGCCGTTCCTGCAACCTGGCCGCGCGCGCGGCAGCGGCATTCTCTGCCAACTGCACGCGATAGCCTTCGTCTTGCAAGATATCGCGCAACAATTCGCGTATGCCTATTTCGTCATCGACCACTAATATATGTTTTGCTGCCATGCTGATTCTTTTATTTCTCTATGGTTGTGTTACTAAAATAGCGGCTAAAAATTCAATTGCGGGCTAAGCTCATGCGTCCAATGGCAGGCTGATGGTCACCACCGCCCCGCTGTTTGGACGATCGGCTAAATCGGCATCAAGGTCGCTTAAATTCTCAATTTTTATCCAGCCTTTATGCTCTTCTATGATCTTCTTGACGATGGCCAGACCCAAACCGGTACCGTGCGATTTTGTCGTCATGTAAGGCTCAAAGGCATGCGCCAACATTTCGGCTGGGAAACCGGCGCCGTTATCCGTCACCGTTAATACCAACATCGGGCCTACCGATTTAGTTTGCACTTGGATTAAGGCATCGCTTTGATCGACTAAGGCATCTTGGGCATTTTGCAGCAAGTTGTGTATCACTTGGCGCAACATGGTGCTGTCGCCCTTAATGGCAGAGGTTTGTTTTTCCAAAGACACGTGCAATTTCCTGGCCGGCAAATCGTAAAACGACACCACTTCTTGTATGAGTTTATTCAAATCCAGGGCTTGCAATTGCGGGGCGGGCGAGCGGGCATACTCACTGAATTCATTGACCATGCGTTTTAAGGCATCGACTTGATTGACGATGGTAGCGGTCGAGCGTTTCAGCATGTCGGCATCGCTGTCATCCAATTTGTCGACTAATTTATGCGCCATGCGCTCGGCCGACAACTGTATGGGCGTCAATGGGTTTTTAATTTCGTGCGCCAAGCGCCTGGCCACTTCCCCCCACGCGGCATCACGCTGCGCTTGTATCATACTGGTGGCATCGTCAAACACCGCCACGTAACCGCCATCCGGTAAACGCGTGCCGCGTAAGGTGAGTATTTGCTTACCTTGACCGCTGAGCAATTCTATCTGGGTAAACAACTCGTCCTTAGTGGCTTCAACTGTGGAGACTATAGCGGGTTCTTCTCCCACGGCATGCTGATTGTGCATGGCGATGGCCAAAAAGAAGGCCTCCAAACGCGGCTGTTTGATGACCATTTCTTCTATGGTCAAGCCCACGCAATGCTGCAACTGCACGGCCAATATATTGTTGGCGGCTTCGTTGAACGTGCGCAATTCACCGCGCTGGTTTAAGGCCATGACGCCGGATGATAAATGCGCCAATATGGTTTCCAAGTAACCCCGAGCCGCCTCTACCCTAGAACGATTACGCTCGGCGGCTTTTGTTGCGTCATCGAGTTGCTGAGTCATGCTGTTAAAGGATTGCACCAAGACACCCAATTCGTCTTTACCGTGCGCCGGCAAAACCGTGCTGTAGTCACCACTGGCAATGGCTTTAGTGCCCTCGGCCAAGACGGTTAAGGGCGCCGATAATTTGCGACTCAAAACAAAAGCCACCGCGACGGCACCCAACATCGCCAACATCATGACCAAGGTTAAGGTCAGGGCAAACACTTCCCTTAGCGAAGTACGGCTGTAAGACAGTTGTTGGTAGTCTTGGTAAACGTCTTGCACCGCCTCGGCGGTATTAGCCAAGGCTTTGGGCACCGGTTGCAACAACTGCAATATACGCGTTTCACCGGCAATATCTTGGCCATTCACCGGCACCAATACGCGCAAGTACAAGCCTTTGTTGCTAATTGGCTCTATGCTGCCTAAGATGTGTAAACGCGCTTGCCTAAGTTGGGCGACACTGGGCAATTCCGGCAAGATAGAGCTGGCATCGCTATTCGATACCTCTAAAATTCGGCCTTGCACAGTCAACAAGGTGACGTCCCGAATGCCGCTTTTTTCACGTAAATCGTTCAAGATAGAGCGGCTATTGGCTGGCTGAAAGGCCAAGGTGCTGGCCATGTTCTCGCCTTTTTCTTTGACGTCCAAGAGCATGATGTCCAAGGCGGTGCGGCCTAGATTTAAGCCGCCTTCTAGCGCAGCCTCTACTTTGACATTGAACCAAGATTCGATGGATCGGGTTAAAAAGTTAACCGACACCAAATAAACAATTAAGCCCGGAATCAGCGCCATCATGGCAAAGCTCATTAACAATCGACGGGTAAAGCGACTGCCCACTACGCCACTGCGAATCTGCTTGAATAAACGCCATACTTGATAGCCTATGACGCCGATTAGAAAGGCCGCCAATAAAATATTCAGCGCCACCAACAAGGAATAGTATTCGCCGGAGGCAGCGGTATTGGCACTGGCGTTTGACAGCAAGTACAGTAAGAAGGCGCCTAAGGCGGCGCTAAGCAAAACTATGAACTTCATGGTGCCCGCTGTTTCATTTGAATAAAGTCGGTTGCCATTCAAAACGCTGTGTAGTCATGGTCCATTCTTCCGAAACCAGGCCATCGCCCTGCAGTGTTTTGGGTAATTTTTTTGTGTCCAAGCGCATCAAAAAGCCGGCATTGTAAGGCTCGCCTTTTTCTACCTGGGGTTTGCTGAAGACTTTTAAGTCGCTGATGGTGGACAAGTCATCGATGGCTTCATCCAAACGCACAAAGGTTTTTTGTTGATCGCCGCGCACCAGCACATATTGTCTGGAGAGCGCATGGTAACTTAGGCTAACCCGCTGAGTCACGGTGGCAATTTCGTCATCAAACCAATATTTTCGTGGCGTGGCCAGCTGAAACTCGATGATGAAATTTAAGGTGTAACCCTTGCTGATGGCGTCTTCTATCGCGCTGCTAAATTTAATATCGACATCCGCATTCAGCACGTAAGCGTCGTCTTGTGTTTTTAATTCGGCACTTTTGACGGACATGCCGCTGTTTGCCGCAAGCCCTGCCATGGAAAAAAAGGCCAAGAAAAAGGCCAAGAAAACTAGCTTAATTTTTTTGCAATAAGGCATAGAAAAACCCATCGTGCGCGGCAGAGGGAATAAGCTGACCATGCAAATGGGTCACGTTATCGGCAGCGCAAACGGCGCTGACATCGAATGCCAATTGCTTGGCATCGGCATTATTTTTTAAAAATGCGTCCACTTGCCCTTGATTTTCTTCATTAAAAACCGAACAGCTTACATAAAGCAATTTACCACCCTTTGCCAACATCCGCCATAAATTGGGCAGAATTTTGGCTTGCTGCGTGACGAAGGAAGCCACGTCGGCCTCGCGGCGCAACCATTTAATGTCGACATGACGGCGCACGATGCCTGAAGCCGTGCAAGGCACATCGGCCAATATCCGATCAAAAGGCACGCCGTCCCACCAATCGCTAGAGGCGGCATCGCCCACCATCACCTTGGCGTGCAATTGCAAGCGCTGCAAGTTGCTTTCCACTCTTAACAAGCGAGCGGGGTCGCTATCCAAGGCGGTTAAATCGCTGCAGCCTAATTCCAAAATGTGGCCGGTTTTACCGCCGGGGGCAGAACACGCATCCAGCACCTTGTGCTGAACTTCTGCACCCAACAGCAGCGCTGCCAATTGCGCACCGTAATCTTGCACCGACACCACGCCGTCGTTAAAGCCGGGGATTTTTTCCACCGTCACCGGCTTACTCAAAACCAAGGCCTGGCCACCTAGGCGGTCTGATTCTATGCCTTGTCGAGTTAATAATTGTTGGTAATCCGTCACGCTGATTTTTTTACAATTGACGCGTAAAGTCATGGGCGGATGCTGATTGCCGTTAAGCAAAATGCTCTGCCAATGCAAGGGGTATTGCACTTTGAGTTTGTTTATCCACCATTGCGGGTAGGAGTAGCTCGCCGCTTCTTTGTTGGCGACGCGGCTGGCCAACTGCGTTTGTTGCCGTAAAAAATTACGCAAGATGGCATTCACCAAGCCCTTAGCCCAGGCTTTAGGCGCCGGCTTTTTCAGTAAGCTCGCCGCTTGCACCGCTTGATTGACCACGGTGAACGCATCGGCTTTATCGTGCAGCAATTGGTAGAGCGCCACCAATAAAATGGCATGCACGCGGTCATCGCTTAAGGGCTTTTCTAGCAACTGTATGAGGTAAGCATCGATTTCACCGTAGAAACGCAAGGTGCCGTAACTTAAGTCCTGCGCCGCCCCACGTTGTTGCGGAGTGGCATTAGGGTGGCTGGCTAAGGCTGCCGGCAAGGCTAAGGTAAGGTTGCGTCCTGATAGCACGAGGTTGACCGCATGGGCTGCAATTTGTTGGGATAGGTACAAAGGACGCTTTCTTGATGTTAAGGCGATTAAAGGTTAGTTGATTTTACTTGATAACGCGTGCACCAGGGACTTAATCCCTACGCAGACAAAATGGGCGGGCAGTCATGCTAAGCCGTAAACCTATCACCCAGCTGCAAACTATGGCCTTGCACGAAAGACGCGGCAGGCATGCGCTTGCCGCCCGGTGCTTGCAATTCGGTGATGCGCAACAAACCCTCACCGCAACCCACCAGGATGCCATCGTGTACGCCGACGATTTCTCCGGGCTGAGCTTGACCGGCTTCGGCCGTGGCCATCCAAATGCGGCAGGTGAGTTCTTTTAGTTGGCTTTGCGCCACCGGAAAAGGATTAAATGCCCGCACTTGACGAGAAATGGCCGCTGCAGATTGCTGCCAATTTATGGCGGCTTCGGCTTTGTCTAATTTGTGCGCGTAAGTCACCAAGTTTTCATCTTGGGCGGTGGCGGCTAAGTTGCCATTTTTTTCCAAGTCGGCCATGGCCGTCACCATCAATGACGCGCCTATATGACTTAAGGCATCGTGCAAGCTTTGCGTGGTATCGCTGTCCTTGATCGCCACCACCCCTCGGCTGACCATGGCGCCGGCATCCAAAGCCGCTACCACCTCCATGATGGTCACACCGGTTTCCTGATCGCCTGCTAACAAGGAACGGTGTATGGGGGCAGCGCCACGCCAACGTGGCAATAAGGAGGCGTGGATGTTGTAGCATCCATAACGCGTGGCATGCAAGGTGGCGTCGGGAATAATCAAGCCATAGGCCGCGACTATCATGGCATCGGCTTGCACCTCGACGATGCGCGCCTGCGCCTGCGGGTCTTTTAAAGTCAGTGGTTGAAAGACCGTTAAGCCATGTTGCTCAGCCAACACTTTCACTGGACTGGCTTTTAATTTCATGCCTCGCCCTGCCGGTCTATCCGGCTGGGTTAAGACCATAACAATGTCATGACCGGCGGCGATCAAGGCCGCCAAGGCGGGAACGGCAAAGTCTGGCGTGCCAGCAAAAATGAGTTTCATAGTGGGGGACTGAGGCCTAAAAAATCAGCGATCACGCTGTTGTTTGAGCATTTTATTTTTAATGCGATTGCGTTTTAATGGGGACAAATACTCGATGAATACTTTGCCTAACAGGTGGTCCATTTCATGTTGTATGCAGACACTGAGCAGGCCCTCGGCCTTTAAGCTGAATGGCTTGCCATCTCTATCCAAAGCCTGCACAGTGACACGGTCCGCGCGCCTAACCGTGTCGTAGACACCGGGCACAGACAAGCAGCCTTCTTCGTAATCTTGTTCGCCACTCTTCTCGGTAATCTTAGGGTTAATCAAGACCAATAAATCGTCTTTGCTTTCACTGATATCAATCAAAATAAGTTGCACGTGGGCGTTCACCTGCGTGGCGGCCAAGCCTATGCCGGGCGCATCGTACATGGTCTGCGCCATGTCATCGATCAAACGCTTAATGCTCGCATCGACGGTTTTGACCGGCTGCGCCACGGTATGCAATCTAGCATCGGGGTAATGAAGTATGTCTAAAATCGCCATAAAAAACTCTTTTTTTCTTTCAAAAATGCCGCCCTGCGCGCATTAGGCTGACGCTTAAATGGGCGAAATTAAAACCGCTTTTACTGGTTCAGTACGACCATTTAATCGTATACTGGAGCTCACTGTTTTTCATTTAAGGTGCTCGGTATGTCTCGCCACATTATAACGCTGCTGCTGTTTTGTTGCATAAGCTTAACTGCCTTGGCCGATGAAATTCTGTTAAATGAACAGCACCCTGATCGTCACGTTGTGGTTAAAGGCGACACCTTGTGGGGCATCGCTGGCCAATTCCTAAAAGACCCTTGGCAATGGCCAAAAGTTTGGCAACTTAATCGCAGTGAAATAAAAAACCCGCATTTGATTTACCCTGGCAACGTCGTTTACCTAGACATGTCCAGTGGCAGCCCGCAATTAAAATTGCGGCTAGAAAGCGTCACATTGGAGCCAGACGTTCAGCTAGAACCACTAGCGCAAGCCGCCATTCCCAGCCTAAATCTGACTGCCATTAAGCCATTTTTAAATCATGCTACGGTCATCGAAACAAACGCCGCAGCCAACTCAGCGCGCATCTTAGCCGCTCAAGACGAACGCTTGGTGCTGAGCCCTGGCACGCGCATTTATGTGGACAGCATCCAGCCTGAGGATGGGCCAAATTGGCAGATAGTCCGCGACTCGGAAAACCTAATCGACCCAGACAGCAAGGCAGTGTTGGGTCAAGAAGCACGCTATTTAGGTGAGGCGCTGATCAAGCAATACGGCACACCGGCCAGCGCAGAAATAGTCTCGGCGACCGAGGAGGTATTCAGTGGCGACAGATTGTTGGTCCGCCCGCCTGAGCAAGCACTAACTAACTTCGTGCCGCACGCCCCTGAAACCGCTATTTCTGGACGCATCATCAGCATCTACAGCGGCGTGGAAGAAGCCGGTCCGCTTAGCGTTGTCGCCATCAATCGTGGCGCCGAGGCAGGGCTGGAATTGGGTCACGTGTTGACCATCAATAGGGCCGGTCGCGCCATCAAAAACCCGCAAGCAGAGCCGGCCAATAAGCAGATACAATTGCCCGATGAACGCATAGGCGTGCTGATGGTGTTTCGTGTATTTGAACGCGTGTCTTACGCGCTCATCATGCAAGCCAGCGAACCGGTCAACAAACTGGACAGCGTGCTTAGCCCACAGTGAGCTTAGGCCATGGATGACAGCGCCGCTCTACTGGAAAAATTACAATGGCTTAGCTTAAGCCAAATAGAAGGCTTAGGCTGCCAAACATTTTGCCAACTGCTCAAAACCTTTGGCAGTCCAAGTGAAATTTACCGTAAAAAATTCAAAGAATTAAGGGCGGTGGTGTCTGAAAAAATAGCCTTAGAGATAGGGCTAGGGGTGGATCAAACTGGCCTAGAAGAAACGCTTAATTGGCTAGCGCAAGCCAACAATCACCTGGTCACGCTGGCCGATGCCGACTACCCTAAAGCCTTGCTAGAAATCACCGATCCGCCGCCCTTGCTCTATGCAAAAGGCAATCTCGCCCTACTCAACAAATTAAGCATCGCCATCGTTGGCAGCCGCAATGCCTCGGTACAAGGTGAAAAAAATGCCGAGGCGTTTGCCCAAGGTTTAGCCGAGCACGGACTGTGCATAGTCAGCGGCCTCGCCTTAGGCATAGATGGGGCCGCCCACCGCGGCGCACTCAAAGCCAAGGGCGACACCATCGCCGTGGTGGGCACCGGCTTGGACATGGTCTACCCTGCCCAGCACCGAGATCTGGCGCACCAGATTGCTAGCAGTGGTTTAATTATTTCTGAATTCCCGCTGGGCACGCTGTCCAAACCGCAAAATTTCCCTAGACGCAACCGCTTAATTAGCGGCCTTAGCTTGGGTTGCTTAGTGGTCGAAGCCAACCTAAAAAGCGGCTCGCAAATTACCGCTCGCTTGAGTGCCGAACAAGGTCGTGAAGTGTTTGCCATACCCGGCTCCATCCATTCGCCACTGGCCAAAGGTTGCCACCAACTGATTAAACAAGGGGCGAAATTAGTCGACAGTTTGCAAGACATCGTCGAAGAATTAAATTTAAGCAAAGCCGTCAGCGTACCGGCAGCGGCAGAAAATTCACAGACCAGCCAGGATCAGCAAAGGCTATTGGATGCCATGGCTTATGAGCCTATCTCTATCGAAAGTTTGGTGCAATTGACTGGCTTGACGGTCAGCACGCTTTCATCCATGCTCACACTATTGGAATTAGAAGGGAGAATCACTGGCCTAGCTGGCGGACAATACCAACAGATTGTGTAGTTGACGATTTTGTCATTTTAGATGGATGCATAAACCACCTCACTTAATTAAAAAACAACATTTCTTAAGGATCAACATCATGTTTGAAGTATTGGTTTATATGTTTGAAAACTACATAGATACGCAGTTTAGACCTGACCAAGACACCTTATCCAAAGAGCTGTCTGCAGCAGGGTTTGCGGAATACGATATCAACAGTGCGTTCAATTGGTTTAATGAGCTGGAACGCATGACCGAGCAAGGCGACATTTATAGCAAAGCCCAGTCGCACAGCACGCGCATTTTTACTGAGGACGAAAGCAGAAAAATCAGCGCTGAAAGTTTAGGGCTGATCGTATTTTTAACCCAAGCCAATATACTCAATACCGCCCAGCGTGAATTGGTGCTGGACCTAGCTATGAACTTGTCGCAACTAAAAATCAATATAGAAGAAATGCGCTGGATCGTATTGATGACGACCTGGGGTGCGGGTAAAACCGGCGCAGACAAAACCAGAGATTACTTGTTTATTGAAGATGCCTTAAACCAAACAGAAAAACCGACCCTGCACTAAGCGCTGGTCGGTTTTTTTATGCCTACAATCCGCAATGGCCGCCTAACAAGGCCGCCATATGCGCTGTTTTAATCGGGCAAATTGCCTATGATGTTGGCAATCACACCGGCACGATTCAAGGTATAGAAATGCAAACTGGGCGCACCAAACACCCTTAAGGTTTCACATAAATCCGTCACCACGTCTATGCCAAAAGCACGCAATGAGGCCATGTCATCGCCGTACTCTTCCAAACGTAACCTCAACCACCTGGGAATCTCTGCACCGCACACATTGGAAAAGCGCGCCAATTGCGTGATGTTGTATATAGGCATAATGCCAGGCACGATAGGCGCATTAATGCCGGCCGCCGCACACTGATCAATAAAGTGAAAATAGGCATCGGCGTTATAAAAATATTGGGTAATGGCCGAATTGGCACCGGCATCCATCTTGCGTTTTAAATTCAATACATCGGCCGCCGGGCTTTTCGCTTCCGGATGAAACTCTGGGTAGGCCGCCACTTCGATGTGAAAATGCTGGCCGGTTTCAGCGCGTATGAAGGCGACCAATTCCGATGCATAGCGAAAGTCACCCGCACTCACTTCACCCGATGGCAGGTCACCGCGCAAGGCCACCAAACGCTTGATGCCACTGGCTTGGTAAGCTTGCAATAAGGCACGAATTTCCTCTTTGCTGGAAGAAATGCAGGAAATATGCGGTGCGGCTGCTAAGCCTTGTTGCTGAATGTCCAACACCGTTTCCATGGTTCGGTCGCGCGTTGAACCGCCCGCCCCAAACGTCACGGAGAAAAACTCGGGATTGAATTTGGCCAACTCTGCACGGGCGTCGCGCAGCGTCGCCATGCCTTCTGCAGTCTTAGGCGGAAAAAACTCAAAGCTGTATGCGTTGCTGTTCATTTATTTGTCTTTTTTATCGTCTATCACTATGGCGCCCAACAACCATGCTAGCACGCTGTATAGCAAAGCGCCGATTAAACCGGCGCGTATGGTTTGCACTTCAAAGCCTGGCAAGACATTGCCTACAGCATAAAATAATACGCCGTTTATTAGCAATAAAAATAGCCCTAAAGTGAGCAAAGTAATGGGCAAAGTGAGCAGCACCAAGATAGGTCTAACCAATAGATTGACCAAACCTATGGCCAGCGCTGCCAGCAAAGCCGTAGCAAAATCGGCCACATGAATGTTGGGCACGTAGTAGGCCACGGCTAACAGCGCCAAGGCGTTCAATATCCAGCCCAACAATAATCGCATGCTGCCACTCCCCTTAATTAATCAGTAAAAACTGATAACAAAACGCTAGCCGAGAATCCGGCTGCGTTTTCTAACCACAACGGGTGATAACAAAACGCTAGCCGAGAATCCGGCTGCGTTTTCTAATAACGGTAAGTATCCGGTTTAAAAGGACCTTGCTTTTGCACACCGATGTAAGCCGCTTGTTGATCGGTTAGGCTGGTCAGTTGCGCATTTAATTTGCGCAATTGCAAGATCGCCACCTTCTCGTCCAAGTGCTTAGGCAAGGTATACACACCCACTGGGTAGTTAGCAGTTTGCGTAAACAATTCAATTTGCGCAATAGTCTGATTAGCAAAGCTAGAACTCATGACATAGCTTGGGTGGCCGGTACCGCAACCTAAATTGACCAAGCGACCTTTTGCCAACAGAATAATTTTTTTGCCGTTAGGGAAAATCACGTGATCCACTTGCGGTTTAATTTCATCCCACTCGTATTTTTCCAATGAAGCCACGTCTATCTCGTTATCAAAATGGCCGATGTTACAAACGATGGCTTGGTCTTTCATTTTAGCCATGTGCTCATGAGTAATCACGTGGTAGTTACCGGTTGCCGTGACAAAAATATCAGCGTGTTCCGCGGCGTAATCCATGGTCACCACGCGGTAGCCTTCCATGGCGGCTTGCAAGGCACAAATAGGATCAATCTCGGTCACCCAAACTTGCGCAGACAAGGCGCGTAAAGCTTGTGCAGAGCCTTTACCCACATCGCCGTAACCGGCCACTACCGCCACTTTACCGGCGATCATCACGTCCGTAGCACGCTTAATCGCGTCCACTAAGGATTCGCGGCAACCGTATAAATTGTCGAATTTGGATTTGGTCACCGAGTCGTTCACATTAATCGCTGGGAAAGCCAATTTGCCTTCTTTGTGCATTTGATACAAACGGTGCACACCGGTGGTGGTTTCTTCGGTCACGCCTATGATTTTAGCTAAACGCACGGAATACCAAGTTGGATCGACTTTTAGTTTGGCTTTAATGGAATCGAATAAACACACCTCTTCTTCTGAAGTCGGGTGCGCCACCAAAGACAAATCTTTTTCGGCACGCGTGCCCAAATGCAATAACAAAGTCGCGTCGCCGCCGTCGTCCAAAATCATGTTGCTGTAGCCACCGTCGCTCCACTCAAAAATGCGGTGGGTGTAGTCCCAATAGTCGGCCAAGCTTTCGCCTTTAACCGCAAATACCGGCGTACCGCCTTCGGCAATTGCTGCCGCAGCATGGTCTTGGGTAGAATAAATATTGCACGAGGCCCAACGCACTTCCGCACCTAAATCTTTTAGCGTTTCGATGAGCACAGCGGTTTGTATGGTCATGTGCAAGCTGCCGGTAATGCGCGCGCCTTTTAGCGGTTGAATCAGGGCAAACTCTTCACGGATTGCCATCAAGCCTGGCATTTCGGTTTCGGCAATGGCGATTTCTTTACGGCCAAACGCGGCCAAGCCGATATCGGCAATCACGTAATCTTTTACTGTATTTTTAACATCAGCAGTCACAGCATTCATGTTCAATTTCCTTGAATATGTGACCGGAGGGAAAGGGTATTTAATTAGAGAGGCGGTACGCTTATCTCACCCGTATCCCGTGCCCGGCACGGTTAATAAGGTGAGCGTCGTTCTAACCTGTTCCGAGCCTGGGAGAAGGACTCTCGCAACGCTCCTCGGAATGAAAGGCATTATACGAGAGTTTGTTTCTCCTTCCAAGCCCATTTTTGCTAACTCATGATTTTCCGTACAGCCAATAAAAAAGCCTTGCCGCAGCTAGCGGCAAGGCTTTTTACTGTTTCAAACGCGACTTAAAGCGCGGCTTTTAAGGCCGCCGCTTTGTCTATCGCTTCCCAAGTAAACTCCGGTTCGTCACGGCCAAAATGGCCGTAAGCAGCGGTTTTAGTGTAGATAGGACGCAGTAAATTAAGCATCTTCACTATGCCTTTAGGGCGCAAATCAAAGTGTTCGCGCACCAAGGCGGTCAGCACTTCGTTAGACACCTTACCGGTACCGTAGGTCTCGACCATGATGGAGGTCGGTTGCGCCACGCCAATCGCGTAGGAAATTTGCACCAAGCAACGGGAAGCCAAACCGGCAGCCACGATGTTCTTTGCCACATAACGGCCGGCATACGCCGCGGAACGGTCTACTTTAGAAGGGTCTTTGCCAGAAAAAGCACCGCCGCCATGAGGCGCCGCACCACCGTAGGTATCGACGATGATTTTACGACCGGTTAAACCGCAATCGCCTTGTGGGCCGCCTATCACAAATCGGCCAGTAGGGTTAACCAAGAACTTGATGTCGCCATTAATCAATTCTTTAGGCAAGGTCGGCTTGATGATTTCTTCTATCACCGCTTCGCGTATGTCTTTTAATTCCATTTCTGGGGCGTGCTGGGTTGACACCACCACGGTATCAATCGCGCTGGCTTTGCCGTCTTGGTACTTAATGGTGACTTGCGATTTCGCGTCCGGACGCAACCAAGGCAAACGGCCGTCTTTACGCAACTGCGCTTGACGCTCCATGATGCGGTGCGACAACCAAATCGGCAATGGCATCAATTGCGGGGTTTCATCGCAAGCGTAACCAAACATCAAGCCTTGATCGCCGGCGCCTTGGTCCAATGGGTCGTCCTGCGCACCGTCCACGCCTTGGGCAATGTCAGGGGATTGTTTGTCGTAAGCCACCAATACCGCACAACCTTTGTAGTCTATGCCGTAGTCAGTGTTGTCGTAGCCTATGCGTTTGATGGTCTCACGCGCTACTTTGATGTAATCCACGTTAGCGGTGGTGGTGATCTCACCTGCCAACACAATTAAACCGGTGTTGGCTAACGTTTCTGCTGCAACACGGGCAGTGGGGTCTTGTTCTAATATCGCGTCTAAAATACTGTCGGATACTTGGTCTGCGAGTTTGTCTGGGTGACCTTCAGAAACGGATTCTGAAGTAAAAAGATAGTCGTTCATTTGTGCGCCTTGAAAAGTAAACTATAAAAAATGAAATGATTTTCATACTAAAGGCTGAAGCATGATCATCAGGTCAATTACCGAGTTAGCATTCTACCTAAGTATTGAATTTTAAGACTAAAATATTGCAATAAAAAATAGCCGGCGCCCACTATCAATTTATAATAAAGCTTATGAATTCTAAATCCACGCAATTATCTTTTAGCAAAATGCAGGGTGCCGGCAACGACTTCATGGTGATCGATGCCATCCATCAAACCGTGCACCTCAGCCCGCAACAAATCCAACAATTGGCCAATCGCCAATTCGGCGTCGGCTTTGATCAATTGCTATTGGTCGAATCCTCCAGCGTAGCGGATTTTAAATACCGTATTTTTAATGCCGATGGCAGCGAAGTGGCGCAATGCGGCAATGGCGCACGTTGCTTTGTGCGCTTCGTCGCCGAGCAGGGTTTGAGCCACAAAAAAACCATCTCAGTAGAAACCGCCAGCGGCATCATACACCCTAGCTTAGAAGACAATGGCTTGGTCACCGTCAACATGGGCGCACCTAAATGGGCGCCATCCGACATCCCTTTTATTGCCGATGCGCAAGCAGCCCAATACGCCCTGCAAGTGGGTGAGCAAACGCTGCAGATTGCTGCCGTGTCCATGGGCAACCCGCATGCGGTGCTGCAAGTTAATAATGTTGAGACGGCCGCGGTAGTCGAATTGGGTCAACAAATTGAAGTGCACCCGCGCTTCCCTAAACGCGTCAACGTTGGCTTCATGCAAATCGTAAACCCACAACAGATTAAATTGCGCGTGTTTGAACGCGGCAGCGGCGAAACCTTAGCCTGCGGCACCGGTGCCTGCGCGGCCGTGGTCAGCGGCATCCTATCCGGCCAATTAACATCGCCGGTCAAGGTGAGCGCCCGTGGCGGCGAACTCTCCATTGCCTGGCAAGGCGGCGATTCGAATGTCATGATGACCGGCCCGGCCGTGACGGTATTTACTGGCAGCATCACATTAAGCTAAAGTGACAAAAGCCCATTAGCGCTCCTTAAGGACCCCCATGCAACAAGATCAAGAAGACCCGTTGTACGCCGAACAAGTCAGCCGCTATTTACGCAGCCACCCGCAATTTTTTGAACAGCACGCGCACTTGCTCACGGAAATTTTTCTACCCAGCCCACACGGCAATGGCACGATATCCCTGACCGAACGCCAGCAATTGGCGCAACGCGACAAGATACGGGTGATGGAAAGCAAGATGGCGCAGCTGATCGCCTACGCCGAACAAAACGACAAAACCAGTGGCTATGTCCATCAATTTAGCGTTCAGCTGCTTGCCAGCCCTAACTTAGATGGCCTAAACAATTTGCTGGCGCAAAGCATGCAGGACATCTTTGCCGTGTCGCACAGTCAGTTGTTGATTTGGCAAGCCCCCAGCGACCCAGCGCTAGCCCAAGACAAATTATTTAGCGCCGTGTCCAGCCCTTTTCAGGACTGGGTCAGCGCGTTGAGCCTGCCCCATTGCGGTGAAAAGCCCGCCTCGGCCGACGGCTTAGTGCCAGAGTCCTTGCAGTCTTTCGCCTTTATCCCGCTTAGCGATGAAAAACAGCTTTACGGCGTACTCATATTGGGGACAGAAGACCCAGACCGCTTCAAAGCCGACATGGGTTCCTTGTATTTACAACGCATAGGCGATTTGGTCAGCGCGGCCGTGGCCGCTCATCTTTAGCGAGTTGCCCACCTGCCAGTGAGCCACCTCAAAGCCTACCTGCAACACCTGACGTTTGAGCGCGGCCTCAGTGCGCTCACGCTAAAAAATTACGCCAGGGACATCGAATTGTTGACCTCATTAGTCGGCGATACCGAACTAGCGCAAGTACAAAGCGCGCACATACGTCGCTACATAGCCAGCCTACACAGCCGCGGCTTGAGTGGCAAAAGTATCGCCCGCGCCCTGTCGGCATGGCGTGGCTATTTCAATTACTTAGTCCACCAGCAGGGTTACCAACAAAACCCTGTGATAGGCTTACGCGCCCCCAAATCGGCCAAGACCTTACCGCAAGCGTTGTCCACCGACCAAGCGGTAAAGTTTGTAGCCATACAAGGCGGCGACCTGCTCGCTCAACGCGATCACGCGATATTAGAATTGTTCTATTCCTCTGGTTTACGCTTGGCCGAACTGGTCAATTTAGACTGTGCCATGCTCGACTACACCGCCGGCACCGTCACGGTAACCGGTAAAGGCAATAAGACGCGCATCGTGCCCATGGGCAGCCACGCCAGTGAAGCCATCAAAGTTTGGTTAAATCGGCGCGCCAGCCTGCGCATCGCTGACAGCAATCCGGATGCTTTATTTGTCACGCAACAAGGCAAACGCATTAGCCCACGCGCGGTGCAATACCGAGTCAAGCAGTGGTCAATCAAACAAGGCATGAGCAGCAGCGTGCACCCGCATTTACTGCGCCACAGCTTTGCCAGCCACGTATTGCAATCCAGTCAAGATTTACGCGCCGTGCAAGAAATGCTAGGCCATGCCAACATCAGCACCACCCAAGTCTATACCCACTTGGACTTTCAGCATTTGGCCAGTGTCTACGACCAAGCCCACCCGCGTGCCAAGAAAAAATAGCAATACCCTACTAAATTACCCTGTTATTATGGCAAAATAACGCATCGCAATTTTTTACCCAAAATGACCCTTAAAGGATGAATCATGGAACACACCTTACCCGCACTGCCTTATGCTAAAACTGCTTTAGCACCGCACATTTCTGAAGAAACCTTGGATTTCCATTACGGCAAACACCACCAAACTTACGTGACCAATTTAAACAATTTGATTAAAGGCACCGAGTTTGAAAACGCTAGCCTAGAAGACATCATCAAAAAATCCAGCGCCGGCATCTACAACAATTCCGCGCAAATCTGGAACCACACTTTCTTTTGGAGCAGCATGAAACCAAACGGCGGCGGCGCACCAAGCGGTGCATTGGCCAATGCCATCAATGCAAAATGGGGTTCCTTTGACGAGTTCAAAAAAGCCTTCCAAGCCTCAGCCGTGGGTAACTTTGGTTCAGGCTGGACTTGGTTGGTGAAAAAAGCCGACGGCTCGGTTGACATCGTCAACATGGGCGCCGCTGGCACGCCACTCACCACCGGCGACAAAGCCTTGCTCACCATAGACGTTTGGGAACATGCTTATTACATCGACTACCGCAATGCCCGCGCTAAGTTTGTTGAAGTGTTCTTGGCTTCCTTGGCTAACTGGGATTTTGCCTCAGCCAACTTTGCTTAAATGATAAAAACCGCACCCGTGGCTATCACGGTGCGGCTTTAAATTTAATGCAATAATCAACCCATGTTAAAACGTTACGCCGTTCATTTCGCGCTCATCGTCTTATTTGCTTTTACGCAAATTGGCCTAAGCACGCACGAAATCAGCCACGTCAACGAGCTTAGCCAGCACAGCCAACAACAGCATAAAAAAGCCGCCACCGAGCCATGCGCGCAGTGCTTAAGCTACGCGCAAGTGAGCGGTGCCATAGTGCCAGACGGCCTCTCACTGGCGCACTTTGAGGCCAGCTTCAGCCTTCAAACGGCCAAGCTTTTCAACACCCCAGGTAAGCCACTCAGCGCTTACGCAGCCCGCGCCCCACCTAAAAAAATCAGCGTTTAATCCTTTAAACCATGGCCAGCTTATGCTGTTGCCCATGCTGCTGTTTTATTTTTTGAGGTCCATCATGCACACTCGCCACGCTGCGCCTAAACGCGCAAAAGCACACCCATTTTTAAGCCCGAATAAGCTGGCTTTGGCCATCAGTCTGGCCATGGCGTCGGCTTGGGCAGAACCCGTCACACAGATTGAATTGTCCAACGTGGCCGTTACCGGCAACCCACTGGGCGTAAGCTCGGATGCCATGGTCTTACCCGTGTCCATATTAAGCGGACGGGAATTATCCCTTAAGCGAGAAGCCACCCTAGGCGAAACCTTGAACACCATGCCTGGCGTGGCCGCTAGCAACTTCGGTCCGAATTCCTCCAGACCAGTGATACGCGGTTTGGACGCAGAACGCGTGCGCATCATGCAAAACGGCGTGGGCATCTTAGATGCCTCTTCATTGAGCTTTGATCATGCGGTGGCCATAGACCCACTGGTGATAGAGCAAATTGATGTGGTGCGCGGACCCGCGGCCCTGCTGTATGGCGGCAGCGCGGTAGGTGGGGTGGTGAATGCCATCGACCACCGCATACCTACCGAGCCAGTGAACGGCATTATTGGTCGCACCGAAGCACGCGTGGGCGGCCCGGATAATCAGCGTAACGCCGCGGCCGTGGTCGATGTCGGCAACGGTCAATTTGCCATGCATGCCGATGCCTACAAACGCAAAACCGACGACCTAAACATACCCGGCTTTGCCGTCTCCAATCGTAAAAATCAGGCCGATGGCACGCTCCAAGAGAATCACGGCAAGCTCATTAACAGCAGTGCCAGTTCAGACGGTGGCGCCTTGGGCGCCTCGCTGACCTTTGATAAGGGCTATCTAGGCAGCTCGTATTCGGGCTTTAACAGCAACTACGGCACCGTTGCCGAAGAGGCCGTGCGCATAGACATGAAAAGTCAGCGCTGGGACATTGCCTCGGAATTTGGTGAATTAAATAGCGCCATCAGTCGAATCAAAATGCGCTACGCCCACACCGATTACCAACACCAAGAAATTGAAAACGGCGCCATAGGCACGACCTTTAAAAACAAAGGCAGCGAGGGCAGCGTTGAGTTAGGCCATGCTAAATTAGGCGACCTCGATGGCGTATGGGGTTGGCAGTTTCAAAACAGCCGATTTGCCGCCCTAGGTGAAGAGGCTTTTGTGCCAAGCGTGCAGACAAAAAGTCAGGCCGTTTACTTATATGAAGAAATGCCGCTAAAAGCACTGGGCTTGGATCAATTAAAACTAAGCTTAGGTGGCCGTGCTGAACACACCGCATTGGATGCCAGCGCTTGGACTAAAAATCCCACGGCTCAAGTGGCCGACTTTACCACTTACAGTTATGCCCTAGGTGGCCTGTACGCAATAGACAGCCATTGGTCTATGGCCAGCAACCTATCGCACAACGAGCGGGCACCGAGTTACTTTGAGCTGTATGCCGATGGCACACACTTGGCGACCGGTCAATACGAAGTGGGCAACCCTAACTTTAAAAAAGAACGCTCCAATGGCGTGGATGCGCAAATTCGTTGGAAGGATGCTAAAAATTCATTCAGCGTTGGTGCCTATTACACGCGCTTTAATCGCTTCTTAAGCCTGCTCGATACGGCTGCTATAGATGGCCCATCTACCCTAGCCATCGCTCAATTCAGCGCTTTCGCCGCCAGCTTTAAGGGGCTAGAAGCCGAAGGTAAATTCAATTTAGCGGACTATTGGGATTTAAGCCTACGCGGTGACTACGTGCATGCCAGTAACTTGGATAACAAAGCCGCCTTGCCGCGCATCACACCCTTGCGCTTAGGGGCGGGCTTGAATTACCAAAAGAACGCATTGGGGGCCAGATTGAATGTCACGCAAGCCTTTAAACAAAACCGCACGGCAGAAAACGAATTGCCCACGGCTGGCTACACCGATGTCAGCGCCATGGCTACTTACAAATTGCCCAGCAAGTTAAACGTGGAATTGTTTGCTAAAGCCAACAACGTGCTGAACCAAGAAATACGCGAGCACACGTCCTTTTTAAAAGACCTATCCCCAGCAGGCGAACGCGCTGTATTGATAGGGCTGCGGGCGGATTTTTAAATGGGACAGGCTTAGCCGAATAAGACCAAACCCCAAACGCCAATGACAATAGCCAGTGCCACGATGACCGAGGCGCTGGCGATGTCTTTTGCGCGTTTAGCCAGTGGGTGCACGTCTATGGAAGTGTGGTCGACGGCGGCTTCAATGGCGGAATTAAACAACTCCACAATCAACACCAATAACACCACGCCTATTAATAAGGCTTTTTCAACCCCGGTTTTACCTAAATAAAGGCCTAATGGCACCAACCACACCGCCAAAAATAACTCTTGGCGAAAGGCATCTTCATTTTGAAAAGCGGCTTTAAAGCCGTCCACCGAGTAACCAAAGGCGTTAATTAATCTAGGCACACCGGTTTTACCTTTAAAGGGGCTTTCTTCAATTTTTTTCATAGTGATAAACTTTATAATTCAATAATCACGCAATATTACCATGTACACTCGCGGCGCTTAAAGCCTTGCGTTATCATAGCGTTTTACACGACTCTTTAAGGCAAGAAAAATGGCACGCACAGTAAACTGCATTAAATTAGGTAAAGAAGCCGAGGGCATGGATTTCCCTCCCTATCCAGGCGAACTAGGCAAACGCATTTATGCCCAAGTTTCAAAAGAAGCCTGGGGCGCATGGCTCAAACAACAAACCATGTTGGTCAACGAAAATCGCTTGAGTTTGGCCGACCCATCCGCACGCAAATACCTAAGCGAACAAACGGAAAAATACTTTTTCGGTGAAGGCGCCGATACGGCCACGGGTTACGTCCCGCAGTAGGCCAATCAAAAGTTAATAATAAAAAAAGCGCTGAAAATCAGCGCTTTTTTATACCCTGCCGACCTTCAAGCAGGCATTATTTCTTAATGGTTTTGACGCCTTCAGCGGTAGCCAATAACAACACATTGGCTGGGCGCGCAGCAAACAAACCGTTGGTCACCACGCCAACGATTTGGTTGATTTTGGCTTCCATGGCGACCGGATCACTGATGCTCAAACCGTGCACATCGATAATCACGTTGCCGTTGTCCGTGGTGAAATTACGCAAAGCCGGTTGGCCGCCTAATTTCACCAACTCACGGGCCACGTAACTTTTTGCCATGGGCAACACTTCCACTGGCAAAGGAAACTTACCCAATACCGGCACGTATTTGCTTTCATCGCAAATGCAGATAAAGGTTTTAGCGCAAGCCGCCACAATTTTTTCGCGGGTTAGCGCGCCGCCGCCGCCTTTTAACATGTGCATGTGTTCGGTGATTTCATCGGCACCGTCCACATAGATGTCCATGCCATCCACGCTGTTTAGATCAAACACTTCTATGCCATGGCCACGCAAACGCTGAGCCGTCGCTTCTGAAGAGGCCACCGCGCCATCAATTTTGTGCTTTACTTTGGCCAACTCTTCAATAAAAAAGTTAGCGGTTGAGCCCGTGCCCACGCCTATGATGCCGCCTTTTACGTATTCCACCGCAGCCTTGGCCACTTGTTGTTTTAATTCGTCTTGGGTATAAGCCATTTTAAGTAAATCCTCTGCAATTTCTTTATAATACAAACAATTCAGCATAATACACTGCGACCGTTGTTTTAAAAACAAGCGCCATTTAAAAATAGCCCATGACCATAGATTACAAACATAAAATAGAGCACTCTCAGGTATACGATGTGGCGAAAAAAACGCCATTGGAATTCCAGCCTAATTTATCGGCGCGCATACACAACCGCGTGTTACTCAAACGCGAAGACATGCAACCGGTGTTCTCCTTTAAGCTGCGTGGTGCCTACAATAAAATGGCCAGCCTAGCCAGCGACGTGCTTAAACGTGGCGTCATCGCCGCTTCAGCCGGCAACCACGCACAAGGCGTGGCACTGGCAGCAAAAAAACTAAAATGCCGCGCCATCATCGTTATGCCCACCACCACCCCCGCCATTAAAGTCAATGCGGTTAGAGCGCGTGGCGCTGAAGTGGTGTTGTTTGGCGACAGCTATTCCGATGCCTACGTGAAAGCCTTGGAATTAGAAAAATCCAAACAGCTGACTTTTGTGCACCCATACGATGACCCAGAAGTCATTGCCGGCCAAGGCACCATCGCCATGGAAATCCTCAATGCGCACCCCGAACCGATCGAAGCCATATTTTGCTGCGTCGGTGGCGGTGGCTTGCTGGCTGGAATTGCCGCTTACGTTAAAGCCGTGCGCCCGGAAATAAAAGTCATAGGCGTGGAAGCCAAAGACGCCGAGGCCATGACCGAATCGCTCAAGCAAGGCAATCGTGTCATGCTAGAACAAGTCGGTTTATTTGCCGATGGTGCCGCGGTTAAGCAAGTGGGCGAACACACCTTTGCCTTGGCCCAACAATATGTCGACGAAATGATAGTGGTGGATAACGATGCCATTTGCGCCGCCATCAAAGACGTGTTTGAAGACACCCGCAGCATCTTAGAACCAGCCGGCGCGTTGGCCACCGCCGGCTTAAAAGAGTACGCCAAGCGCCATGGATTAAGGGACAAAACCTTAGTAGGGATTGCCTCCGGCGCCAACATGAACTTTGACCGCTTACGCTTTATTGCCGAGCGTGCCGAAGTGGGCGAAAAACGCGAGGCGGTGTTAGCCGTGACCATCCCCGAACAAGCCGGTGCTTTCAAAGCCTTTTGCCGACTTCTTGGCGAGCGCAACATCACCGAATTTAATTACCGCTACTCCGATCCTAAATTTGCCCACATATTTGTCGGCGTGGCCATCGCTGATCCAGCAGAATCGGCTAAATTGGTCAGCGATTTGCAAGCACAAGGCTTACCCACTTTAGACTTGAGCGACAACGAAGTGGCCAAATTGCATTTACGCCACTTGGTTGGCGGCCATGCGCCTCAGGCAAAAAATGAAGTGGTGTTTAGGTTTGAATTCCCGGAAAAACCCGGCGCGCTAATGAAGTTTTTAGATACCATGGGCCACGACTGGAACATCAGCTTGTTCCACTACCGTAACCACGGCGCCGACTTTGGCCGCGTCTTGGTGGGCATGCAAGTGCCGGCATCGGAAATGAATGCTTTTAGCCGCTTTTTAGACAATTTAGGTTACCCGCATTGGGATGAAACGCATAACCCAGCCTACAAATTGTTTCTTGCCTAGGCAAATGGTTGATTGCAGCCAGCTTGGTTGCAATCAACCAACCATATTGTTGGGGTGAATTTTAACGCCTTGTTTTAAAAAGCTAAATTATTAAGTACGTTTATTGCTTAAAACATAAGCTGGTATTTTTTCTCTGACACCTCAGCCCGCATTGAACCTAAGGCCCATCAATGCGGCCCAAGACAGAGTCGTATCGATTGTTTTTTAGGAGAACCACCCATGAAATTAAGCAGCTTGCTTATCGCGACCGCAGTCAGCATGACGCTGGCCGTTCACGCCCACGCCACTGACCGAGGCAAAGCCTACGTGTCCAATCAAAAAGGCGGCGTCACCGTGATTGATTTAAACACTTACACCGCCGGTGCCGACATAGACGTGCAAGGCGAGGAACCGCGCGGCATAGCCATCACCGAAGACGGCAAATTATTGGTCGTGGCCACCCGTGAAAACGGCAGCGTGTCCATCATAGACACCGCCACTAAGCAAGTCATCAGCCAAGTTAAAGTCGGGCAAAATCCTGAATTTGTTCGCATTAAAGGCCATTACGCTTTTGTCTCCTACGAGCCCAGCGCTAAAGGTGGCCCACCGCCAGCTCCTGGCTCAGCCGAAGCCATGGCTGTGGCCAAAGAAGAAGCAGATGACGACAAAGAACCGGCGCGCATTGGCATCATCGATTTGAAATTGGGCAAAAAAATACGTGAAATTACTGGCGGCCCAGAAACCGAAGGCATCGAATTCAGTAAAGACGGTAAACAACTGATCGTGACCAACGAAGCCGATAACACCGTCACTGTGCACAGCATGAAAACCGGCAAATTGTTAAAAACCATCCACACCCACGAGTACGGTGATAGGCCCCGCGGCATCAAAGTATCGCCGGACGGAAAAACCTATTTAGCCACGCTGGAATACGGTAACAAGTTTTTAGTCATGGATAAAAAATTCAAGGTCTTGCGTACCGTGGACACCGGTGCCACCCCATACGGCATTGCCTACGACCGCAAAGGTGAGCGCATTTTTGTGGCGGCCAACAAAGCCAAAACCTTGGAAGTGTATAACGCTAAAAGCTACGAAAAAATTAAAGACATCCCTACTGGCAACCGTTGCTGGCACTTTACTTTTACCCCAGACGATAAAGAGATTTTATTGGCTTGCGGTAAATCCGATGCGGTCATGGTGATCGACACCGACAAGCTGGAAGTGACGCAACAAATTGAAAACAAAAAACTGCCTTGGGGCGTGGTCACCTACCCTAAAAGCATGGGCAGTTTAGACACGGTGATTAAGTAAGCCTTAGCCCTTAATCAAAAGCCCCAAGGTGCAAACCTTGGGGCTTTTTTATTAAGCTAATTTCTCTAAAATAAACGCCCACTCTTTGGGGTCCACCGGCGTAATGGACAAGCGGTTGCCGCGTTGCAATATACGCATGGTGGCCAATTCTGGGTAAGTGCGCAATTCCTGCAAACTTAACAATCGGGTTTTCTTCACCAATTGCACGTCAACATTCAACCAGCGCGGGGTCTCTGGGGTGGATTTGGCATCGTAATACTTATGCCCTTTAATGAACTGCAGCCTATCTGGGTAAGCCAAACTGCTGACTCGGGCAATACCAGCGATGCCAGGCACATCGCAATTGGAATGGTAAAAAAACACGCCATCGCCTACCTGCATTTGATCGCGCATAAAATTACGCGCTTGGTAATTGCGGATGCCATACCAATCGACGGTTTGATTGGGAAAGCCAGCCAAATCGTCAATCGATACATCGCTGGGCTCGGATTTCATCAGCCAATAACGCATTTATTTTTCCTAAAATTATTTCTCAGTTAGGCCTTATGATAATCTATAACTCCCATTTAACATCTGAATTTTCGAGGCATAAACGTGGCAAGAGCAAGCGATAAAAACGTATTGGGCACAGCCCTACAATTATGCAGTGCCGACCCACTCACTGGCTTTACCCGCACCGGCTGTTGCGAAACCGGGGCAGACGACAGTGGCAGCCACACCGTATGCGCGCAAATGACCGATGAATTTTTAGCCTACTCCATGTCTCGCGGCAATGATTTGAGCACGCCACGCCCTGAATACGGCTTTGTTGGACTGATGGCCGGCGACCGCTGGTGCGTTTGCGCAGCCCGCTGGTTAGAAGCCTCAGAAGCCGGCTTTGCGCCACCGGTAATATTGGAAGCTTGCCATGAGAAATGCTTGGAAGTGGTCAGCTTAGCCGATTTGAAATACCACGAATTACGCTAGGGTCTGCCTGGATTTCAATGGGGAGTTCTCCACGGACACAGCCTAAGCCAGCATCCTGAACCAAAAAGGCTCAAGTGGTAACAGCCTAGAATGCATTAGGTACACCCACCAAAACGCTCTTAAAAGAAACGTCAATTTAGGGCGCGCGCACAACACTCGAATGACCAAAACCGATGCTATAAACTAGTTCAAGGAATTATTAGCTTAAACCGCACCGCAGAGAACAAACTTTAAAACTGTGAATTTTGCTTGCGTTTTGACCTTAAAATTTCGCTGCCTTTTAAGGAAAACAATGTGGCGAATTTTACGCTAGATTTAACTTTAAGCTGGGATTATTTCGTGGTGCAAACCTGATCAATTTGATCTTGCATTTGGCTGATTCTGCGTTTGATGTCACCGACATCCACGCTACCACTTTTGGTATTAAGTAATTCGTGCGCTAAATTTAAAGCGGCCATAATGGCGATGCGTTCCACCCCTATGATTTTTCCACCATCACGGATATCACGCATTTTTTTATCTAAAAAATTAACCGCGTTGATTAAGCCTGGGCGTTCTTCATCGGTGCACGACACCGTGAATTCCCTACCCATGATGTTAACGTCGACTGCTTTACTTTGGCTCATAGTGGCTTACGTATGCCGCCTTATGGCAGCGTCTCCATCAAGGCTTCAATGCGATTGCTGGCTTGCGCCATGTTCGCCTTCAATGCCGTCGCAGCGCTGACGCTGGCGTTTAAATCTTGGCGCAGCTGTGCGTTTTCAGTGCGCAACTCCGTGCACAAAGCAATTAAGCCCGTTAGCTTTTTTTCCAGCGCTTTTAAGTCGGCATCCATGCGCCCACTATAATGGAAAAAATTGATTTCCGTCAATACTTAAGGGCTTATTTTCAAAGTAATACAACACCTTGTAAGCCAACTTAAACTTAAGTTAGCAATCACTAACTATTGATTTCGAGTTATAGTTTTGCCTGTTGATAGGTGCCCTGTTTGTTTTCTACAAACAAGGTGAAACTGGGAAATAGGTGCGTTTAATAAACAATGCCTATGCTGCCCCCGCAACGGTAAGTGCGCTTTTGATTTAATCAAATCGTTTTGCATTACGCCACTGAGTTAAGCCATAGAAAAAGGCAAAACTTGGGAAGGCGCAAATCGTTGGGTTTTAAAACCCAAGCTCACCAGCCCGGAGACCGGCCTAAAGACACCGCCTTATGTTAAGGCACGCTAGGAAATGCCGCGGGGTGACGGTAAACAAAGGCTGCGCTTAAATAGCGTCGATTTAGGTTGACCGCGCTTTCTTTTTTTATTCATGTCTTCGTTGTATTCCCTAGTTTTTTAAAAAACCACATGCGGGGACGCATGTGAAAGGGAGATAACAATGAATAAATCCATCTTCGCCTGCCTACTCGGCTTGGCATTTTCAAACATCACTTTAGCTGCAGAAGACATTAATTTAAAGGACGTCATCGTTGTGGCTAGCCGAGTGGCGCAATCGCCTGAAAACGTAATTGGCGACGTCACCGTCATCAACCGTGAAGAAATTGAACGAGCTGGCCAATCCACTTTCATCGAATTATTGCAAAAACAACCTGGAGTTGAAATAAGTTCAAATGGCGGAGCAGGTTCACTGGCATCTGTTTATTTGCGAGGGGCTAATGCCAATCAAACAATTGTTCTGATTGATGGCGTTAGAGTTAACAGCATTACTGCTGGAACAACCTATTTAAGCAATATTTCACTATTGCAAATTGAGCGAATTGAGATTTTACGTGGCCCGGCAGGTGGTCTTTATGGGCAAGATGCTGTTGGTGGAGTCATTCAAATCTTCACTAAACAGGTAACAGGCTCGCCGCAATTTAATGCGGCTGTTGGTTATGGTAGTTACAACACAAGAACAGTCGAAGCTGGAATGGGCGGATCATATAATGGTCTTGACTACTCAATCAACGTTTCGAACAAAGAAACGGACGGATTTTCAGCTCTAAGAATTAGCAATGACGCCAGACAGGATAAAGACGGATATTCAAACCTTTCCGCAAACGGAAGCATTTCATACAATATTAACGAAAGAAATTCCTTTGGTATTCGATTTTTTGATAGCAAGGGTAAGATAGACTACGACTCATCAATTGCATTTAATAACACAAACAAGTCTAAGCAAAACTCATTAAGCCTGTTTAGCAAAAACAAAATTAATGATATTTGGACGAGTAATTTAACCGCCAGTAAGGGTGTCGATCGATACGAAGATAAATCGTATTCAGACTGGTCTCATTCATGGTCTGAGTCGTACATAAAATCAATACAAAACCAATATTCTTGGCAAAATAATTTTGAACTAACTCTGGGTACATTCACATTAGCGTATGACAGGCTTGAGCAAGATTTAAAAACAAGCTATGCGTATCAAGGTAAAAGTCGAGATTCCAATGGCTATTATTTTGGCTATGTCAAAGACATTGGAGCACACTCAATTCAAACAAACTTTCGCCTTGAAGATAGTACTCAGTATGGCAAAAACACTACGGGTTATTTAGGGTACGGATACAGAATCAATCCAAATTGGCGAGCTACAACAAGCTATGGCACTGCATTTAAAGCACCTACTTTTAATGATGTTTATGCTCCATCTGGATGGGGCGCAAACCCAAATATCAACCCTGAAGAATCAGAAAATATTGAAGCAAGCTTGAGATACTCTAATGAAACATCCCTTGCTTCAGTTACCTTGTATCAAAATAAAATTACAGATTTAATTTTATCAAGCGGTTCGCCCAATTATCAAATGGGCAATATTGGCAAAGCGGAATTAAAGGGAGTCACGATTGCTGCTTCTACCTCCATTAATGGATGGAGTATTAATGGCAATCTAGATATCCAGTCTCCAGAAAATTCTGAAACTAAAAAAATGTTACCTTTTAGAGCGAATAGGCACGGAAGCATAAATCTTGGCAAATCTTGGGGCGCCTGGAATTTTAATTCCGAGCTAATTGGATCTTCAGAAAGATACAACAACCCATCAAATACCCAAAAAATGAATGGTTATATGATTGTTAATCTAGTAGCTGATTACAAGATTAACAATGAATGGTCATTGCAAGGCAGAGTCAATAATTTATTTAATAAGGACTATGCACTTGCGCTAAATTCAGCGGGAAACCTTCCCTACAACACCCCAGGATCAAACTTATTTGTGAGCTTGGCTTGGCGTGCCAAATAACCAAGTCTTTTGATGAATGCTATAATGCCTAACAATAAATTTAACCCTGCCCAAATTTGATACGGAGCAAACCATGCTTTTTAATTTTAAAGATACCGCTAGCAAGCACATAGCCATAGCAGCGGCGATTGCCTTCTTCATGTTGTTAACCCGTGGCAGCCACGTCCTAACCCATGTGGCCTTGCCCGATGCAAGTTTGGCATTGCTACTAATAGGTGGTTTGTATTTAAGAAAAGCCGCTTGGCTGGTCTTCTTTGTGGTGCTGGCCACTGCTATCGATTTTAGCGCAGCGGCAATTGATAGTTTGCAGGCTTTTTGCTTAACAATAGGCTATTGGGGCATGCTGCCAACTTACGCTGCCATGTGGTTTGCCGGTGTATGGCTAGGCAAGCAAGCTAACGGCTTGGACGCCGTTAAGTTTAGCTTGGCCGCGCTGGCATCAACCTTGGTGGCATTCGTTATTTCCACCCAAACCTATTACTTGTTTTCTGGCCGCTTTCCTAACCATGGCTTAGTTGAAACCATGCAATACGGTTGGAACTATCTACCCAGCTATCTGGCTTATACCGCCATGTATTTAATCGGTTTCTGGACTCTAGCTAAAGCATCCATCAAATTCAATGTCATCAAATCCCCTGCAAGCCACACAGCTTAAAGCCGACGGGGTTTCTTGATTTTTTTGTCACACGCATAAGAAGTTTGCTATAATGCGCGGCTTGCGAATATTTACCGACTTTCGCAAGGCTTAAAAGGCAGTATGGCCGAGTAGCTCAGTCGGTAGAGCAGCGGATTGAAAATTGCTTTTATCCGCTTCCCCGTTCCACCAAAAACACCCCAAATTCCCGTTTCAAATCAAACTATCAATGTCGTTTTTACAACGCCATTTCTTTACTACACACCGGTTGCACAAAACTTAGTTCGAAAACACACTAATTCCATTGTTTAATTTTAATGGGAATTACTGCTATGTCTAACTTATCGCCAAACTCCGTACAAATAGTTGAAGGTGACATTACTTTAACTAAACGATTGGGTAGCAATGCTTGGCAAGCTCGCTACAAAATTGGTAATAAATGGATGCGCTTAACTACAGGGCATAACGATTTAGATAAGGCTAAAAAAGCAGCTAAAGACGCTTACTTACGAGCTAAGTTTAGAGAAGAAGAAGGTTTGCCAATTGTTAATAAGCGTTTTGATGCTGTTGCCAGATTAACTAAAAATAAACTGATTGCGGCACTAGCAGCAAACGAAGGCAAAGTAATTTACAAAGATTACATTACAGCTATCGACAGGTACTTAATCCCGTTTTTTGGCAACTACGACATTTCCAGTCTTAACTACTCACTTATTAAGCAGTTTGCTGAATGGCGAGATAAGAAACTTGGACGCAAAACAAAAGCGAGCACAATTAATACCCACAACACTACATTGAACAGAGTGTTTGAAGAAGGCTTAATGTACGGCTACTTAGTTAAATCACAAATCCCCTTGCTACAAAACAAAGGCTTAAAAAGCGAGCGTCGCCCAAACTTTACATTAGATGAGTATAAGCAACTGGGTAGATATATGCGGCATTGGATAAATGTAGGCAAAGAAGGCAAGAGTACAGAGATGCGTTACTTGCTACGGGATTATGTACACATATTAGCAAACACAGGGATGCGACACGGCACAGAAGCATATGGCATTAAGTGGAAGCATTTAAGCTGGCATATGAATGAAGGCACACGAGTATTGATGATTAGTGTGGATGGCAAAACAGGACAGCGTGAATTAGTAGCAAGGCATAGTGCCATTCGATATTTACAGCGCATACATAGTCGCGCAAATGACTTAAAGCATTTAAGTTTTGAGGAAGTGATTAAACTGGGCATTAATGAATATGTGTTTAGATTGGCGGATGGCACTAAAACAATAAACTTAGCGCATACATTTACGGCTTTACTGAAAAGTGCTGACTTGTTAATTGACAGGCGCACAGATACAAATCGTTCTTTGTATAGCTTACGCCACACCTACGCTACGTTTGCATTGCTGTATAACAAAACGCCGATTTTTGATTTAGAAATGCAGATGGGCACTAGCGTAGAAATGATTAGAAAACACTACTCACATTTAACTACGAGAAGTGTTGCCAAACAATTAGCAGGTGGCGTACAAAAAAAACGGTAGCTTAGATTGGCGTTAGGCAGTCAAAAACGCGAGATTAAAATTGTTAGCTAACGCATTCGCTGACGAATGATTAGAATAGCTTTAAACACGCCTAACGCAAGCTATAGGGTAGTATTATGTGCATTATTGCTACGTGTATTTGGGGTGTTTAGACACTTGGTTGGTTTGGACACTTGGGAAACTTGGATAACTTGGGGTGTTTGGATTAATGAAATTAACCAACAAAACAAAACTTGAAAAACTAATAGCCAAAATAGATAACGGCAAAGCCGTTAGCTTGCGTGATTTACAGTTTAATTTAGGCATAGATGGATTAAACAAATACAACACACTGTGGAATGCAGAACAAAAAAGACGTGAGTTTTTTGAAACAAAGCCACAGCCAATACAAGACTATGACGAGTTAGTTAAGCAAGCGGACTTTGCTAACAACAAGTATCAACCTAATACCAAACACCCCAAACCCACCAAACACTACCAACTTTGTATTGATTTACAGAAAAAGAGTATTGAAGCAAACACAGCACTGGCGCAGTGGTTTGATAGAACAGCAAATGAAGCAACAGCAGATGCGGAAGGTGTGGCTAGGCTAGTGACAAGCAGAAGTGAATTAAAGCGCACTAGCGCAGAAACAATAAGCAAAGAAACGATTAAACGAAAAGTGCTACAAAGCGCATTAGATAAGATTGAGGCTGAAGAAAAGGCTTTTAGAGAAAGTGCAGATGGGATAAAGCTAAAGCGTATGTTGGCTGATTTGAATAAGAAAAGCAGGCTGTAATACAGGTGGATTTTTTACACGATTTACTGTTGGCTGTTTGCAATGTTTTAAACAAAAGAGCATAGTTAAATCTAATTTTTTTGATTAATTTAATAGGTTTATATGCCCGCACCTGCTAATCAGCACATGACTAAAATAACATCTAAAATGCTTGGAGATGCGGGTGAGCATTACGCTTTAAGCCAATTAACATTTGCTAATAAACCAGCCACAAAAATGCCAGATAATTGGGAAGGCTACGACTTGGCAGTTGAAGCAGGTGAGGGATTGGTTAGGGTAAGCGTAAAAACTAGAAGTGAAACTAAAGGGTGGAAGAGTAGCAAATGGTTTACTTTTGATGATAGAAAAAATTGCGAGTGGATGATTTTTATTTTTAAGCAACAAGATGGTAATTTAAGGGCTTGGATAATACCGTACAGCATTGCATTAGCTAATGCAAATATACCTGGTGCTAATAGAAAGAGCGCATGGGATAGGGAAATTGGATGGAATAAATTAAATAACGTTCCGTTATTACAGTACGAAAATAATTGGGAGATGAACAATTATATTACTGATAATTAGGCGAATGGCTAAAGGATAGCAATGGCAAGCGATAATGATATAGAACTTACTAGACTAGCATTTAAGCAAGCTGATTTAGCTTTCCAGCATGAAATTAAACATGATTATGCTGAAGCATTTAGATTATATAAATTAGCGGCAAAACAAAATTATCCAATTGCTCAAAGTGCGTTAGGTGCTATGTATGAATATGGAAGAGGTGTAGAGCATGACTACGCAGAGGCGTTTAAATGGTACAGGTTAGCTGCGGAATGCGGACTGGAAGATTGTCAATTTAAATTAGCTAGTATGTACGACAAAGGGAGGGGTGTAGAACAAAGCTCTGCTGAAGCAGTTAAGTGGTGGAAGTTAGCGGCAGTACAAGGGCACGTAGAAGCACAAATGTTGTTAGGGGTTGCATATGCATTAGGGGAAGTA
>CAMDXI010000001.1 GCA_945878695.1 Methylotenera oryzisoli | reverse complement strand
GTTGTTAAATTGTTAAAGAACTAAGGACCGAAAAAACAGCGTTTCTTGCAGTCACTCACTAACGCTTTGCGTTAACGAGGTGCGCATTATACAGACCTTTTAAGACCCGTCAATGATAAATTTGATTTGATTCGTATTTATTATTGATTGTATTTTTTGCTTCAATTTATCGAAGCAAAATGCACATTGAATTGTTGGTTGCGGGAACAGGATTTGAACCTGTGACCTTCGGGTTATGAGCCCGACGAGCTGCCAGACTGCTCCATCCCGCGTCCGATTCGACATTGGTGCCGTCGAGAGGTGAGACTATAGCAAACCTAGCCATTTAGCGCAAGGTCATTTAGCGCTTTCTTTGCTGGATTAATTAAAACCCTTGAAGACTGAAGGCCTTAGCTCTGGTGGGACTGGAAAAGTGCACACACTGCATCAAGGTCTTCCATGGTATCCACCCCACTGACGGGCGCCTGACCACTCACATGAACAGCAATCTTGTACCCGTAATGCAGGGCTCGCAACTGCTCCAATGCTTCCGTTTTTTCCAATGCAGATTGAGCTAGGCTGGTAAACAGTTTCAAAAACTTAACCCTGTACGCGTAAATCCCAACATGCCTGTATGCACTTAAGGGGCTGTTACTAGGAATGGGTGCGCGACTAAAGTACATCGCATGGCCGTGGGCGTTTAAGACAAGCTTAACCACATTTGGGTTTTGAAAATCGGCCTCATTGTTTATGGCATAGCAAGCGGTGGCCATCGCTGCCAACTGATCGTTATTTAACTGATTCGCCACCGCGGCTATCAAAGTCGGCGATATCAAGGGCTCATCACCTTGCACATTAAGCACTATGGTCTCATCTGACCACCCTTGCTGCATAACCACCTCAGCAATGCGATCGGTACCGCTCATGTGCTTCGCTTGCGTCATGCAAGCGTCAAAGCCATGTTGCTTTACTGCCTGCATGATACGGTCATTATCGGTAGCAACCATCACTTGTTTTGCGCCACTTAAGGCAGCACGCTCAGCAACCCTAACCACCATGGGCTTGCCAGCAATATCAAGCAGCGGCTTACCTGGCAACCTAACGCTGTCATAACGCGCCGGGATCAACACGTTAAACGACAGTGTGCTGACCGTATCCTGCTCATTAGCCAAGCGCTTCGTCATCCGTTAATTTACGCGCCTCTTCTTCCAGCAAGACCGGTATGCCATCTTTAATCGGGTAAGCAAGCCTGGCAGACTTGGATATAAGCTCATTACTGGCTTTATTTAGGGTCAGAGGACCTTTGGTCACTGGGCAAACTAATATTTGCAACAACTTGGCATCCATATCAACTTCTCAACTTTTGCAATATAAAGGAAATAAAATCCAGGTCAGCCGAACTGCTAACCGAGGCCGTCACCGGCAAGTACCAGGCATCCAATCCTGAAAAAGCGGCGCATTTAACCGCATCTTTCTCCGTCATCAGTATGGTCTTGCCTGCCAGCTCCGCAAAATCGGCAGCGCTAAACGCATGATGATCAGGATAGGCCCTAGGCTCAAATTGTAGCCCCAAACCAGTGAGCTGATCAAAATAACGTTGCGGCTTGCCTATACCCGCAATGGCCACTGTATTTTTACCCTGAAAATCCTTGGCCGACCTGGGCGCCTTCGAGCTATCTAAGGGATAAAACAAATCCCCATGCAAGGTCATGGTAAAGCGGCGCGATAGCCCGACGCCAGTTAACTCTGCGGACTGACGGCCACTTAACACCACCGCATCCACCTGCTTGAGTCTAGCCACCCTTTCGCGCAAAGGCCCGGCCGGCAGCAATCTAAAGTTACCAAATGGATGGGTGGCATCGACTGTGGCAATTTCCACGTCTCGCTGCAAGGCATAATGCTGCAAACCGTCATCACTAATAATCACGTTGCACTGCGGATTAGCCTGCAGCAAAGCTTGCCCTAGCTGTACTTTATTTTTGCCAACAAAGACCGGGCATGCCGTGCGTTGCGCAATCAAGACCGGCTCATCGCCAAGCAAGTTGGGGTCGCTGTCAGCAAATACCGGGCTGGCGGCTTGCTGCTTACCGCCATAGCCACGGCTGATAATGCCAGGCGACAATCCAGCCGCTTGCAATTGCTGAGCTAAGTAAATCACCAGCGGGGTCTTGCCGGTCCCGCCCAGGCTGATGTTCCCCACCACAATCAGCGGCACGCTTAATCGGCTGCTTTTTAATAATCCCAGCCTGTACATGGCTTTTCTTAGAGCCACCAAGCCCATAAAAATACAGGACAGCGGCAACAACACCCACTGCCAAGGCGAGCGGGCTTGCCATTGTTTCTGCAGCCAATCCTTCATTTAAGTCCAAGCCTGTCCAAGCTTAGGCCTGCGCAGCAAATTGCTTATGGTAAAGCTTGGCATAGTGCCCGGCTTGCCCAAGCAATGCTTGGTGCGTGCCAATTTCAACCACCTCTCCCTGCTCCATCACCATAATGCGATCGGCATTTTCTATGGTGCTCAAGCGATGAGCGATGACGATGCTGGTGCGATTTTGCATTAAGCTGTCCAGCGCTTGCTGCACATGCTGTTCGGATTCGCTATCCAAGGCTGAGGTGGCTTCATCCAGCAGCAAGATAGGCGCATTTTTTAAAATGGCTCGGGCAATAGCGATGCGTTGGCGTTGCCCCCCGGACAATTGCAAACCTCGGTCACCCAATTCTTGCTGCAAGCCATTTGGCAGTTGCTGTATAAATTCCCATGCGTGGGCGGCTTTGGCAGATGCTATGACATCCGCCTCAGTGGCATTGCCCAACAAACCATAAGCAATGTTGTTAAACACCGTATCGTTAAACAAAATGACATCTTGACTGACCAAGGAGAATTGCTGGCGCAAATCCGCCAATGCCAAATCACGCATGTCTATACCGTCCAACAGCACCTGCCCTTGCTGCAATTCATAAAACCTTGGTAGCAAATTAATTAGACTGGTTTTTCCGCCACCGGAACGCCCTACCAATGCTAACCTTTCACCCGGCTTAATGCTAAAGCTAATCCGATTTAATGCAGGTCGCTTGGTATTCGGGTAGGCCAACAGCACGTCTTTAAACTCGATTTCCCCTTTTGTACGTTGCGGCATAGGCTGTCCGTCTTCTTGTTCTGGATCCAAATCAACTAAAGCGAAAACACTTTGCGCAGCCGCTAGCGCCAGCTGCACGTCCTCGTTCATGGCCGTTAAATTTTTGATGGGGGCGATGAGCATCAATAGGGCGCCAACAAATGCCGCAAACTCACCCGCACTGAATTTGCCTATGGCGTAATACACCACCAAGCCCAAAGACACGGCAGCCAACAACTCCACCACCATGCTATTTAAACCAGCCAAGCGCGCCAAACGCGTTTGCAAGCGTCGGTTGTTGATGACGGCTTTAGCGTAACGTTCGTTTTCGTAATTTTGCCCGGCGAATATCTTGACCACGCGCTGACCGGCAATGGCTTCCTGAGCCACTTGGGTCATGTCACCTAGGCTGGACTGCACCTCTCGACCGGCATTGCGCAACTGCGGCGCCATGGTTTTCAAGCAGGCTGCCATCAGAGGGGCCAACAAAACAAAAATAAGCGTCAACCGCCAATCCAAATACAGCATATACGCCATGATGCCTATGACAGTGAGGCTATCTCTAACTATGGTCAGCGTGCATTTGGTGGCGGCATTGGCCATCTGTTCAACATCATTAACCAACTTAGACACCAGCTTGCCATTGGCTGCTTGATCATAGAAACCAAGCGGCAAACGCATGAGCTGCCTAAACACATCCAAACGCAGGTCGGCCACTACACGACGCGCCAACCAGCGCATGGAAAAATTGGCAGCAAAACCAGATAGCGCCCGTAGGGCCAATAATCCAAACAGAAGCAAAGGTAAGTAAGCCAGATTACTGGCTGACTGCTTGACAAAACCTTCGTCGGTGACATGCTTTATGAGCACCAAGAAAGCCGTATTGCTAAAGGCGAGCAAGATCAGCGCCATCACACCCAATAGGCATACCAACAGGTGCACCCTGGCATACGACCACAGTCGGAGAAAATGATTGTTTGAACAGGCCACCGGCGTTGCCATCACATGCTGAGATTTAGAAATTGGCAGAAAATAAGCCATCTTGAAAAATTAACCACGGCAAGCTTGTGCCATCGAATTCTTAAGATGGCTTTATTTATTTGGATTGCGTCGCAAAGGTGATGTGGGTATAGCCCACGGTACGGGATGCTTCCATGACATCCACCACAGACTGGTGGGTGCTCTTGGCATCGGCATTAATGATAATGGTAGGCTCCTTGCCGCCGTCTGCCGCCGCTTGCAAAGCGGATGCAATGCCGGCAACGCTTACATCGGATAAGCTTTTGCCATTAATCACGTATTGGCCGCCGGCATCGACGCCCACCTCTATGGTCAAGGGTTTTTCTTGCGGCACATTGGCTTGGGCGGTGGGCAAATTAATCTGCAATTCGCTGGTACGCGAAAACGTGGCACTGACCACCAAGAAAATGATGATTACTAGCAGCACGTCTATCAATGGCACGAGGTTCATCTCGAGGTCTTCATGCCGCTTTCCACGTTGAAAATTCATGTTATTTCCCCAAAGTGCCTTAGTTGCGTTGACCGTGGATGATTTCCACCAATTTAATAGCTTGCTGCTCCATGCCCACTAGCAAATCATCCACTTGAGAACGGAAATAACGGTAAGCCACCATGGCCGGCACTGCCACAACGATACCGGCTGCCGTGTTATATAAGGCCACCGAAATACCGCGCGCGAATTGCGCTATGTCATGGCCGCTGCTGGTAAACGCACCAAATAATTCCACCATACCAATAACGGTACCCAACAAACCTAACAAGGGCGCAACCGTTGCAATGGTACCTAAGGTCGACAAATAGCGTTCTAAATCATGCGCCACTGCACGGCCTGTTTCTTCTATGGCTTCTTTCGTTACTTCGCGGCTATGGCCAGCATTACTCAAAGCACTGGCAAACAAGCGGCCTAACATAGAATGTTGCTCCAAACGGGCGACGGTCTCCTTGGTGATGCCGCCTTTAGCTAACCAAGTTTGCACTTCAGGCAATAAATTGGCGGGTGCGACGGCACCCTCACGCAATACAAAAGCACGCTCACCTATGATGGCCAAAGCAATGACGGATGCAATAATCAACGGCCAAATAGGCCAACCTGCAGCTACTATAATTTCCCACACAATGCGACTCCCTTTTTAGTTCTAACGCAATTAATCCCACTCAAAATGAACAGGCAATTTATTCTTGCGATACTTTAGCTGTTCAGGCCCATTTGGGCAAGTTAGATGTGCACAACCAGGCCGAGCAGCCAGCTAATACACATCATGCCAATAACGCGGGTATTGTTGCCGCCATGGCAGCAAATGAATGCTGGGGTCACCTTCTTTCTCCCCTATAAAAAAATGCATTTCGATGGCGCCTGCTAAATCCGAACGGTATACGTGCACGCCTAGCGCTTCATAGCGCTGCCACACATCAGGGCTGGGGTGGCGATAGCGATTTAAATAGCCCGAGGTAAAGACAGCCACAGTTGGCGCCACCGCCTCAATAAACTCCTGACTGGATGAGGTGCGGCTACCATGGTGCGGCGCCACCAATACATCACTGGCTAAAGCAGCGGGCAAGCTATTTAATAGCGCGCGCTCGTCTGTTTTTTCTATGTCGCCGGTCAGCAACAGCGTGCCAGCTAAGCTGCTAATTTTTAAAACACAACTGCGATTATTATCCTCAATAGCCTCATCTTGATAACTGGCAAGGCTGGGGTAGAGCATGTCAAAACGCACACCATCCCAGGCCCAAGTTTGTCCAGCATGGCACTTTAGCTGCCGCTGCCCAACCAAGCCAATGGCATCCGTAGGCAAAGAACTGGCCAGCCAAGTAACCGGTAGCAAGGCCAACAAAGACGCCATGCCGCCACTGTGGTCTAGGTCATTATGGCTAATAACCAAACCGTCTAGCTTAGCCACCCCAGCACCACGCAAATACGGAAACACAATGCGACTGCCTGCATCCGTTTGGCTATCGTATTTTGGGCCGGCGTCGAAGACCAAGCTGTGTTTGGCAGTCTGCACCACCACACTCAAGCCTTGCCCGACATCCAGCACCGTGACTTTCATTTCGCCTGGCAAGGGCCGCTCGGGCAGCACAAGTAGCATGGGCAAGAGCGTCAGCAAGCCTAAATAGCGCATAGGAAAGCCAGCAGGTAATAGCAACCAGACCATGCCCAATAAGGCCGGCAATATGGTCCAGCTTGCCGGGGCATGTTGCTGCCAAGTAGCAAACGGCAACTGGTTCATGCTGTTTAGCATGGCCATACAAAACTCGAGGCTGGCGTAAGCTAAGTGCAAAGGCCAATCCACGAAAAAAAAGCTGCCTAGCAAGGCCAGCGGCGTCACCACAAAACTAATCAATGGGATGGCGACGGCATTTGCAATAGGCGAAATAAGCGAGGTTTGATTAAACAGAATTAATACAGCAGGCACCATGCCAATGGTTACCGCCCACTGGGCTTTTACTGCTGTTCTAAGCCATGCTTGCTTAGCGATGCCGCCACCCAAGGCATAGGCCATGACAGCCACGGCACCAAAGGATAGATAAAAACCCGGCGCATTGACCGCCCATGGATCCAATAAAACCACTAGCGCCAATGCCAGCGCCAACACTTGCGTCAGGGCTAAAGGCCTGCTTGAGCACAAGGCCCAGGCCAGAACGGCCAGCATGTATAAGGTACGTTGGGTAGGTACGGAGAAACCGGCCAGCACGCAATAAATCAACGCGCCTATAAAGCCTGCTATGCTGGCCGCTTTACGGGTGGGCAAACGCATCACCAAGCGCGGCTTACGCCGCCAAAAAAAATCGACCATGGCGTATACCACGCCAGCCAACATGGTGATGTGCAAGCCAGAAATTGACATCAAGTGGCTGGTGCCGGTTTGCAAAAACAACTGCCAATGGTTGGCCTTAATTTGACTGTCGTCACCCATCACCAAAGCCAACACGATGCCCGCATAAGCTTGCCCATGCAAAACTTGAACGATGCGCTGCCGTATCAGCTCGCGCGTTCGCTCGATGGCATAGCCTGGCTTCCAAACCATATCCGCCAACTTGCGCATGCCCTGGTTGGTTTTAATGCTGCCTGTAGCGCGGATGTTTTCTGCTAGCGCCCACGACTCAAAATCGAAGCCGTGCGGATTGATGCTAGCGTGCGGTCGCTTTAAGCGGACGGCAAGCAACCAACGTTGACCGGCATGAAACAAACTTGGGGCAACTTGAGCTGGATTCGCCAAAGTAGTGGATGGGTTTAGCGCCCCCTCGGCGGCGGCCTCGTAGTAATTTAGGCTAATACGCTGAGGCACAATCGCGTCTTTTGTGAGTACGGTTTCCACATCAAACCGAAAGCGCAGGCCCCGCTCAGTGGCTTCCGGCACGCTGGCCACCACCCCAACCACCTCTATGGTTTGTTGCTGCCAAGCCACAGGCAGCGCGTCACTCAAGCGCCATAGCGCAAGACCAGCAGCCCAACACAGGCCAATTAAAAAACTCGCTATGCTGAGCAATAGGGAATTGAGACGCCTGGGCACTAACTTACGCCAGACTAGGCATAAAATAATAAGCGCGCTTATCAGCAGGCTAAATAAAACCGCAGGGCCAGGCAATACTGCGGCCTGTTGCACCACCCATGCAGCAAAAACAAACGTTATTGCGACAGGGGTCATGGCTAGGCTAATCCATGGGCTATCTACAAGGGCTGCAACTTACCGTCAACTAACAAGTATTGGCGCTGCATTTTTTTGGCCAACTCGATGTCGTGCGTCACCACCACCAAACTTCTTTGCTGCGTTTGGTTTAAACCTAATAACAAATCAAATACCGCGTGCGCGGTATGCCTATCCAGATTGCCAGTTGGCTCATCCGCCAATATGCATTGTGGCTCGGCGATTAATGCTCTCGCCAGCGCAGCCCTTTGCCGCTCACCCCCGGACAACTCACCCGGCATGTGCGCCACCCTATGCGCCAAGCCCACTCTAGCTAGCATGTCAGCCGCCAGACCTAAGGCTTGCTCGCGCGGCATGCGCCTTATTAACAAGGGCATGGCTACGTTTTCTAGCGCGGTAAATTCTGCCAACAAATGGTGAAATTGGTAAACAAAGCCTAGGCTACGATTACGCAACAGGCCTTTTTGTGCTTCGTTTAATGCCGCCAAATTTTGCTTGAGTATGCGCACCTCGCCGGCAGAAGCCGCGTCCAAGCCACCCAATAAATGCAGCAAGGTGCTTTTGCCTGAACCGGAGCTGCCCACGATAGCAATCTGCTCACCGGCATTCACCGTCAGGTCTATGCCGTTTAAAACCGCCACCTCCAAGCCATGGTAGGTTTTACGCAGCCCGCTGCAAGCAAGCACTTCCTTATGCAAGACCGCCTTACTCATAGCGCAAGGCCTCCGCAGGATTGATCTTGCTGGCACGCCAACTTGGGTAGAGCGTGGCCAACAAACTCAAAGAAAAAGACATCAACACGATAAGCCAGACATCCGCCCAAATTAAGTCAGAAGGCAGCTCGCTGATGGCATAGACTTCTTTAGATAGAAACTGCACATGGAATAGATTTTCAATAAACGGAATGATGCTACTAATATTAAGTGCGATTACTACGCCAAACACGGCGCCCAACAAGGTGCCAACCAAACCAATTAGCGCGCCTTGAACGATAAATATACTGAGTATGCTGCCAGGACTGGCGCCTAGGGTGCGCATGATGGCAATGTCTGCGCGCTTGTCCGTTACTGCCATGACCAAGGTCGAGACGATATTAAAAGCCGCAACGGCGACTATCAGCGTAAGAATAATGAACATCACGCGCTTTTCCATCTGCACGGCTTTAAAGAAATTAGCATGTTGCATGGTCCAGTCGCTCACATAATACTGATCATTCACAGCCAATCGGTTATTTAGCCGCTCGCTGATCGCCGCCCCAATCTCGGGTGCATCAAACAAGTCATCGAGCTTTAAACGCAAACCCGACACCCTATCCGCCATGCGGTATAACTTAGCGGCATCCTCTAAGTGTATCAATGCCAAACCGGCGTCGTACTCATACATGCCCACCTGAAACAAACCAACTAGGGTAAATTGCTTGAGCCTTGGCACCAAGCCGGTAGGCGTAAATTGCCCTTGAGGCGCCATCAGCAATACTTTGTCGCCGACTTGCACGCCTAAGTTATAAGCTAAATCTGCGCCTAAAACAATGCCAAACTCACCGGCTTTTAGGTCGGTCAACTGCCCCACTTTCATGTTGCGGCCCAAGTCAGCCACGCTGTCTTCAGCGATGGGCAACACCCCGCGGATGAGCGCACCTTGCACACCTTGATCGTAGCTAAGCATCCCTTGCGCCATAATATAAGGCGCCGCGGCCAACACGTGATCTTGCTTGACTGCAAAATTCATTACTGCCGGCCAATCGTTTAGCTGGTTATTGCGGCCACTGATTTCCAAATGCGAGGCCACCCCTAAAATTCGACTGCGCAATTCCTTCTGAAATCCATTCATCACCGACAGCACAACGATGAGCGCTGCAACGCCTAGTGCGATGCCCAGCATACTGGTTAAAGATATAAAGGAAATGAAATGGTTTTTACGCTTTGCACGGGTATAGCGCAGCCCTACTAAGAGCTCAAAGCCGCCAAACGGCTTTGCTAAAGATTTTAATTTTTGCCACATAAGTGAAATTCTAACAGGCTTATGCCAGCGCTTATCAAGTATTCTGTAGGCAAGCAATGAGCCCAAGCGGCGCTAAGTCTGATAAAATTCGCGCATGTTCACCGGCATCATACAAAGCGTAGGAAAAATCGACAGCGTGCAGGCCATAGGCTCAGACCTAAAACTTAGCATCGCCTGCGCAAACTTAAGTCTGCAAGACGTAAAAAGTGGCGACAGCATTGCCGTCAATGGCGTATGCCTAACCGCGACCACCGTCAGTGGGGGCCATTTTGAAGCGCTCGTTTCGCAAGCAAGTCTAGCCGTGACGGTGGGGTTAAACCAACCGCACGCAGTCAACCTAGAAAAAGCCTTGCGCTTAAGCGACCGATTAGGCGGGCATTTGGTCAGCGGCCATGTTGATGGCGTGGGAACTGTGCTGAACTTTGAACAGTTAGGCGAATGTTGGAAATTGGACATCCGTGCACCGCACGGCTTGAGCAAGTACATCGCCCCAAAAGGATCCATCGCAGTCAATGGCGTCAGCCTGACCATCAACAGCATAGCGCAGGATGTGTTTAGCATGAACTTAATTCCGCACACGCTGGAGAACACCACCTTGCAATTTTTAGCAGTGGGCAGCCTAGTGAATTTAGAAGTCGATCAAATTGCCCGTTACGTCGACCGCATGGCGCAATGGGCCAACGAATAATGAATGCACAAGCCAACAAACTTGCGCACTCAATAAAGCCATTGGAAAAAGCAAAGTGACCATCAGCAGCGCCCAAGAAATTATTGCAGAAATCAAACACGGCCGCATGGTGGTGTTGGTCGATGACGAAAATCGCGAAAACGAAGGCGACTTAGTGCTGGCTGCCGAGTTCGTCACCGCTGAGCACATCAATTTTATGGCGAAATACGGGCGCGGCCTGATTTGCCTAACGCTCACGGAAGCGCGTTGCCGACAATTACACCTAACGAAAATGGTGCAAAAAAATGGCGCCCGTATGGGCACCAACTTTACCGTTTCCATAGAAGCGGCTGAAGGCGTCACGACTGGCATATCAGCAGCCGATAGGGCTTGCACCGTGCAAGCGGCGGTAGCTAAAATGGCTAAACCTAAAGACATCGTTAGTCCCGGTCACATTTTCCCCTTAACCGCCATGGACGGCGGCGTCTTGGTTAGGGCCGGGCACACGGAAGCCGGTTGTGATTTAGCACAATTGGCTGGCGCAGAGCCTAGCAGTGTTATTTGTGAGATCCTAAAAGACGACGGCAGCATGGCACGTTTGCCAGACCTAATGGCGTTTGCCGCCGAGCACCAACTTAAAATTGGCACCATAGCCGACCTCATTCAATACCGCGCGCAAACCGAGCGCTTAGTCGAGCGCACCGCAGAGCGATTAATCCAAACGCCATACGGCCCCATGCAACTGATCGCCTACCACGATAAAATTGCCAAGGAAACGCACTTAGCCCTGATCAAAGGCAGGCCCTCGCCGAAACAAGAAACACTGGTGCGGGTGCACGAACCCTTGTCCATTTTTGACTTACTGGATCGCTCTAGCTGTTCGCATAGTTGGAATACCTTGGCGGCCATGCAAGTCATAGCCGAAGCCGAAGCCGGCGTCATGGTGTTATTACACCACCAAGAAAGCGGTGAAAATATAGTAGAGCGCATAGTCGGTGCCGATCAGCCGGTGCGCATAAACCAAGAATTACGCACCTACGGCATAGGCTCACAAATCCTCTTGGATTGTGGCGTGGGCAAAATGAAATTGCTGGCCAATCCACGAAAAATGCCTAGCATGGCCGGTTTTGGCCTAGAAGTATGCGGCTACCTAGAGGCGGAATAAAACCTAACTTGCATTTTTTTCTATAATAATCAGTCGTCTATGTTAGAATGAGCACATTGGAAAACGTCAACCTCACCGGTCACTTACTCATCGCCATGCCAGGCATGACGGATCCGTTTTTTTCTAAGTCAGTCACCTTCATCTGCACCCACAATCAAGATGGCGCCATGGGCGTCATGATCAATCGCCCCACCGACCTCAGCTACGACACTTTATTTGAAAAAATAAAAGTCGAGCTAGCCCAAAGCGAGCTTGCGGACAACACAGTCCTGTATGGCGGACCGGTTCAACCTGAGCGTGGCTTTGTGCTGCACGAGCACAGTGGCGAATGGGACAGCACCTTATCCATCGCAGAAAATACCGCCCTAACCACGTCGAAAGACATCTTGGAATCGGTGGCCATAGGCACTGGGCCAAAAAAAATGTTACTGGCTTTGGGCTACGCGGGCTGGACCGCCGGTCAATTAGAGCAAGAGATTGCCGCAAACTCATGGCTTTCTGTGCAAGCCAAAGACGGCGAAACCTTGCATAAAATTTTGTTTGAATGCAAAGCCGAAGACAAACTAAACGCCAGCCTGGCTTTATTGGGGGTCAACCCAGCCATGTTGTCTGATGTGGCAGGCCATGCCTGAGCGCATGCTTCGTCAAGCCCCGGCGCACGGCCAACTGATAGATAACGAAGGCGTTTATCAGCAAGAAACCATCATGAGTGGCACCGCCATGTGCTTTGACTTTGGTGAACAACGCATAGGCGTAGCAGTTGGCGAGCACCTGATAGGGCAAGCACAAGCGCTGACCACCATAGACAACGAGAGCAATAGCGTGCGTTTTAATGGTATCGAAGCGCTCGTGGCCGAATGGCAACCAAAATTACTGCTAGTGGGTTTGCCTTTGAATTTGGCAGGAGAAGAAACGCCGATCACGCAGTTATGCACAAAATTTGCACGCCGTTTGAATGGCCGTTTTAACCTACCGGTAATGATGATAGACGAGCGTTACAGCTCGGTGGCTGCCAGTGAATTACTCCATCAAGCCGGGCTAAAAGGACGCGCACAAAAAAGCCACTTGGATCAAGTCGCCGCGCAAACCATATTACAAAGCTATTTTGACAGTATACAAACATGAATTATGATATCGCCACCATTTTGATTGCTTAAAGCCATGACCACAGACCCATCCCAACTACCCGACGCAGAAGCGCTGATCAACATACTCGCAGATAAGCTGCAGCCTTTACTGCAAAAAAACACCGCACTGGTGGGCATACAAAGTGGCGGAGTTTGGCTCATGCAACGATTGCTGGCCAAGCTAGACAAAACCATGGCCACCCATGCGATTGACCACGGCACCTTAGACGTGTCTTTTTATCGGGACGATTACGCTAAGCGCGGCCTCAAGCCAGACAACCAGCCCAGTCAAATTGCATTTGAGGTTGAAAACAAGCACATTATTCTAATCGACGATGTGTTTTTCACTGGTCGCACCACCCGTGCTGCCATGAACGAACTATTCGATTACGGCCGACCAGCTAGCATTACGCTGATTGCATTGGTCAACCGTGGCGGCCGCGAGCTGCCGATTAGCCCACAAATCACGGCCATGGACTTAAGCCTCAAGCCCACGGAAAATTTGCAACTCATACAACTGGCCAACGGCCAGCTAGGCTTCACCATAAAATCGCTCACCCCATCTAACCATCAGGCAGCCTCTAAGCATGCATAACCCTCAACTTTATTCTGACGGTCAACTTCGCCACTTCCTCTCCATAGAAGGTTTACCGAAAAAAATATTAAATCAAATTTTAGACACGGCGGAATCCTTTGTTGGGGTGGCCGAACGTGAAGTAAAAAAAGTGCCCTTGTTGCGCGGGAAAACCGTCTGCAATCTTTTCTTTGAAAACAGCACCCGCACCCGCACCACCTTTGAAATCGCCGCCAAGCGCTTATCGGCAGATGTCATCAGCCTGAATGTCAACACCTCCTCGCAATCCAAGGGTGAAACCATATTAGACACGGTGGACAACCTGATTGCTATGCATGCCGACATGTTTGTGGTTAGACACGCGCAGTCCGGAGCAGCGCATTTCATCGCCAAACACGTGCCCGAGCACATCCACATCATCAATGCCGGTGACGGCCGTCACTCGCACCCTACACAAGGCTTGCTAGACGTCTTTACCATACGCAAATACAAGCCAGACTTGCATAATCTGCGTGTGGCCATAGTCGGCGACATCCTGCATTCTCGCGTGGCCCGCTCTGAAATCCACGCCTTAACCACATTAGGCGTGCCCGAGGTGCGCGTGATCGCGCCTAAAACCTTGCTGCCGGCGGAGGTAGAGAAACTAGGGGTACACGTTTACCATGACATGCGTGCCGGATTAAAAGACGTCGACGTCATCATGATGTTACGTTTGCAAAATGAGCGCATGAGCGGCGCCATGTTACCCAGCGCCCAAGAGTACTTTAAAACCTACGGCCTCACCCAAGAAAAACTTAGCCTAGCCAAACCCGATGCCATCGTCTTGCACCCCGGCCCCATGAACCGCGGTGTAGAGATTGATTCGGGCGTAGCGGACGGACAGCAATCGGTGATTCTGCCGCAAGTCACTTACGGTATTGCCATACGCATGGCCGTCATGGCCATCCTTGCCGGCGGCCAACCATCAGGAACCCAGTCATGAAAATACACATAAAAAATGGCCGCGTTATCGACCCAATTAGTCAGCTAGACAGCCAGTTAGACGTCTACATAGGCGCAGGTAAAATTCTAGCGCTAGGCACTGCCCCTGCTGGATTTGTCGCCAACCAAACCATAGATGCCAGCAATCTAATCGTCTGCCCTGGCTTGGTGGATTTATCGGCTAGGTTGCGTGAACCGGGTGAGGAATACAAGGCCACTTTAGTCAGCGAATTGCAAGCCGCTGTTGCCGGCGGCGTTACCAGCTTAGCCTGCCCGCCGGATACCGATCCAGTGTTAGATGAACCGGGTCTGGTAAAAATGTTAAAACACCGCGCCAAGCAACTGAATTTAGCGCACGTCTACCCCTTGGGCGCATTAACCAGGCAATTACAAGGCGCCGTGTTGGCTGAAATGGGCGAATTACGTGAAGCAGGCTGCGTCGGTTTTTCTCAGGCCAATATGGCGATTACCGACACGCAAGTGTTGTGGCGAGCGATGGAATACGCCGCCACCTTTGGCTACACCTTATTTTTGCATGCCGAAGATGCGTTTCTGGCAAAAGACGGCGTCGCGCATGATGGCGAAGTGGCCAGTCGGTTGGGCCTTAAAGGCATCCCTAGCGCGGCCGAGGCTTTGGCATTGGCTGGCCTATTGCGCATAGCCAAAGAAACCGGCGCCAAACTCCACATCAGCCGCTTATCCACTGCTGAAGGGATAAACATGATACGGGAGGCGAAAAAACAAGGCTTGTCGATCAGCTGCGATGTCAGCGCCAACCACGTGCACCTGACTGAACACGACCTGGCTTACTTTGATAGCAACTGCCACCTTAAACCACCCTTACGCAGCCAACGTGACCAAGCAGCCATTGTTGCTGGGCTCAAAGACGGCACCATAGATGCCATTTGTTCAGACCACACGCCGGTGGATGACGATGGCAAATTGGCGCCCTTTGCAGAAGCGGAAATTGGCGCCAGCGGATTGGAATTGTTGCTAACACTGACCTTAAAATGGGCTAATCAAGAAAAAATCAGCCTAGTGCATGCCTTAGGCCTAATTAGCGCGTCTGCTGCCAAAATATTGGGTATCCCTGCGGGCCAATTATCGCTGAATAGCGATGCCGATATTTGCCTATTTGATCCGTCGCTATACTGGAAAGTCGAGGCCGGCAATTTGAAAAGTCAAGGCAAGAACAGCCCGTTCACTGGTCTGGAAATGGCAGGTAAGGTTAAATACACCTTAGTCAACGGCCAATTGGTCTACCAAGCCTAGTCCTTAAACGACGTTTAACTTTGCCAAATCCGCCGCCGGCATCTGCGCTTTAGCCGCGTCAAAAGCCAATTTGATTTTTAAACGCAAATCGTTTTCCGAATCGGCGTTGAGTAAGGCATCCTCGTAAGTAATTAAGCCGTCTGTGTATAAATTAAACAGCGCTTGATCCATGGTTTGCATGCCAAAATCCTTGGCTTTCGCCATGCAGTCTCTGATGGCCTGCACGTCGCCTTTGGCGATTAAATCGGCTATCAAGGGAGAATTGAGCATCACTTCCACCGCTGCTACTCGTCCTTTACCTTGACTGAGTGGAATCAAGCGCTGCGCAACGATGGCTTTGGTATGCAAAGACAAATCCATTAACACTTGATTGCGCCTTTCTTGCGGGAAGAAATTCACGATACGGTCTATGGCTTGATGGGTGCTGTTGGCGTGCAAACTTGCAATACATAAATGCCCGGTCTCAGCAAAAGCCAAGGCGTGTTCCATGCTAAGCCTATCTCGTATGGCCCCTATGACCACGACATCGGGCGCTTGGCGCAAGGCATTACTCAAGGCGCTAGGCCAATCATGGCTGTCCACACCCACTTCACGTTGGCTCACTATGCATTGTTGATGCGCATGCAAAAACTCTATCGGGTCTTCTATGCTTAAAATGTGCCCACTGCTATTGGCATTGAGGTAACCCACCATGGCAGCCAATGAACTGGATTTGCCAGATCCGGAACCGCCAACAAAAAAGATTAAACCGCGCTTGGCCAAAGCGATGTCTTTTACAACTGCAGGCAGGCCTAGACCCTCGAAGTCAGGAATGCTGGTCGCTATCATTCTGAATACCAATGCAACCGCACCACGCTGCATAAAAGCGTTAACCCTAAAACGCGACAAACCAGTCTGGCTGACGACAAAATTGCATTCTTGGCTGACTTCAAAATCAGCCAGTTGTTGCTCTGTCAACATGGCGCGAGCAATAGCTTGCGTTTGCAAGGAAGACAAAACTTGATTGCTGACTGGCGTAACTTTGCCATCGATCTTCATCGCCGGCGGGAAGCCACTGGTGATGAGTAAATCCGAGGCATTTTTTGCCATGGTTAAGCGCAATAAATCCAGTATAAATTTTTCTGCCTGATCTTTTTCCATGCTTTACCTAAATGCTTTCATGCCCATACTTAAGCAAAGATAGTGTCTTTATTAGCGGCTTTGGACCTAGCCTCAGCCACTGAAATCAAGTTGCGTTTTACCAGCTCCTGCAGGCATTGATCCAGGGTCTGCATGCCGACGTTTTGCCCAGTTTGAATGGCTGAATACATTTGCGGCACCTTGGCCTCACGAATCAAATTACGTATCGCTGGTGTCGCCAACATGATTTCATGAGCAGCGACACGGCCCTGCTCGTCCTTGGTTTTACACAAGGTTTGCGAAATCACCGCGCGTAAGGATTCCGACAACATGGAACGCACCATTTCCTTTTCCGCCGCCGGGAACACATCGATAATTCGGTCTATGGTTTTTGCCGCGGAACTGGTGTGCAAGGTGGCAAACACCATGTGCCCAGTCTCTGCTGCAGTCAAGGCCAACCGTATGGTTTCCAGGTCACGTAATTCGCCGACTAAAATCACATCGGGGTCTTCACGCAATGCGGAGCGCAAGGCATTGCTAAAGGAATGGGTATGCGGGCCAACCTCACGCTGATTAATCAAACTTTTCTTAGGCGTATGCACAAACTCTATCGGGTCTTCGACGGTGAGGATGTGCGCGTAAGCTTTGTTGTTTATGTAATCGATCATGGCGGCCAAGGTGGTGGATTTCCCTGAGCCAGTCGGCCCAGTCAATAAACACAAGCCTCTAGGCTGATCGGCTATCTCTTTAAAAATGGCTGGGCAATTAAGCTCTTCCAAACTCATGATTTGCGATGGAATGTTACGAAAAACAGCGCCTGCACCACGATTATGATTAAAAGCATTGACGCGAAAACGGGCTAAATTAGCGATCTCAAAAGAGAAATCGCACTCCAGACTTTCTTCGTATTGCTTACGCTGGGTGTCGTTCATGATGTCATAGATCATGGCTCTAACTTGCGCATGATCTAAAACCGGCAGATTGATTTTTCGGATATCGCCGTGCACCCTTATCATGGGCGGCATGTCGGCAGACAGGTGTAAATCGGACGCTTGGTTTTTAACTGAAAATGCCAGTAAATCTGAAATATCCACAAGCTGCTCCTGTTATAATTTACTGTGCATCGCGCTTGGCTATGCTCAACTTAACGCACTAGTGACTAGTGCGGTCTGGCCCAGAAGCTGAACCAGCATGAGAATTTGATACTAAATGAATTATGACCTCAATTAGCAACCGCTTGCAAGCTATTCTAAGCAGCATAGAATCGGCAAAACAGCTCGCCCATGCCGATCAAACCGTGCAATTGCTGGCCGTCAGCAAGGCTCAAGCCGCAGCAGCCATTCGCGAGGCTTACGCGGCTGGGCAAAGGCAATTTGGGGAAAACTACTTACAAGAAGCGCTAGACAAACAAACCCAACTAAGCGACTTGGCCATCCTATGGCATTTTATTGGGCCCATACAAAGCAATAAAACACAATTAATAGCCCAGCATTTTGATTGGGTGCACAGTGTAGACAGGCTAAAAATAGCACAGCGTTTAAATGACGCTAGGGCCAATAACAGCAGCCCATTGCAAGTCTGCGTGCAAATTAACATCAGCAACGAAGCAAGCAAAAATGGCGTATTGGTCGCCGATTTGCAAGCCACCGTCGCTACTATCGCCAAACTGCCGCACTTGCAATTACGCGGCCTCATGGCCATCCCTGCACCGAGTCTAGACCTATCTGTGCAACGCCAGCAGTTCAAACAAGTGCGGCAATGTTATGATAACTTGTTAGCGCTAGGCTACCAATTGGACACCTTATCCATAGGCATGTCGGATGATTATGCCGTGGCAATCGAACAAGGCGCCACAATAGTGCGCATCGGGTCCGCATTATTTGGTGCGAGACCGCAATAGCGTAATTACAGTAAAAAGGCTTAGAGCAAAACATGAATCAAACTATGCACATTAGCTTTATTGGTGGTGGCAATATGGCCAGCGCCATCCTATGTGGCTTAAAAAATCATGCGTATAAAATGAGTAGTATTTGCGTGGTGGAACCCGATGCCGATAAACGCGCCATGTTGGCCGAGCAATTTGGCGTGCAGACCGCAACGCACATCAGTGACATGCCAAGCAGTGCGCCGCAAGTGCTGGTGTTAGCCGTCAAACCGCAACAAATGCAAGCCGTGTGCGCTCAACTTAATGGCAAATTAGGCGCACAGCTTAAAGAGCACTTAATCATTTCCATCGCTGCCGGCATACGCACCACGGATCTAGGCCGCTGGCTAAATGGTCACCAAGCTATCGTCCGAGCCATGCCCAACACGCCCGCGCAGATTCAAGCCGGCGTGTCTGCCCTGTATGCCATGCCTAGCGTTAATGCGGCCCAGCGTGAGCAAGCAAGCAGCATATTGCAGGCAGTAGGCAGCAGCCTGTGGTTAGACAACGAGGGGAAAATGGATGCCGTCACCGCCATTTCTGGCAGCGGCCCAGCCTACGTGTTTTATCTAATCGAAGCCTTACAAGAGGCTGCTGTAGAACTTGGCCTCAGTCCAGAAGAGGCCAAACTTTTAGCCCTGGAAACATTCACTGGCGCCAGTTTGCTGGCCAAGCAGACCAAAACCGACATACAGACCTTACGAGCGCAAGTCACCTCCAAAGGCGGCACCACCGAACAAGGCATACTCAGTTTAGAATCCGCCCACATTAAAACCATTATTTTGGCCGCGGCCACCGCCGCCGCTAAGCAATCCAAAACACTAGGGGACGAGCTTGCTGCTTAATGCCCTGTTGTTCTTAGTGCATACCCTGCTGGGCTTATTGAGCGCCCTGTTTTTATTGCGCTTTTATTTTCAATTGTGCAAAGTGTCCTTCCAAAACCCCGCTGCGGAATGGGTGCTAGTCTTAAGTCAATTCGCGGTTAAACCCACCCGCCGCATCTTGGGAGTTTTTAAAAACTTTGGTCTTAGCCGAGTGGACCTATCGACCCTGCTGTTAGCCTACCTAAGCCAACTGACCCTATTCAGCCTGACTTTGTGGCTAAAAGACTTCCCCTTAATCCTCGCCGGCAGCCATATCTGGCCTAAGCTTTTAGGCTTAGCCATGGTGGGGGTAATGAACATCAGCCTGACCATTTTTTTGTATGCGGTGTTATTGCAAGCGGTGTTGAGTTGGCTCAACCCGCACACCGCATTAGCCCCATTATTGGACTCGCTAACCGCACCCATACTTGCTAAGATGCGCCTATTTATTCGTCCTATTGGGCACATCGATATCAGCCCACTGGTTTTTGTCATCGGGGCACAATTGGTCTTGGCCACCCTGCTCATGCCATTAGAAAACCATTTATTGGCTAATCTATAGACCATCACACCCTGTCATGACCAGCCAACCCTCTCTTGAAGAAGCCACGCAGACCGCCGCTACTGCGAGCAGCAGCTTGGGCATAAAAATAAACGAATACGCCCACTGGCGCGAGACTTTAACTGCCGCCATTAATGAATACATAGGCTGGTTAGATCAAGCTGGGCCTATGGATGCCGCCCAAGAATTACGCTTATTCGACATAAAAGAAACCCTAAAAAACGACCGCTTATTGTTGGCTTTTTTAGCGGAATTTTCCCGCGGTAAAACCGAAACCATCAATGCCTTATTTTTTGCTGACTTTAATCAACGCTTGCTACCCAGCGCGCCTGGCCGAACTACCATGTGCCCCACGGAAATATTCGCTAACGGTGAGCCGGCTTACATACAACTCTTGCCTATAGAAACCAAATTCAGCAATGCCAGCTTAAGCGAACTAAAAAGCCAGCCCGAGCTGTGGCAAAAATTTCTGTTGGATACACAATCAGCCGATGCCATGAAGCAAACCTTGAGCGCCTTAATTGAAAAAACCAGCGTGGATTTAGCCACGGCTAAATCGCTAGGGTTTTGGCATGAGGACGACCCGGCCATGCAAAAGCAGTTAGGTGAAAAAGGCACGGTAGAAATACCCATGTGGCGGCACGCCATGATTAACTACCCACACCCCTTACTGCAAAAAGGCTTGGTTGTGATCGACACCCCGGGCTTGAACAGCATGGGCGCCGAACCCGAATTGACTTTAAACATTATTCCCAATGCGCATGCGGTGTTGTTTTTAACGGCGATAGACAGCGGCATCACCAAATCCGACATGCAAATATGGTCAGACTACGTCAAAAACCGAGCCAGTCATAAATTGGTGCTGCTGAACAAAATTGACATGCTTTGGGACGGGCTAGAGAGCGACGCCGAAGTGAGCGCTATGGTGCAACAACAAATTGACCACACGGCAAAGCAATTGGATTTAGACAACAAGCGGATTTTTGCCATCTCTGCACAAAAAGCCTTGCTGGCTAAAATTAAACATGATGCGAAACTACTGCAACGCAGTGGCATAGATGCTTTAGAAGATGCCTTAGCCAATCAATTGATCAAATCCAAACATGAAATTTTAGGGCGCGCCATCGTAACGGAATGCGCCAACATGATCGCGCTGTCGCAAAAAGTCGCGAATATGCGGGTCAAGCAAGGTCAACTGCAGCTCAAAGAATTGCGTCAAATGCAAAATCAACAGGCAGACAGTACCCAAGAAATTCTGCTGCAAGTCACCACAGAGCGTAAACGCTACGACGCTTCGGTGCTGACCTTCAATCAAGGTGGTGAAAAGATTAAACGCCTCAGTGATAAGCTGCTGCTGCAACATAGCACCGGGCACTTAAACAGCACCTTGGAGCAAAGCAAACAAGACATGGGTGACAGTTGGACCACCATCAGCCTAAATAGAAGCATGCGTACGCTGACCAAGCAAGCCATACAACTGGCGCGAGAAATTAAACAAAATGGCGATTTAATCAAACAAGAAGCCGACCATTTATATCAATTATTTTGCCGCGAGCATGGTTTTGAAAAGAGTGTAGCCATGCCACTGAATATGGATACCTTTATCAATAGCATGCAATCCCTGGAAAAAATTACCAACGAATTTTGCCTGGATCCAATTAATGTACTGACGGAAAAACGTTTTTTAATCCGACGTTTTTACCATGGTCTTGGTGCGCAAATTCAAGCGGCGTTTGAACAAGCGCAGTTAGATTGTTCACTGTGGTTAAACGTGGTGATAGGCGAACTTAAAACACAAATTAACGAGCATAAAAAATCATTAGACCAGCGCGCCGCCGCCTTAATGGCATCGCACAACCACGCCGAAATCACCGAAAAAAACCTAGCTGCAACGGAAAAGGATCTGGCTAAACTGAGCCATCAAGCCCAACAGCTGGATGGCCTATTGTTGAAGCTGATGCGTTCAGCCAAATTTCATCAAGAGCCAAGCTCATCAGCAAGCTAAGTGGCATTACATCAAAATAATATCAAACGATTCTTGACTGTAATTGGCTTCCACCTGCAAGGAAATCTGCTTGCCGATAAAGTCGGATAAATTGGCCAAACTTTGCGACTCCTCATCCAGCAGCATGTCTATGACTTTAGGCGCTGCCAGCACCCTAAGCTCTCTGGCATTAAACTGCCGCGCCTCCCTTAACAACTCGCGTAAAATCTCGTAGCAAACGGTCTGAGCGGTCTTTAATTCGCCGCGCCCTTTGCAACTGGCACAGGTCTCACACAGCACGTGCGCCAAGCTTTCACGAGTGCGCTTACGCGTCATCTCAACCAAGCCCAACGGCGTAAATCCATTCACGCCGGTGCGCGCACGATCGCGCGTCACGGCTTTTTGTAACTCGTCCAATACGGCTTCGCGCTGGCTGTCTTCATCCATATCAATAAAATCGACGATAATGATGCCGCCTAAATTGCGTAAACGTAATTGCCTAGCAATGGATTGGGCCGCTTCCAAATTGGTTTTGAAAATGGTGTCAGACAGGTTCTTGCCACTGACGAAGCTACCGGTATTGACGTCTACCGTGGTTAACGCTTCGGTTTGATCGAAAATTAAATAGCCACCGGATTTCAACTCGACCTTGCGCGACATGGCTTTTTCAATTTCTTGCTCTATGCTGTACAAATCGAATAAGGGCCGCTCGCCTTGGTAATGCACCAATTTATTCAATGCCGCCAGGGCGTATAAATTAGCAAAGTCGACTAATTTTTGATAAGTTTCACTGGAGTCGATGCGGACCATGGCCGTTTCTGCAGACAAGACATCCCGTAGCACCCGCATGGGCAAATTCAAATCCTGAAAAATCAAGGTGCGATCTGGCACGGCGGTGCTTTTAGCCAGGATGTGCTGCCAAGTTTTAGTTAAATAGTCTATGTCAGCCAACAACTCTTCATCGGTCGCGGTTTCAGACATGGTGCGTATGATGTAGCCACCGACACGCCGCTCTGGCAACAATCCGAGCAAGCGCTGTTTCAATTGCTCGCGCTCCGCCTCATCCTCTATGCGCTGCGACACGCCTATGTGCTCTTGTTGTGGCAAATACACCAAAAATCGGCCGGCTATGCTAATTTGCGTGGTCAACCTAGCACCCTTGGTGCCTATGGGTTCTTTGATGACTTGCACCATCAAAGACTGACCTTCATGCAACACAGCCTGGATGGGCAACTGCGTTTCGGACTGGCCGCATTCAAATATATCGCCGGCATGCAAGAATGCCGCCCGCTGCAGGCCTATTTCCACAAATGCAGACTGCATGCCGGGTAATACCCGGCACACCACACCACGGTAGACGTTGCCAACCAAGCCCAGCGAGGAACTGCGTTCAATTTGCAATTCCTGCACCACGCCATTCTCCATCATGGCAATGCGCGTCTCTTGTGGCGTTACATTAATTAATATCTCTTCGCTCAATTGACTTCTCTTTTAATTTAATTCATCTGCATCAAAACGGAAATGCGTTTAAGCGCTTAAGTCTACAGCACACTTAAGCCTTGCCCACGCAACAATGCGGCTGTTTCATATAAAGGCAAACCCATTACCCCAGAATAGCTGCCGTCTATACGCTTAATCCAAGCCGCAGCTAAGCCCTGTATGCCATAGCCACCGGCTTTATCTTGCCATTCGCCACTGGCTAGGTAAGCGTCGATTTGCGCCGCCGACAGCCCCATCATTTCAACATGAGTGCAAGAGTAGGCCAATTCAATTTTATGGTTAACAAGCAATGACACGGCCGTATGCACCTGATGCACGCTGCCAGACAAACCGGCTAACATCGCTCGCGCATCCGCCTCGTCCGCTGGTTTACCTAACAACTGCGTACCCAACGCCACCGTGGTATCGGCCGCCAATATGGCTGGCACGCCATCTGCTAAGCCAAGTAAGCGGCCGGTGGCTAAGGCTTTTTGTTCAGCCAACCTTTGCACATAAGCCGCGGCCTGTTCGCCTGCAAGCGGGGTCTCATCGATATCGGCAGGCTTGATAATACAGCCCCAGCCTAGCTGACTTAGAAGCTCAACCCGACGTGGGCTGCGCGAGGCTAAGTATAGCGTGTTGCCAGTATTGATTGCTGCCTTGTTATTCACACCGCTAAGTCCATGTATGCATTAAAGCGCAATCTTAACAAAGCTTTAGCGCTATCTGTGACTATTTTATGCCGCTTGCAGACAAAACAGATTAAGACCTGGCTTAAGTGGACAAATGCATGCATGGCCTTAGTTTGAGTTAAAATGAGCAATCTTTAACGAACACTCAGCCTATTATGCAATGGATGCCCCATGCCACGGTCGCGGCAATTGTAGAAGATCAAGGTAAATTTTTACTGGTCGAGGAAGAAACCGATCGCGGTAATCGTTACAACCAACCGGCTGGCCACTTAGAAGACAACGAAAGTTTGTTAGCCGCGGTGGTGCGAGAAACCATGGAAGAAACCGCCTACACCTTTCACCCTGAGGCCCTACTTGGCATTTACCATTGGAAACACGAACACAACGACAGCACGTATTTGCGTTTCGCTTACATAGGCCGTGTTAGCCATCATCAACCGACTCAAGCGCTGGATGAAGGCATCGTTCGCAGCGTATGGATGACGGTAGAGGAAATGCGCGAACAAGCCATGCTGATGCGCAGTCCGCAAGTTTTAAAATGCGTGGAAGATTATTTGGCTGGCAAACGCTACCCACTCGAAGCAATCACGCACTTATAAGTACTAGCAACAAGCTAAGCACTTACAACAGCTAAAGACACATAATGAATTTAAATAAACAGCATAAGAAAAAAGTCGTGGTTGGCCTCTCTGGTGGCGTGGACTCATCGGTAACGGCCTTGCTTCTAAAACAGCAAGGTTATGAGGTGACCGGTCTGTTCATGAAAAACTGGGAAGACGACGACACCGATGAATACTGCTCCAGCAAACAAGACCTGCTTGACGCGGTCGCCGTCGCCGATAAGATTGGTATAGACATCGAGGCGGTTAACTTTAGTACCGAGTATAAAGATCGCGTGTTCGCTAATTTTTTGAGTGAATACCAAGCGGGACGCACGCCCAATCCAGATATTCTATGTAACGCAGAAATAAAATTTAAAGCGTTCTTAGACCACGCCATGGGTTTGGGTGCGGATTTGATTGCCACCGGCCACTACGCAAAAGTTAGAGAAAACCCGCTTAAACCAGGCTTATTTCAATTATTAAAAGCCGATGACGGCAGCAAAGACCAAAGTTATTTTTTATACCGACTCAACCAAGCCCAACTCAGCAAGACCTTGTTCCCACTGGGTGCTATGCTAAAACGCGAAGTGCGGGAAATGGCCCGCCAGGCAGGTTTAATTAACGCCGACAAAAAAGATTCCACCGGCATTTGCTTTATAGGCGAACGGCCTTTCCAAGCTTTTCTCAGCCAATATTTACCGCGCCAACCTGGCGACATAAAAACAGCCGAAGGCAAACTGGTCGGGCGCCACGATGGGCTCATGTATTACACCTTGGGCCAACGCCAAGGCTTAAAAATAGGTGGAAGTCGCGATAGCAATGGCGAGCCGTGGTTTGTCGCTGGCAAAGACATGGAAAACAACGTATTGACCGTCGTTCAAGGGCATGACCACCCTTTATTACTAAGCGACGGCTTACTCGCCAAGCAATTAAGCTGGATAGACCCGGAAGCGCCCGAACAGAACTGGGTGTACGGCGCCAAAACCCGTTACCGTCAAGCCGATGCACCCTGCGAGATAGAGCGCTTTAGCGCGGACGAAGTGGAAATCAAATTTGGGCAAAAACAATGGGCTGTCACCCCAGGCCAATCGGCTGTGGTTTACGAGAGCAACGTCTGCCTCGGCGGCGGCATCATTACCGGCGCCACGCCTGCTTGAGATTACCTAATACGGACTAGGCTCACTGCCGGCAAAAGACGGGCGTGCTTGCAAGCACAGATGCAAGCGATGTAAATTGGGGTATTGCGCGGCGAGATCAATTTGCTTAGCAAAACGCATGGTGACATAAGCCAGCATGCACCCCACGGCGATGTCTGCCAAGCTGAATGCATTGTCTACACACCAGTTACGATTAGCCAAGTCATCGTTCAACACGGTTAAACCGCGGCTAACTTTATCCATCTGCTTAGTCATCCACGCCGCATCTTGTGCTGCTTCGGCTTTACGCTGTTCCAGCATGATGGCCACTGCCGCATCGCATACCCCATCAGCTAAGGCCTCCCAGCGACGCACGCTTATTTTGCTTAAAGCGGCTTGTGGAATTAATTTATTCGAGGCCGAGCAATCATCCAAATACTCAACAATGACTCTGGAATCGTAGAGACTGCTGCCGTCATGCAAAATCAACACCGGCACTTTAGCCAATGGGTTGTATTGCTTAACCGGGCAATCCGGGTCTGCTAACACGACTTGTTGCATGTCCAGCGATAGGCCTTTTTCTATGGCAACGATACGAACCTTACGGGCATAAGGGCTATTAATGGTATACAAGAGTTTCATGCTGTTGCTTGGCCTGTAGTATAAAATTGTCTGGCCTGGCATTATAATGCAAGCAGCGTCACCCATTTATAAAGCAGTTCTAACTAACTCAATATTTGGCTAGGTCAATTTTGCCTTGCTCAATTTTTTGAAGAAACACCCAGAAAACCATGATTGCTTACTCAAGCCACCCTTCTATACCAAGCAGCGAACTGATGGCCTCCATCAAGCAACAAGTGCAATCTGCCATCGCAGAAGATGTCGGCTCAGGGGATTTAACGGCACAACTGGTGCCATCCACCCAAACCGCCAAAGCCAGCATTATTGCGCGTGAAACAGCGGTTATTTGCGGCATAGACTGGGTCAACGCCTGCTTTACTGAAATAGACCCAAATGTAAAAATCGATTGGCTAGTGGAGGAAGGTGCTGAAGTTAAGGCGGAACAGGTTTTATGCGAAATATCTGGCCTAGCCAGATCCATTTTAACGGCTGAGCGTTGCGCACTGAATTTTCTGCAAACATTATCTGCTACAGCCACCCAAACCCGTCACTACGTGAAAGCCATAGCCGGTACCAAGAGTCAAATTTTAGACACGCGCAAAACCATACCAAACTTAAGGTGGACGCAAAAATACGCCGTCACCGTTGGCGGCGGGAAAAATCAGCGCTTAGCCTTGTACGACGGCATATTAATCAAAGAAAATCACATAGCCGCAGCCGGCAGCATAGCCGCTATCCTTAAGCAGGCCTTAGCCTTAAACAGCAATAAAAGCATACAAATAGAAGTTGAAAACTTAAGCCAACTAGCGCAAGCCTTGAAAGCTGGCGCCAGCAGCATTTTATTGGACAACTTCAATCTTGACCAATTGCGGGCCGCCGTTAAGCTTAATCAGGAATCGGCTGAGCAGGCTGTGCTTGAGGCCTCAGGTGGCATAGGCTTGGAAAACGTCAGAGAGATCGCGCTAACCGGCGTCGATCGCATTTCCATAGGCGCCATCACAAAAAACCTACAGGCCGTGGATTTATCCATGCGCTTTCATAGCTAAGCCATGCTTAAACACCATTAAGCCATCCAACAGCCTATAAATCGCCTATCCAAGCGCCGCCGTCCTTGACCAAATAGGCTCAAACCGTTATGGTATAGGGTTGGTGTATAAATAGATAAAAAACGCGCTAAAACCGAATAAAAACATACGTTAATTTAGCGCGGACAGAATAACTGAAGCAAAAAAACAAGCATGGGCAAAAGTATGGAAAAAAGTTCTAAAAAGATTACCGGCGCAGAAATTTTAATACGCTGCCTGCATGAAGAACAGGTTGAATTTGTATTTGGCTACCCAGGTGGCGCCGTCTTGCATATTTACGACGCGATTTTTCACCAAGATAAATTCAAGCACATCTTGGTTCGTCATGAACAAGCCGCGCTGCATGCTGCCGACGCCTATTCTCGTTCAACAGGCAAGGTAGGCGTTGCACTGGTCACGTCCGGCCCAGGCGCAACCAATGCCGTTACTGGCATTGCAACGGCTTACATGGACTCTATTCCCATGGTCATCATCAGCGGCCAAGTACCGACTTACGCCATAGGCGAAGACGCTTTCCAAGAATGCGACACCGTTGGCATTACTCGTCCATGCGTCAAACACAATTTCTTGGTTAAAGATGTGAAAGACATCGCCGCCACCATGAAGAAAGCTTTTTATGTAGCCTCAAGTGGCCGACCAGGTCCAGTATTAGTAGACATCCCCAAGGACATCACGGCCGACCTGTGTCAATTTGACTACCCAGAAACGGTGCAAATGCGCTCCTACAATCCGGTAACCAAAGGGCATTTAGGTCAAATCAAAAAAGCCTTGAAATTATTAAGCGAAGCCAAGCGCCCCATGGTCTATTCGGGTGGCGGCGTTGTGCTTGGTGATGCGGCTGAGCATTTAATCAAATTGATACAAGCGCTAGGCTTGCCTATCACCAGCACCCTAATGGGTTTAGGTGGCTTCCCCGCTTCCGATAAAAAGTTTTTAGGCATGTTAGGCATGCACGGCACCTATGAGGCCAACATGGCCATGCAAGAATGCGACGTATTGCTTGCCGTTGGTGCGCGCTTTGATGATAGGGTAATTGGCAATACTGTCGACTTTTTATCCAAGCCACGCACCATTATCCACATAGACATTGATCCCGCATCCATATCAAAACGGGTGAAAATTGACGTGCCCATCGTCGGTGACGTCAAGTCCGTGTTGGCTGACATGAACGAACTCATCGCAACAGAAAAACCGCAACAAAATACGGTTGCCCTGAATGCCTGGTTCGAACAGATTAAGACTTGGCGCGCTAAAGAATGCATGAATTTTGCCCAAAGTGACGAATTCATCAAACCGCAATACGTAATTCAAAAATTGCATGAGGTGACTAAAGGCGAGGCTTTTGTTACCTCTGACGTAGGTCAGCATCAAATGTGGGCGGCGCAATATTATAAGTTTGACCAGCCACGCCGCTGGATTAATTCCGGCGGCTTAGGCACCATGGGCGTCGGCCTGCCCTACGCCATGGGCGTGCAGTTTGCTCACCCAAACGCACAAGTAGCCTGCGTGACTGGCGAAGGCAGCATACAAATGAACATCCAGGAGCTTTCAACCTGCGCGCAATACCACTTGCCGATTAAAGTCATCATGCTGAATAACCGTTATTTAGGCATGGTGCGGCAATGGCAAGAGTTTTTCTATGAGAACCGCTACTCCGAATCTTACATGGACAGCTTGCCTAACTTCGTCAAGCTCGCCGAGGCATACGGCCATGTCGGCATGCAAATCACTAAACCAGGTGACGTGGAAGCAGCCCTAAAAGAAGCATTCGCCATGAAGTCACGTTTTGTGTTCATGGATTTTATTACCGATCAAAAAGAGAACGTGTTCCCCATGATACAAAATGGCAAGGGCTTGTCTGATATGATTTTAGCGGAGGACCTATAAGATGGCGACCCAGTCTGCACGTCACATTATTTCACTGCTAATGGAAAACGAATCGGGTGCATTGTCTAGAGTGGCCGGCTTATTCTCTGCACGCGGCTACAACATTGAATCACTAACGGTTGCCGCCACCGAAGACCAGACCTTGTCACGCATGACCATAGTGACCACCGGCTCCGAAGCAGTCATAGAACAAATCATTAAGCAATTAAACAAACTGGTGGACGTAGTCAAAGTACTGGATTTAAACGATGGGAAATTCATTGAACGTGAATTGATGTTAGTTAAAGTCAAAGCCACCAGCGCGTTTAGAGAAGAAATGAAGCGCATGTGCGACATATTCCGTGGCCGTATTATCGATGTGGCCGACGGCAGCTTTACCATTGAGCTTACCGGCTCAGGCAATAAGCTTGATGCTTTTATCGAAAGTTTAGATAAAGCAGCGATCCTAGAAACCGTGCGCACTGGCGCATCGGGCATAGGTCGAGGTGACAGAATTCTGAAAGTTTAAGTTTTAAACCCCCCTTATATTTATTAAGCAATTGCATAGAAAGGCGACACAAAAATGAAAGTTTATTACGATAAAGACGCGGACCTTGGTTTAATCAAAGGCAAAAAAGTAACCATCGTTGGCTACGGCTCACAGGGCCATGCGCATGCAGCCAACCTAAAAGACAGCGGCGTTAACGTCACCATAGGTTTACGCAAAGGCGGCAGCTCATGGGCGAAAGCCGTGACCGCTGGCCATCAAGTTTTAGAAATTGCCGAAGCCACTAAACAAGCCGATGTCGTCATGCTGCTATTGCCTGACGAAACCATGCCACAAATTTTTGATGCGGACGTAGCGGCCAACTTGAAACAAGGCGCCACACTGGCCTTTGCTCACGGCTTTAACATTCATTACAACCAAATCACGCCAAGAGCAGACTTAGACGTCATCATGATCGCCCCTAAGGGCCCAGGCCATACCGTGCGCTCAGAATACTTAAAAGGCGGCGGCGTACCTTCATTAATTGCGGTTTATCAAGATAAATCTGGCAAAGCAAAAGCCTTGGCCTTGTCTTATGCAGCGGCTAACGGCGGCACCAAAGGCGGCGTCATTGAAACCGATTTCCGTGAAGAAACCGAAACAGACTTGTTCGGCGAACAAGCGGTGTTGTGTGGTGGTGCAGTGGAGTTGGTTAAAGCCGGTTTTGAAACTTTGGTAGAAGCAGGCTATGCGCCTGAAATGGCATACTTTGAATGCTTGCACGAACTTAAATTGATCGTGGATTTAATGTACGAAGGCGGCATTGCCAACATGAATTACTCCATTTCAAACAACGCAGAATACGGTGAATACGTAACCGGTCCAAAAGTCATCAATGACGAATCACGTTACGCCATGCAAGAATGTTTAGCTAACATTCAAAACGGCGAATACGCGAAACGCTTCATATTAGAAGGCCGCACCAACTACCCAGAAATGACCGCTCGTCGTCGTTTGAATGCAGCCCATCCAATTGAGCAAGTAGGCGGCCAATTGCGCGCCATGATGCCTTGGATTGCTAAAAACAAATTAGTAGACCAAGCCAAAAACTAGGGTAGCAATAGGTCTGTAGACTTTAAGCTAGGCGGGAAGCGATGATAGCCTCCCGCCTTTTTTATTAGGGGTTGCCATGAACATAGCCGTACTGTCTCAATACGTCCTGCCCAAACAAGCCATCACTGCGCTTGCTGGCAAGTTAGCCCACCTAAAGGGAGGCCGATTAACGGCAGCCGTGATAGGCTGGTTCGTGCAACGCTATCAAGTCAACATGACGGAAGCAAAGAACCCAGACATCCGAGCTTACACAACATTTAATGCCTTTTTTACGCGCGCACTAAAACCCGGGGCACGCCCCTTGGCCACGGCTGACTTTATCAGCCCGGTAGATGGGCGCATCAGTCAATTGGGTCGCATTGATATCGATCAACTGTTTCAGGCCAAAGGCCATAGCTACTCAACCACGGCTTTATTAGGCGGCAATAAAAACCTGGCTAAAAAATTTGAAAACGGGCAATTTGCATGCCTGTACTTAAGCCCCAAAGACTACCATCGCATCCACATGCCATGCGACGGCACCTTAAGAAGCATGACTTACGTGCCCGGCGCCTTATTTTCAGTCAACCCCACTACGGCTGAAGGCGTGCCAGGTTTGTTTGCTCGTAATGAGCGGGTGGTGTGTGAATTTAGCTCAGCCCAGCATGGCTTGTTTATCATGGTCTTGGTCGGAGCGACCGTCGTAGGCAGCATGGCCACGGTCTGGCACACTAGCCAAAACGGCATCATTAACCCACCACGCAGCCGCAAACCCCTGTGCTGGTTTTACGACAACAAAAACATTACATTACGGCAAGGCGATGAGATGGGCCGCTTTTTACTCGGTTCCACGGTGGTGATGTTATTCGAAAAAGACGCACTGGCATTCAATGCCGATTGGCAAGCGGCTCGCCCGATTAAAATGGGCGAATTGATGGGCAATAAAAAAATTAGCTAATTGGATTCAAGCTACTACTTAGCTGGCTTGTGGTGCAAATGGGCGGCCAACTCATTGAGCGCAGACTCGTAAACCCCGCGCTTAAATTCAATCACGTCATCTAAAGGCACCCAGTATTCAGTCCAACGCCAAGCATCAAACTCAGGATGCTCACTGGCACGCAATGACACATCGCTGTCACGGCCAACCATACGCAATAAATACCAAATTTGCTTCTGGCCTTTGTAACTGCCGCGATACTCGCGCTTAATCCATGAGCTTGGCACCTCATAGCGCAACCAATCTTTGGTACGGCCTAAAATCTGCACGTGCTGAGGCGCCAAACCGACTTCTTCCATCAGTTCGCGGTACATGGCCTGCTCCGGACTTTCACCGTGATTGATGCCACCTTGAGGAAATTGCCAAGCATGTTCACGAATACGCTTGGCCCAAAAAACCTGATTGCTGGCATTACATAAAATAATGCCTACATTCGGGCGAAACCCGTCTCGATCTAACATAACGTTATACTGCCTAAATTATTTACTGCAATTTTTTCATATTTTGCGCATTATTGAAAGCAACCATTTACGTATAATAGCCAAGCGTATGAATACACTAGCAATTAAAATTTTCGACTCCATGTCTGCTAGGCGGATTTTTTTTTGCCGCCTGCTGTGCTGCACACTATTTTTAATCACGCCGCCTAGCCTGGCGCGTGACATGACGTCATACGCTTACATTACCAACCAAGGCGAGGACACGGTATCGGTCATCGATACCGTAAAAAACAGCGTCAGCCAAACCATAGTCGTTGGCAAAGGGCCGGTCGGCATCGCTGTCTCAGCGAGCATGCAGCGCGTTTACATTGCCAATGTTGAAAGCCAAGAAATCAGCGTGATCAACACGCAGAACAACAGCGTGATACAAACAATAAAAATAAACGGCGCGCCTGTCGGCTTAGCCCTTTCGCCAGACAACAGCACCTTGTATGTCGCCGATTGGTTTGCTAATAAAGTGCTGGCCATCAGCACCCAACTGCCGACCACGCTACGCGAGCTCAACGTCGGCGATGCGCCCGCCGGCTTAGTGGTCAGCCCAAATAACAAATGGTTGTATATCGCCAACCGCGACAGCGATGACATTACCATCGTCGACACCGCCACGTTAAGCATAAAAAAACGCATCAAAGTCGGCTCGCACCCTTTCGGCCTATCCTTGAGCAGCAGCGGAAAATTGTTGGTGAGCGTCAACGTAAGGGACGACAGCGTTAGTCTAATTAACACTAAAACTTACAGCCAGCAAAAAATCAAGGTGGGCTACCACCCCTACTGCGCGGCCATCACGGCCGATGAAAAATTGCTTTTCGTGAGCAACACCCAAGATGACAGCGTATCGGTGATAGACTTGGCTAGCAATAAAGTCATCAAGACTATAGCGGTCGGTAGCACCCCAGAAGGCATCAGCATAGACCCGATTAATCAGCGCGCCTACGTGGCCAACTGGGGCAGCAGCAACGTCAGTGTGATAGACAGCAACAGCCTGCAAGTATTGGCCACCATTAAAACAGGTGAAAAAAGTCGCGCATTTGGCCAGTTCATCTTGCTTAGCCCTTAATCAAGTGCATAGCAAAGCACGGTTTAAAAGCCAGGGTGTTTTTAAAAAGCCCTGTTCTCAATTATAATAAAGCGTTGTATCAATCAATCACTCTCTGCTTGAGAGCCACGGAGAAATAAATAAATGAAAAAGATTTTAGCCCTTTTAACTTTGAGCATAAGCATCAGCTTACTGCCTAACTTAGCTAGCGCCCACGGCCCATCACCGCAAAAAGTTGAAAAAAGCGTTACCATCAAAGCCGATCCAGCTAAAGTTTGGGCTACCGTTAAGGACTTCGGTACCGCTCACCTTTGGTTACCAGGTGTGGCTGGCACCAAATTAGAGAAAGTGGGCGAAGACACTTTTAGAACATTAACTTTCAAAAGCGGTGGTAACGTCTACGAAAAATTACGTAGCATCGATAACGACAGCATGCGTCTTAAATACGAGATTGTTTCCGGCACTTTGCCACTGACGGACTTTAACGGCAGCATGACCGTGACCAAAGGCCCTGGCGCCGGCGAAAGCACGGTAACTTGGGTAGGTCGTTTCTACCGTTTATACAAATTAAACCCACCGATTCCTGAAGGCCAGGATGACGCTACTGCCGTCAAAGCCATCACAGATATTTTTGATACAGGCTTAGCCAACTTGAAAAAAGTAAGCGAAACAGCGAAATAAAAATTACGTCAAAGTCAATTTAATGCATGCAATATTGGGTTACATGAGGCACTATGCGAATCATTGCTATGGGTAAACAACCATCCGTATCAATAAATTTGGTATAAAACATGCTTGCGCGAATTGCATGGCTTAAGTAAATTTAATTTTAAAAAGGGAATAACCATGAAAAAACAACAACAAGGTTTTACGCTGATTGAATTGATGATAGTGGTGGCGATTATTGGTATTTTAGCTGCGATAGCATTACCGGCTTACCAGGACTACACCACCCGCGCCAAAGTGCAAGAAGCGGTTAGTTTGGCTACCCCAGCTTTGACGGCCATGGGCATTGCTTGCAGTGAAGGCAGCCTATCAGCAACCAGCAGCAATAGCTCATTAGGCTTAGGCCTCGCTACTGCCATTAACGGCAAATACACGACATCCGTTACCGCTGCCGGCACCTCAGCCACAGCAGGCACCGTCACCATCGTACTAAAAGCTGTGGGGGCGATCGCTGCTGGCGACAACATCGTTTACACCGCTGCATGCAGCGCCGACGCTGGTACTAGCTGGACAGTTGGCGGCACGGTAGCCTCAAAATTCTTACCTAAGGTTTAACTGGTCTAATTTAGACTTTATCTCAGGAATACCCTTGATAGCGGTGTCTGCATTCTGTGCAGGCGCCGTTTATTTTTGCTCAAAATTAACCACCCCATCCCAATCAGCAGCGGGCGTATTCTCCTGCAAATGGGCTATGCGCTCTAGGTAAATAGCATAGAGACGGCATAGTGGCTGGGCTTGGAATAAGCTTGCAAATAAGGCCTTGGCCTGCGGCCAATCTTGATTGCGGTATGCGGCGAGTGCCGCGTGGTATTGCTGCAGATCGGCCAGCACTTGCTCACCTACCTCTGCCTTTGCGCCAACCACCTCATAAATAGCCAGTGGTTTATCTCTACCTTTAACCCGGACACTGTCTAGCTCTCTGTAAACAAAATCCGGCGCCAATACTTTGGTGTCTTCACTGACGATGATGCTCAGCCCGTAATATTTTGTGAGTCCCTCGAGGCGTGAGCCCAAATTAACCGCATCACCGAGCACGGTGTATGCCATGCGAAAAGTCGAACCCATGTTACCCACCACCATGTCGCCGCTATTAAGCCCTATGCCTATGCGTATAGCCGGCCAGCCTTGTGCGGCAAAATCGTCTTGCAAACCGGCCAAGGCATCGGTCATGGCCAGTGCGGCTTGCACGGCGTGTGTCGCATGCTGATTGTCAGCCACAGGAGCACCCCAAAAAGCCATGATGGCATCACCCATGTATTTGTCTATGGTGCCCCGGTGCTGATGGATAGCCTGCGTCATCGGGCTGAGAAAGCGATTCATTAGCAGACTCAGTTGCTCGGGCGCCATCCCTTCGGCGATGGAGGTAAAGTCCCGCACGTCTGTAAACAACACCGTCATATGCCGGCTTTGGCTGGCTAATGTATAACTGTTGGGATTTTGAGCCATTTCATCCACCAATTCCGGCGGAATGTACAAGCCAAATAAACGACCCAGTTGGCGTTTAAGCCGCGACTCAAAAAAGAAACCGTAAGCCATATTAAAAAAGTACAGTGTGCTTATCGTCACCAGCAAAGCAGCCAATGGTAGCGCCAAATTTCTGGCTTGCCAGGCCAGCCAATTTAAGCCCAAGAGCAGCCCTAGGCAGAGCGCAGTGAGCAGCGTGGCCGCACTAGGGCTTAAGCTAGGCAAGCTAAAAACCAGTAGGCTTCCTACTAATAAAAGCAATATAAATTCCAAGCCTTGGGTATAGGCCGGGTTTTGTTTGATGTTACCGTCCAATATGCCGGCTACCATGTTGGCATGCACCTCCACCCCGGGGTAGACATTTTGCATGGGCGTGGCACGCAAATCCATCAAGCCCGCAGCGGTTGTGCCCAGCAAGACTATTTTATTTTTAAGGATGGCCTTGTCCACTTTATTTGACATTACGTCGGTGGCAGACACGTAACGAAAACTGCCTTGTGCCCCACGGTAAGGAATCAATGCGGCCAGGTCATCGTTTACTGGGATGCGATTTTTACCTATGCGCAGCTGCTCGGCATCGGCATGCACGGCAAGGGCTGGCTTAGTTGAGCGTACGCCAGCAGGATCATTGGCCGCACGCGCCACGGCACTGGCAAAGGCTTCGTAAACTTGATCATGGTACTGCACCAACATCGGCAGCCTTCGGGAAATGCCGTCTTGATCTGGACTGGCATTAAAATAGCCGGCGGCATAGGCTTGCGCTTGCAAATTGGCTAAATTGGCCGTGTAGCCGCTGGCCTGCATTAAGCTGACTGGCTGTTCCTTAAAGTAAGCTGCCGGCAGAACGGGCGCAGGCAAGGCGCCGACTTTCGCTTCCCCTTCTTGCAAAAATACATAGGCCAATACCACTTTACGGTTTTTTAAACTGTTGGCGAACAGCTGATCGTAGTCCAAACTCGGGCTTAATTTTTCTATGGCCGCACGCAAACCCTGATCGTGACTAAAGTGCTCACTTTGTATGGCTTGCATGCCTTGCAAGCCCGAACTTAAGTCGGGCTCGGCAAACACCGCATCCATCCCTAACACCCGAACCTGATAATCGTCGAACAAGCGATCGACTAAATGCGCCAACTTATTTCTAGACCAAGGCCAGTGCCCCTGCTGTTTAAGGCTTTTTTCATCAATATCGACAATAGCAATGCGCTCATCCAGGCTATTGGGCATAGTCATATTTAGCCTGGTATCGTAGCTCCATAATTCCAACTTAGTGACCGGCGACAGGGCAGCACGCCACTAACATGCAACAACATTAACAACACGATGAGCAAGCCTATCAATGCACGAATAGTGTGTCGCTTGCTAGAAAATTTCAAGGTAGGCATAGGGCTTAAAGTTAGGCAGGTGAGTTAATGGTTTAGCGTGAAGACTAATGCTATTATTTGTCTGATTGGAACAGCATAATGCATATCCAAATTATTTAATAGCCAAGCCCAAAAACGGCTTGCTGCCTTTTTAAAATAGATAACAGCCATGCAAGCACAAGCCCCTTTAGAATTAATTCGCGACGACAGCCATGACGTCCGCGCCAGCGTAATTTGGCTGCACGGCCTAGGGGCAGACGGTTACGATTTTGCCCCCGTGGTGGACAGGTTAAACCTAGCCCAGGTCCGCTTTATTCTTCCGCATGCGCCGTCCATGGCAGTGACGCGCAACAATGGCTACGTCATGCCAGCCTGGTACGATTTGTACGCCCACAGCGAGTCGCAAGAAGAAGATCTGGCGGGCATAACCCGCAGTGAAGACTACATAAACAGCTTGATAGAAAATGAAATCAAGCGTGGCATAGCCAGTGATAAAATTGTGCTGGCGGGCTTTTCCCAAGGCGGGGCCATCGCATTGCATAGCGCCACTCGCTACCCAAAAAAATTAGCTGGCGTGCTCGCCCTGTCCACTTACTTACCCCTTAAGGCCACTTTGGCAAAACAAGCCCATGCGGCCAATCTGGCAACGCCCATCTTTATGGCGCACGGCAGAGCCGATGACATTATCAGCTTGGATAGAGCCCTGGCATCACGCTTAAGCTTACAAGAGAGTGGCTTTAGCGTGCAATGGCATGAATACGCCATGGCACACAGCGTCTGTGCAGAAGAAATTAATGACATACGCTTATTTTTAACAGGGCTTTTGCAGCAGGATTTGGTAGAATAAGCACTGTGTAAACTAGGCAAGCGCATCATGACCACAGCAAAATCGAACACCCAGAACTTGCCATTAAATGACTCTTCGGCAGCTATGCCGCTTAATTTTGAGCAGGCTTACGCTGAACTAGAACACATTATCGCGCAAATGGAAGCGGCACAACTGCCCTTGGATGCCAGCCTAGCCGCCTACCAACGTGGCAACTGCTTGCTGCAATTTTGCCAACAGTCCTTGCTGGCAGCGGAACAACAAGTGCAAATTTTAAATGAGCGCAACCAGCTACTGGCTTACAAAAGCCAAGATCCATCATGACAGCACATGCAAGCCTTGCCGATCAAGCCATGCAGGCTTTTCCCGAGTGGGTGGCCAGCAAACAGCAGCGCATAGAAGACCTGCTTGAGTTGTGCTTGCCGCCAGCAAGCACGGCACCAACCACCTTACACAGTGCCATGCGCTACAGTGCCTTAGATGGCGGCAAACGCATACGTGCACTGCTCTGCTACGCGGCAGCCGAACTCACTGACTGCGAGCCGCAAATTGCCGATGCGGCCGCCTGCGCGGTTGAACTTATCCATGCTAACTCCTTGGTGCACGATGACATGCCTTGCATGGACGATGACGACATGCGGCGCGGCAAGCCGAGTTGCCACAAGCAATTTGATGATGCCACCGCCTTACTGGTAGGGGATGCCTTGCAAACCATGGCTTTTGAAGTCATCTCCGATGCCAAACTGTACAGCAACAGCAAACTGACGGCTTGCCAACAAATGCGCTTGGTTAACCTATTAGCCAAAGCCACCGGCTCCACCGGCATGGCGGGCGGACAAGGCATAGACTTGGCTTCAGTAGGAAAAACCCTGAGCCAAGCCGAACTTGAAACCATGCATCAAATGAAAACCGGCGCACTGATACAGGCTTCTATTTTGCTTGGCGCCATCGGTGCCAATGACGCTCAATTAATGGCTATTCGGAATTTTGCAAACGCGGTAGGCTTGGCCTTCCAAGTGGTGGACGACATCCTAGACGTGGAAGCCGACAGCGATACCTTAGGTAAAACGGCAGGCAAGGATGCCGACAGCAACAAACCAACCTATGTCTCTATTTTAGGCTTAGGCGCGGCCAAGCAACACGCAAAAACGCTTTACGAGCAAGCCATCAGTGCGCTTGCTCCATTGGGCAGCAAGGCGCAACGATTAAGAGAGCTGGCCGGCTTCATTACCCAGCGTAGTTTTTAATGTTAACGGGCTTCAATAAAATTAACTAGCCAGCATTTTAGGAATCCTTCAGGTGACGCCATTACTCGACAGCATCAATAGCCCTTTGCAGCTTAAGGCATTAAACCGCAAGCAACTCAAGTCTTTGGCTCTAGAATTACGTGCATTTATTGTAGACAGCGTGGCTAAAACCGGCGGGCACTTGGCCTCAAATTTAGGCGTGGTAGAACTGACTGTGGCCTTGCATTACGTCTTCAATACGCCTGATGACAGACTGGTTTGGGACGTAGGCCACCAAACTTACCCACATAAAATATTGACTGGCCGCCGTGAGGCGATGGCGAATTTGCGCAAAGCCAAAGGCATAGCCGGTTTTCCTAGGCGCAACGAAAGCGAATACGATGCGTTTGGCACCGGGCACTCCAGCACCTCCATTTCTGCCGCGTTAGGCATGGCCGTGGCTGCACAAAAAGCCGGCCTTGAACGGCGCGCCGTGGCCATCATAGGCGATGGTGCCATGACCGCAGGCATGGCCTTTGAAGGATTGAACAACGCCGGCAGCATGGACGCAAACTTACTGGTCATACTCAACGATAACGACATGAGCATCTCCAACAATGTCGGGGCCTTAAACAATTATTTATCCAAATTATTGTCCAGTCGCTTTTATGGCTCCATCAAAAAATCCGGCAAAAAAATCTTGTCCGCCATGCCCCCCGTGATGGAGTTTGCCAAGCGTGCCGAAGAGCACGTTAAAGGCATGGTGTTGCCCAGCACTTTATTTGAAGAATTTGGTTTCAATTACATAGGCCCCGTAGACGGCCACGATCTGGATGCCTTGATAGACACCCTGCAAAACATCAGGCAACTTAAGGGCCCGCAATTTTTACACATCGTCACGCAAAAAGGCAAAGGCTTCGAGCCGGCTGAAGAAGACCCGAATAAATTTCACGGCATAGGCAAATTCGATCCTTACAATGGTAACCTGCTGGCTAATGCTGCTAAAAGAACCTACACACAAGTGTTTGGCGACTGGCTGGTCGACATGGCGGCGCAAGACGAGCGCCTAATTGGCATCACCCCCGCCATGTGCGACGGCTCTAGTCTGAATGCTTTTGCCGCTCAATACCCACAGCGTTATTTCGATGTCGGCATCGCCGAGCAACATGCCTTAACCTTTGCCGCCGGCATGGCCTGCGATGGGTTAAAACCAGTGGTGGCCATCTACAGCACCTTTTTACAACGCGCTTACGACCAATTGGTGCACGACATAGCCTTGCAAAACCTACCGGTATTGCTGGCCATAGACCGCGCTGGCTTGGTCGGTGCAGACGGCCCCACCCATGCTGGCAGTTTCGACTTAAGCTATTTAAGGTGCATCCCTAACGTGCTTATCATGACGCCCAGCGACGAAAACGAATGTCGGCAAATGCTTTACACCGGTTACCAATACGATGGCGTGGCGGCTGTGCGTTACCCACGCGGCAGCGGCACTGGCGCTGTCGTTGAGCAAGCCATGCAGGCTATCCCCATAGGCAAGGGCGAAATCAAACGCCTAAGTTCGGTTAAAGAATCCAAAAAGAAAGTTGCCATACTAAGCTTTGGCAGCATGCTGGCACCCTGCCTGCAAGCCGGTGAAAAACTGGATGCCACCGTCGTCAACATGCGCTTTGTCAAACCCATCGATCAGGCCTTACTAACTAAACTGGCTGAGGACCACAAGGTCTTCGTCACCGTTGAAGAGAACGCCGTCATGGGCGGTGCGGGCACAGCCGTAATGGAAGCCCTGCAAGCCATACAAAATGCAAACGGCTGGTCCATGCAAACCCTGTGTTTGGGCTTGCCCGATCATTTCATAGAGCACGGCGTGCATGAAACCATGTTGGCAGAATGCGGCCTGGATGCAGAAGGCATTAGCCGCGCAATTGCGCAGCTAATAACCTAGTGTTATACTCAAGTATTATCAGCTAAACGCCAACCAGGATAAGAAATGACACAAGCTACGCCCACCTGCCCTATTGAAGACGTACAAAACACCGTGGACACACGCCATATCGCCATTGATAAAGTCGGCATCAAGGCCATACGCCACCCCATCGTCGTTAAAGACAAATCCGCTGGCGAGCAACACACCATCGCCATGTTCAATATGTACGTGCACCTACCACAGCAGTTCAAAGGCACGCACATGTCGCGCTTTGTTGAAATACTGAATGTAAACGAGCACGCCATTTCCGTGGAATCGTTTGAAACCATACTGCGTGAAATGGTTAAGCGTTTAGAAGCCGAATCCGGTCACGTAGAAATGACCTTCCCCTATTTCGTCAATAAAGCCGCGCCGGTTTCTGGCGTAAAGAGCTTACTCGATTACGAAGTGACCTTCATAGGCGAGATCAATCATGGCCAATTCGACATTACCGTAAAAGTATTGGTGCCGGTGACCAGCCTCTGCCCGTGCAGTAAAAAAATATCCGACTACGGTGCGCACAATCAACGCAGCCATGTCACGGTCACGGCGCTGATCAATGATTTTATCTGGATAGAAGACATCATAAACCTGGTGGAAAAACAAGCCTCTTGCGAGTTGTATGGCTTACTAAAACGACCGGATGAAAAGTTTGTCACCGAACGGGCTTACGATAACCCAAAATTTGTCGAGGACATGGTGAGGGACGTGGCAGCACAATTGTCCGCAGAAAAACGCATCGTGGCCTACACAGTAGAAAGTGAAAACTTCGAGAGCATACACAACCATTCGGCATACGCGTTAATCAGCCACGATAAACGCAAGTCGGCTTAAGACCGACTAACTAGACCTAGCCAAACAATCCGCGCTGATGCTGCTGGGCGCTTAATTTCAGCCCTAAGGCAATCACCAAAAAACCCAGCAAAGGAAAGACCGCGGCCAGCATGAAGGTGTGCTGACCGCCTAGGTATTGCAGGGCATAGCCACCGGCCACCCCGCCCAATGTACCGCCTATGCCATAGGCCACGCTGTTGTATATGGCTTGGCCTTTGGCCTGATGCCGGCCATTGAAAAAACGGGCAATGACTTCCACTGAGGCAGCATGAAAACTACCAAAGGTGGCGGCATGCAAGGTTTGCGCCAGCAGCATGATGGGCCACGAATCAATCGCCCAACCAATTAAGCTAAAGCGCAAAACGGCTAAAGCCAGGCTAACTAATAAAATGGCTTTTAAACTAAATCGCGCCATGATTTTGGGCATGGCCATAAACACAGCAATCTCACACACCACCCCAACGGCCCACAACAAGCCTATGACAGTTTTGCTGTAACCGTGATCACTCAAGTATATGGAATAAAAATTATAGAGCACGCCATGCGCCGTCACCATCAAGGCGCAGCCTAATAACAAGGCCATCACGTTAGGTTGCCGCATCAGTTGCCAAATAGAATACTCGTCGTGCTCATGCGCCGCGACATTGGCTTCAGGCAAGCCGAAGGACAAAACAAACAAAGTCATCTGCACGAACAGCAAAAACCACAACAAGCTGCGGATACCAGAAAAATCAATGCAAAAACCCAGCACCACGGCGGCGACAATAAAGCCCAAGGAACCCCACATGCGTATGCGACTGTAATGGCCATTTGTCGTGGCCAAATGGGCCAAAGTCAGGGATTCCGCTAAGGGCAAGGTGGAACTGGTAAACAAACTTAAGGCAGCCATGACAAAAAACAGCCAGTAAAAGCCGTGCGCCCAAAACACCGCAGTAAAGCCACACAAACCTAAAAAGGCCGTCAGCTTAATCCACTGCGCACGTTTCCCAGTATGATCAGCCAACCAACCCCAAAAATTAGGCGCAAAAATACGGCTGATTTGAAACAAAGACATCAGTATGCCGATATCGGCCGGACTAAATTGCTCAGACTTGAGGTACAAACCCCAATACGGCACAAACGCACCAACAAAGAAGTAGTAAATGAAGTAAAAACGGGACAGCTTAAAATGGAGTTTTGTGTGCATATACAGGGCGTAGATGGGCATAAAAAAGTCGGCTGACACCGACTTTCTTCCGCCTAATTAATTGACCAGCATGGCATACAGTTGATCTTTAAGTAAAGCGCGCTCTTTTTTTTGCGTTGCCAAGGTCTCGTCCGCCACCGGCACGCCTTCGCCCTCAAGACGCTCCACGTCTTTAGTCAAGGCATGGTAAGCGTCGAAGAGCTTAGCAAAATGGGCGTTGCTCATTTTTAAGCCGTGTATTTTATCTTTGTGTTGGGGAAATTCGTGGGCTAAATCGTGGTGCTCAATGTTCATGGTCATTCCTTAAAAATTAATCAAATCCAAGTCTAAGCATCCACCCCTAGCAAGCAGACAGTTTAGCTTATGCTCTGATTGTAAAAGCAAGGCCACCTGCGGCGCATGATCTAGATCAAAGCCAAGCATTAAATTAGACCATGAGATTAAACGATAGGAGGGGATGGCTTTGCACGTCGGCATTTTGCCCGCGGTGACGCAGCGCATGGTCGATCAGCACTAGGGCCAGCATGGCCTCGACTATAGGCGTCGCGCGTACACCGACACAAGGGTCGTGGCGGCCCGTGGTTTCCATCAATACCGCTAGACCATCTTTATCAACGGATCGGCGTGGCTGCGGAATGCTAGAAGTTGGCTTTAATGCCACGTTAACCTGTATGCTTTGGCCAGTGGAGATGCCGCCTAAAATACCACCGGCGTGATTGGTAACAAACCCTTGCGGGGTCATTTCATCAGAATGCTCGCTGCCACGCTGGGCTACAGCGGCAAAACCGGCACCAATTTCCACGCCTTTCACTGCATTAATGCTCATCATGGCGTAAGCGATTTCCGCATCCAATCGATCAAAAACCGGTTCACCCCAACCGACCGGCACCCCTTCGGCGACCACGGTAATTTTTGCGCCGACTGAATCACGGGCGGCGCGCACTTCGTCTAAATAATTCGCCAACTCTGGCAACATCGCCACATTGGCCGAAAAAAAATCGTTGTCCGGGTGCTGCAAAGCATCCCAACTGACGAAAGGAATAGCCAGCGCACCCAACTGGCTCATGTAAGCCCTCACCGTCACGCCATAGCGTTGTTTCAACCATTTTTTTGCTATGGCGCCAGCAGCAACCCGCACGGCGGTTTCGCGCGCACTGGAGCGACCGCCGCCGCGGTAATCGCGTATGCCGTATTTTTGACTGTAGGTGTAATCGGCATGACCAGGCCTAAACGTGTCCATGATCTTCGAGTAGTCTTGACTGCGTTGATCGGTATTGCGTATCAACAAGCCTATGGGCGCGCCTGTGGTTTTGCCTTCAAACACACCAGACAAGATTTCCACGGCATCGGCTTCTTTTCGTTGGGTGACGTGCCGCGAGGTACCGGGTTTACGTCGGTCTAAATCCACTTGCAAATCGGCCGCCGACAACTCCAAACCTGGCGGGCAACCATCCACCACCCCGCCTATTGCTGCGCCGTGAGATTCACCGAAAGAGGTTAAGGTGAATAGCGTACCTATGGTGTTACCAGACATAATGGATTTCTCTTAAAAGTTTGTTCGATTTTAACATACTGCCGATGCACATTACAGCAAGCCCTTAATCCACTGCCCATAAAGCTGCCTGGCCACTTTCTGCAAGAAAAAACAATGCAAAGGCAAATTAATTTGCATGTCATCGGCTTGTTGCACAGCCGGACTGGCACTGGCCTCGAGCAATTCTTGCCGCCCTTCCTCGCACCAATTTTTTATCATGTCTGGCGTCATTTCGATGTGGCATTGCAAGGCCAAATGCTTGCCCATCGCATACGCTTGATGTTGACAATGCTCACTGGCCAACAAGTGCGTAGCGCCTGCAGGCAAATCAAAGGTTTCGCCGTGCCAATGGAAGCCATTAAACTGCTCGATGTCAGCCAACCAATGCTTGGCTAGCGGGTTATCCGCCACCGTGACGGCGGCCCAGCCTATTTCTTTTTGCGGATTTTTGCTGACCTGCGCCCCACACGCTTTGGCCATCAACTGCCCGCCCAAGCAATGCCCTAACAGCGGCAGATCCATCGCCATGGCTTGCTTAATGAGGACCAACACGGCGTCTATCCATGGCAATTTATCGTTAACGCTCATGGGGCCGCCCATTAAAACCAAACCACTGTAGTCGGCTATGTTAGCTGGCAAGCTAGCCATATCACTGGTATCAAACAAGACACTAGGGATGCCGTTTTCATTTAAAAAAGTAGCCAAAAACCCCGGCCCTTCGTGCGCTACATTTCTAAAAATGGCGACCGGCTTCATGCGCCCACCACTTTATACTCGCCGTTTGCCATGCCATCTAAGGTGTAAGCGCCAATGGCATAGCGTATTAAACGCAAGGTAGGAAAGCCGATGTGTGCGGTCATGCGCCTGACTTGGCGATTTTTACCCTCACTGATTTTTATTTCCAGCCAAGTGGTGGGAATGGCTTTGCGCTCGCGTATGGGCGGTGTTCTTGGCCACAGCAGTGTGGGCGTATCGATGATGCGCACGGCCGCAGCCTGGGTAACGAAATCCGACAAGGCCACCCCCCGCCTTAATGGCGCTAAATCATCCTCACTAGGCTGACCCTCGACTTGCACCCAATAGGTTTTAATTTCTTTGTGTTTAGGGTCGCTCAAACGGTGTTGCAACATTCCATCATCGGTTAGAATAAGTAAACCTTCGCTATCGGTATCCAAACGACCTGCCGCGTACACCTGGGGTATAGCAATAAAGTCTTTTAACGTAAGGTGCTTTTCGTGCGGACTAAATTGGCACACTACGTTAAACGGTTTGTTAAATAAAATTATCATTCAATACTTACACCATTAAAATCATCAGCTTAGGGAAAAATATGACTGCAAAAAACAGCGCCACTGGCAAAATTATCAAGCCTGCATACGGTGAAAAAATAACCGTTAATGCCGACAACTCACTGCAGGTACCCAAGCAGCCTATTATCCCATTTATTGAGGGCGATGGCATAGGCGCCGACATCACGCCACCCATGATTAAAGTGGTTGATGCCGCGGTCAATAAAGCATACCAAGGCAGCAAAAAAATAGCTTGGATGGAAGTCTATGCCGGGGAAAAAGCCACCAAAGTTTACGGTGAGAACGAATGGTTGCCGGCTGAAACCATGGCAGCCGTCCGTGACTACGTGGTATCAATTAAAGGCCCATTGACCACGCCAGTTGGCGGCGGCATCCGTTCCTTGAATGTATCGCTACGCCAAGAATTAGACCTATACGTCTGCTTACGCCCGGTGCAATATTTCACTGGCGTGCCCAGCCCAGTTAAGCACCCAGAAAAAACCGACATGGTCATTTTCCGTGAAAACACAGAAGACATTTATGCCGGCATAGAATGGGCAGCAGGCACAGACGAAGCCAAAAAAGTCATAGAATTTATCAGCGACATGGGCATGCGTAAAAAAATTCGCTTCCCTGCCTCCTCCGCTATAGGCATCAAACCGGTGTCCATAGATGGCAGCAAACGCTTGGTTCGTAAAGCCATACAATACGCCATAGACAACAACAGGCGCTCGGTGACCATCGCCCATAAAGGCAACATCATGAAATTCACCGAGGGTGGATTCCGTGACTGGGGCTACGAAGTGGCTAAACAAGAATTTGGCGCAGTCGAAATAGACGGCGGCCCATGGTGCAAATTGCCTAATGGCATGATCATTAAAGACTGCATCGCCGATGCCTTCTTGCAAGAAATTTTATTGCACCCGCAAGACTACGACGTGGTGGCCACCCTTAATTTAAATGGCGACTACATGAGTGACGCATTGGCAGCCCAAGTGGGCGGCATAGGCATTGCCCCAGGCGCCAACCTAAGCGATACCGTTGCCATGTTTGAAGCCACACACGGCACGGCACCAAAAATTGCCGGTAAAGACTTAGCCAACCCCAGTTCCATCATTCTTTCTGCCGAAATGATGTTGCGCCATTTAGGCTGGACAGAGGCGGCGGATTTGGTCTTACAAGGCGTAGCCAAAGCCATCTTAGCCAAGCGCGTGACCGGCGATTTTGCCAGCGAAATGCAAGGCGCAAGCCAAGTAGGCACAGCCCAATTCGCCAATGAAATTATTGCCAATATGTAATGCAACACAGCAAGGTCTTGCCGCGCAAGACCTTGCCTCGCGGCTAAAAACCAGCAAAGCGGCCGGTTTATTGCGCTTTGGTTTACAATGGCTAGTCTGCTGTTTACTAATCCAACCCCTTAAGCGCTGCTAATCATATGGCCACTGCACCTCCACCAATCAAACTGAGTGGGCTAGCCCGATCGCTAATACAAGAAAAATTGCTTAGCGAAGAAGAAGCACAAGCCATACAAACGCAAGCCAATGCGGCAAAAAACCCCTTCATCACCCAACTGATATTAAGCAAAAAGTTAAACCCGCAAGTCATTGCGAAAACCTCCGCTCAGGCCTTTGGCTTACCCTATTTGAATTTAGATGCCTTTGATGAGGCGCAATTACCGACTAAGCAAATTGACCCAAATTTGATGCAAGTGCACCGCGTCATGGGGTTGCAAGTGCGCAACAATGTGCTGTTTGTCGCCGTCTCCGACCCCACTAATTTGCATGCGTTAGATAGCGTGCAATTTTTAATGGGCATGAGCTTGTCACCGGTGGTAGTGGAAGACGACAAACTGGGTCAGTGGATAGCCAAATTGGTGGAAAGAAGCGACACCAGCATGCAGTCTTTTGATTTGACAGACGATGCATTCGGCGTATTGAACCGGATGGCTTAAACGACAAAACCGAGCCGCTGGCCCAAGAAATTGACGATGCCCCGGTGGTTAAATTTTTAAATAAAATGCTGCTAGATGCCATAAACATGGGCGCATCCGATTTGCATTTTGAGCCTTACGAAAAATTTTATCGGGTACGCTACCGAGTAGACGGCATCCTAAGAGAAATCAATCAGCCACCACTGGCCATCAAAGAAAAATTGGCTTCGCGCATCAAAGTGATTTCCAATATGGACATCTCGGAAAAACGCATTCCACAAGACGGTCGCATGAAGCTGGTTCTGTCTAAAACCCGCCACATCGATTTCCGGGTCAGCACCTTGCCCATGATACATGGCGAAAAAATTGTTTTACGTATTCTAGACCCGGCCAGTGCCAGCCTAGGCATCGATGCCTTAGGCTACGAGCCCGAGCAAAAAGCCGCCCTACTGCACGCCATACACCGTCCTTATGGCCTGGTATTGGTCACCGGCCCCACCGGCTCGGGCAAGACCGTGTCGCTGTACAGTTGCCTAAACATACTCAACAACCCCGGCGTGAACATTGCCACGGCAGAGGATCCTTGCGAAATTCCACTGGCAGGCATTAACCAAGTCAATGTAAACGACAAACAAGGGCTCACTTTTGCTGCCGCCTTAAAATCGTTTTTACGGCAAGACCCCGACATCATCATGATAGGCGAAATTCGTGATTTAGAAACCGCCGACATGGCCATCAAAGCCGCTTCCACCGGCCACATGGTGCTCTCCACCCTGCACACCAACGATGCGCCATCGACCTTAACGCGCTTGCTTAATATGGGCGTGGCGCCATTTAATATCGCCGCTGCGGTCTCGCTGATTACGGCGCAACGCTTAGCTCGCCGGCTTTGCCCTAGCTGCAAAGTACCCATGGACGTGCCTAAGCAAGCCCTACTGGGCCTGGGTTTTAGCGAGCAAGACTTAGATGGCAGTTGGCAGTTGTATGGTCCTAAAGCAGGCGGCTGCCCGCATTGCAATGACGGCTACAAAGGCCGCGTCGGCATTTATCAAGTCATGCCCATCAGCGATGCCATCAGTCGCCTCATTATGAATAACGGCACAGTGCACGACATTGCCGACCAAGCCAAAATGGAAGGCGTGAAGGATTTACGCCTAGCCGGTTTAGAAAAAGTGAAGCAAGGCCTAACCTCTATCGCAGAAATTGAAAGCTGCACCAATGAATAATAGGCATAGCCCACATGGCCCTCACTAGCGCACAAAAAAAAGACGCGCTGTATGCGTGGGAGGGTAAGGATAAAAAAGGCGAAATTCTTAAAGGCGAGATGCGTGCGGTCGGCGACGCTTACGTCAAAGCCAGCTTACGCCGGCAAGGCGTAACGGTCAGCAAAATCAAGAAAGTCAGTAGCTTTGCCAGCAAGGGATCGGTCAGCGAAAAAGACATCACGCTGTTTACCCGCCAACTAGCCACCATGATGAAAGCCGGCGTGCCGCTGTTGCAATGTTTTGACATAGTCGGCAAAGGCCACAGCAACGCGGCCGTGGCTAAATTACTCATGGACATCAAAGCCGACGTGGAAACGGGCAGCAGCCTGAGTGCGGCGTTTCGCAAATACCCATTGCATTTTGATGCCTTGTTTTGCAATCTGATTGCTGCCGGTGAGCAAGCCGGTATTCTGGACACCTTGCTAGACAGGTTGGCCACCTACAAAGAAAAAATCCTGGCGATTAAAGCCAAAATAAAATCGGCATTGGTTTACCCAGCAGCCATCGTGGCGGTGGCTTTCATCATAGTCAGTGTCATCATGATTTTTGTTATCCCCGCGTTTAAAACTCTGTTTGACGGCTTTGGCGCCGACTTGCCGCTGCCAACCTTGGTGGTGATGGCCATATCCGATGCCTTTGTCGCCTGGTGGTGGGCCATATTCGGCGTCATTGGCGGCGGACTCTGGTTTTTCTTTTACACTTGGAAACGCTCGCTCAAGATGCAAGCCAGCATGGACAGATTGATCTTGCAGATTCCAGTATTCGGTCCACTGGTGCGCAAAGCCACTATAGCCCGCTGGGCACGAACCTTGTCCACCATGTTTGCTGCTGGCGTGCCACTGGTAGAAGCCTTAGACTCGGTTGGCGGGGCAGCAGGCAACCACGCATACCTTACCGCCACCAAGGCCATCCAACGTGAAATCAGCACCGGCACTAGCCTCACCGTGGCCATGCAAAACACCCAAGTCTTCCCTAGCATGGTCTTGCAAATGACTGCCATAGGCGAGGAGTCCGGGGCCTTGGATGCCATGTTGAGCAAAGCAGCCGACTTTTTTGAAGCCGAAGTAGACGACGCGGTGGCTGCACTAGCGAGCTTAATGGAGCCAGTCATCATGGTGGTGCTTGGGGTGCTGATAGGCGGCCTGGTGATCGCCATGTACATGCCCATATTTAAAATGGGCGCCGTGGTTTAGAAACCAGGCTAAATAGCCTAGGCTTTAAGTCACAGCCAGGCGCTCATGGTTTATTTCCTAGCAGCCGCCTGCAAGGCCCGCTCAATTTCCTTATACGGCTGCGCGCCTAACATGCGCTTGCCATCGGCAAAAATCAAGGTAGGCGTGCTGGTAATATCCAATGATTTCGCCAAATCCCCGACCTTCTCTAAAGGCACATCGCAATTGACGGCATTTTTAGGCAGTTGATTGCGCATGATCCAGTCGTCCCATGCTTTCACCCGATTGCTGGCACACCAGATGGCTTTAGACTTAGCCGCGGCATCCGGGTGCAGTTGCACGATGGGGTAGAGAAAAGTATAGACAGTGACGTCCGTAATGTTGCTTAGCTCATTTTGCTCCAAGCGCTTGCAATACGGGCAATCCACATCGGAGAACACCACCAACTTGCGGCTGCCGTTACCCTTCACCACCTTAATGGCTTGATCCAAAGGCAGTTTGGCGAAGTCTATCTTTGTCAGCTCGTCCATGCGCTCCGCGGTCAAATCTTTTTTGGATTTAGGGTCGACCAAACGCCCTTCGGCAATCAAGAAGCTCATTTTTTCATCGGTGTAGATAATTTGACCCGCCATGAACACTTCATACAAACCCGGGTAAGGCGTTTTGCTGACGCTTTCTACTTTAAATTTTGGGTAGGCAGCTTCCACGGCTTTTTTAAGGCTGGCTTCGTCGGCCATGGCGGCAACACTGAGGCTGCTTAAAACGGCATAAGCCACTAACTGTTTGATCATAGTTTTCCTAAATTAAATGGTGAGGCAGGCTAGGCTTAACCCAAACCTTAAAGCTTTAGCGCAAAGGCCAGCAAGGTTTTCTTAATGAGGCCTTGATTGGCCACCCGCCACGCGGCATTTCTAATGCTGTTAAGTACTGGATTAGCACTGGCAAAAACCTGAAAAAGCCCGTCAGTAAGCAACTGCATGCTGAGCACATCGGCTTTTCTACGCCTAGTATAGGCTTTTAACAGCCGACTGTCGGCAAGGCTTTGATAGCTATTTTTTGCCTGCCAACTGGCTAACAAATCGATCACGTCTCTGAAACCCAAATTAACGCCTTGGCCTGCCATGGGGTGAATTTGATGGGCGGCATCGCCTACCAATACCACGCCGTCTTGAACGGTGCGCTCACACGTTTGCCGGCTTAAAGGAAACGCCACTGGCGAACTGAGCAACTGCATGTCACCCAAAGCCTGGTCACCGGCTTGCATCACCGCCTGAGTAAAGGCGCTCAGGCTCAAAGCTAACAATTCATCTGCATAAGCCAATGGCACCGACCAGACGATGGACACGGTGTTGTTGGATAAGGGCAGCCACGCCAGTATCGTGCCGCCGTCCTGACGTTGGCTAGTAAACCATTGTCTAGCGACGTGCGCATGGTCCTGCGCCACGCTAAAATTGGCCACTATGCCAAGCTGCGCATAGGACTTTTTTTGCACGGTAATGCCCAATTGCTGGCGCAGCCAAGATTGACTGCCATCGGCTGCGATCACCAAGCTGCTTTGTATCGTGCGCTTATCGGCCAGATGCAAGGTGGTGGTGGTGCTGTCAAACGCAACACAGCCATGATTAAATAGGACAGGCATGCCAGTCATGCTGACGCGTTCATGCAAGGCTTGTGCCAAGGCCCGCGATTCCAGTACGTAAGCTAGGCAATCAGCAGATTCGTCCTCAGCGTCCAAGCTCATGGGCACACCGTCCGCAAAAATTTGCATGGCATTAATTTGACCTAAACGGGCTTTATCTAGCAAGGGCCACGCCCCTAACTCGGCCAACCACTTGGCATTATTTGGGCTGATGGCATAAATTCTGGCATCCCACTGGCTATGAGCATTACATAGACTATTGGCATCGGCATTAAGCTGGGACTGAGTTAGCCCTGGGCCGCTGTCCAACAGGGCCACGCTATAACCCGCCTCATGGCAGGCCAAGGCGGCGGCTAAGCCGACCAAGCCGGCGCCCACTACCGTCACGTCCACTCTTAGTGATGCCGCATGGTCTGCGCTAGGCGCCGTGGTCTGGGCTATGGTCTGAGCTATGGTCATTTACCAAAACTCATTTTTTGTATCAAATGCCGTTTTATTGGCTTGATCACATCAAACAAAGCCAAACCGGTGCTTCTGATGGCAGGCAAACCCAACAAGTCGTTGGAAAACACGTTGACCAAAAAGTCGGTAAACAATAAGCCGCGCTTGCTATCGTTTTGGCGACTGCCATGGTAGGCCTGCAGCATGCTGGCATCGCCTAGGGTTGTCGAGGGACAAGCTTGTATGCTGGTAGCCAGCGAGACGGCATCGCGCAAACCAACATTGAAGCCCTGTCCGGCGACCGGGTGCATGGTCTGCGCAGCATTGCCTATCACGACCAAGTGCGCCACGTCCTTGGCTTTTAATTGCGCCAGTTTTAATGGAAAGCGCAGGCGCTTGCCTACTTTTAAGAACTGCCCTACTCGGTCGCCAAACTGCAAATGAAATTGCCTTAAAAAATCCTCGTCAGACAGCGTCATCAACTGCGCCACGTAATCGGCTTTGCCGGTCCAAACCAGGGAAAAAGCCGTGGGCCCATTGGGCAGCAAGGCCAAGGGGCCATGCTCGGTAAAGCGCTCGTAAGCGACGTTACCGTTTGGCAACTCGGCTTCCACCTTGCTGATCAAGGCGTCATGGCCGTACTCTTTGGTCTCCTTAGTGAGCCCATCAATCTCGCCTAGGCTACGCCCACCATCGGCCAACACCACCAAGGGACTGCTGACATGCAGGCTTTGCCCTTGATGCGTGTAGCTAACGCTGGCATCTTGCGCACAGTGCACTATCTGCTCTGCATGGGCTTCAAACAAACAATGCACTAAGGGCTGCTGACTCATCGCTTCATTTAAGGCGCGGCTTAAATCGCCGTAGGACAGCACGTAACCCAAGGCTTCTTGCTGCAAGTCAGTGGCATGCAGCCATGAACGGCCTAAGCTGCCTTTTTGTGACACGTGTATGCTGTTGATGGCGGTGGCCAAAGGGGCCAGCGCGGTCCATATGCCTAGCTTTTCCAATATGCGACGGCTGCCAAAAGACAAGGCCAAGGCACGGCTTTCTTGGTAGGCATCGCTTTGTTTACGCGCTTCTAGGACGCTAACGGACTGACCCTGCTGCGCTAGCAACAAGGCCAAGGTGGCGCCTACCGGCCCACCACCAACGATAACGATGGGCGCCGTCATGAGGTCTGCATCAACGCCTCTATGTCGGCCACTGTTTTAATGGCCTTGGCCGTCAACACATCGCAAGCTGTTGCCGTGACCAAGACGTCGTCCTCTATGCGTATGCCAGTATTCCAAAAATGCTCAGGCACGTTGGCCGCAGGGCGGATGTAACAGCCCGGCTCAACGGTTAGGGTCATGCCTGGGGCTAAGCGCAGCCATTGCTGGTCGCGGTCTTTGTAGTCCCCCACATCGTGGACATCCAAGCCCAACCAATGGCCGGTTCGATGCATGTAAAAGCGACGGTAGTCGCCACTTTCAAGCACCGCTTGCGGGCTACCCTGACACAGTTTCAAATCAATAAACCCTTGCACCAATACCGCCAAGGCGGCTTGGTGGGCAGCATCCCATTCGTTTCCTGGCGCCACTTGGGCGATGGCGGCTGTTTGCGCCGCCAAGACCAATTCATAGAGGTCTCTTTGTGGCCCACTGAATCGACCATTGACCGGGAAAGTACGACTGATGTCGGTAGCGTAGCCGTCTAACTCACAACCGGCATCAATTAACACCAAGTCGCCGTCACGCAATGGCGCGTTATTGGCGTTGTAATGTAAGGTACAGGCGTTTGCACCGCCCGCCACGATGCTGGTGTAAGCAGGTGCCTGCGCCCCTTGGCGGTAAAATTCGTGTAAAAATTCCGCTTCCAACTGGTATTCCATCATACCTGGCTTAAGGAACTGCATGGCGCGGTTATGCGCCGTTGCCGCTATATTGGCCGATTGCTGCATGATGGCTTGTTCAAACGGGGATTTATAAAGCCGCATGGCATCGATGAGTTTGCGCGGGTCGCAGACGGCGTCCGGCACGCTCACGCCACTTCGGCCTTGGGTGCTTAAATGGTTCAAGCAGGCCGTGAGTTTGGCATCCCATAGCGCGCTGACACCTAGGCTAAAATACACCTTAGGCTGGTTGGCTAACAGGACTAGTAATTTGGCGTCCAGCTCATCCATGCTGTAGGCCTCATCAAAGCCAAACTGCTCGCAAGCCGCAGCAGGGCCATAACGAAAGCCATCCCAAATTTCACGCTCCGGGTCTTTATCTCGGCAAAATAAGATGGACTTAGGCTGATCGCCTGCCACCAAGACCAATACTGCTTCCGGTTCTTTGAAGCCGGTTAAATAATAAAACGAGCTATCAAAGCGATACGGGTAGTGGCTATCGCGATTGCGTATGGCTTCGGCAGCGGTTGGAATGATGGCGACGCCTTCACCCATGGCGCTGAGCAGTGTTTGCCGCCTGGTTTTAAATTCTGCTGGTGCTGGGTTCATGTGCATGCCATCCGATTGCGCTTAGGCCAGAGGCCCACGCGTCATCAATTGTTGATCTAAATTGTGCAAGCGCTCGGACGTGCCTATGTCATGCCAAACGCCGTCGTAATAGCTAGCTGTGGCTAGTTGCTTGGCCATGGCTTGGCGCAACAAAGGGGCCAATTTGGCGGCTTGGCCACGGCCCACACTGGCAAACAAACTGGGGTGATAGACGCCGACGCCGGAAAAAGTAAGCTTGGTCGCACCGCTCTCGCTCAAGCTCCCGTCGACGATGGCAAAGTCCCCTTGCGGATGCTGCGGCGGGTTATCCACCATGAGTAAATGCGCCAGATTGGGGGACAAGCTGTGCGCCAAATTGGCCAATGGCGCAAAATCGATCTCGGTGTAGATGTCGCCATTGACCACCAAAAACGGCTGCTCGCCTAACAGCGGCAGCGCATTAGCAATGCCGCCAGCGGTTTCTAATGCTTGTTGTTCGGGGCTGTATTGTATGTGCATGGACCATAGACTGCCATTGCCCAAGGCTTGTTCAATTTGCCCACCCAAATGCGCGTGATTAATCACCACTTCTTTAAATCCGGCTTGGGCTAAGCGCTCCAAGTGCCAAACGATCAAAGGCTTAGCCCCTACCTTCAGCAAAGGTTTGGGTGTGAAGTCGGTCAAGGGTCGCATGCGCTCGCCTCGACCGGCTGCCAATATCATCGCTTTCATTAGAAGGTGTAGCCGGCTTGCGGCGTGACTTTTTCTAACTGATTAAGTAAACGTAGCATGGGCCTTAATTCCACATAGCGCTCGCACACTTTACGCAACTGCCCCATCACCAAGGGCTGATCCTTTAGATAGGCATGCTTGCCATCCCTATGACTGAGCCTAGCAAAGATACCCAAGACCTTGATGTGGCGTTGCGCACCCATCCACTCGAAATCACGGTAAAACTCACTGAAATCTTGCGGCACCGGTAAGCCGGCTTTTTTGGCTGGCTGCCAATAACGAACGGCACTGTCTATCACTTGCTCTTCATCCCAGGCCACGTAGGCATCTTTTAACAAGGACACCAAATCGTAAGTAATGGGCCCGTAGACGGCATCCTGAAAATCCAACACGCCGGGATTGCCTTGTGCGGTCAGCATTAAATTGCGAGAGTGAAAGTCACGGTGCACGTATACTTTAGCTTGGGCTAGGACGTTGCGGTTGAGCTCGGCAAAGGTGTTATTCATCACCGTTTGCTGCTCGGCGCTTAAGCTTAGATTAAGCTGCTTGGCCACGTACCAATCCGGAAACAACTGCATTTCACGAGTGAGCAAGGCCTCATCGTAATCCGGCAACTGCTTGGGCTGACTGGCCAACTGCAATTTAATCAAGCTGTCGGTTGCAGCTTGATACAGTGGCGCGACGGTTTGTGCATTGAGTTGCGATAAATAAGTATCGTCACCCAGGTCGCTTAATAATAAAAATCCTTGGGTCAGGTCTTGCGCCAAAACTTGTGGCACATTCAGCCCGGCATCCAGAAAGAGTTTGGCAACACGGACAAAGGGCGTGCAGTCTTCTTGCGGCGGCGGCGCATCCATGGCAATTAAACTGGCATGGCCTAAATGGGCTTGCGCCAAATGCACCCTAAAATATCGCCTAAAACTGGCATCGGCCGATGCCGTAGTGAGGGTAAAACTGGCCGATGGCAAGACCCGATTAAGCCATAAAGTCAGTTGTTGCTGTCTGTCGTCCACGAGGGTGTATCCAATGTTATATAATGTGATTGTTTATGCTGTTTTCGCTGCAAATCGGCCCTAGCGCAAGCCAATTGATCTGGCGGTCATGCCCAGTTATTGATTGCCAAAAAGCCCTATTTGTGAGATTTTAGCATCGATAAACTCATCCTTAAAATAAAACCTCTGCTAAGCACCCGTGCCCATTTTTTTACCTCCCCAAATAGCCTACGCAGCAGCCCTGCAAAAGGTCGCACCCCCATGCTAAGCCGGCGTTTTTCTTGGCCTATGTTGCTGGCATTTTTTTGCTATGCGTTGCCCACGCAAGCAGATCAATCGGCAGAAGCGAACGACAGCGTTTTAAACGACAGCGCTTTAAACGACAGCGTGTTAATCGATGGGGATAAACTGGAATTGCACTTGGAACGGAATATGCGCGCAACAGGCCATGCGAGCATGCGCCGTGGTCAGCAAAGCGTGGCGGGCGATGTCATAGACTACGACTTGCAAAACGATGAATTGCACGTTACCGGGAACGTCGCCATTACCTTGGACAACGCCAAAATTGAAGGCTCGGAATTGCGCTTGCAACTGTCTAGCCAATTGGGCGAATTTAAAAATGCTCGCTTCACTATGCTACCCAGGGCAACGGCACAGCCAGGGCCGCTTAATTCGTCTAGCATAGCGGCCGAGCACAGCCGCCTCATGACCGACAACAGCAGCACGCTGGACTACCCAAGCAAACCGATTAGCTCGGCCACCGACGTACTGGGCTCTTTGTACGTGAGCACCACGTTTAGCGCCAAGAAACTCACCTCACAAGGCCGTGGCGACGCCAAAAGCGTGCTATTTGAGGGGCAAGATGTCAAACGCTTTAAGGAGGCGCGCTACACCACTTGTGCTCCCGGCGTGGACGATTGGTACATCAAAGCCGACGAGTTAAAACTGAACAATTACAGCGAATCGGGCAGTGCCAAAAATGCCTACTTAGAAGTCATGGGTAAAACCGTGCTGTATACCCCGTGGCTCAATTTTTCTTACAACGACCAACGCAAAAGCGGCCTATTGGCACCCACTTACGGCACCACGTCGAACAGCGGCGTGGAAGTGGCCGTGCCCTATTATTGGAACATTTCACCCAATAAAGACGCGACCATCACCAGTCGGGTATTAAGTCGGCGCGGCCTGCAATTGCAAGGCGAATTTCGCTACCTGGACGACCGTTTTTTTGGCATAGACAACTTGGAGTACTTGCCCGACGATAAGCAAAATGGCAAAAACCGCTATTACCTTAATTTAAAACACCAGCATCAATTTGAACAAGGCTGGTCAGCCGGGTACAGTTTTGAAAACGTCTCGGATGACCAATATTTTTCTGACCTATCCACGCTCATCACCAGCACCAGCCGAGTTAATTTGCCACAGCAGTTCAATGTCGACTACGCCGATGAAACTTGGCGTTTTAATGCCTTGGCACAACAATTTCAAACCCTAGACCAAAGCTCTTACCCCTACCAACGGCTGCCGCAATTGTCACTGATAGGCGAAAAATTTTACGGCCCGGTTTACGGTCAGCTGTATAGTGAATTGGTGGCGTTTGATCAAAACCACAAGGCGCCAACCGCTGCCACCGGCACCCGCGCCACCTTGTATCCCAGCCTCAGTTTGCCCATGAGCCAAGCCTACGGCTACCTCACGCCTAAGCTGGGTGTGCATCACACCAGCTACAGCTTGGATGACGACCCCAACAATCGCAACGGCTACCATAGGACTTTGCCGATAGCCAGCCTGGACAGCGGCTTATTTTTCGATCGGGATTTTAAAATTGCCGATCGGGCCTACACGCAAACCATAGAGCCCAGGCTGTTTTACTTGTACATCCCTAACGTCAATCAAGCCTACATGCCGGTATTTGATACCAGTCAGTCTGACTTAAACTTCAGTAGCTTGTTTGGCGAAAATCAGTTCAACGGTAACGACAGAATCAATAATGCCAACCAGCTTAGCATTTCCTTAACGGCCCGCTTAATTGAAACCGACAGTGGCACACAGCGCCTGTCGGCCACCGTAGGCCAACGTTATTACTTTAACGATCAAAAAGTGGCGCTGGATTACAACGACCTAAGCGCGTACCGGAGCAGCAACAGCTCAGACATCTTGGCCGGGCTCAGCACCAACCTAAAAACCCACTGGAACGTCGATGCGTTCTGGCAATACAACACCGATAAAGACAACTTCGTCAGCACCACTTTGACCAGTCGCTACACCCCGGAACCGGGCAAGGCCTTGAACCTGAGCTACAGCTACCGCCAAGACTCCATCGAGCAAGTGGATTTATCCGGGCAATGGCCGCTGGGTCGAGGCTGGTACGGCATCGCCCGCGTCAATTATTCACTATTAGACAAGCAGGTCGTCGAAACGCTAGCGGGATTAGAGTATGATGCTGGTTGCTGGCAAACGCGCACGGTAATGCATAAAATAAGCACCGCCACCTCGGGTGATGTTTATGCCTTATTTTTCCAAGTGGAATTGGGTGGCATTGCTTCCATAGGCATTAACCCTATGCAAGTGATAGAACGCAGCATACCAGGCTATATGCACTCAGGACGCATCCCTGACATTTACAAACAACCTTAACACGAGTGATTATTTTGCGTATTTCTAACCTACCTTTTATTAAATTCATGGCCTTGTTGGCCGGACTAGGCTTGGCTTACCAATTCAACGCGCAAGCGGCCGAAGTGGTCAAAATGGATCGCATCGTCGCCATCGTCGACCAAGCCGTGGTCACCGAACAAGAACTGGAAAGCCGCATCGCGACCGTGACGGCGCAATTTAAAAAACAAGGCACCGAATTACCCGCTGAGGCGATTTTAAGTAAACAAATTTTAGAGCGCCTGATTACCGACACTTTGCAACTGCAATACGCCGCGCAAACCGGCCTGAAAGTCGACGACAACCAACTGGACAAAACCATAGGTCGGATTGCTGAGCAAAACCAATTGAGCCTGGCTGAATTTACCGAAGCCTTAGCCAAAGACGGCGTTAGCATGACGAAATTTCGGGCAGACATACGCAATGAAATTACCCTGGCACGCTTGCGCGAGCGAGAAGTGGATGGCCGCGTCAACGTCAGCGAATCAGAAATCGATAACTTCTTAACCAGCCAAGCCGCCAACAATGAAAATCAAGACGAGTACGAGATTGCCCACTTGCTCATCCGTACCCCAGAAGAAGGCGCCACGGAAGACATACAAAAAGCCAAAACTAAAGTAGACAAGGCACTCAGTGAGCTTAACGGCGGGGTGAGTTTTGCCAAAGTATCCGCTAGCTATTCCGATGCGCCCAACGCTTTAGAAGGCGGCAGCCTTGGCTGGAAAAGTGCCGCACAAATGCCGGCCTTGTTTCTTGATGCCCTAAAAGCCATGCAAGTAGGCGAAGTATCCGCACCACTGCGCAGCCCTAACGGTTTCCATGTATTGAAATTGAACAACAAACGCGGCGGCAACTCGCCCTTGGTCATACAACAAACCCATGCCAGGCATATCTTAATCAAGCTGTCGGAAATCATGTCTGAAAAAGACGGCAAACTCAAAATTGACGGCATCAAAGAACGCTTGGATAACGGCGAAAAATTTGAAGCCTTGGCCAGGCAATACTCCGAGGATAGCACCGCGTCCAGTGGTGGCGATTTAAATTGGGTGAACCCAGGCGACACCGTGCCTCAGTTTGAAAAAGCCATGAACGAACTAAAAGACTTGCAAATCAGCATGCCGGTGCGCACGCAATTTGGTTGGCATCTGATTCAAGTCATGGAACGTCGCAGCCAAGACATGAGCAAAGAAGCCGCCAGACTGAAAGCTCGCCAAGAGATTCGTGCGAAAAAAGCCGACGAAGCCTACCAAGATTGGATACGCGAATTGCGTGACCGCGCTTACGTGGAAATACGGCTTGAAGATAAATTTTAAGCGCCATACGGCCCAGCTTTTCGCTCCGCCAAATCCAGTCCTCGCATGACCGCCTGCTTACCAAAAATCCTTCTCAGCGCCGGTGAACCGGCTGGCATTGGTCCGGATTTGTGCGTGATGTTGGCGCAGCAAAAACTGGATGCCGAGCTGGTGGTCATCGCCAATGCAGCCATGCTGGAAGCGCGTGCCGCCATGCTGCACTTGCCTTTGCACACCCAAACGTATGCCGCACAGCAACCCAAACGCCATCTCGGTAATGGCAGCCTGACGGTTTGGGATCAGGCGCTGGCAGAAACCGCACAGCCCGGTGTACTCAATGCAAACAACAGCCCATACGTTCTGGATTGCTTGCGCAGCGCCACGCTAGCTTGCCTAAACCATGAGTTTGATGCGCTGGTCACCGCACCCGTGCATAAAGGCATCATCAACGCTGCCGGGATTACCTTTAGCGGGCACACGGAATTCCTAGCCGAATTAAGTCGCACCCCGCAAGTGGTCATGATGCTGGTCGGCGGTGGCATGCGTGTGGCACTGGCGACCACGCATTTAGCGCTCAAGGATGTGCCAGCCGCCATTACCCAGACCAGCTTAGAGACTTGCTTGCGCATCTTGCATGAGGATTTAATCACTAAGTTTGCTATTGCCCAACCGCGCATCTTAGTAGCGGGCTTGAATCCGCACGCCGGTGAAGACGGTTACTTGGGTCGCGAAGAAATTGAAATCATCAACCCGGTATTAACAAAACTGCGTAGTGTAGGCATGCAATTAATCGGTGCCTTGCCGGCCGACACCTTATTTTCGCCTAGCCATTTGCAACAAGCGGATGCCGTGTTAGCCATGTACCACGACCAAGGGCTGCCTGTGCTCAAGCATGCCAGCTTCGGCACTGGGGTCAACGTCACACTGGGCTTACCCATAATACGCACCTCAGTCGACCACGGTACCGCTTTAACGCTAGCCGGTACCGGCCACATCGAAATAGGCAGCTTGTTGGCCGCCATCGATTTAGCCATAGAACTCGGTCGTCAACGTGCCGCCTTAGAGCAATAAACCATGAAACACGTCGCAAAAAAACGCTTTGGCCAAAATTTTCTCACCGACCAAGGCGTCATCAACAGCTTAGTCGAGGCGATTGCACCGCAAACCGCCGACCTCATGGTGGAAATAGGCCCAGGGCTAGGGGCCTTGACCAAACCCTTGCTGCAAAAATTAAAACAACTGCATGTGGTGGAAGTGGACCGCGACATCATCGCTTGGATGCAGGCGGAGTATGCCAAGCCGGCATATGCGCAAAGCAACATCCGCATACACAATGCCGACGCCCTTAAATTCGACTTCAGCAGCTTAGGCCAAGGCTTACGCGTTACCGGCAACCTACCCTACAACATTTCCACCCCCATCTTATTTCACTTGCTGGCCAATGTATCGCACATCACTGACATGCACTTTATGCTGCAAAAAGAGGTGGTGGAACGCATGGTGGCCCAACCTTCAACGTCGGCCTATGGCAGGTTAAGCGTGATGCTGCAATACCACTTGCACATGGACTATTTGATCACCGTGCCACCCGGCGCATTTGAGCCCGCACCCAAAGTGGAATCGGCTTTTGTACGCTGCGTGCCGCACGCCACCCTGCCCTTTATTGCCAAAGATGAAGCGCTGTTTGCAAAAGTCGTGTTGGCGGCTTTCTCCCAACGCCGCAAGACCTTGCGCAACACCCTCAAAGGCTTACTAGCAGACGAAGGCTTTAGCGCCCTAAACATAGACTCGCAACAGCGAGCAGAAAATTTAAGCGTGGCCGATTTTGTCGCCATAGCCAATTACCTGAGCTGATATAATGCGAGTCTTGCAGCATCCATTTCCAACCAACTTTTTTAGGACGACCTTATGCGTATCATACTTCTAGGCGCGCCCGGTGCAGGCAAAGGCACTCAAGCTACCTACTTACGTGAAAAATTTAACATTCCACAAATCTCAACCGGCGACATGTTGCGTGCCGCGGTTAAGGCCGGCAGCCCCTTGGGTTTGGAAGCAAAAAGTTTCATGGACAGTGGCGGTTTGGTGCCGGATGCAGTGATCATAGGTTTAGTCAGTGAACGCATTAAAGAAGCCGATTGCGCCAACGGCTTTTTATTTGACGGTTTTCCGCGCACCATACCTCAGGCCGAGGCCATGAAACAGGCCGGCGTAGGCATAGACTACGTAGTGGAAATTGACGTGCCCGACGCCGCCATCGTTGAGCGCATGAGCGGTCGCCGTTCCCACCCAGCCAGCGGTCGCACTTACCACATCAAATTCAACCCACCCAAAGTGGCTGGCAAAGACGATATCACCGGTGAAGACTTGGTGCAGCGCCCAGACGACGCCGCGGAAACCGTCATGACCAGACTTGATGTCTACCACAGCCAAACCAAGCCATTGGTGAAATACTACGCGGACTGGGCCAATAGCGGCGTAGCCGGTGCACCTAAGCATGTATTCGTTAACGGCTTGGGCGACATGAACGCCATACGCGATAGCATATTCGCTGCGCTTAAATAAGCTTTAGCCAAAGCTAAGCTTTGCCAAAACCAGCATCCTTGCTCAGGCCTGCCTTAAGCTTAAGTTTTTGGGCTGGCCTGGTCTTGGTAACGCTCTTGGGTTTAATGCCCGGATCATCCTTGCCGCAAGCCTTGCTGTTTTGGGACAAAGCCCAACACGGCTTGGCCTTTGCTTTATTGGCCCTGATCGGCTGCTTTGCTTTCCCACGCCGTCTAACTGCCGTCTTACTGGGCTTAATCCTGCATGGGGCAGTCATAGAGATATTGCAAAGCCTGCTGCAGCTTGGCCGCTACGGTGACGTTTACGACAGTTTGGCCGATACCCTAGGCGTTTTGATCGGCTACAGCGTCTACCAATTAAGCCTCAAGCGCTGATAGTCAGGCCGTCTTAAAGCGCGCATCGCCGCGCGATTATTCCAGCTAAAAATCGCATTATTGGACGGCCAAAGGTATAATCTAGCCATTCCATTCCATTCCATGAAGCCTTAAATTATGCAGCAGCAGTACCCCTTCCAAGAAATCGAACGCGCCGCCCAAAACGAATGGGCAAGCAATCTAAGCTTTGCCGCCAGCGAGACCAGCGACAAACCAAAATACTATTGTTTGTCCATGTTCCCCTACCCCTCTGGGCGCTTGCACATGGGCCACGTGCGCAATTACACCATAGGCGATGTCTTGAGTCGTTTCCATAAAATGAAAGGCTACAACGTTATGCAGCCTATGGGTTGGGATGCGTTCGGTTTGCCGGCGGAAAATGCCGCCATTAAGCACAACACCGCGCCGGCCAAATGGACCTATGAAAACATAGAGCACATGAAAACACAGCTCAAACAATTGGGTTTGGGCGTCGATTGGAATAGGGAAATTGCAACGTGCACGCCGGAATACTACCGCTGGGAACAGTGGTTATTTACTGAGCTATACAAAAAAGGCTTGATCTACAAAAAAACCGCTACGGTCAATTGGGACCCAGTAGACGGCACCGTGCTAGCCAATGAGCAAGTTATAGACGGTCGCGGTTGGCGCAGCGGCGCCTTGGTGGAGAAGCGCGACATCCCGCAATACTTCATGAAAATCACCGCCTACGCAGAAGAACTGCTGAGTGATTTAGACCAACTTGACGGTTGGCCTGAGCAAGTCAAAACCATGCAGCGCAATTGGATAGGCAAAAGTTACGGTTGCGAGGTGGCTTTTCCGCTACTGGGTCAAGAGGGCCAGCTAAAAGTTTACACCACGCGTCCGGACACCTTGATGGGTGCAAGCTATGTAGCGGTGGCCGCCGAACATGCCTTGGCCACGCAAGCCGCACTAACTAACCCAGACTTGGCTGCTTTTATTGCCGAATGCAAACGCGGCAGCGTCGCCGAAGCCGACCTCGCCACCGCCGAGAAAAAAGGCATGGCCACCGGCTTGTTTGTCAGCCACCCACTCAATGGCGAACGTTTGCCAGTCTGGGTAGCCAACTACGTCTTAGCTAGCTACGGCGAAGGCGCGGTCATGGCTGTGCCTGCCCACGATGAGCGTGATTTTGAATTCGCCACCAAATACCAATTGCCGATTAAAGCGGTAATTAAACAAAGCGATGCCGACAGTCTGCCCATGACTGAACACGGCCTCTTGTTTAACTCCGGTGAATTTGATGGTTTAAATTTTGCGCAAGCCAGTGATGCCATCGCCACCGCGCTTAGCGCAAAAAACCTAGGGCAAAAACGCAGCCAATTTCGTCTACGCGATTGGGGCGTGTCGCGCCAACGCTACTGGGGCTGCCCTATCCCCATCGTGCATTGCGCCAGTTGCGGCGAAGTGCCGGTGCCAGCCGAGCAATTGCCGGTGGTCTTGCCTGAAGACGTGGTCATGGACGGCGTCGGCTCCCCCATCAAAAAAGACCCCGGCTTCTATGAAACTAGCTGCCCACAATGCGGCGCCAAAGCGCAGCGTGAAACCGACACCTTGGATACCTTTTTTGAATCGTCCTGGTATTTTGCACGCTACGCCAGTTTCGATAGCCATTCGGCCATGGTTGACCAGCGCGCCAATTATTGGTTACCAGTCGATCAATACGTAGGGGGCATAGAGCACGCCATCTTGCATTTGCTGTATGCACGCTTCTTTAACAAACTGATGCGCGACGTCGGTTTAATTAGCAACGACGAGCCGTTTACCAATTTACTGACGCAGGGCATGGTCTTAAAAGACGGCTCAAAAATGAGTAAATCCAAAGGCAATACCGTGGACCCGCAAGCCTTAATTGATGCTTACGGCGCCGACACGGCCAGATTGTTTATGATGTTCGCCGCCCCCCCAGAACAAAGCTTGGAGTGGGCCGACAGTGGCGTTGAAGGGGCGCACCGCTTCTTACGCCGTCTATGGAAAGCAGTCTACGACCACCTAGCATTGGGCCCGATAGCCGCATACAGCAGCGGGGAATTGAGCGCCGAACTAAAAACCCTGCGTTTGCAATTACACCAGACCATAGACAAAGTAGCCGACGATTACGGTCGACGCCACAGTTTCAATACCGCCATTTCCTCGGTGATGGAACTGATGAATGCCTTAGCGAAAATGGAATGCACGCAAACCCAAAGTCGCCAGGTGCGACAAGAAGTCTTGCAAAACGTGGCGCTCTTGCTCTCGCCCATCGTGCCGCATGTCTGCCAAGCGCTTTGGGCCGAACTTTGCCCAGGCAGCCACATATTGGACGCTTCTTGGCCACTGGCTGACCCCACTGCCATGGAACAAGACAGCGTGGAATACGTCATTCAAGTGAACGGCAAATTGCGCGGCAGCCTCACCGTGGCTAAAACCGAAAGCAAAGCGCAATTGGAACAATTAGCCTTGGCTCAGCCCTTTGTGCAAAAATTCATGGAAGCGCCATTGCAAGTCCGAAAAATCATCGTGGTGCCAAATAAGCTGATTAACGTGGTGGTGTCTTAACCGTGATGGCGTCTTAACAAGGAATGCGCGGATTGCTCTACACCAAGCTAAAAAACATAAGCTTAGCCAGCCTAGTCGTAATCAGCCTGTTAATGACTGGCTGTGGCTTTCACCCACGCGGCATGAGCGAGGTGACATTCAAAACCATTTCCATCCAAGGCAACAGCTTGAGCATGAGCCGAGAACTGCGGCAAACACTCAAAAGCAACGGCATTAAAGTAATCGAACATTCAGACGACGCCGCGCTGTTGTTTGAAATGATTAATGAGAGCAATGAAAAGCGCATTCTATCCTTGAGCGGCGGCGGTACCGTTAGGGAGTACGAGCTGGTCTATAAGGTCAGCTTTAGAACCAGGCTACCGAACAGCCCGCTATGGAGCGAAGCGCAAACCGTGCAATCGCGGCGTAATTTTTCCTACGACGACAAAGCCTTGCTGGCCAAACTCGATGAGGAAAACAAACTCAATGCCGACATGCACAGCGAGGTGGTGCGCGAAATCATGCGCCGACTGTCCGCCATTAAACGGCTGCAACCTTAAGCATGCAGCTCGCCCCAGCGCAATTAGCCGCTCATCTTAAGCAAGGCCTGCAAGCCCTTTACGTGCTGGTGGGCGACGAGCCTTTGGCGCACCGAGAATGCTTGGATGCCATTAGGCAAGCGGCGCGATTACAGGGCTTTGATGAACGCAACAGTTTATTGGTGGAGCGTGCCTTTAATTGGCAACAAATTGCCTCTTACGGCGCGTCCATTTCCTTGTTTGCCAGTCGCCGTTTATTGGAAATCAATGTGCCCAGCGGCAAACCTGGGGTGGAAGGTGGCAAGGCCTTGCAAGCACTAGCCAGCCAAGCTCTAAGCGACACCACTGCACTGATCATCTTGCCCAAATTAGAGCGTGAGGCCAAAAACAGCGCCTGGTTTAGCGCCCTAGAAAAACAAGCCGTAGTGATAAACCTAGAAGAAGTGCCGGCCAGCCAGTTGCCTAAATGGATAGGTGCGCGACTGGCACAACAAGGTCAGCAAGCCAGCCCAGCCACCTTGGAATTTCTAGCCCACCAAGTGGAGGGCAATTTACTGGCCGCCAACCAAGAGGTGCAAAAATTAGGATTATTGCACCCAGCGGGCGAGCTCAGCGATGACGCCGTGAGGCAAGCGGTGCTTAACGTTTCCCGTTACGATGCATTTCAATTAGGTGAAGCAGTCCTGGCTGGCGACAGCGCGCGCACCGTACGAATTTTGCAAGGCCTGCAAGATGAAGGTGAAAATGCCGTCGCCGTGATGAACCCCTTGATGTGGGTATTGCGTCCCTTATTAGGCATCAAACAAGCCGAATTACGCGGCGAAAACGTCATGCAAGCCATGACCAGTGCGCGTATCTATGGCGAGCGCCAAGCGCTAGTCAAACGCGCATTAAGCCGATTGAGCTTGCGTCAATTGGAAGCGGCCCTACAAAAATTAGCCGACATCGATAAAACCGCCAAAGGCGTCATGCCGGGCGACGCCTGGTTAGAAATTTCCCGGCTGTGTTTTGGCTTGGCTGGGGTGCGGGCACGCTAAGGCCTACGCAGGCCTGCTATAAAAAAGTATAATCGAACACAACCGAACCTCATGAGCAGACAACCATCATGGACATAAAAAAATACATGCAAGAAATTGGCCTGGCCGCCCGTGCGGCATCGAGGTTGATGGCCAGCGCAGACAGCAACAAAAAAAACGCCGCCCTGCAGCACATTGCCAGCGCCTTGTTGCGTGAAAAAACCGCTCTGCTAGCCGCCAACCAATTGGACTTGACTGCCGCTCGCGCCAACGGCTTGGATGAAGCCATGCTAGACCGCCTCAGCATCTCGGAAAAATCCATACAGGGTATGGCCGAAGGCTTAAGGCAAATCGCCAAGCTTGATGACCCAATAGGGGAAATGAGCGATTTTAAATACCGTCCTAGCGGCATACAGATAGGCAAAATGCGCGTGCCACTTGGGGTGATAGGCATCATTTACGAAGCACGGCCTAACGTCACCATAGACGCCGCCGGCCTCTGCATCAAATCCGGCAATGCCGCCATTTTACGTGGCGGCAGCGAAGCCATGCATTGCAATCAAGCCTTAGCCAAATTGGTGAAAGAAGGCTTGGCCGCGGCCGGTTTACCCAGTAGCGCCGTGCAAGTCATAGAAACCAGCGACCGGGCTGCCGTGGGCGAATTGATCACCATGAAAGACTACGTGGACGTCATCGTGCCTAGAGGCGGCAAGGGCTTAATAGAACGCATTAGCAATGAAGCAAGAATCCCAGTCATTAAGCACTTGGACGGCAATTGCCATGTCTACATCGACGACGAAGCCGATTTTGACAAAGCCATGCGCATACTGGAAAACAGCAAAACCCAGCGTTTGGGTACGTGCAATACGGCAGAATCCTTGTTGATTGCCAGAGCAGTGGCGGCCAGCATGCTGCCTAAACTAGCCGACATGCTTAGCCAACACGGCATCGAAATTCGCGGTTGCAAAGAAACCTGCGCCTTGGTCAAACAAGCCAAAACCGCCAGCGAAGAGGATTATTACACCGAGTATTTGGCGGCGATTATTTCCTGCAAAGTGGTCAGCGGCTTAGACGAGGCCATAGTGCACATTAACCAGCACTCGTCGCAGCACACCGAAGCCATCGTCACGGAAAATTACAGCAAAGCCCGACGCTTCTTACGCGAAGTGGATTCCAGCAGCGTCATGGTCAATGCGTCGACCCGTTTTGCCGATGGCTTTGAATACGGTTTAGGCGCGGAGATAGGCATCTCCACCGACAAATTGCATGCACGCGGCCCAGTCGGCTTGGAAGGCTTGACCTCACTCAAGTACATCGTGTTGGGCGACGGTCAAGTTCGAGCATAAATGGCCCGCATAGGCTTGCTAGGCGGGACGTTTGATCCCATCCATTTTGGCCACTTAGGCATGGCGCAAGAGCTGGCGCAAGCCCTGGCATTGGACACCGTCAAATTCATACCGGCCGCCGTGCCGCCACTCAAAAGCCAACCCAGCACTTCAGCCATAGACCGCTGCGCCATGGTGCAACTCGCCATCGCCAACAACCCCGATTTTCAATTAGATGATCGCGAACTGAAGCGAACTGGCCCATCCTACACGCTAGACACCTTGCGCAGTTTGCGCAGCGAACTAAGCGAGCAAGACAGTTTGGTCTTATTCATAGGCAGCGACGCCTTTAAACAATTTAACCGTTGGCATCAGTGGCAAGAGATCATACGGCTATGCCACATAGCGCTAGTAGCCAGGCCAGACAGTGAAGTATCGACCGGCTTAGATCCAGAGCTGGTGACTTTTTTACAAGACCACTACACGGAAAACGCCATGGATTTGCAAAGTGCGACGGCTGGCTTGATTACCATGCAAGCCATTACGCCCCTGACGATTTCCTCTAGCGCTATCCGTGAACAATTAAAAACCCGTCAGTCGGCACGCTATTTAACGCCAGACTGCGTGCTCGATTACATTGCACAGCATGGCCTCTACCAAGCCTAGCTAGCCCAACAAGGAATGCTCCATGTTAAAACGCCATCTGCTCAAGCCTGCCACTAAACAAGCATTGCTCAGCCTAGTCATTGCGCTGGGCTTGATGTCGCCAGGCTGCGGCACCAATCCGGTGACCAAAAAAAGGGAATTGCAACTCGTCTCGGAATCGCAAGAAATCGCCATAGGCAAAAAAAATTACGGCCCCACGAGGCAAGCACAAGGCGGCGATTACACCTTGGATCCAGAATTAACCGCCTACGTGCAAAGCGTGGGCAATAAATTGGCTGCCGTATCCGACCGCAAATTGCCTTATGAATTTAGCATCATCAACGACTCCACCCCCAACGCATGGGCCATGCCTGGCGGTAAAATTGCATTCAACCGCGGCCTGCTCTACGAATTAAACAGTGAGGCCGAATTGGCTGCCGTTATGGGCCATGAGATGGTGCATGCCGCCGCTAGGCATGGGGCTAAAGACATGGAACGCGGCATACTCTTGCAAGGCGCCATGATAGCGGTAGGCATAGGCGCGCAAAATAGCGACTACGCCAATTTAATCGTCGGTGGTGCGCAAGTAGGCGCGCAATTGGTTAGCACCAAATACGGCCGCGATGCGGAAAGCGAATCGGATTTATACGGCATGCGCTACATGAAAAAAGCCGGTTACGACCCGGCTGCCGCCGTTACCTTACAAGAAACCTTTGTCCGCTTAAGCGCCGAGCATAAGAGCAATTTTATAGACGGTTTATTTGCCAGCCATCCGCCCTCCGCACAACGCGTGTCCGCTAACAAGAGCACCTTGATGCAATTGGGTGCCGGTGGCGACATGGGCAAGGACGTTTACGCGCAAAAAGTCAGCAAACTCAAATCCACCCAAGCGGCCTACAAAGCTTATGACGAGGCGGTTAAAGCGCTGGCCAGCAAGGATCTGGAAAAAGCCAAACAGCTGATTAATCAAGCCATAGCCGGCGAACCACGCGAAGCCAAATTTCAAGAATTTCTGGCCGACATGGCATTAATGCAAAAAAAACCGGAAGCCGCCTTAGCCTTGTACGCCAAGGCCATCAACATGCAGCCCGATAACTTTAAACCGCAGGTACAAAGTGGCATCGTGTTATTTAGCTTGGGCAGAAAAGCCGAAGCCGAAGCCTATTTGAAACGCGCTAATGAACTGCTGCCAACCGCGCCAGCTTACAATTTGTTGGGTCAGCTGGCCGAAGGCCGGGGCGACACCGCCTTGGCCATGCAACATTACCAAATCGCAGCCGACTCTAAGTCTGAGATAGGCCAGCAAGCGGGCGCCCGCTTGGCTAAATTGGATTTGCCGCGTAACCCGGCAAAGTACCTACAAGCTAGGATAGAAGTCGATCGCGCAGGGAATTTATATGCCGTCTTGCAAAACAACAGTGCCTTAAGCATTCAGAAAGTCCAATTTAAAGTCATCAAATACGATCTGAAAACTGGACGCGTCATCAGCCGTAGCGCACCCTTAACCCTGCGAACTGGCTTAGCGGCTGGCGCTAAAAGCCAAATGGCGCTTGGGCAAAAAGTGGCCAGTTTGCAAGAGGCACAAAGTTATCAATTGGTCTTGGAAGCGGCCGAAATTCAGCCTTGAAGCCGGCTTAGCAGGTCAGCTTGAAGTGCGCCTCACCCTGCCACGGTACGACACTTAGGCAAGGCGCATCTATGGCTTGCTGCAAAGTACTGAGGGTTTCTGCAAAATACGCCATGTTGGGCGCTAGGCTATTGGCCACCCAACCGGCCAAGCGCAAACCGCGTGCTTGTATGGCTTCCACCGTCAACAAGGCGTGGTTGATGCAGCCTAAGCGCATGCCCACCACCAATATAATCGGGATGGCCAATTGCTGAGCTAGATCGGCCAAACTTTGCTGCGCATTGATGGGCGTTAAAAAGCCCCCCGCCCCTTCAACCACCACCACTTCTGCCTCATTCGCTAAAGATGTGTAGGCCCTTAAAATAAGGTCCAAGTCTATTGCTATATCCGCTTGCTGGGCAGCGATGTGCGGGGCAATTGCCGGTAAAAAACGGTAGGGATTGAGCGCATCCATGTCAACTTGGCGATTACCCGCTGCCAGCAAGGCTTGCGCATCGGCATTCACCAAGCCTAACTGCGCGTCCATCTGGCAGCCCGATGCCAACGGCTTCATGCCTACCGATTGGTAGCCCTGCGCCACAAAATGCCGCAGCAAGGCGCAGCTAACGTAAGTTTTACCCACATCGGTATCGGTACCCACAACAAAATACGCCGCGTGCATGAGGCTTATTTAGTCCTAGTTCGGAAGGCAATAGGTGAGACGCCATCGGCCAGCGCAGGCTTGTCTTCGGCGCGCCAGGCATGGCCATACACCACCTCGTATGTGGCGGGCAATTTACCGGCCACCCGGTAGGCCTCGTAGCCGGCAGCGAGTTTAGCTAAAAAGCCCCTACCCAGCAGGCCGCGTGCACGGCCATCGGTGGCATTGTGCGCACCTATGTTTTTTAAATCGCGCATCAGACTTTTGATGTCATCGTAGGTTAAGGTGTAGCGCTCTACATCCAGCACCGGCGCCGAGAAACCGGCTCGAATTAGGGCGTCGCCTATATCGTGCATGTCGATAAAGCGGCTGACACTGGTGACCCCAGGGTAAGCATGACTGGCCGCACGCAATTCTTTTAAGGTGTCCGGGCCAAAGGTGCTGAACATCAGTAAGCCTTGGGGGCGCAGCACGCGATGGCATTCACTGAACGTGGCGTCCAAATCGTTGCACCATTGCATGGCTAAATTTGACCAAAGCAAATCGATGCTGTTGTTGGCCAGCGGCAACTGCTCTAAGTCTGCGCACAGCACATGGTGGCGAGGCCTGCCGATTAGGCCCTGAAATTGCATCAGCAGCCTTGCAAAAAATCCACGCTCGCGGGTCTTTTGCAACATGGCTAGGGCAAAGTCCATGGACAGCACTTGCGCCGCGGCGTAGCGTTTGCGCAGCGCATGGCTAGCCGCGCCGGTGCCGCAGCCTGCATCTAAAATCGTTTGGGGGCTTAATGTCACCCAGTCCAGACGACTGAGCATTTCTTCGCGCACTTGTTTTTGCAATATCGCCGCGGCATCGTAACTGCTGGCTGCACGGCCAAATGAAGCACGAACACGGGCCTTATCGATGTGATAGTGATCGACTTTTGCGTCCATTAGTTTGGGCTAGCCGGCTCGAGGAATTCCAACAGGGCTTGGATAAAAGCCTCTTGATGCGACAAGAACGGGGCATGCGATGCCCCTGCCATGACCCGTAAAAATCCCACCGGCAGATTTTGCATCATCCAATGCGCCGCTTGCACGGGGGCCAAGCTGTCTCGATCGCCGTGCACCAACAGGGTCGGCTTTCTCAAAGACGGTACTTCCGCCCGCAAATCGGTATCCAATAAAATGTCCAACATGCGATACAAGGTTTGCGAACTGGGACTGGGTCGCTCGTTAAATTTATTGCGCAGCAATTTAACCGTGGACCTGGCATCCCTAGCGCCCATGCACTGCAAGCTTAAAAACTGCATCATGGTTCTTTGGTAGTCTTCATTGACGTTATCGGCAAAGTTGCCGAACACTTCGGGTTCGATGCCGGCATCCCAGGTTTTTTTATACTCAACGTTTTTCTGATCAAAACTTCGGTTGACGAAGCACGGCGTGGATCCGACTAAGACCAATCGTCGTACCAAATCCGGGTAATCGAGGGCGATACGCATCGCTACCTGACCGCCCAATGACCAGCCCAGCACATCGGCATTGGCCGGCATGATTTCGGCTACTTTTTCCGCCAAGGCATGCAAATGCAAAGGCTCTATTGGTTTGCTGTAACCCATGCCAGGTAAATCCAATAAGTGCAGGGTGAAATGCTTGCTTAAGGGTTTCACCAGCGGCTGCCAGACCGAGCCATTCATGCCCCATCCGTGTATCAACACAAGATTGGGGCCTAAGCCTAGCGTTTCGACGTGCATGGTATTGGGGCTCATGATGGCAACTCACTTTCTGCTTGATGTATCGCTTGCAACAATTTTTGAATGTCCTCTAAGCTATGCGCCGCTGAGATGGAAATACGCAATCTGGCTGTGCCAGCAGGCACGGTAGGCGGGCGTATGGCGGGCACCAATATACCGGCCGCCTGCAAATACGCACTCAATGCCAAGGCCGCTTGATTGCTGCCCACCAACAAAGGTTGTACCGAGGTGTCGGATGGCATTAAACGCCATTTCTGACAAGACAGGTGGACTTTAAAATACGCAATTAAACCATACAAATGCGCACGCAATGCGTCACCTTGAGCGATCAATCTTAATGAGGCGCTCAAGGTGGCCGACAAGGCCGGTGGTGCCGGGGTGGAATAGACATAGCTCTTGGCTGTTTGTATCAAATAGTTGATTACCACAGACTCGGCCGCCACGAAGGCGCCAGCCACACCGGCGGCCTTGCCTAAGGTGGCCATCATGATGATGCGCGGCGAGCGCAAACCTAAATGATGCAGCGTGCCTTGGCCGTGTTCACCCAACACGCCAAAACCGTGTGCATCGTCGACGTACAAATAGGCGTCGTAGCGCTCACACAATTGCAAATACTCGGCCAATGGGGCGATGTCGCCATCCATGCTAAACACCGCATCCACCGCTATCAATTTATGCTTGGCCGTGCTGGTTTTAAGTAAGGCTTCCAGAGCCTGCACATCATTGTGCGCAAAGCGATGAAAGCTGGCTAAGGAATAATAGCCGCCGTCGTTCAAACATGCATGGTTAAGCTTGTCGGCAAAAATGGCATCGCCACGTCCGACTAAAGCACCGAGCACGCCTATGTTGGCCATGTAGCCGGTGGAAAATAACAAGGCCGCTGGGCGCTCCACAAAAGCCGCTAATTGACGCTCTAGATCATCGTGGTAACGGTGGTGGCCGGTAATCAAATTGGAGGCCCCACTGCCCACGCCGGATTCACCAGCGGCTTGCTGCATGGCGCTGATTAATTCAGGGCGATTGGCCAGACCCAAGTAATCGTTGCTGCAAAAAGACAAATAGCTTTGGTCATTGGTGACGATATGCTCGGCTTGCGGCGAATCGAGCAAACGCCGCTGCCGCAGCAAGCCATCGGCTAGCCGCTTGTCCAGAGCAAGTTGCAGGGCGGCCAGCATGCTAAATTTGGTTGATGCCAAGCTTAGCGAATAACTGCTTGTCTACGGACGCCTCTGGATTGGGCGTGGTTAGCAGCTTTTCGCCATAGAAAATGCTGTTAGCACCGGCCAAAAAGCACAAGGCTTGTATGCCTTCCGGCATGCTTTGGCGACCGGCCGATAGACGCACGTAACTGCTTGGCATGGTGATACGGGCGGCAGCGATGGTGCGAACAAATTCCAAATGATCCAAGCTCTCGGTGCCATGCAAAGGCGTGCCTTCAACTTGAGTCAATAGATTAATCGGCACGCTTTCCGGTGGCCTGGCCATGTTAGCCAATTGCGCCAGCAAGCCTGCGCGTTGATTGCGTGATTCGCCCATGCCTATGATGCCGCCACTGCAGACGTTTATATCGACACTGCGCACCCTATCCAATGTGTCCAAGCGATCTTGGTAAGTGCGCGTGCTAATGACGTCGCCATAGTATTCCGGTGCGGTATCCAAATTGTGGTTGTAATAATCCAAACCGGCGTCTTTCAATTGCTCGGCTTGGCCATCTTTAAGCATGCCTAAGGTAGCGCAGGTCTCCAAGCCCATGGCTTTCACCTCCGCGATCATTTTTAAGACCGGTTCCAAATCACGCTGCTTAGGGCCACGCCAGGCTGCGCCCATGCAGAAGCGGCTGGCACCGTTGGCTTTGGCCTCTTGCGCAGCAGCCACCACATCCTGCAATTGCATCAAGGGCTCGTCTTCCACTTCGGTGTGATAACGCGCGGCCTGCGGGCAATAACCGCAATCCTCAGAACAGCCGCCGGTTTTAATCGACAACAAGGTGCTGACTTGCACCGCATTCGCGTCGAAATTGGCCCTGTGCACTGTTTGCGCTTGGTACATTAAATCACTGAAGGGCAATTCGAATAGTGCGACAATGTCTGCAACACGCCAACGCTCGATGGTCGAATCACAACTGGCAGACGGTTTGGTTTTTAAGCCATCGGTATTGATGACAACGGGGCTGCTGGTTTCTAGCATGGCACATCCTTAAGTTAAGGTCAGTTAACAGTAGCGGCATTAAGTAGCTGATACAGCAAGCCATTTTAGCGGCTTGATTTCTGCGAATTATACATTGTCAAGCAAAAGTGAGGCAAACTATGAACAAGAGATTAAAATTTAATCATTTGTTTTTTGACGGCTTATTACGGTCGCCTTGCTTGCTTTGCTTAGCGGCCAACAGCAGCGCTTTAGGCCTTTGCCAGCCTTGCTTAGACGACTTACCCTGGTTGCCGGATGCGATTTGCTCGCAATGCGCCCTGCCTTGCACAGGCAAAGTGTGCGGCCATTGCCTAAGCGACCCACCCTATTTTGACGCTTGCTACGGCGTATTTAGCTACCAATTTCCAATCAGCTCCTTATTGCAAGATTACAAATACGGCAGCAAACTGCATTTGGCCGGCAGTTTCGCCTTATTGCTAAAAAACCGTGTGCCATTGCACACAGTGGACACCGTCATTGCCATGCCCATGCACCCACAACGCTTAAAAGAAAGGGGCTTCAATCAAGCATTGGAAATTGCCCGCGTGCTCTGTGCCGAGCAAGCACAGAAGCTGGATTTCGATAGCGTACAAAGGCAGAATCATAGGCCTGCGCAAGTCAGCCTAAGCTGGCAAGCACGCTTAAAAAACATCAAAGGGGTGTTTAAATTGCAGTCCGCGTCGCGCATAACAGGGCAACGCATTGCCATCCTAGACGACGTCATGACCACAGGCGCGAGCTTAAATGAGCTGGCAAAAACATTAAAACAAGCCGGCGCCAGCCATGTAGAATGCTGGATTGTCGCCAGAACCTTAGCCAGACCCTAGCCTTTATGTTTACCATCGTTTTATTTGAACCAGAAATACCGCCCAATACCGGCAACATCATACGACTGTGCGCCAACACCGGCGCACAACTGCACCTAATTAAACCCTTAGGCTTCAAACTGGAAGACAAACAACTTAAACGCGCCGGCCTGGACTACCACGAGTACGCCAGCTTAGTCGTGCATGAAAATTGGTCGGATTGCAAAGCCGCCTTAAGCAATAGACGCATCTTTGCCATCACCACCAAGGGCAGCGCGCGGCATAGCGAAGTGGCTTTTCAAGCAGGGGATGTGTTTGTGTTTGGTCCGGAGACACGCGGCTTACCTGCCGCCGTACTGGAAGAATTCAGCGCCGATCAGCGCTTACGCCTACCCATGTTAGCCAACAGCAGAAGTTTAAACTTATCGAATTCAGCGGCGGTATTGCTATACGAAGCGTGGCGCCAAATTGGCTTTACTGAGGGCGTTTAATGCCCTTCGGCTTTTTGCTCGCGGCCCAATAAGGCCATCACCGCATCCTTAGCACTTTTACCGTGCGACAGCACCTGATCCACTTCATGGGTAATCGGCATGTCCACTTGCAGCGCTTTGGCCCGGCGCATGACCTCGGTGGTGGTATTGACGCCCTCGGCAACGTGACCCAAGTGCTGCAATATATCGGCTAAAGTCTTACCGCTGGCCAATTGCAAGCCCACTTCACGATTGCGCGAGTACTGCCCAGTACAGGTTAAAATTAAATCGCCTGCCCCAGCCAAGCCCATAAAGGTCTCCGGACTGGCGCCCAAGGCCACGCCAAAACGCGTCATTTCGGCTAAGCCGCGGGTGATCATGGCAGCACGCGCATTGTTACCAAAACCCATGCCATCCGATATGCCCGCTGCAATGGCCATGACATTTTTAATCGCACCGCCTACCGACACACCGATCACATCGCTGCTACTGTATACGCGTAAATTACCACCGTGAATTAATTGCGCAGCCTGCCGCGCAAAGGCAGCATCGCTGGCCGCCAAGGTAACGGCTGTGGGCAAACCACGCACCAACTCCGCCGCAAAACTGGGGCCAGACAAGGCACCCCAATGCTGGCCAGTGACGGCCGGGTCACCCAATTCCTCTAAAGCCACCTCAAAAGGCAGTTTAGCCGTATTCGGCTCCAAGCCTTTACTGGCCCAGACCACAGGGGTCTTGTTAGCCAAGGCTGTTATGTCTTTTAGGATTTGTCTAAAGCCAGCGGTGGGGACCACAGAAAGGATTAAGTCGGCATCTTGCAAAGCCAGTTGCAAATTGTCCTCTACCTGCAACTGCGCATTGAATTTAAAGTCGCCTAAATACAGCGGATTGGCACGCGCTTTGCGCATACCTGAAACATGGCCAGCATTGCGCGCCCACAAGGCCACTTGGTGATGCTGGCTAATGTGCATGGCCAAAGCCGTACCCCACGCACCCGCACCCAACACTGCTATTTTTGCCATTAGCTTACGTTCCTGTACAAAACAAAAATGGGCGCTAGTCGCCACCCCATGTGGTGGAAGACAGCACAAAGCCTAGCGTGCCATCCCTATGCTTCACTTTAAGCCAGCCGTTAGTGGGTTTTTGCTCCAGCACCTCAAGCGACACGTCTTTTTCCACCGTGGCCAATAATCGGGAGCCGGGATCGGCTGACCCGCGAATTTCCGCTTTATTGGCGGTCACCAAAAGCCAGCGCTTATTAGACAGTTGCTTGGCCTCCAGCCAATTCAAGCCGCCTTGAGCGTCACGAACTTTTAACCAATCGCCTAAATTCACTACCACTTCAACCGGGTAATATTGACTGAGTAAATAGACTTTTTTGGCGGCGGTGGACGGCGCATCATAAAGCACCGCCTTGGGCACCGCCACCGAACGAAAATCCAGCGCCATAGCCAAGGCAGGCAGCAGCAACAAACCCAAGGTCCATGCTAACTTTGTGCCAAGGCCGAGCATGAATTTAGTGTTTTGCAGCCGCTTCTGCCGCTTCAGCTTGCTGCTGTTTTTGTTGCGCAAACAAGGCTTCAAAATTGATCGGGTTTAACAACACCGGTTGGAAACCAGCGCGCACGACCAAATCAGAAACGCTTTCACGCGCATAAGGGAACAAGATGTTAGGGCAAGTGATGCCGACTATCATTTCCAGATTCTCTTCCGGCACACCGCGGATTTGGAAAATACCGGCTTGCGTGACTTCCACTAAAAACACCGTCTTGTCTTCAATTTTGGACGTGACCGTTACTTTAATCGCCACTTCAAAGACATTCTCTTCTAGCTGTTGAGCAAAATTACTCAACTCGATGCCTACTTGTGGTTGACTGCGGTCAGTGAAGATTTGTGGCGCATTAGGGATTTCCAATGACGCGTCTTTAAGGTAAATTTTTTCTATGCTGAAACCCGCTTGTTGGGTTTGCTCTTCGGCGGCTGCCTTGTTGTCGTCTTTTGCCATGATGTTGTTCGTTTCTTGTTAATTAAAAGGTTGAATTAAAAAATACCGCGCCATTTTATCAGAGATTTAACCGGGCAGCTTTGTAGTTGAGCAATCTGCATCCCGCTCATTAGACTAGGCCAATAAGGAATCCAAGCCGCCAGCTAAATCCAAGGCGCGCAAATCATCGAAACCACCGACATGCATATCGCCTATGTAGATTTGCGGCACGGTACGCCTACCGGTTTTTTGCATCATTTCGTTGCGCAACTCAGGCTGCAAATCGATCCTGATTTTATGAATATCGGTCACGCCCTTGCTGAGCAATAAACGCTCGGCGTTGCTGCAATACGGGCAAACAGCGCTGCTGTACATGGTGACTTTAGCCATTTCAAGCACTCGCTTTCTTAGGCGCAGCCTTAGTTTTAGCCGGCGCTTTGCTGGGCAAACTGGCCGCTCCTTTTACCACTGGTAATTTGGCTTCTAGCCAAGCACTTAAGCCGCCTTGCAAATTGTGCAATTGGCTAAATTGCGCGCCGCGTAAAATACCGCAGGCTTTAACCGAACGTCCGCCTAACTGGCAATTCACCAGCAAGGGTTTATTTTGGTATTTTTTTAGCTCAGCCAAGCGCGCGGCCAGATCGACCAAGGGAATGTTGACGGCCTCAGCAATATGACCGGCAGCAAACTCCGCCTCGTCGCGCACGTCCAACACCACCGCATGCGAGCGATTGATTAAGGTTACCGATTCGGCCGGGCTTAAATTGGGTACGCCACCGGCACTTTTTTTCATGGCGGGCAACAACAACATCAAGCCCGAACCAAGTGCCAAGCCTATTAACCAAATATTACTTTTAATGAATTCCACAACCGTCCTTTCAAATTTGTTCTATGAAACAAGCGCTTAATTAAAAGCCATTTAAATCGCCTACTTAGGCAAACCAGTCAGGCGAATTTTATAAGCAGATTTTACGTGTAAATACGCTAAAATAGTGGCAATACTTACACTTACACCAATAAAATTTTAAGGCTAACCTTTTATGTCCACGCCATTAAAAACCAGTGCCAGCCACATCACGCCAGTATGCCTGCTTATTTTAGATGGCTTTGGTTACCGCGAAGAAACAAGCAACAATGCCATTGCGCTAGCCCACACACCCAATCTGGACCAGCTCAAGCTAGCCCACCCGCACACCCTGATTAATGCTTCCGAGCACTACGTGGGCTTGCCCGACGGACAAATGGGCAACTCAGAAGTAGGCCATCTCAACATAGGCGCGGGCCGCGTGGTGTTTCAGGATTTTGAACGCATCAACAACAGCATCGCTAGCGGCAAATTCTTTGAGCACGCCAAGTTAAAAGCCGCTCTACTGGGCATCAAAAACAGCAATAAAGCCCTGCATATTATGGGCTTACTCTCCGATGGCGGCGTACACAGCCACGATACCCACATCCACGCCATGCTGGAAATGGCCGCTAAATTGGGTTTACAAAAAGTCTACGTGCATGCGTTCTTGGATGGCAGAGACACGCCGCCAGTCAGCGCCAGCCCCTACTTAGCCGCACTGGAAGCCAAAATTAAGGCGCTAGGCGTAGGTAAAATCCTATCGGTGAGCGGCCGTTTTTACAGCATGGACAGAGACAAGCGCTGGCCTAGGGTGGAAGCGGCTTACGCCCTGATCACTGAAGGCATGGGCGAATTTTGCTACCCCAGCGCCGAGCTGGCATTGCAAGCCGCTTACGCGCGTGGTGAAAACGATGAATTTGTAAAGTGCACGACCATACGCGCTGAACATGAAGCGCCCACCCACTTAGAAGATGGCGATTTAGTAGTGAACATGAACTTTCGTTCCGATCGCGCCCGCCAGCTCACCCACGCCTTATTAAGCCCAGCGTTTGATGGCTTTCACCGTCGCCATCAAGCTCAGTTAGCCGCTTACTTCACGCTCACCATGCACGACGCCAAAGAACCCAAAGCGACGGCTATATTTCAGCCGTTTGCCGTGAAAAACACCTTGGGTGAGTATTTGTCTGGCTTGGGTTTAAAGCAACTGCGCATCGCCGAAACGGAAAAATACCCGCACGTCACCTTCTTTTTTAACGGCGGGGAAGAAACCGTCTTTCCCGGTGAAGAGCGTATTTTAGTGCCCTCTCCACCGGTGGCCACCTACGACATGCAACCGGAAATGAGCGCTTACGAATTAACTGACAGGCTAGAAGAAGCGATTTTATCCAGGCAATACCATGCCATTATTTGCAACTACGCCAACGGCGACATGGTTGGTCATACCGGCAACCTAGCCGCGGCCATTACAGCCATCGAAACCTTGGATACCTGCGTAGGCCGCATCGCGGCCGCCATGCAAAGCACCGGCGGCGAAGTAATCATTACGGCTGACCACGGCAACGCAGAAATGATGTTCGATGGCGCAAACCAACAAGCGCATACCCAACACACCACCAACAAGGTGCCGCTGATTTACCTAGGCCGCCCTGCCAGTCTAGACCAAGATGGGGCGCTGTCGGATTTGGCGCCCACCTTGCTCAACATAATGGGCTTGGCGCAACCGGTCGAAATGACCGGCAAAAACCTTGTTCATTTTCTGCCATAAAGACTTAGCCATGCGCATGACATCGCCTTATTGCAAACTACCCGTCGCTTGCCTAATGGCCTTGGCTTTGCTATTTAGCCTAAGCACTGGCGCGCATGCGGAAAAGAAAAGCGAGGCATCGCCACAAAGTTTGAGCTTGGTGCAAGAAAAATTAGCCAAACTGAAACAGGCTTTAAACCAATCGCAAGAAGCGCGCAAGGATGCTGCTGACGCATTGAAAGACAGCGAAGTGGCGATCAGCGTGGCCAATAAAAAGCTTTATGAAATCAATCAAAAACAGCAAGCGCACAAGGCCATGCTAGCCAAGTTAGCGGCGGAATCGCTGGCCACCAACCAAGCCTTGACCAGTCAACAAAAACAACTGAGCAAGCAACTCTACCAACAATATTTGCATGGCCGCCAAAGTTACGTGCAAATGGTCTTGCAGAACGATCACCCCAGCGCCATGGCGCGCGACGTGCATTATTTTTCCTACATTGCCAAAGTGCGCGCCGAACTCATCAATAAAATGCAAGGCAACTTAAATCACCTCAATCAGCTGAATGAAGAGACCACCAGCACCCTAGAAAAAGTCGCTGAACTCAAGCAAAAACAAATCGATGAGCGCCAAGTGCTGCAATCGCAAAAACAAGTTAAATCTAAAATTGTTCGCAGCCTGTCGCAACAAATCGCCATGCAGCGCGGTGAAATTAAAAAACTCAGCCGCGATGAAAAACGCCTCTCGCAATTGGTGGAACGCTTAGCCCGAGCCACGCCACCTAGTGGGAAAAAACAAAAAAATAAACGCACTGCACCCGCCGATAGCAGCGAAATTAATAAAGCCGCGCAAGAGGCCCCGCCTGCTTTGGCAAACAACGTCGAGCCTAGCTTTGAGGGCCACAGCGGCAATTTTTCATCGCTGAGAGGCAAGCTAAGGCTGCCTGTGCGCGGTGAGGTCAGCAATCGATTTGGTAGCAGCCGAGCGGATTCCGGCATTTCATGGAAAGGCTTGTTTATCAAAGCCAATGAAGGATCGGAAGTGAAATCCGTCGCCAGCGGTCGGGTGGTGTTTGCCGACTGGTTACGCGGCTTTGGCAACCTGATTATCTTGGATCACGGCGATGGCTACATGAGTTTGTACGGCAACAATCAAGCGGTTTTAAGACAGGTAGGCGACAGCGTTAAAGCCGGGGATGCCATCGCATCGGTAGGCAACAGCGGCGGCAACGAAGCGAACGGCTTGTATTACGAATTAAGGCGCCAGAGCAGACCTTTCGATCCGCTGAGCTGGAGCCTTGTTAATTAGGACTTAATTGGCTTTGCTGGCCGCTTCGGCTTGCGCTTTCGCCGCGTTCATTTGCGCTTCCAATGCAGCCGCATCCAACGTGATACCAGGTACACGTTCGTCCGCAGATGGCTCATAGCCACCCGTTGCCGTGCTTGTTTCTGCCGCAGGCGCTGCGGCAGCAGGCGCTTCAGCCGGCGCAGCCGCTTCTTCTTGACCGCAACCTTGCAATACCAAACCAGCCAAACCAGCCACTAAAATAGCGCGTAATAACAAAGACATAATGCTTTCCTTTTTTAATCTAATCGTATAAAAAATACCACGCTAAAGCTGACGATCAGCCTGCACAGGGCTATATAGCGCGGCCTACTCAGTCTAACCAAAAGCCAGTAGCTGACTGTGAATTGAATGTAATAGTTCTGTATCCAATTGTAACAATAGCCGGATCACTCACCAAAAATGTGCAACAGCACCTTACGTTGACTCGGCACGTGTCGGTGTTCATACAAAAACACACCCTGCCATGTGCCTAGCGCAAGCTGCCCATTTAACACAGGAATGGCCAAATGAGTTTGCGTGAGCGCACTCCTAATGTGCGCCGGCATGTCATCCGGGCCTTCCACCGTGTGCACAAACAGCGGGTCGCCGTCTGGTACCAAGCGATTGAAAAAAGCCTCCATGTCTACTAAGACGTCTTGATCGTAATTTTCGTTGATCAATAAACTCGCCGAGGTGTGTTGAATGTAAAGGGTCAACAAACCAGTTTGAAAGCCACTGCGCTTAACGTGCGCAGCGACCTCCGCACTGATGTCGTAAAGTTGCCTACCCTGGGTGCTGACCTGTATGCTTGCCGTGACTTGTTGCATAGCCATCCTTACGCTTTTGAAAAGACTATTTTACCTGCCTTTGCATCCACTTTAATGACGTCCTTGGCCATAAAGTCGCCATTTAAAATCTCCCGCGCCAAGGGGTTTTCTATTTCCGACTGGATGGCACGTTTTAATGGCCTGGCCCCGTAAACTGGATCGAAGCCTGCGTTGGCAATTTCCGCAATCGCCGCCTCGCTCATCTCCAACTGCATGTCCATGGCCGCCAAGCGTTTTGCCAAGTACTGCAATTGTATTTTGGTGATAGAGCGTATATTGCTCTCATCCAAGGCGTGGAACACCACCACCTCATCGATACGGTTGATGAATTCCGGTCTGAAATGCGTTTTCACTTCGCCCATCACCGCCAATTTCACCACTTGGTAATCTTGATCGCTCATGCTTTGTATCATTTGCGAGCCTAAATTACTGGTCATGATGATCACGGTGTTTTTAAAATCCACCGTGCGGCCTTGGCCATCGGTTAAGCGGCCGTCGTCCAGCACTTGCAACAAGACATTAAACACATCCGGGTGGGCTTTCTCCACCTCATCGAGCAGGATCACGCTATAGGGCTTGCGTCGCACCGCCTCGGTCAAGGTACCGCCTTCTTCGTAACCAACGTAACCCGGCGGCGCGCCTATCATGCGAGCAACCGAATGTTTCTCCATGAACTCACTCATGTCGATACGAATTAAATGGTCTTCGCTGTCAAACAAAAAGCCAGCCAAGGCCTTGCACAACTCAGTTTTACCCACGCCGGTGGGGCCTAGGAACAAAAAGCTACCATAGGGCCTAGTGGGGTCACCCAAGCCTGAACGCGAACGGCGTATGGCGTCCGACACCAATCTCACCGCTTCGTCTTGGCCGACTACCCGCTCGTGCAATTTACTTTCCATGGTGAGCAATTTGCCGCGTTCACCCTGCAGCATTTTGGCCACTGGGATGCCGGTCGCCCGACTGACCACTTCGGCAATTTCATCGGCCCCTACTTCGGTACGCAACATCTTGTTTTTAGTGACAGCTTGGCTGCCTTCCATGCTGGCCGCTTGCTTCAACTGCTGTTCCAGGGCTGGCAATTTACCGTATTGCAATTCCGACACTTTTTGCCATTCGCCTTTGCGCGTGGCCTCTTCCATCTCAAATTTGATTTTCTCTATGGCTTCTTTTATGTGCGAGGAACCTTGCACCTGGGCTTTTTCAGCCTTCCAGATGTCTTCCAAATCGGCGTACTCTTTGCCCAATTTGTCTATCTCTTGCTCTATCAACTCAAAGCGTTTTTTACTGCCCTCGTCTTTTTCACGGCGCACCGCTTCCCGCTCGATTTTCAACTGAATTAACCGGCGCTCTAGTTTGTCCATGATTTCCGGTTTGGAATCGATTTCCATCTTAATGCGCGAAGCTGCTTCATCGATTAAATCGATGGCTTTATCGGGTAGGAAGCGGTCGGTAATGTAACGGTGCGATAATTCCGCCGCGGCGACGATGGCCGGATCGGTAATTTCCACACCGTGGTGCAACTCGTATTTTTCCTGTAAGCCGCGCAAGATGGCAATGGTCGCTTCCACACTGGGCTCGTCGACCAAGACCTTTTGAAAACGCCGCTCCAAAGCCGCGTCTTTTTCCACGTATTGCCGGTATTCGTCCAAGGTAGTGGCGCCCACGCAATGCAATTCGCCTCTGGCCAAGGCCGGTTTAAGCATGTTGCCCGCGTCCATCGCGCCCTCGGCTTTACCGGCGCCGACCATGGTGTGGATTTCATCGATAAATAAAATAGTCAGGCCTTCGTCTTGCGACAACTCCTTCAACACCGCTTTTAATCGCTCCTCAAAATCCCCACGGTATTTGGCCCCAGCCAACAAAGCGGCCATGTCCAATGACAAGACTTTTTTGCCTTTCAGGCTATCCGGCACTTCGCCGTTCACGATACGCTGCGCCAAGCCTTCAATAATCGCGGTTTTACCCACACCAGGCTCACCGATCAAGACCGGGTTGTTTTTAGTGCGGCGCATCAAGACTTGGATGACACGGCGAATTTCATCGTCACGGCCTATCACCGGATCGAGCTTGCCCAATGCGGCACGCTCGGTCAGATCCACCGTGTATTTTTTTAAGGATTCACGGTTGGATTCGGCATCCGAGGCATGCACTTGCTCACCGCCTCGCACCGCAATAATGGCCGATTCCAAGGCCGCTTTAGCTAAACCATGCGCCTTGAGCAATTTGCCTGCCGCACCCTTGTCCTCCAGCAATGCCAGCAAAAACATTTCACTGGCGATAAAACCGTCACCGCGTTTGACGGCCAACTTATCGGTGACATTAAGTAAATTGTTTAGCTCGCGTGAAATCGTCACTTCCCCAGCGCTGTCGGTGGTTTTAGGCAGGTTAGCGATAGCACTGGCCAAACCGGCTTTTAGCGGCGCCAAATGCACACCAGCATGGGCTAGCAAGGCGCTGCTGCCGCCGTCTTCTTGTTTAATTAAGGCATCCAACAAATGCAAAGCCTCTATGGTCGGGCTGTCATTGGCCACGGCCAAGCTTTGTGCATCATTGAGTGCTTGCTGAAACTTGGTGGTTAATTTATCAAAGCGCATGCTTGACTCCAGTAATGTTGATATGCCTTTACCATGGGGGCGATAGCCTAATTTTCAATATATAATGGAAGGGCAAAATGCAGCGCGCATTGGGCGCAAACCGCCATTCATGGCAACCGCAAACAGCCTAGGCCTAAGCATTTCATGGAGTCACATTTGTTAAGCGACACGCACAGCGACGAAGCACAAGCCAACCCGGCCTGGAGCATATTGGACAGCCCAGAGCAATGGATGCGCTTTAGCCAAACCGTGGGCGACGAAGCGCAACCCTTAGTTGAATCGAGCTTGTTACTAGATGGCTTACGTTGTGCCGCCTGCTCAGGCATAGTGGAGCGCGGTTTAAGCGGTTTACCCGGGATCGTCAGCGCACGCGTGAGCATGTCGAAAAAGCGTGCCGTGGTGGTCTGGTCTGCGGAATTAACCCGACCTTCTACCATCTTGGCCGCTATCCAAAAAATGGGCTACAGCGCCAACCCCGCCTCGCACAATGAAAGCCAACTCAACGCCACCCAGAAAAATCGTGCGGCATTTTGGCGCTGGTTAGTGGCCGGCTTTTGCATGATGCAAGTCATGATGTACGCCAGCCCCAGCTACTTCACCAAAACCGGCGAAATCGAAACCGACATCCAGCTTTTGCTTAACTGGGCGGCCTGGCTATTAAGCTTGCCGGTCATGCTGTTTTCCAGTCGTTCATTTTTCAGTAACGCCTGGCACGATTTAAAAGCCAAACAAATCAGCATGGATTTACCGGTCGCCTTGGGCATAGGCATCACGTTTGTGGTCAGTTCGGCGGCCACCTTTGACCCCAGTGGCTGGTGGGGCGACGTGGTTTACTTCGACTCCTTGACCATGTTTGTGTTCTTTTTGCTCTCCGCGCGCTTGATTGAAGTCAAACTGCACAGCAAAACGTTGGGGGCGATGGAAGCCTTGGTTAGCCGCATTCCAGAAAATACCGAACGGCAAAACGCCGACGGCAGTTACACGCGCGTGATTAATAGCCAATTAAGCGTGGGCGACATCGTGCGGGTCAATACCGGCGAAGCCTTCCCCGCCGACGGATTATTGCTGTCTGGGCAAACCAAGGTAGACGAATCCTTGTTGACTGGCGAATCGACGCCCATCCATAAAAATAAGGGCGAGCAGGTCGTGGCCGGCAGCTACAACCTCGGCGCCACCGTCACCATGCGCTTAGAAACCTTGGGCGAATCCACCCAGTACGGGCAAATTGTGCAGCTGATTAACCAAGCCGCCATCGAGAAACCGCGGCTATCGCAACTGGCCGACCGCGTCGCCAGGCCCTTCTTATTTTTTATCTTACTAAGCGCTGTGCTGTCCGCGGCCTTGCTATGGGAGCAAGGTCATGGCCTGGCCTTAATGACGGCGGCGGCGGTATTAATTGTCACCTGCCCGTGCGCCTTATCGCTGGCCACACCGGCAGCCATGCTTGCCAGCGCCAGTGCCTTTGTGAAACGCGGCATTTTAATTCGGCACTTGCAAGCCATAGAAAGCATCGCCCAAATCGACACGGTCATATTTGATAAAACCGGCACGCTGACCGACAACCACATCGCCGTGAAATCGTTGAGCGTTAAAGACGGCCTCAGCGAAGCGCAAGCCCTAACCATGGCATCGGCTTTGGCCAGCCAGTCCATGCACCCCATCGCCATGGCCGTGGCTTACGCCGCCAAGCAAGATCCACTGGCCAACGCGCTAAGCATAACGCTGGAGCAAGTAGAAGAGCAGGTAGGCGCGGGCATGCAGGGCCGCTTCGAGCAACGGCCATTAAAACTAGGCTCGGCCGTCTTCTGCGGTGTGCATAGCGATCAACTGCAAGCCAGCGACGAACGCTACCAACAGGTTTACCTGGCCGATGACAGCGGCTGGTTGGCCACGTTTAACTTACAAGAAGCCATCAAAGCCAACACAGCCCAGGCGGTTGCCGCTTTGCAGCAAGCCCAGTTGGATGTGGAATTGCTCTCTGGTGACCAATGGCACACGGTAAAAAACACCGCCGCCCTGGTGGGCATCAAGGTGTTTCAAGCCGCTTGTAGCCCAAACGACAAATTGCAACGCTTGCAAGGCCTAAAACTGCACGGTAAAAAAGTCTTGATGGTGGGGGACGGCTTAAACGACGGGCCTATCTTAGCCAGCGCCCATGTCTCGATTGCCATGGGCAAAGGCGTGCCGCTAACGCTCGCGCATGCCGATTACGTTTTATTAAACGGCGACATCAGCGAGATACCGGCACTGATTAAACACGCCAAAAAAACCATGCGCATCATTAAGCAGAATATCGCGTGGGCGGTCATTTACAATGCCGTGTGCATCCCGCTGGCTTTCTTTGCTTGGTTAAGTCCTTGGCAAGCCGGCTTAGGCATGGCCACCAGCTCATTGATCGTGGTGCTTAACGCCTTGCGCTTAAGCCAATTTAGCCATTCCAGTGGCAATTCTTCTAAGGCCTAAGCATGGACATATTGTTTGTACTCATTCCCCTATCCGTCGTGCTGGCTTTAGTGGTGCTGGCTGGTTTATGGTGGGCAGTCTACCGCGGCCAATTTGAAGACATAGAAGAAGAAGGCCGGCGTATTTTCGAAGAAGATAAAGAGTAAGGCCGACACCCATCCATGCAAACTGCTTTACTGTATAGCGCCCTAGTCATGGGCTTGGCCGGCGGCCCGCATTGCGTGGCCATGTGCGGGGCTGCCTGCACCGCTTTTACACAAGATCCCGATAAACCCTACGCCATAGGCTTATACCATTTAGGGCGTTTATGCGGCTATGCCTTATTGGGCGCCATCGCCACCTTTGCCATCCAAAGCATAGCTTGGCTGTCCAACTACAGCGCGATCCTGCATCCCTTGTGGACCTTCTTTCACGTTTTGGTATTTTTTTGGGGGCTGTTATTGCTGATCTACGCCCGCCAACCCATCTGGGTAGACCAAGCTGGGCGTAGCATTTGGCGGCACGTGAAAAAACTCAGCAGGCTCAATGGCGGCCATTTCTACGTGGGCCTATTGTGGGCATTGATGCCTTGCGGCTTGCTCTACTCGGCCTTGATTATCGCCTCGTTTAATGGCGACCCATTGGGTGGCGCCCTCAGCATGGCCGCTTTTGCCTTGGGCTCGGGCATCGCCTTGTTTTTTGCGCCTTGGGCTTGGTTAAAACTCAAATCCAGCGTGGTGGAACCCTACGGTATGCGCCTAGCCGGCCTCATGCTAAGCTCCGCCAGCGCTTGGGCGATTTGGATGGCGCTCAGTCACAACAGCAAAGTGTGGTGTAATTAACTTACCAGGCTAACAAGCGCAAACCTTCTTGCGCGGTTTGCCATGCTAGGTAAACCTGCTTGTCCCGATTCAGTAATTGCGGGTAGTCGGCTTTGCCGGTGGTTTCCGCCAAGAGCTTAGGCTCGCTCCAATTCCTCCCACCGTCATCGGAATACTTACCAAGAATTTTGTGGGTCTTCGCTTCGCTTTCACGCCAAACCAGATAGACATTTTCTCCCACACTCAACAAAGCCGGGTGGCCCGCTAGGTTTTTACTGCCGGCGAATTTTTTAGCCGGGGTCGAGGCCCAAGCCACCCCATCCATGCGCGCGTAATACAAACCGGCAGACTGGCCATTGGCGTCGTTGCCGCCATCAAACCAAGCCATGTGGTAGCCCCACCAATCTTGGCCCTCGCCACCACTGGCCAAAGCCGCCCCATGGTGTGGGCAACCGTCTATCTTCCAGCGGCCGTAGGTGGCGCGCTTAATGACCGCAGGCTGACTGGCACTGCTTGGAATTTCTGCCATCATGTGGTCGCGCTCGTTGCCCGCAAAGACGTGACGCCACATGGCCACCGCCGTACCATCGGGTTTGTTGGTCATGGCTATGCGGCAACATTCACAACTGCTGTCAGCCAGTTTTTTTTCTGCAGCAAAACTAGCGCCATTGTCCAATGATCGCGCATAGTAAATGGCAGCTCCTTCGTAGGGCTTACCCGCTGTTTTGGCTGCAATTAGGTCGCGTTTATCCACCCAGCTTACGGTTATTGTGCCGTTTTTAGCTAGGTTGATCGAATCAAAGCGATGGGTGATTTCAGCACGGTCTTGGTGAACGATAAAAGGCTTTTCAAAACTCTTACCTTGATTAAGGGACCGAGCAAACCAAATATAACCAGCATAGGGTTGTTTTAGCGCTTCAGTCCATGTGATATAGACCTGACCCTGCGGGCCTATGGCAATTTTTGGCCTGGCTTCACCATCCGCACCAATTTTTTGCGGTGCGCTGTTCACGGCTAGCGGTTTAGTAAAGGTTTTCGCTAAATCTCGACTCACGTCGACCATGACCATGCCGTCCTTTTCAGCCACCCGCCACACAGCACCTTGCGCATCCACGGCTACGCTGACAGCCAGGCTGCCAGCGTGGTATTTTGTGTGTTCTTCGTGAGCTAAAAGCGGCATACACGTTAACAATAAGCACAACTTAATTAATAAATTCATGATGCAATAACAGACTCTAAGTTGAGGTGGTATTTAAGCCAAGCTACCCTGCGCTTAAATGAAAGTAGGCATTGTAATGCAGTTGGCGCCGATTTTTTGCACCTTGTTAATAATCAAACTTTGCCTGCAGATAGGTGGTGCGGTGCGGATAAGGATGGGACACATAGGATTTACAATTATTGATATTGTCCATGCCCATGCTTAAAGTGAAGCGATCGGCCAGTTTATAATTGGCTTTCGCATCCAGCACAAAAAAATTGCTGGCGCCGCCATACGTATCCGGATTGACATCAGTATTGCTTAAATTGGTGTATTGCCTACCGCTATAACGAGCAGCCAAACTATATGTTAAATTGTGCCCCTGATGGTAGGTGGTCACCAACTTAAACATGTTCTTTGGAATGCGTGTCGGTTTATTGCCTACCGTGCTAGGCGCGCCCCCATTGGCCAACACCTCAGCATCAGTGAAGGTGGCGCTGCCTTGAAAGTCCAAGCCATGCACTAACACATCCTGCCACTGGCTGGACATTTCAACGCCACGCGTACGGATGTGGTCTACATTTTGAATAAAAGTACAGCCACTTGAATTACTACAAACACCATCGCTGTATGGAATCACACTATGCTGATTCAATTTCTGTGAAATTAATGCGTCGTATTTATCCTCATGGAATAAACTAACCCTCAATAAACCATTTTCAAAACGGCGCTCCGCGGTCAATTCACCGGCTCTGACTTGCTCTGGTTTTAAATCAGGATTACTCACTACGTAGTCAGTTGAATTTGCATCGGTTAATAATTGAAACAACTCCGCCACGGTAGGAAAGCGGTAAGCTTGGCCATAAGACGCCCTAAAACCCCAAGCCGGTTGCGGTTCAAAACTGAGCGACAGCTTAGGTGAAAATTTATTATCCGAGCGATCGGCATAGATCACCGTGGTGCTTGCTGTTGGTCTATTCTGTCCATTGCTTGCTTGCCAATGTTCAGCACGGCCACCCACGGTCAATGCCCATTTTTGGTCTAACTGCCATTTGTCCTGCAAATACACGGCTTGAGTGCGAGTGTCGCCTTGTGCGGCTGATTTTAATGTGTCTTTGACGCCCACAGACCAATCCCTTGTGTTGTAGACATTGCTGCGCAATTCGTAGTGATCAATGTGGTAGCCAATATCCACAGTGTGATTGGCTGGATGCAACGTCCCGCGCGCCTCAAACGCCAACCAACCGGTGCCCTGCATGTCCGTTATCGTGCCGGTGCGGGTTAGGTAAGGGTTACCCTCAGTCATATCGGTTGTAGAACTGGAGTTGGCAGTCGAACTGGCATTGTTGTCTTTTTGATAATTAAAATCCGATAGGGTTAATTCCCAATCAAAAAAGCCCTTGCTGTCCGATTTAATGTCCAGCGCTTGCATGATATGAAAAGCCTCGGCACGACCGGGACTTAAACCCGTCACGCTGTAAGATTTTCCATTAAAACTGACCTTGTTGTTGTAAACGGTATCGCCATTGCTGGCTTTGATGTAGCTTTGCACCTCCGTTTCACTGTGTAAGTCCCACAAGCCTATGGTGTAAGCGACTTTAAGCTGCGGGTTAATGTCATAGCTGGCTTTAAATTTAACGTCTGTTTGCTTGACGTCTTCCATGCTGTTTGCACCAAATACAAGCCTGTCGGCGTTCGTAACGTCCTTATCCTGATAAGCGCCAGTAACCGGGTTGGCTGTCGATGTTGTAGAGGATAAGGTACCCGTTGAAAAACCCATGGGCTGGCCTTTGTTTTCCAAGTAATCCACGCCCAACCAGAAAGCAAAATCGTTCACTTTATTGCCCAATGAAGCGGTTAAATGCTGACCCTGGTAATGTTCGCTTGTGCCGTACAAAGAGAAGTCCTGCATAAAGGTTTGCAGCGTAGCGTGGCTTTCCAATTTTTCCGGCATGCGCGTGTGCAAACTCATGACACCACCAAACGAATTGCCGGCATAGAGCGCAGAAAAAGGCCCATACATCATGCTAATGCTTTCTACCTCTTCGGGCATAATCAAGCCCCAGCGTGGCGGGTAGCCGAAAGAATTGCCCAACAAATTGGACAGCAACACACCGTCCGCAAACAGCATACTTTGCGCACTGGATAGCGTGCCCGCAGTCCGCGTGGCTATGATGCCATTTCGGTCGCCAATAAATCGCTCACGTACTTGTATGCTGGGCAAATATTTAAGTGTTTGCGCTACCGTAGCCGCATTAATGCTATCGGCAATTTGTTGCCTATCGTAGGTTTCCACCGTGGCCGGGTGCTTAAGAATGCGGCTGTCTATAATGGGCGCCTGCACCTCCACTTTATCAAGGTCATGATCGTGTTCGGCATAAGCAAACTGCATAGGCATGAGTAGGAAAAAAACAATACAAATACGTCTCTTCATCAACAGCAAATCCATTATTGAAACGGCCGTATAGTAGATGACAAATTCATTTTATGGAATGTGGCATATTGTCGCGCGACAATATGTCGCACCCCAGATCGGCCTATTATTTTTGCTTAGGCTTTATAATGCCGGGTAACAATTATTAACCTAGCCATCGCATGCCAGCCAGCAACGCCTCTTTTTTAAATGCCACCCGTTTAAACATGCATCGTTTAATCATGTTGCGTGGCGTCATCATGCTGGCGCTCGGCTTGGTGATGGTTAGTCTGCGCCAAGCGGCCGTGCCTTTGCCGGTGTTACCCTTAAGCTTAGCCATCGCCGCACTGGGTTTATTTAGCCTCATAGCCTGGTGGCGACTCCAGCACACCGCGCAAACCCATCAAGCCATCAGCCAGCTTGAATTGCTGCTGCAATTGCTGGGCGACGTGTTGGCTTTAAGCGTGCTTTTTTATTTCAGCGGCGGCTACAGCAACCCCTTTATTTGGATGTATTTGTTGCCCATCACGGTGGCCGCCGTGGCCTTGCGTGCCGGCTACGCTTGGTTGATTGCCAGCTTGTGCATCACTTGTTACACCTTGCTGATGTTCTACCACGTGCCGCTGTCGCACTTGCATTTGCATGCGCAATTGGCCGACCAAGACAGCGTGCAACTGGACATTCATTTGCTAGGAATGTGGATAGGCTTTGTTGTGAGCACCGTCATTGTTGCCATCTTCATCGCCCGCATAGGCCAAAATTTACGCGACTACGATCAAGCCATTGCCGGCGTGCGTGAGCAAGCATTAGAAAGCGAACGCATGCTGGCCTTAGGCACACTGGCCACCAGCGCCGCACACGAATTGGGCACACCGCTCGCCACCATGGCGGTGGTGGCCAAAGAACTGTCTCAGGATTACGCGGCGCAGCCCGAGCTATTGCAGCAACTCTCGCTGATGCAAAAGCAAATCGCCCGCTGCAAAGAAATCCTCTCGTCGATCACCCGTAACGCCGGCCTAGCAAGGGCAGAAGCCGGCGCAGGCTTGCCTTTAGATGCGTTTATTAGCGAGGCTTTGCAACGTTGGCGTGATACCAGGCCGGCCACCGAATTGGTCGTATGCATGCCTAAAGACACGGCCTCACCGCAAGTGAGCATGGACAGAACCCTAAGCCAAGCCCTATTAAATTTACTGGACAATGCCGCCGACGAATCGCCGGCACGCATTCTGTTTGACGCGCAATGGACAGACAAGCTGCTCACCCTGAACATCCGCGATTTTGGCCAAGGCCTAAGTCAAGAAACCAAACAAAAAATAGGCACGCCCTTCTTTAGTTCCAAACAGGCTGATGGCATGGGCTTAGGCGTTTATTTAACGCAAATCACCCTAGCCCGTTATGACGGTGAATTAAGCTTTAACAACCACGCCGAAGGCGGCGTGTTAACCACGGTTAAATTGCCGCTAGCCAAATTAAAGGTCAGCTCATGAACGCCATTGCCGGAGACGAAAATCCCACCTTATTGTTGGTCGATGACGACGAGGAGTTTTTAAGCGTGTTGGCGCCTGCCATGAATAAACGCGGCTTTTTAGTCAGCACCGCCAACAGTGCCGAAAGCGCTTTTGCGTTGGCCGAGCAAGACCCGCCGGAGTACGCCGTGGTCGACCTCAAAATGGCCGGCAATTCCGGCCTAGTGTTGGTGCGCCAACTCGCTAGCTTGCAAGCCGGCACGCGCATCGTGGTGTTAACCGGCTTCGCCAGCATTAGCACAGCGATTGAAGCGATAAAATTGGGCGCGACGCATTACTTGGCCAAACCGGTGGATGCCGATGAAATCGTCGCCGCCTTTGGCAAACAAAACGGCGACACCGACATCGAACTGGCCGCCTCACCTTTGTCCGTAGATCGCTTAGAATGGGAACACATACAACGGGTATTGAGTGAACACGACGGCAATATCTCGGCTACCGCCCGCAGTTTGAATATGCACAGGCGCACCCTGCAAAGAAAACTCAGCAAACACCCCATTAAAGAATAAGGAAAACCCCATGGCCGCAGGCAGCTTACTGGCATTATTGGATGACATTGCCACCATACTCGATGACGTGTCGGTGATGACGCAAGTGGCGGCTAAAAAAACCGCCGGCGTATTAGGCGACGATTTAGCCTTGAATGCCCAACAAGTGGCCGGCGTGCACGCCGAACGCGAACTGCCGGTGGTATGGGCAGTGGCGAAAGGCTCGTTTTTAAATAAACTTATCTTGGTGCCCAGCGCGCTGACCATCAGCTATTTTGCCCCAGCGGCTATCTTGCCTTTGCTAATGGCCGGTGGCGTGTATTTATGCTTTGAGGGCTTCGAAAAAATTGCCCATAAACTCAGCCATAGCAGCGTAGCGGATAACCATCAAGCGGCCTTAAGTGCAGCGCTGGCAGATGCCAATGTAGACTTAGTGGACTTGGAAAAAGAAAAGATTAAAGGCGCCATCCGCACCGACTTTATTTTGTCTGCGGAAATCATCGTCATCGCCTTAGGCACCGTCGCTGGCGCGGCATTCAGTCTGCAAGCCACGGTGGTCAGCAGCATCGCCCTATTGATGACGGTCGGCGTTTATGGCTTGGTCGCCGCCATCGTCAAACTGGACGACTTGGGTTTGTATTTGCTGCTAAAAAAAGGCCAGGGGCTATATGGCCAATGCCAACGCAAACTGGGCCAACAATTGCTGGCCTTTGCCCCGCTGTTGATGCGCAGCTTATCCGTCATCGGCACCTTGGCCATGTTCATGGTGGGCGGCAGCATCATAGTCCATGGCTTTCCGCTGTGGCACCATGGCGCCACGCAAATCGTCACTTGGGTGCAGGCTTTGCCGGCTATGGGTACAGCCCTAGCCCTCGTCGCGCCCTTAATCTTGGATGCCTTGCTGGGTTTATTGGTCGGGGGAGTGAGTTTGGCGCTGCTTAAACTAGGGAAAGCCATCAAGCCAAATAGACGATGGCCTTCAGACCAATAGGGACGGGCATCACAGCGGCATTGTTTTTGCCGCTTCTACCATTACTTTTCGCTAGACGGGCGTTTAAAGCTGTCTAAAACCAGCAAGCCTACGCCCAGGCAAATGGCGCTGTCGGCCACATTGAACGCCGGCCAGTATAAATCTTGGTAATGCAGGCTAATAAAATCCACCACGTAGCCCAGTGTCAGCCTGTCGTATACATTGCCGGCTGCGCCGCCAATGACTAAGGCCAAACTTAAACAAAACAGCTTCTCCGTGCGGTGCTTTTGTATCAAATAACTCATCACCACGATGGCCAACAAGGCGACAGTCGTAAAAAAGGCTTTTTGCCAACCGCCGGCCTGCGCTAAAAAGCTAAAAGCCGCGCCTTCGTTGTGATAACGGACCAAATCAAAATAGGCGTTGATGCTTAAGCTGTCGCCATAAGCAAACGCCGCTTGAACCAGTTGCTTGGTGTAGAGATCCACGGCCAGCACGATGGCACTTAGGCTGAAATAGTTATAGCTAGCGTTCATGCGGCGGTTCCATTCCTACTCGGTGTTCTTATCATTAACATTTCCAGGCGGTTTTACCAGCAAGATTTAAGCGTGCTTACGCGGCTCGCCTTGGCCAAACAAATTGCTTAAGCAGCGGCCACAGATTTGCCCGTGTGCCGGATCAACGCCGACGTCGGCGCGGTAATGCCAGCAACGCTCGCATTTTTTATGGGCACTGGCTGTGACACTGATTTTCTCCTGACTGCTATCCACTGCCTTGTAAACGCGTGCGCTGGAAGTGATCATGACAAAACGCAAATCGTCACCCAAGCTATTAAGCGCTTGGTAGCTGGCTTCGCTGGCATAAAAGTCCAACTCGGCTTGCAAGGAAGAGCCGACTTGACCGGCGGCGCGTAACACTTCGATTTCCTTAGCAGCCAGGCCACGCGCGACTATGATGGCCTGCCATGCAGCCAAGCGCTCAGCGCTTAAACCGTGTGCCGGCAAGTTATACCAGTAGTCTTCAAAGACGGTTTGCTCTGGGTCCAGCCCTAAAGCCAACCACACTTCGTTAGCAGTAAAGCTCAAGATAGGCGCCATCAGACGCATCAAGCATTGCGTGATGTGGTGCAAGGTGGTTTGCGCAGCGCGGCGTTCGGCTGAGCCACTGCCTGCGGTATACAAGCGGTCTTTTAAAATGTCCAGGTAAAAGCCGCCCAAATCTTCCGAGCAGAAACTGACGAATTTCTGCACCGCCAAATGGAATTCATAACGCTCGTAATCGGCCAAAACAGCGGTTTGCAAGCTGTGCGTTAAATGCAAGGCGTATTGGTCGATTTCCAGCAAGTCGCCCACCGGCATTAAATCTTGTTTGGCATCAAAATCGGCGATATTGGCCAATAAAAACTTCATGGTGTTACGGATGCGCCGGTAGCTTTCCGCCACGCGTTTCAAGATCTCATCGGAGATGGTCAACTCACCGGAGTAATCGGTGGAGGCGGTCCATAAACGCAAGATATCGGCACCGTAGGTGTCCATGACTTTTTGCGGGGCAACCACGTTGCCCTTGGATTTACTCATTTTATGGCCGGCGCCGTCCACCACAAAACCGTGAGTCAGCAAGGCGGAAAATGGCGCACGGCTATCAATCGCGCAGCCGGTTAGCAGGCTAGACTGAAACCAACCGCGGTGCTGATCGGAGCCTTCTAAGTACAAATCGGCTGGGTAGCGCAAATCCGCGCGACGTTTCAACACGGCAGCATGGGTAGCCCCCGAGTCAAACCAAACGTCTAAGGTGTAGGTCACTTTTTTATAATCGGCTGCGTGGTCAGGCGCGTGTTTCGCCAGGAAAGCTGGGCCATCCAGGCTAAACCAAGCTTCCACGCCTTGCGCCTCGACCAATAAGGCCGCTTGTTCTAACAAGGTCGCCGTTTGCGGGTGCGGTTCACCGCTTTCTTTGTGCACAAAAAACGGCATGGGCACGCCCCAATTGCGCTGGCGGGACACGCACCAATCCGGGCGATTTTTAATCATGGCTTCCAAACGGGCGCGACCCCAATCCGGGAAAAAGGCCGTGGCATCGACCGCTTTATTGGCGTAATCGCGCAAGCTGACTTTTTTCGCATCCTGCGCCTGCATGCCAATGAACCACTGGTGGGTGGCCAATTGCATCAAAGGCGTTTTGTGCCGCCAGCAATGCGGGAAGCTGTGGTTTAAACGGGCGCTGGCCAACAAGCGGCCACTGTCTTGCATGTGTGCCAAAATCACTTTGTTGGCTTCAGCACGGCTCAAACCACGAATGGCCTCTAACTCGACTAAATCGCTGTTGAAAAAGCGACCGTCGCCGCCCATCAGCACGCGCGGTTTTTCATTAGGGAAATTGGCGCGCATGACTAACCAGTCGTCATTACCGTGCGCAGCAGCCGTGTGCACCAAGCCGGTACCGGCCTCGGTTGTGACGTGATCGCCGGCAATCACCGGCACCTGTCTGTTGTCAAACGGATGTTGCAGGCTTAAGCCGACCAAATCGGCCCCTAGGCAGTGACCCAACACATTCGTATCCAGCTCACCGTAACGGGTCAAGGTGGCCTGCGCTAAATCGTGAGCGAGGATCAACAGGCCACGGCTGGTTTGAATTAAATTGTATTGCAACTGCGCATTGACCGATACCGCTTGGTTAGCCGGCAAGGTCCACGGCGTGGTGGTCCAAATCACGGCCGAGGCTGGCGCGCTAACGGTCACGCTAAAGGCCTCGCCTAAGGCGGCCAGATCTTGCACGGCAAAGCCCACGTCTATGGCCGGCGAATTAACGTCTTCGTATTCCACTTCGGCTTCCGCTAAAGCCGAACCGCAATCCACGCACCAATGCACCGGTTTGCTGCCTTGGTATAAAAACCCGTTGTTATAAATCTCACCCAGCGCGCGCATGATGTCGGCTTCGGTTTTGAAATCCATGGTCAGGTAAGGCTGATCCCAATCGCCCAATACGCCTAAACGGATGAAGTCTTTCTTTTGCCGCGCCACTTGCTCTAAGGCGTACTCGCGGCAAAGCTCGCGAAATTTAGCAGGAGCGATGTCTTTACCGTGGTTTTTTTCCACAACCAACTCGATCGGCAAGCCGTGGCAATCCCAACCCGGCACATAAGGCGCATCAAAGCCGCTTAGGGTTTTCGCCTTAATGATGATGTCTTTAAGGATTTTATTGACCGCATGGCCGATGTGTATGTCGCCATTGGCGTACGGTGGGCCATCGTGCAAAATGAATTTAGGCTTACCCTGACGGGCTTGGCGTATGCGTTGATAGAGCTTTTTATCCGTCCATTCGGCTAACCAAGCCGGCTCGCGTTTAGCTAAATCGCCGCGCATGGGGAAAGCGGTTTCAGGTAAATTTAATGGGTAGGCATTGCCTTGTTTGTTTTGCTCATCAGTCATGTCTAATCTCAAATAAATCTTTCGCCACAGCGACGTCTTTTTCTATCTGCGCTTGCAATGCAGGCAAACCACTAAATTTCATTTCATCGCGGATTTTGTGCAAAAATGCCACGTGCACGTGCTTGCCGTATAAATCCCCAGCAAAATTAAGCACATGCACTTCCAATAACAGCTTGGCTACACCGGCTATGGTGGGCCGCACACCCAAATTAGCCACCGCCGGCAAGCCATCCAATTTTACCGCATAGACGCCGGTTAGCGCAGGACGCTCGTGCCGCATGTGCACATTGGCGGTAGGAAACCCCAGTTGCCGACCGCGCTTGGCGCCATGCACCACCTTGCCGCTGATGCTATAAGGCCGGCCTAACAGCAAGCCTGCTTCATGCAAATCGCCGCTGGCCAAGGCCTGCCGCACTCGCGTGCTAGACACACGTTGGCCAGTCAAATCCACTTGCGGCAGGGTCTGCAAATCAAACTTGGCTGCAATAAAATCCGCCACCGAACCGGCCCGTTGCGCGCCAAATCTAAAATCGTCGCCGACTAAAATCGATTTTGCATTGAGTGAGTCGCGTAATATGCCTTGCATAAATTGCGCGGCGCTTATTTTAGCAAAGGCCGTATTAAAGCGACACACATAACATTGCGCAACGCCGGCTTCGGCAAAATGCTCAAGCTTTTCGCGCAAAGAACTGAGTCTGGCCGGCGCCGTGTGCGCAGCAAAAAACTCACGTGGGTGCGGCTCAAAGGTTAACACTGCCGATTGCAAATTTTGCGACTGCGCGCTGGCGCTCATGCTACGCAATAAGGCCTGGTGGCCTAAGTGCATGCCATCAAAATTACCTATGGCAAGCGCGCAAGGCGCTTGCTTGTGTTCAGGAAAATGCCTAAAAACCTGCACTAATGCACAACCCGTCGCATAAAGTCACGCGGCCTGAAGCCCAGCGCAAACAAAGTGGCAAAATAACTGACCGAGCCCAAGCTGACCAAACCCGTGATGTAAAGCAAGCGCTGCAGGATGCTAAATTGCAACCAGGCTGCCGTATCGCCTTTAGCGTAATACAGCACCAAAGCCATCACCAGCAAAGCCAAGCTTAGTTTCACTAAAAAGCTTAGCCAGCCAGGCTGCAGGTGGTAAACGCCGGCTTTGCGTAAATGGTAATAAAGCAAACTGGCATTCAAGCAGGCGCCCAAGCCTATGGCCAATGCTAAACCAGCATGGTTCAAGCCCAAGCCAAAGACAAACAGCAAATTCATCAACTGGGTCACGACCAAGGTAAACACGCCTATCTTGACCGGCGTCTTAATGTTTTGCCGCGCATAAAAGCCAGGCGCCAAAATTTTCACCAAGATAAGCCCAAGCAAGCCCACGCTGTAAGCAATCAACGCTTGCTGGGTCATCAGCACGTCCAAGCCCGTAAATTTACCGTAGTGGAACAAGGCCACCACCAAGGGCGCGGACAACACCGCCAAGGCCACCGCGGATGGCGCAGCCAATAAAAACGTTAGGCGCAAACCCCAATCCAATAATTGCGAGTATTCCTTGTGGTCTTGGCTGGCATAGGCTTTGGATAAACTGGGCAGCAATATGGTGCCTAAAGCCACGCCCAACACACCGGAGGGAAACTCCATCAATCTATCGGCGTAATACAACCAGCTGACGCTGCCGGTGACTAAAAATGAGGCGAAAATGGTATTAATAATCAATGAAATTTGCGCGACCGATACGCCCAACACGGCCGGCCCCATCAATTTCAATATGCGCTTCACGCCTTCGTCGTAACTGCCATCGGGGCGTTTAAGTTCGAACTTAGGCAACAAACCGATTTGCTTAAGAAACGGGATTTGGAATAGTAATTGCAAGAAGCCACCGAAAAATACCGCCCAAGCCAAGGCCTTAATCGGTTCAGCAAAGCGATCGGCAAAAAATAAGACAGCGCCTATCATGGCGACGTTAAGCCAAACTGGGGTGAACGCCGGTATGCCAAATTTGTTGTAGGTGTTGAGCACGCCACCGGCCATGGAGACCAGGGAAATAAAGAAAATATAGGGGAAAGTAATGCGCAGCAATTCCACCGTCAGTTGCATTTTAGCTTGGTCCGCGGTGAAACCAGGTGCAATCACGGCCACGATAAAAGGCGCTGCTAACATGCCCAATAAGGTCACACCAACCAGAATTAAGCCCATCCAAGTGGCCACCTGATTGATTAAGCCGTGGGTTTCAGCAAACGTACGCTGGCTTTTGTATTCCGCCAAGATGGGCACAAAGGCTTGACTAAACGCGCCTTCTGCTGAAATTCGGCGTAATAAATTGGGGATTTTGAATGCGACGATAAAGGCATCGCTGACCATGCCGGCACCAAACACTCTGGCAATCAGCGTGTCCCTGACGAAGCCTAGGATACGCGAGATAAAAGTCATGCTGCCAACTTTGGCGAGGGCGTTAAGTAGGTTCATTGGCAGGGCTTTAAAGGCTAATAAAATAGTGAGCTAAACGCATACCGCGAGATTTTAACATGCCAGCCTCTATCAGGCAGTAAATGGTCGGGTAAATGACTGGGATATTTAGCTTATTTTAACTTGCATTACTTTTATAAAATGGCTATTATTGCGGGCTTCGTATTTTGAATAGCTTTTAGGCGACTTTTAGGAAAAAACACAGATGGCAAATACCGCACAAGCAAGAAAACGTGCTCGTCAAGCAGTAAAGCAACGCGCTCACAATGCAAGTTTGCGCTCTACTTTGCGTACCGCGATCAAAAAAATCATTAAAGCAGTGGAAGCTGGCGACAAAACAGCCGCAGTAGCTGCTTACAGCGAAAACGTGAGCGTGATTGACCGTATTGCGGACAAAAACATCATCCATAAAAACAAGGCATCACGTCATAAAAGCCGTTTAAACGCTGCCATTAAAGCAATGGCTGGCACAGCCGCACCGGTAGCCAAAAAAGCAGCCAAACCTGCCGCTGCGCCTAAAGCGAAAGCCGCACCTAAGGCTAAAGCAGCCGCTGAGCCTAAAGCGAAAGCCGCTCCAAAAGCTAAGGCAGCGCCTAAAGCTAAAGCCGAATAAGCTTAAAACGCACAAAAAAGCCGAACGTAAGTTCGGCTTTTTTTATGCCCGGCAATCACCGATGCGGCTTTTCATTGCCGAGCTTTAAGTACCAATGTTTAATTCGGCGCGCACCTGCATGGCCAACTTAATCGCCTCATCGCGGTTAGCACTGAGCACGGTGTAATGGCCCATTTTGCGCCCAGCGCGTGCGGCCTGTTTACCGTACAAATGCATTTTAAGTTGCGCTTGGGCCAAGGCCGCCAACCAGGCCGGCGCCGCCTCAGTTGATGGCCATATGTCGCCTAACAAATTCACCATGACCGCTGAACTGTGCTGCTTAGCGCTGCCTAATGGCAAACCAGTTAGGACGCGCACTTGCTGTTCAAACTGATTCGTTATGCACGCATCTATCGTGTAATGCCCTGAATTGTGTGGACGTGGCGCCATTTCGTTAACCAACAAGTCGCCGTCACAAACAAAAAACTCCACCCCCAATACCCCGGTGTAGTCGAGCTTTTCCGCCACCATGATGGCCAATTTTTGCGCTTGGTGACTGATGGCGTCGCTGCCACGTGCCGGCGCAATGGACACATCCAATATGCCGTTTAAATGGCTATTTTCCGAGGTAGGAAAGCTGGCCACGTTACCTTGTGCATCGCGCGCCAAGACCACGGACACCTCGTAATCCAATTTAAGCATTTTCTCTAAGACGCACTCTTCATGCTCAAACGCATTGAACGCTGCCAAGGCTTCTTGCTGGTTGCTGACACGCGCTTGGCCCTTGCCATCGTAGCCAAAACGCGCCACTTTTAAGATGGCCGGGTAAATCGCATCGCCGTTGGCAGGCAGGTCTTCGGCCTGGTTAATGACGGCATAAGGCGCAACCGGCAAACCGGCTTGCTTAAGAAAATTCTTTTCGCTAACGCGGTGCTGAGCAATTGCCACGCTGTAAGCACTGGGGCGCACAGGCTTGATGTCGGCCAATAGGGACAGCGATTCCGCTGGCACATTTTCAAACTCAGTGGTGATGGCGGCGCAAGTGTTAGCCAATTTCAACAAAGCCGCTTGGTCATCGAAGGCCGCGCAAATGTGCGCATCGGCAATTTTTCCAGCCGGGCTGTTGCTGTCTGGATCAAGCACGGTCACTTTATAACCCAACTCATGGGCGGCGATGACAAAGAAACGGCCTAATTGGCCGCCGCCTAGCATACCCAACATGGCCGGTGGCAGAATAACGGTGTCTTGCGCTGCAGTTTTTGCGTTCATAGTGTAAAACAATAAAAGTCTAGTAAAGGGGACGGGTTATTGCGGTTGATCGCTCAATACCATGAGCTGCACTTTATCGCTTTGCTTGGCCCTAAAATCGGCTAACTTTTGCGCCAAAGCGGCATCCTGGTTAGCCAAAATTGAAGCAGCAAACAAACCGGCATTGGCGGCACCGGCTTCGCCTATGGCAAAGGTTGCCACTGGAATGCCTTTAGGCATCTGTACGATGGACAACAAGGAATCTTGCCCCTGCAAATGCTTGGATGGAACCGGCACACCCAATACCGGCAAGGTGGTTTTAGCCGCCACCATGCCAGGCAAATGCGCAGCGCCGCCGGCACCAGCAATGATCACTTGGTAGCCTTTTTTGGCCGCCGTTTCAGCAAAGCTAAACATTAAATCTGGCGTGCGATGGGCAGAAACCACTTGTGCGGTGTAGGCGATATCAAAATCAGCCAACATTTGCGCAGCGGCCTTCATTATGGGCCAATCACTATCGGATCCCATAATGATGGCGACTAATGCTTGTTTTTTCATTGTTATTCCTTCTTTTTTAGCCACACTTAATTAAAAAGCATGCGGCCTGCCAAAAAACTACATTAACACTAAATTATCCCTATGGATGAGCTCGGAAGCTTCCACGTAACCTAATATTTTTTCGATGTCGGCACTGGGTTGGCGCATGATGCGCAAGGCTTCTGCTGACGAATAATTCACCAAACCACGGGCAATTTCATGGCCCTCGGCGTCGCAACAAGCCACCACTTCACCGCGCTCAAAATGCCCTTCTACCGCCGTGACGCCAATGGCCAACAGGCTTTTACCTTCTAATTTCAGCACCTTAATGGCGCCGGCATCCAAGCTTAATTTACCGCGCAACTGCAGATGATCGGCTAACCACTGTTTGCGGGCGGTGGTTTTCATCTCCGTGGTTTGCAAATGCGTGCCTATGCGCTCGCCTGCGGCCAAGCGCACCAGCACATCGGCCTCGCGACCGGATGCAATGATGGTGTGGGCACCACTGCGTGAGGCACGTTTGGCTGCCAAGACTTTAGTTAGCATGCCACCGGTGCCAACGCTGCTACCGGCGCCGCCGGCCATTTTTTCCAATGCTGCATCCCCAGCTAGCGCATGATCAATGAAACGCGCCAGTTTATCTTGCCTAGGATCGGCGGAATACAAGCCGCGCTGATCGGTCAAAATCACCAAGGCATCGGCTTCTATTAAATTCGCCACCAAGGAAGCCAAGGTATCGTTGTCACCAAAACGAATCTCATCGGTTACCACGGTGTCGTTTTCGTTGATGATGGGAATGACTTTTAAATCCAACAAAGTGCGCAAGGTGCTGCGCGCATTCAGGTAGCGCTTTCTATCGGCTAAATCGTCGTGGGTTAGCAGCAATTGCGCGGTGTGCAATTGGTGCTGACTAAAACAGAATTCGTACATTTGCACCAAGCCCATTTGCCCCACCGCCGCCGCGGCTTGCAATTCATTGACGGCCGTTGGGCGTTTTTTCCAACCTAAACGTTGCATGCCTTCCGCCACCGCGCCACTGGAAACCAATATGACTTGCTTGCCTTGCGCCACCAGATTGGCTATTTGCGTCGCCCAGGCGGCAATCGCCAATTTATCTAGGCCATTGCCATCGTTAGTGACCAGGCTGGATCCGACCTTAACCACGATCACTTTGGCATCCACTAGCAGCGATTTAAATTCCAGCGTCGTCATGTTATTGGTCTTTTACACTCACCTTATTTATGGCCATTGATTCATTAATCAGGCCCGTTTCTTTAAATTCACCTGCGGTCGCGTCGGCTTCCAATGCCGCGCGCTTGGCTTCTTCTATGTGCGCCATGATAGCGTAGGTTAACTCCTTGCAACCGGCTCCACTGATGGCGGAAATAGCAAACACCGGGCCTTTCCAGCCGTAATCTTTAACAAATTGCTTTACCACCTGATCGGCATCCTGCACCATGTCCAATTTATTAAGCACCAACCAGCGTGGCTTTTCATACAGGGCTTGGTCGTATTTCCTCAGCTCTTCGACTATGGCCTTGGCTTCATGCACTGGGTCCACCGCCTCATCAAACGGCGCTATGTCGACCAAATGCAGCAATAAGGACGTGCGTTGCAAATGCCGCAAAAATTGATGGCCTAGGCCCGCGCCTTCGGCCGCGCCCTCTATGATGCCGGGAATGTCAGCAATCACAAAACTGCGCTCTGTATCCACACGTACCACCCCCAAATTGGGGTGCAAGGTAGTGAATGGGTAATCGGCCACCTTGGGTTTAGCGGCCGACACCGACCGGATATAAGTGGACTTGCCGGCATTGGGCATGCCTAACAAACCCACATCGGCCAGCACTTTTAATTCTAAATAGAGTTCTATTTCTTCACCTGGGTCGCCTTTGGTGCATTGGCGTGGTGCGCGGTTTAAGCTGGATTTAAAATGCACGTTACCCAAGCCACCCTTACCGCCTGCCGCCATTTGCGCCCGTTGTCCGTGCTCGCTTAAGTCCACTAGCATTTGCCCACTGGCTTTATCGGAGATGACCGTGCCTACTGGCACACGCAAGAGCATCTCTTCGCCCTTGGCACCGTAACACTCGGCACTGCGGCCGTTTTCGCCGCGCTGGGCACGAAACACACGCGAATAGCGGTAGTCGACTAAGGTATTGATGTTGCGGTCGGCTTCCATGTAGATGGATCCACCGCGGCCGCCGTCACCGCCACTGGGGCCACCGAGCGGCTCGTACTTTTCCCTACGGAAAGTCGCCACGCCGTTGCCACCATCGCCAGCGTATATTTTAATCGTCGCTTCGTCTATAAATTTCATAACCACAGTTTACCAAATAAAAAAGCCCCATCAAACGATGAGGCTTTGACCATTGCTACTTTAACTTAAGCAGCAACAATGATGCTTACAGTGTGGCGTTTTAATGCGCCTTTAACTGCAAAAGACACTTTACCTGCCGCTTTAGCGTACAAAGTATGGTCTTTACCCATGCCTACGTTTTCACCGGCGTGCATTTTTGTACCGCGCTGACGCACGATAATGCTGCCTGCTGTCACTACCGTTTCACCGAAGGCTTTAACACCTAGTCGTTGGGAGTGAGAATCGCGACCGTTACGTGAACTACCGCCTGCTTTTTTGTGTGCCATGATTAATCCTTAAGTCTTATTGATTGCGTCAATTATGCAGCTGCTTTAGCCGCTTTAGCTTTGGCTGGTTTAGCAGCGGCTTGGCCTGCAGCTAAAATTTCACCAATTTGAATCTCTGTAAAACTTTGGCGGTGGCCTTGTGTTTTACGATAATGTTTACGGCGACGGAATTTAAAAATCATCACCTTGTCACCACGACCGTGCGCAAGCACAGTAGCTGTAACCGTTGCACCATTAATAATAGGTGAACCTATGGTTGTTGTTGTGCCGTCTGAAACCATTAAAATTTGATCCAGCGTAACCGTACCGCCCACTTCAACTTCTAATTTTTCAACTTTTAATCGCTCGCCTGCATTGACGCGATATTGTTTACCACCAGTTTTAATTACTGCATACATGATTGAGCCTTAAATTACGCTTTCTAAAGAACTCGGCATTATACGCAAATAATGTAGCAAAGCAAATCCTAATCGCAAGCTAATCTAAAAAAGATTCAGCGGCTTTTGCGGCGCCTATTTTAATCGATAAGTTCTTTGCGCAGGCATAAAACCAATTAGGCCTGTGTTAAAATGCCGGCTTAATTTTAAAGTCTACTCACCTCAATACTTAGCATGACTACCGCCCAGCCAAATCTTACAAAAAATCCCGCCTTAGCCTCCATACAAGCTTGCATAGCAAGCGACATTGAGGCGGTGTATGACGTGATTGAGCATGCGTTGCATTCCGAGGTGACGCTGGTCAACCAAGTCGCGCATTATATTATTAACAGTGGCGGCAAACGCTTACGCCCTATGTTGGTGTTATTGGCCGCCGGCTTATTCGGCAAAGTCAAAGCCGAACACCACCAACTGGCTGCCGTGGTGGAATTCATTCATACCGCCACCTTGCTGCACGACGACGTGGTAGACGAATCATCCAAACGCCGTGGCAAACACACCGCCAACGCGGTGTTTGGCAACCCAGCCAGCGTGCTGGTTGGCGATTTCGTCTACTCGCGCGCGTTTCAAATGATGGTAGCGGTGCAAAATATGCGCGTCATGGAAATATTAAGCCGCGCCACCAATACCATAGCCGAGGGCGAGGTATTGCAATTGCTGAACGTGCACAATGCCGATCTGACCGACGCCGACTACCTGCAAGTTATTCGTTTCAAAACCGCTAAGTTATTTGAAGCATCGGCCCAACTTGGCGCCATCATCAGCCATGCTAGCGCCAGCGATGAACTAGCCCTTGGCCAATACGGTATGCACATAGGCACGGCCTTTCAATTAATAGACGACGTCTTGGATTTAAGCGGCGACGCGCAAGAAATAGGCAAGAACATAGGGGACGACTTAAGTGAAGGCAAGCCCACCTTACCCCTACTGTACGCCATGCGCCATGGCAATGCCGAGGAAAGCGCTGCCATCAAACTGGCCATAGAACAGGGTGGGCTGGAGGATTTAGACACGGTATTGAGTGCAGTAAAACGGACAGGCGCGCAGGCTTACGTGGTGCAACTGGCCAGTGCGGAAGCCCAAGCCGCTTGCGATTGTTTAGCGCACTTTGCTGATTCGCCTTACAAGCAAGCATTGTTAGCCTTGGCCGACTTCGCCATAGCCAGAAACCATTAGCTAGCTCTGGCCTGCAAAGGCTTAATTGAGGGTGATTTTTTCACCACTGTCAGCGTGGTAATAGCTTAAATGCGCGCATTCATTGGCACCCGAGGTTAAGGAGCCGTCAAATAAAAAGCGACCGTCCACGTCCACAATGGCATAGCCATTATGGTACAAGGTGACTTCCGCTAACTTAGGGCTGAGTTTAGAGCCTTGCCTTAAGGCAAAGCTAACGCAATTCTCTTCTTCCTCTTCGGAATACACTTCCCAATCACGACCGCCAGTTAACTGCGCTAACCAGGCCGGCAAATCCACTTCGACGCGGCAAATAATAGGCTCGTCCCACTCTGGCCTATGCAATTCGGCTGAAGACACCGCGATGCTGTTTTGTTGCTGCTTATCTGTCATGTTTATTCCTACTTAACTGTTGCATCATTATACCGTGAGCGCTTGCAATTTCATTGCTGTTTATGCGGCCGTTTTTCCTGCTTTCAAGAGGCTGACTGCATTTTTTATGCGGCCTATACGCGCCATAGCGGCGGCCAGCTTGGCTAGCCCGCTGTTGCCACAAAGCAGCGATAATGCGATGATGCAGGCTGTTTAACCTTGCAGCCAAATCAGCCGTCATTTTTAGCTCACCTTAAGGATGTTCATGCCAGCCGTGTTTGCTGATATCTCGTTATCCCTGCAACAAAACAGCAGCTTATTGATAGGTTTAACCCTGTTACTTGGTTTGCTATTCGGCAGCTTTTTAAATGTGCTGATTTACCGTTTGCCAAAAATGATGGAGCGCGATTGGCAAGCCGATTGCCAAGCCATGCAAGGCCAAACCGCCCAAGCGACCACTCCATTTAACTTGATGCGCCCACGCTCATCCTGCCCACATTGCCAACAGACCATAGGCGCAGGCGACAACATCCCCCTGCTCAGCTACTTACTATTAAGGGGACGCTGCCGCCATTGTGCGAATACAATCAGCCCGCGTTACCCCTTGGTGGAGTTGTTATCGGCCGTGCTGATGGCTTTAGTCAGCTGGCAATTTGGCTACAGCAGCGTGACTTTCTTTGCCTGGCTTTTATGTTTAGGCTTAATTGCGCTGACTTTCATTGATTTCGATACGCAATTGCTGCCTGACAGCTTGACTCTGCCGCTACTCTGGCTAGGCTTGCTGTTTAATTTAAACCTCGGCTTTAGCGATCTTCATAGCGCCGTAATCGGTGCGATGGCAGGTTATTTGCTGCTTTGGTCCATCTATTGGCTATTTAAACTTTGCACCGGCAAAGAAGGTATGGGTTACGGCGATTTTAAATTACTGGCCGCATTGGGCGCTTGGTATGGCTGGCAAATGCTACCGGCCATTCTGTTGCTGTCATCCTTAATGGGCGCCGTTGTTGGTATCGCACTGATATTAAGCGGCCAGCGTGGGCGCGATAGCGCCATGCCATTTGGCCCGTTTTTAGCCATCGCTGGTTTGGCCGCCTTGTTTTTCGGACCGCAACTTACGCGGCATTACCTGGGCTAAGCCATGCAAGTCGTGGTGCTTACAGGTGGCATAGGATCTGGCAAAAGCGAAGCGGCCAAGCAATTTTCCGCCCTGGGCGTACCGGTGGTCGACGTCGATGCCATCGCTCATCAATTAACGGCCAAAGGCCAAGCCTTGTTAGGGCAAATTCAGTTGCTGTTTGGCGCGGACTTTTTGCTAGCCGATGGCAGCTTGGATAGAGCAAAATTAGCCGCGCAGGTATTTGCCCATAGCGAGCAGCGCCTAAAATTAGAAGGCTTGATGCACCCCGCTATATACAAAGCGGCCTTGCAACAGCTCAAAGAAAACGCTAAAAACAGCGCCGCCCCCTACCAAATTTTGGTGATTCCGCTCTATTTTGAAAGCACGCGCTACCAAAAAATAGTGGACAAAGTCCTGCTCTTAGACTGCCCCGAGGCCTTGCAAATTGAGCGCGCCATGCAACGCAACGGCAGCACGGCCGCCAGTGTACAAGCCGTCATGCAGGCGCAAGTGAGCCGAGCTCGGCGTCTCGAAGGCGCAGACGAGGTCATAGACAACCAGGGCAACCTAGCGGCCTTGCAGGAAAAAATCGGCCTGATTCATAAAAAATTCATTAAAACTTGCATAGTTAACAAATAAATTTAATAATCCATGTCAATTTATCTTTGCGTGTTCATTCATGACTATTACTGTGTTGTTTAGCTGACCATACCTGTAACTCAACATGCCTAGCTACGACTACCCTTTTAACGAACGCATACGCACCTTACTACGCGTAGAGAATTTGTTCGCCAAGCTTCTGCATAACATAGAAGCCAGCCACGAACACCACCACCACTGCGCCCTCATCACGCTATTGCAAATTTTAGACGTGGTAGACCGTTCCGAATTAAAGCTGGATTTATTGCAAGAATTGGAAAGGCAAAAAGTCGCCATGAGCGCCTTGGTCGGCAACCCAGCCATTGCGGCCAACACCCTAAATAAAATTCTCAGCGAAATTGACCAAGCTGCCGAAGGCTTACGTGCCGAAACCACTAAATTAGGCCAAAGCTTGCGCGCCAACGAATGGTTGATGGGCATTAAACAACGCGCCGGCATTCCCGGTGGCGTTTGCGAATTTGATGTGCCGTCTTACCACTATTGGTTGGGATTAGGCGAAGCGCGTCGACGAGAAGATTTTACTGCATGGCTCAAACCCTTGTTACCCATGCACGCAGCCATAGGCATCATCTTGCGCATATTGCGTGGCAGTGGCGTGAGCAGCAAACTGGTCGCCGGCAACGGCGCCTATCAACAAATGCTGGCCGGTGCCAAACCGGCGCAGATGTTGCGCGTGGTATTGGACGATGAGTTAACTTGCTTTCCAGAAGTGAGCGCTAATAAATACGCCATCAACATCCGTTTTAATCAACTTGATGATGGGCAAAAACTGCAAAAATACGAACAAGACGTCAGCTTCTCGCTGATCTTATGTAATTTATAAGGTGTAATCTATAAAGTCGCTTGTTGATCCAGTTCTAAATCCAGAGCCTGATCGTCCTTAGCTTAAACCCCATTAATCAATACCGAACACACCATGGAACCCAGTAAAAAACGCTTAGTCGCTTGCCCAAAATGCGGCAACCTCGCCGAATTTTCCCCTAACAATGACTTTAGGCCGTTTTGCAGCGAACGCTGTAAAATGGTTGATTTCGGCGCTTGGGCGAATGGCGAATACGCCATTCCCGTGCCGATTAGCAGCGATGATTTAGACGAGTTATACCCAGACCACAACCCTTGAGAAAGTAAAAATCATGAAAAAATTAAGCGCAATTAGCCTAACAGGCTGGGCTTTATTGGCCCTATTTAGCAGCTGGACTGCCCAAGCAGAAAGCCCTGCCAACAGCACGCTAGTGACCATTCAAGACGCATGGGCGCGGCCAAGCAACCCCGGCTCGAAAGTGGGTGCGGCTTACATGACCTTAACCAGCAGTAAAGAGGCCAGCTTGGTTGAAGCCACGGCCAATGTCAGCGACAGCGTTGAAATTCACAGCATGAGCATGGAAAACGGTGTCATGAAAATGCGCATGTTAGAAAGTTTAGACTTGAGCGCCGGCAAGCCTTACAAGCTAAGTCCAGGTGGTTTTCATTTGATGCTGTTTGATTTGAAAAAACCCTTACGCGTGGGTGACAGCGTGAATTTTGTGCTGACCTTTAAATTGGCCAATAAAAGCCTAGTCAAACAAAACGTCAAAGCCAGCGTTAAAGACGCCCCAGCAGCCGGTCATTAAAGCCAGCCACTCAATCCAGTCATTAAAGCCAACAGTGGCGTTGCATGGCCAGTCCATGCGCGCCATGGCTTCTAGCCAGTAGCCCATCCTCATGCCGCATGCCACCTAAGGCATACACCGGCAAGGGGTAATCCTGAATCAGACGGCTAAAGCCAGACCAACCCAATGTGTCGCCATCAGGGTGACTGGCGGTCGACTGCACGGGCGACAACAGCACGTAATCCAAAGCCAATTGGGCCGCTTTGGCCAATTCTTTTGCATCATGGCAAGAAGCACCGCACAGCATGCCTGCTGGCTTAACTGACAATTGCATTAAATCTCGTGCAGTAAAATGCATACCGTGCGCCGGCCAATCGCCGCATGCGTATGGACCATGCGAGTTCAGCACGACCTTCGTCGCATAAGGCGCTGTCATGGTCATAACCCGCTCAAAAAACCGTGCAAATGCCGACGCCGTCAACTGCTTCTCACGCAATTGCAGCAGACCCAAGCCGCCATCCAGCGCACGCTGCAATCTCTGAAAAAAAGCCTGCTCACCCATTTCAGCGAGGTTGCTAATGGCATGCAGTTGAGGCAGATTGAGTGCATCGATAATCGGCGCGTTGGCTGGCAGCAAGGGCGACACGCTGACGGCTTTTGTTGACTGCCAACTGAGTTTTTGCCCTTCCATGCCTTGCGGTTCACCCGACCATGCTGGCACCACAAAAAAATGCAGCTGCACGGTTTTAGCTGCGCTGGCCATTTGGCCGTTGTCTAGGTATTTTGCTGGGTAGGCGTAGCGACGGGTTAGCCACGGGTAGGCTTGCGTGACCGTGATGCCCAGTTCTTCTTGCAATTCGCGTTTTAGGGCTTGCTCGGGCGACTCGTTTTCTTCAATTTTGCCACCGGGAAACTCCCAATAACCAGACCAAGGTTTACCCAATGGCCGTTCGTTTAACAAGACCCAGCCATCGGCTCGCTGTATCACACCAACGGCTGCGCGCGTCAAGCTGCCTGAGTCTAAACTCGCATCAGGAACGGTAGTCGGCATTGATTTTGACGTAGTCGTAAGAAAAGTCGCAAGTCCAGATCGTGCAACTTGCAGCGCCTCTAGCCAAATCCACGCGCACTAAAATCTCCGCTTCTTGCATGATGGCGGCGCCCTGCTCTTCCCTGTATGCGCTGGCGCGGCCACCTTTTTCTGCCACCAGCACGTCGCCTAAGTAAAGCTTGAGTTGGTTAACGTCGAGTTGGTCGACCCCGGCATAACCAATGGCCGCCAAAATTCGACCTAAATTTGGGTCTGAGGCAAAAAACGCCGTTTTAATCAAGGGCGAATGGGCAATGGCATAGGCTACTTTTCGGCACTCGGCTTCGTCTTTGCCGCCATCAATTTGCACCGTCATGAATTTGGTCGCGCCTTCGCCATCGCGCACGATGGCTTGCGCCAACTCTATCGCCACCTCGGTCATGGCATCGCGTAAGGCCAAAAAGTGCGGACTGGTTTCGCTAATTTGCACATGGCCGGCTTGTTGACTGGCCAGCATAATCAAGCTATCGTTGGTCGAGGTGTCGCCATCCACGGTGATGCAGTTAAAGGATTTATTGACGGCGTAATGAATGATGGCATCCAACGCGGCTTGACTCACCACTGCATCGGTAGCGATGTAGCCGAGCATGGTCGCCATATTGGGGTGTATCATGCCCGAGCCTTTACTCATGCCGGTGATGGTCACGGCCTGGCCGTCTATTAGCAAGCGGCGAGACGTGGCCTTGGCCACGATGTCGGTGGTCATGATGGCTTCGGCCGCCGCTAACCAATTGTTTTCATTTAAATTAGCCAGCGCCGTCGGCAAGCCCGAGATCAACTTACCCACTGGCAAAGGCTCTAAAATCACACCGGTTGAAAAGGGTAAGATTTGTTCGGCATTCAAGCCCAATAAACCGGCCAGGGCAGCGCAGCTTTGTTGGGCCGCTTGCAGGCCCTGCTCGCCCGTCCCTGCGTTCGCGCAACCGGTATTAACCAATAAGGCGCGTATGCCCTGCTTGGCCACCAAGTGCGATTTGCACAGCGTAACCGGGGCCGCACAAAATTGATTTTGCGTGAACACACCGGATACCGCGCTGCCTTCGGCCAAGGTCACGACCAACAAGTCTTTGCGCTGCGCTTTACGTATATTCGCCTCGGCATAACCTAATTTAACGCCGCGTACAGGCAATAAGGTGCTGGCTTGTGGGGCAGTTAATTTAACCGGCATGCTGGGTTTTCCTTGTTTTTTTGAGGTGAATGAGGCTTAAGCGCGACGCCATGTCGTGCCTTGCGGAGAGTCTTCCAATACAATGCCGGCGGCCGTCAGTTCCTGACGTATGCCATCAGCCAAGGCGAAGTTTTTCGCCTGCTTGGCCTCGGCCCGCGCCAAAATTTTGCTGGCGATCAACTCGGCCGTCAAACCAAGTGACTGGCCATTTTCAACAGCGGACGTGCTACTAGCCGGCGCTTGCCCTTGTAAAAAAGCCGTGGCATCTTGTTGCAACAAACCCAGGACACCCGCCAAGCTTTTTAGCAAAGAGGCGGTGGCCGCCGCTTTACTCTTATTCAATTCGTTAGCCAAATCAAACAACACAGCCAACGCTTCCGGGGTATTGAAATCATCGTCCATGGCCAACTTAAAGCGAGCCGCATGCGGCTGTTGCCAGTCTATGCTGCAAGGCGGTGCTGCATGGCCACGCAGCGAGGTGTACAAACGCGTCAAAGCCAATTTGGCATCGTCTAAATGCTGGTCGGAATAGTTAAGTGGGCTACGGTAATGAGCGCGCAAAATAAAGAAACGTACCACTTCGGCATCGTACTGTTGCAGCACCGTGCGTATGGTAAAAAAATTGCCTAAGGACTTAGACATCTTTTCATCGTCCACCCGCACAAAACCATTATGCATCCAATAATTGACCATTTGGCAGGGCTGCCCGTCGTGGCTGTGGGTCGCTTCCGATTGGGCAATTTCGTTCTCGTGGTGCGGAAATTGCAAATCTTGCCCGCCGCCGTGTATGTCAAAACGCTCGCCTAAATGATGGGCGCTCATGGCCGAACACTCGATGTGCCAACCGGGTCGACCACGGCCGCCATTTGGTCCGCCAAAAGGCGATGGCCAACTGGGCTCATTAGGTTTAACCGATTTCCATAAGACAAAATCCATGGGGTCTTTTTTGTGCGCATCGACTTCCACGCGCTCGCCAGCACGCAGGTCCTCTAAGGATTTGCCGGACAATTTACCGTATCCGGCAAACTGATTGACCGAGTAAAACACGTCGCCGTTATCCGCCGCATAGGCATAGCCCTTGTCTATCAAGCTGGCAATCATGTTGACCATGCTCTCGACAAAATCGGTGGCCTTGGGCTCGATGTCGGGTTTAATCACAGATAAACTGGCCGCATCCTGATCCATGGCATCAATAAAGCGCTGGGTTAACTCGCCTATGCTTTCCTGGTTCTCGTTAGCGCGTTTAATAATTTTGTCATCGATATCGGTGATATTACGCACGTACTTAAGCTCGTAGCCACTGGCTCGCAGCCAACGGCCGACCATGTCAAACACCACCATCACTCGCGCATGGCCAAGGTGACAGTAATCGTAAACCGTCATGCCACAGACATACATGCTCACTTTGCCCGCCACGATAGGGGTAAAAACTTGCTTTTCACGAGCCAGGGTGTTGTAGATTTTCAGCATAAACGGTGATGAGTGGGACTGGATTAGGTAAATTGAACGAAATATATAGCAATAAAGCCTATAGAGCTATTGGATGTTAGCTAGGCTGTTGATAGAATTACACTTTGTAAGTTAACTAAAAAAAGTATATCACAATGAACAAATTTATTTCCTTGCTAAATGCCACTATTGCTAAGCTTGCCGTGATTTTATCGCTCAGCTTATGTGCCTCTTACGCTCAAGCCGATGAGCTAAAAGACATTTCACAAATGGCTGACCAAGGTCAAACAGCGGCGGCCATTGATAAGCTCAACGCTTACATCAACAACAACCCAAAAAACGCCCAAGCCCTCTTCATGAAAGGCGTGATGTTGGCTGAGCAAGGTCGCCGTGATGAGGCCATTAAGGTGTTTACGGATGTCACGGAAAAATTTCCCAACCTACCTGAACCCTACAACAACCTAGCGGTGTTGTATGCCGATCAAGGTCAGTTTGATAAGGCCAGAAAATCCTTGGAAACCGCCATTAAAACCCATCCTAGCTACGCTACTGCCCATGAAAACTTAGGCGACATTTATGCCCGCATGGCCTCCGAAGCGTACGATAAAGCCTTGCAATTGGACACCAGCAACACCCGTGCCCAAGGCAAATTATCCTTGATCAAAGATTTATTCGGCACTGGCAACAAAACCACTGTTGCCGCGAAAGAACCGGCTAAGGCCGTCGCCGATGCGAAAAAATCGGACAGCGTGAGCAAAAAAGCCGTCAGCGAAGCGGCTAACAGTGCAGCTACTAGCAGCACGCCAGCAAAAGGCGCCGAAGATGAGTTAAGCGCCGCCTTGAATAACTGGGCGCAAGCCTGGTCAGCCAAAGATTTGGACCGCTACTTTGCCAGCTACGGCGCCAGCTTCCAACCGGCTAAAGGCCAAAGCCGCACAGCCTGGGAGCAACAACGTAAAGAGCGCATTAACAAACCGTCTAAAATCAGCGTCAGCCTATCCAAAATCAACATCAGTGTAGCCGACAGCAACAACGCTAGAGTGCGCTTTAAACAAAGCTACCGTGCCGATGGCAAACCCATACACACGACCAAAACACTGATCATGAAAAAAGAAGGCGACAACTGGTACATCCAACAAGAGAATGCCAGCAACTAGCTGACGGCATAGCGACGCGGATCAGTAAGACTTGATGTCACTTTTTAGGGCTAGGCATTCATAGATGCATTTGAATAAAAGTTTAACCTACGCACTGTTAACGGCGATTACCTTGATGCCATGGAATGCCACGGCAATCAATAGCGACAGCCTAGGCAATTTGTTTCAAGCCAAACAAAATGGCTTAGGCAATTTAGCCGAAACCCTGCTCGCCAAGAGTTTGCTGGAAATCACCCAAGGTAAAAATGATCAAGCGCTCAACACCGTCGACGAGCTGATTAAAACCATCCCGAATTTTAAATTGGCTTACTTGGTGCGCGGTGACTTGCTCATGGCACAAGCGCAGCAATTACAAGGCTTTGGTGGTAGCGACAGCAACCAAACCGAAGCCATCAAGGACTTGCAAGACGAAGCCCGCGTGCGTATCGAGCACTATTTATCCAAACAAAACACCGACAGCGTGCCCAATTTGCTGCTAGCGCCGAATGAGCAGCAAGGCCATGTTATCGTGGTCGATACCGATAAATCGCGCCTATACCTATACAAAAACAACGGCAACAGCTTAAGTTACGTCAAAGACTACTACGTCACCATAGGTAAAAATGGTGTCGATAAAAAAACCGAGGGCGACAAACGCACGCCCATAGGCGTGTATTTCGCCAAAGCTAAACTGACGCAACCGCTAGCCGACATGTACGGCGATGGCGCCTACCCGCTAAACTACCCGAACGAGTGGGACCAACGCCATAACCGCAGCGGCTCTGGCATTTGGCTGCATGGCACCCCTAGCGACACCTACAGTCGCCCACCGCGCTCCAGCGACGGCTGCGTGGTATTAAACAATCAAGATCTAAAAAGCTTGGCGCCGATACTGCAAACCGGCAAAACGCCTATCATCATTGCCAACAATTTAAGCTGGTCTGCTAACGACAACGGCGACACGGAAAAACAAAGCTTGCAAGCTGCCATGGACGCTTGGCTCAGTGACTGGCGCTCACAAGACACCGATCAATACTTAAGCCACTACTCCAGCGCGTTTAACAACAACGGCATCAATTATCAACAATGGTCATCGCACAAATACCGCGTGCAGGCCAACAAGCCCGAGATCAGCATCACTCTATCCAACGTCAGCATGTTTGCTTACCCGGACAGCAAGCAAAAATTAGTCGTGGTGGATTTCACCCAGGATTTTAAAAGCCCGCACCTAAGCAACAAAATGCAAAAACGCCAATATTGGCTATGGGAAGACGGCAACTGGAAAATTATTTCCGAAGGCGCTGCCTAATCATTTCATGCTGGCTCTGCCTGCTGCTAAGCCCCTTTCTAAACCACACCTTGCACCAGTGATTTCATTTTAAGGATGACCATGCCTCAACTACGTTTTATCTTGTTAGCCGCGTTTCTCGCTTCTAGCCTATGCCTTAGCACCCCGCTATTGGCCGCCAATCCACTGGTCACCGTTGAAACCAACCGAGGCGACTTTGTGGTGGAACTCTACCCAGAAAAAGCCCCTAAAACCGTGGCCAACTTCATGCAATACGTGGACTCAGGCTATTACAAAGAAACCATTTTTCACCGCGTGATCAATCGTTTTATGATACAAGGCGGTGGCTTTAACGCCGACATGACGGAAAAAATCAGCCTAGCGCCCATCGTCAACGAAGCAGCGAATGGCCTTAAAAACGAGCCGGGCACCCTAGCCATGGCCAGAACCAGCGACCCCGATTCCGCCACCTCGCAATTCTTCATCAACTTAGAAAACAACGTGCCGCTCAATTACCAAGGCAACGATCCCGAGCTCATCGGCTACTGCGTGTTTGGCCGCGTGCTAAAAGGCATGGACGTGGTGCGAGACATTGGCGCGTCGCCGACCATGAACGTTGGGCCCTATTACGACGTACCTAAATCGACGGTACGCATACTGGCCATCAAGCGCAACAGCAAACCGCTGTAAGCTAGACTGGCACGACTACACTTTTTTTACGACACTTTATTAAGGACACATTGTGGTTAAACTACTTACCAATTTTGGCGAAATTACCTTAGAACTTAACGCAGAAAAGGCCCCGATTACCGTGGCTAACTTTTTGCAATACGTGGACAGCGGTTTTTATAACGGCACCATTTTTCACCGCGTCATCAATGGCTTCATGATACAAGGCGGCGGTTTTGACGGCAAAATGCAACAAAAAGCCTCGGCCGATGAAATTAAAAATGAAGCCGACAATGGCTTAGCCAATGACATTTACACCATCGCCATGGCACGCACATCAGCGCCGCACTCTGCCAGCAACCAATTCTTCATTAACGTCGGCAACAACGACTTCTTGAACTACACCGCACCTAACAGCAGCGGCTGGGGCTATTGCGTGTTTGGTAAAGTGACGGCCGGCATGGACGTCGTGGATAAAATCAAGAAAGTGGCCACCACCACCCGCAACGGTCACCAAGACGTGCCGGTAGAAAACGTGGTCATTGAAAGCGCGACACGCTGCTAATCGCAAGCTGGCCTAAATGAACCAGACCGGGGATCAATACGCTGCAGATCTAGCAGACCTATTTATCTCCGATTTGCATTTATGCGCCAGCCGCCCGCACATCACCCAAGTTTTTTTGAATTTTCTCAACAGCACGGCCAAGCAGGCGCGGGCTTTATACCTGCTCGGTGATGTTTTTGAATACTGGGCTGGCGATGATGACCTGTGCAGTTACCAAGCCGTGATTGACGGCCTGCGCGACTTAGCCGATTCCGGCGTGGCGGTCTATTTGATGCACGGCAACCGCGATTTTTTAATCGGCGAAGCCTTTTGTGCTGCAGCTAAACTGAAGCTGTTGCCGGACCCATGCGTGATAGACCTGCATGGCGTGCGCACGCTGATTAGCCACGGTGACGCCCTGTGCAGCGACGACCTAGACTACCAAGCATTTAGATTAAAAGTGCGGGATAAAAATTGGCAAACGGCTTTTTTAAAGCGCAGTTTATCAGACAGGAAAGAACAGATTGCCGCCATGCGTGCGCGCAGTGAACTAGAAAAATCGCATAAAGCCAGTGACATCATGGACATCAACCAGCAGACGCTTAATCAGTTATTGCGAGCCCACGCTTACCCGGAACGGGTTATACATGGCCACACCCACCGACCCATGCAGCACGATTTAAGCTTAGACGGTCACGCCATCACGCGTTGGGTGTTAGCCGATTGGTACGAACAAGGCAGCTACTTAATTAGCGATACTAGCGGCTGCCACTACCGCCCCATCGGCCAAACTTAAGCGCGCAAACTTATGCGCGCATTTCTGCCGCTCGAACGCTCGCGGCCAATTTATCTAATACGCCGTTGATGTATTTGTGGCCATCAATGCCACCGTATATCTTGGCTAATTCCACGCCTTCGTTAATCACCACGCGGTAAGGAATGCTCATATCAAACATCAATTCGCATGTGGATATGCGCAAAATAGCGTGTTCAATCGGGCTTAATTCGCTGATTTTTCTATCAACGAAATCGGCCATCTTGGCGTCCAACTCAGCCATGTGTGCGTTAACCGATTCCAACAAGGATTTAAAATAGCCCTCATCGGCTTTGTTGTAATCCGGGTCTTCCGCCATGTCTTTGTAAACCGTGCTGGCCGTTGAGGCATTCAACATACCGCGATAGACGGCTTTAAGGACCAATTCACGGGATTTGCGTCGATTTCTACTGCCACTAGACTTAGAGCCGCTGGATTTAGCGCTGCTGGATTTAGAGCCAGTCGATTTAACCGCTGTTTTTTTGCCAGCGGCTTTGCCCACCGCCAAAGTGGTTAATGGGGCCTTGCTGTTGTCATTTAGGCTGCTGGTCATCACAGTGCTCGAATCAAATTAGCCATCTCAACCGCCACTTGTGCGGCTTCCGCACCTTTGACATGCATGCGGGCAATCGCCTGATCGTCGTCTTCCGTGGTTAACACGGCATTGGCAACGGGAATGCCGGTGTTGAATTGCACTTCTAAAATGCCGCGTGCGGATTCATTGGACACCACTTCAAAATGGTAGGTTTCGCCACGGATAATCGCCCCTAAAGCGACCAAGGCATCGAATTTTTCACTGATGGCCATGTGCTGCAAGGCCAATGGCGTCTCCAGTGCCCCGGGCACCGTGACCACGGTAATGGCATCACTCGCCACACCCAATTTCTGTAACTCGGTCGTGCACGCGCTCAGCAAGCCATCACCTATGTCACTGTTGAATCGAGACAGCACCACGCCTATTTGCAGACCGCTACCATCTAAATTTTTTTCAATTTCCCTCACGGCATACCCTTTAATCACAAGACTTATTAAATAGGCCGCTATTTTACCGCATATTGGCCCCTGGCTTTAATGAAATAAGATCCAGGCTTTCTGCACCGTGCTCCATACACCGTAACTGATAGGCAGCAACACCAAAGCCCAAGCGATGGCGACCTTATAGGAAGCGCCCGCCTTAGCCGCGACTGCCATAGCCTTGGTGGCTTTGACTGGCGCCGCTTTTTCATGGGCCAATTGGCGCTCAGCCGCTAACTCGGCATCGCTCATGGTGTATTTGGCGGCCACCGGTTTCACCAACAAATTAGCGATAAAGCCCACCACCATCATGCCGGCCAACACCATAAAGATAGGCGCGTAGATTTGATCAAACGGCACGTTCGCTTCCAAGCGCGTGTCATGCATGTAATTCACCACCACCGGGCCCAAAATGCCGGCGGTAGACCACGCCGTTAGCAAGCGGCCATGTATGGCGCCAACAAACTGCGTGCCGAACATGTCGGCCAAATAGGCGGGGATGGTAGCGAAACCACCGCCATACATGGAGGCAATCACGCAAAAGATAGCGGCAAACATGGCCAAGGATTTAAACCCAGCCACGTAACTGGCGGTGCAATACATGATGGCACCCAGCACAAAGAAGATCGTGTAAGTGCGTTTTCTACCCAATTTATCCGAGGACGTCGCCCAGGCAAAACGGCCAAAAATATTAAACAAGGAAATTAAGCCGACGAAGCCCGCCCCTACCGCGGCAGCCGCAGCGGTTAAGTCAGCATCCAGCTTGATGTCGGCGTAGCTTAAATGCGGCGCCCCCACTAGCGCGCCACCAAAGGTTTCTTGCAACATCGGCGCCGCTGCACCTATCAAGCCAATACCCGCTGACACGTTCATGCACAACACCAACCACAGCAACCAAAACTGCGGGGTTTTATGCGCATTTTTTAAGTGCACGTGGCCAGCTGAAATCATCGCATTGGCTTTCTTGTTAGTAGCGGGCTGCCAATTAGCCGGCTGCCAACCGCTAGGTGGCACGCGGTAACCCAATGCGCCCCACAGCATAAAGACAAAGTAAATGCCGGCCAAGGCGACAAAGGTTTGCCACACGCCAACGCTGCCATCCGCGGCAAAATAAGCCATCAATTTGGTCGCCAAGGGCGAGCCTATCATGGCGCCACCGCCAAAGCCCATGATGGCCATGCCGGTTGCCATGCCGCGTCTATCCGGGAACCATTTAATCAAGGTTGAGACCGGGGAAATGTAGCCCAGACCTAAGCCTATGCCGCCGATCACTCCGCTACCTAACCACATCAACCACAGCTGGTGTAGGTAGATGCCGTAAGCTGAAATCAGCAAACCACCGCACCAGAGCAGCATGGATACCAAGCCGGCTTTGCGTGGTCCGGCCCGCTCTAGCCAACCGCCCCAAAGGGCTGCCGAGCAACCAAGCAAGACAAAGAACAAGGTAAACATCCAACCCAAATCAAACTGCGTCCAATTGCAATCGGTAGCAAACAAAGCCTTAGCCGTGCCGGCTAATTTGTCCGCGAAGGTGGCCGCTCCTGCCGCACAAGCGGCAACCGGCACACCATCTGCGCCTTTTAAGGCGCTGCCCAATGGCTTCCAAAACACACTAAAACCGTAGCCCATGCCTATGGATAAATGCACTGCCAACGCGGCCGGCGGCACTAACCAGCGATTAAAATCGGCTTTGGCTACGGTGTTTTCTTTGGATAAAAAGTTGGCCATACAGTCCTCTTCGTTTATTTTTTATATGTTATAAAAACAGCAATATGTAACATAGTGTAACAAATACGCCAGCAAATCAAAAAATTTGCCCATTTACTTGGGCAAGCATTTAATATCTGTCATAAATAGTTCATATATAAGTCATAAACTAGCGGTCATGAATACTAGCCTAAACCCATACCGCTTAGCTAAGGATGCACTATGCCAGCCAATATATTAGTCGTTGAAGACGAACCGGCCATACAAGAATTACTTGCGCTTAACATTACCCAAGCCGGGCACAATGCCATACGCGCACTCAGCGTTGAAATCGCGCAAAATTTAATGCGCGAAACCATACCGGATTTAATATTATTGGACTGGATGCTGCCTGGCATGAACGGCTTGGAATTTGCGCGTAAATTAAAATCTGACCCACAAACAAAATCCATCCCCATCATCATGCTCACCGCCAGGGGCGACGAGTACGATAAAGTGCGCGGCCTAGAAGTAGGTGCCGACGATTACGTCACCAAGCCCTTTAGCCCACGTGAATTGAATGCCCGAATTAAAGCCGTGTTGCGCCGCCGCGCGCCGCAAATGACCGACGACCCAATAGAAGTCAGCGGCTTGCATTTAGACCCAAGCACGCACCGGGTCAGCGGCAATCAAAGGAATATCGATTTGGGCCCAACCGAATTCAGGTTGCTGCATTTCTTTATGACCAATGCCGAACGCGTGCATACCCGCAGCCAACTCTTGGATAAAGTCTGGGGGGATCGCGTGTTTGTTGAAGACCGTACCGTTGACGTTCACATACGGCGCTTACGCAATGCCTTGGCCGTGTCTGGCCACGAAGACCTAATCCAAACGGTGCGCGGTGCTGGCTACCGCTTTTCCATCAACAACGACTAATTCCACTAGCGGCCCGCTTGCAGCCAGCGGGCCGATAAAACATTTTTCGCCGCTGCATTTCCTCGCTATAATCGCTTAAGTCTATTTACTGAAAAACCACTTGTGCAAAATATTCGTAGGAAAGCCGGCTCATTTATTTTTGCACTGTTACTGATCAGCCTATTTGTTTGGTTGATTAGCAGCGCCACCACGGCTTTATTGGTTTTTTCTGGCGGCTTACTGCTCTACCTGGCCAACCACATATTTTGGCTCAACCAACTGCAAACCTGGTTTAAAAAACCCGACTTAAAAACCATCCCCGATGGCTACGGCTTGTGGGAAGGTTTATTCAATTTATTGCTCAGGTACGAGCGCACCAATAAATACAACCAAACGCAACTCAATGCCTCTTTAGAGCGCTTCAATTTAGCCACCAGCGCCATGCCGGACGGCCTAGTCATACTCGGGTCAAGCAACGAAATTGAGTGGTGTACTGCCAACGCCGAGCAGCAATTGGGCTTGGATTTAAAGACCGATAAAAACTTACCTGTGGTCAATTTAATTCGTGACAGCGGCTTCATTGCTTATCTGTACAACGAAAAATACGACGAGCCGTTTAAACTCAAATCCTGGCGCAATCCTGAGTTGGTACTGGACATACAACTGATTGCCATGGCCAATAATCAAAAATTATTAATCAGCCGCGACATGACCCAACTGGAAAAAGTGGACGTCATGCGGCGGGATTTTATTGCCAACGTCTCACACGAATTGCGCACCCCGCTGACTGTGGTGGGCGGCTTTTTAGAAACGCTAGGCGACATGGAAGGGGCAGTACCGCCCAGCTTGCAAGGCTACTTTGCCATGATGGAAGAACAAACCGTGCGCATGCGCCGCATCATAGAAGACTTGCTGACCTTGTCCACCATAGAGAGCAACACCGGCAGCCCAGACAACAGTGAAATTGACATGGCCAGCTTGTTGAAATCCGTGCAAAACGACGCCATAGGCTTAAGCCAAGGCTTAAACAAATCCAGCCATCGCATCCTGCTAGAGGCCGATGCCACGCTTAACCTAAAGGGCTCCATGGACGAATTGCGCAGTGTATTTAGCAACCTAGTGAGCAACGCCATACGCTACACACCGGTCGACCCGGCTAAAGGCCACGGCGACATTACCATCACTTGGCAAATGCGGAACAAGCAACCGGTGTTTGCCGTCCGCGATACCGGCATAGGCATAGAGTCGCAGCACATAGAGCGCCTGACCGAACGCTTCTACCGGGTAGACAAGAGCCGTAGCCGTGAAACCGGTGGTACCGGTTTGGGCCTATCCATCGTCAAGCACATCTTGATACGCCATCAAGCCAAATTGGACATCAGCAGTGAATTTGGCGTGGGCAGTACCTTTAGCGTCATCTTCCCTAAATCCCGTGGGGTGCAAAAAACGTGAGCCCGCACTTCGGCCGCGTCCTGCTATTGGGCTGCATGCTGGCCGAGCTTAGTGCTTGCACGCTCAATAGCCCAGTCGACCGTAAAGCCATACCGGAGCGCAGCGACCGCAGCTCAGGCAGTCAGTTAGCTAAAACGGATTTTGATCGCATGGCAGATGTGGAAATATCGGAAAACATCCAAAGCCTGCGCACCTTGATGATTAAGCTCTACAAGCGCAACCCGCACGAATTGGCGAAAAGCACCTCCGACAATGCGGAAAAAATGGCGACTTGGGTGATAGACGGTGAGCAACAGCACCATTACCAATTCAAAGAAATAGACAACAAACAAGGCACGGACGCTATCTTTTTGGCCTTCCAACCTGATTACGCTGGCGACCGGGTCCTGCCCTTTATCGTTGGCCTGCAGACCATGCTCTTGCAAGCGCATGGTGGCAAACGCGATTTCTACATCAACGACACGCTCAACCCACAGTTTATTTACAACGTCGCCCGCAACATAGAAATCGCTGCTTGGAAACTGGCCAATGCCAGAGACGAAAAAGGCAAACTGTATTTGCTGAGCAATGAGATTAACGACAAAGACAAAAACTTAAGTTTCGAGCGCGAGTTTGGCAAGATGATAGGCCGCACGGATTTATACGCCGTGGCCCTATCGGAAAAATCCGAACGCCTGATATCGCGCGTCATGCAAAATTTAGCCACGGCAATATTTCTACCCTTCCTACCTTAACCCTAAGGCGGCCAGCCTTATAGCAATACTTTTTCTATGCCGCCTTGGTTAACTTTTGCCACATACTCTTGCATCCAATCCGGCCCTAGCAAATGCTTGGCCATCTCCACCACGATGTAATCGGCTTCTATGCCGGTATCCTCACCGTAACGAGATAAACCCTGCAAGCAACTTGGGCAAGAAGTCAGAATTTTCACTTTTTGCTCAGGCGCACCCACGGTTAAGCCCAGCTTGCCCATGCCTTTTTCCAACTCCTCTTGCTTGCGCATTTTGACTTGGGTGGCGATGTCCGGTCTAGCCACGGCAAAGGTGCCGCTCTCACCACAGCATCGGTCATTCAAGGCCACGTCCGTGCCCATTAAGGCATTTGTCACTTCCAATGGCTTATAGGTTTTCATCGGCGTGTGACAGGGATCGTGGTACATGTACTTGGTACCGGTGATGCCGGTTAATTTCAGGTCTTTCTCCATCAAATACTCGTGGATATCCAATAAGCGGCAACCAGGGAATATGCTTTCAAACTGGTATTTTTGCAATTGGTCCATGCAGGTGCCGCAGGACACGATCACGGTCTTGATGTCCAAGTAATTCAGCGTGTTGGCTAAACGGTGGAATAACACCCGGTTTTCCGTGGTGATGGCCTGGCCTTTATCGTGATTGCCGCTGGCGGTTTGCGGGTAACCGCAACACAAATAACCGGGTGGCAACACGGTGATGGCACCGACTTCGTACAACATCGCTTGGGTAGCCAAACCGACGTTGGAGAACAAGCGCTCGGAGCCGCAACCAGGGAAATAGAACACCGCTTCGGAGTCTTCGGTGACTTTGGCTGGGTTGCGTATGACCGGTATCATGCGGTCGTCTTCTATACCCAGCAAGGCACGCGAGGTTTTAGTCGGCATTTTCTTAGGCATGGGCCGGTTGATGAAATGCACCACTTGCGCTTTTATTTCCGGCTTACCGACGGTGGCAGGCGGCCTGACTTTGTCTTTCAACAAATGGAATTTTTTAGCCAAGCTGTGGGCAAAACTCTGCGCGCGGTATCCTATGGTCACCATAAAAGTGCGCATCAATTTAATGGTGGCCGGGTCTTTGGCATTCAAAAATGCCATGCCCAATGCCGTGCCTGGGTTAAATTGTTTTTTGCCTTGCTCACGCAGGAAGTTACGCATGGCCACCGACACGTCACCGAAATCGATGTCGACCGGGCATGGGTTTAAGCAGCGATGGCATACCGTGCAATGGTCGGCCACGTCGTTAAATTCATCAAAATGCTTAAGCGAGATGCCGCGCCGCGTTTGCTCTTCGTATAAAAAGGCTTCGATCAGCAAAGAGGTGCCTAATATCTTATTGCGTGGGCTATACAGCAGATTGGCGCGTGGCACGTGCGTGGTGCAGACCGGCTTGCATTTACCGCAGCGTAAGCAATCGCTGATGGAATCGGCGATCTCACCGATGGCCGATTGCTCCATGATGATGGATTCTTGCTCTAGCAAACCAAAACTTGGCGTGTAGGCATTGTCCAGGCCGGAACCGGCCATCAGCTTACCTTTATTAAAATGGCCATTGGGGTCGACTTTTTGTTTGTAAGCACCAAAAGCACTGATGGTGGAGTCTTCCAAAAACTCCATTTTGGTGATGCCTATGCCATGCTCACCAGAGATAACGCCGTCCAATGCCTTAGCCAAAGCCATCACGCGAGCCACCGCTTCATGGGCCACGCGCATCATTTGGTAATCATCGGAATTGACTGGGATGTTGGTGTGCACGTTACCGTCACCGGCATGCATGTGCAGGGCAATAAACACCCGTGATTTCAACACGCCTTTATGTATTTCATCGCAACGGTTTAGTATTTTTTGGTATTCACGACCCGCAAAAATGTCGGCCATGGGTCGTTTGATGTCGCGTTTCCATGAAATGCGCAAATCATACGATTGCACCGCACGGAAGACGTTTTCATATTGATTAAGCGTATCGGCTAGGCTGCCCAGCACGCTCACGGGCTGGTCTAAACTTTCCAATATCAAGCGCCAATGGGCACGCAATTCACGCAACAACTGCAAGGCGATGCCTTGTTTAGCCAAGACCATCTGGCCATCGGCATTGCCGTCTTCGTCGGCCTGCAAAGGCAAATCGCCTTGCATGAAGTCTTCTAGTGCATCGAGCAATTGCAACTTATTGTTAATCGATAATTCGATGTTAATGCGCTCTATGCCGTCCGAGTAATCGCCCAAACGTGGCAAGGGAATCACCACGTCTTCGTTAATTTTGAAGGCGTTGGTGTGTTTGGCAATGGCAGCAGTGCGCGCCCTATCCAACCAGAATTTTTTGCGGGCTTCCGGCGACACGGCGACAAAGCCTTCACCGTTGCGTGCGTTACACAAACGCACGATGTGCGAGGCGGCTTCACCGACGGCGTTTTCATCGTCCGAAGCGATGTCGGCAATCAAGACCATTTTAGGCCGTTGCTGACGGGCCGCTTTAGTCGCGTAACCCACCGCTTTGATGTAACGCTCGTCCATGTGCTCTAGACCGGCCATCAAGACCAAGGGGTCTTTTTTGGCGGTGGCATCCAAGTAATCTTTAATTTCCACGATGGCCGGCACGGCATTGGAGACGTTACCAAAAAACTCCAAGGCCACCGTGCGCACGTGTTTAGGCATGCGATGCAAGATAAAGGTTGCGCTGGTAATCAAGCCATCGCAGCCTTCTTTTTGGATGCCAGGTAAACCGGATAAAAATTTATCCGTCACGTCTTTACCCAAACCGGTTTTACGGAAACTAGGGCCGGCAATTTCCAGTATTTCTGGCTCGCCTAACAAAGTCTTCATGTCCTCGGCATAACGGCTGACTTTAAATCGCGCCACCGCCACATCGTGTATCTTGCCCAAATTGTGGTCTAAACGTTGCACTTCCATCCACTGCGCGTCCGGCGTCACCATGCGCCATGAGGCCAGGTTATCCAAGGCTGTGCCCCACAACACGGCTTTTTTACCGCCGGCGTTCATCGCCACGTTACCGCCTATGCAACTGGCGTCGGCGCTGGTTGGGTCGCAGGCAAACTCTAGGCCGGCATCACTGGCCGCCTCCATGGCACGGCGCGTCACTACACCGGCGCCGCATTCTATGGTCGCAACCTGTCTGGCCACACCCGGCAAGGTACGCATTTGCACGCCGCCGTGTTGGTCTAATTTTTCGGTATTGATCACTGCCGACATGGGCGTCAATGGAATGGCGCCACCGGTGTAACCGGTACCACCGCCGCGCGGAATCACGGTTAAGCCTAACTCTATGCAAGCGCGCACCAAGGCAGCAATTTCTTTTTCTGTATCCGGGCTTAACACCACAAACGGGTATTCCACGCGCCAGTCGGTGGCGTCGGTCACGTGCGACACGCGTGCCAAGCCATCAAACTGCACGTTGTCTTTACGGGTAATTTTGCTTAATTTGCTTAAGGCTTTTTTACGCAAATCGTAAGTTTGGCGGAAGTCTTCGGCGAATTTGGCAATGGCTTTTTGCGCGGCTTGCACCATTTTTTGCACGCTGTCATTGGCTTTACCGCCGGCATTGCGATCTTCTATGGCAGCGATACGGTGTTTAAGCGCATCAATCAAGGCCTTACGGCGCTTGGGGTTTTCCAGCAAATCGTCTTGCAAATACGGGTTGCGCGTCACCACCCACAAATCGCCCAAGACCTCAAACAGCATGCGCGCACTGCGACCGGTTTTGCGCTGACTGCGTAAGTCGTTTAAGGTATCCCATATCTCTTCACCGAGAAAGCGTATGACAATTTCGCGGTCAGAAAAAGACGTGTAGTTGTAGGGAATTTCGCGTAAGCGTTGGTTTGCTTGCGGTTCGACTTGCTCAATATGGCTAGGTAGGGGTGCGTTCATTGGCTTTTATTATAAATAGCTTGGCTATTAAAAAATGCATTATAACATGTTGAATCACGGCAAATAAGCGTAAGCGTTACATGGGTATTGGCCATTTATCTGCTTAGCTTGACCATGCATAGACAGGCCACATTAAATAAAAATCCGTTAGACTAAGCGTATGCCTGCCTATTTTAAAAAAATCAGCCTTGCCTTGATTGCCACCCTGCTTATTGGCTGGTGCGCTTGGCATACCTACCAGAACCAATCCGCCCCTGCCCTTAGCTTCACTACCTTAAGCGGCGAAAAAATCGCCATGGCCGACTTAAAGGGCCGCGTAGTACTGGTGCATTTTTGGTCCATCAACTGCCTAAGTTGCCTAAAAGAAATGCCGGCATTAATCGACTTTTACCAACGCCACCATGGCCAAGGTTTTGAATTGATTGCGGTCGCCATGGCCTACGACCCGCCGGCTCAAGTACTGAACTACGCTAGCCAAAAAAAGCTGCCCTTCCCGGTTATGCACGATGGCTATGGCGAAATGAGCGCCGCCTTTGGGCAAGTGAACGTCACGCCCAGTCATTTTGTCTACGGTAAGCAAGGCCAGCGTTTACAAAGTACAATAGGGCCATTGGATTTAAACGCTTTGGCTAAACTATTAAGCCGTGAATTAGCCAAGCCAGATTAAATAAGGAAGAGGAATTAACGATGTTATGGGTTAAAGCGTTTCACATCATTTTTGTCACCAGTTGGTTTGCCGGCTTATTTTACTTACCTAGGCTATTGGTCAACCATGCCATGGTGCAAGACAGCGCCAGTTCAGACAGATTAAAAATGATGGAACAAAAACTCTACCGCTTCATGTTGCCCTTGGCCGTCTTGGCCTTAGGCTTCGGCCTGTGGTTATGGCTAGGTTACGGCATAGGCGGCCGTTGGATGCACCCAAAATTAAGCCTGGTGGTCGTGCTAATAGGCTACCACTGGTATTGCGGTAAATTAATCAATGACTTCAAGCACGACCGCAACACCCGTAGCCATGTTTGGTACCGCTGGTTTAATGAACTGCCGGTCATCGTGCTGACATTGATCGTCATTTTGGTTGTGGTTAAACCGTTTTAATTCGCCGCCAATCTTGAGCACCATGGACGACTTCAACTCTGCCGCGCAATTAGCCAAGCTAACGCAACTGGGCAAAACGCCTAGCGAGCGATTGCTCAGCTTGTTTGATGCCTTACGCGATACGCCAAGTTCCGTTCGCATGGCCACGTCGATAGCGGACAACGCCACCCTGCTGGCTTTTTGCACCAAGCAAGCCAGCGCATTGGGCGCCAACCAACCGCGTATGCTGGCCGAGCACATCCTACTGATTGCCATCAATGCCAACCTGCAAAGCGAGCAACAAGCCCGCTTGGATTGCTTGAAACACGGCAAAAAAGCCGCCCTGGCATTGATATTGGCGCAGACGCAAAGCCAGCCGGGTCGATTGAATTGGCTGTGGTCCAAGCCGGCTTTTTATGGCTTGTCCGTCGGTTGCCTGTTAGCCGTCACAATCGGTTTTGGCCTTGATATAGCCAAGCACCCACTAAACATCAGCGAACAAACCGAAGTCACTTTAAGCGCCAAAGACGCCAGTCTGCTCTACGCAAAATACGAACAAATGCGCCAAGGCACATGCCAATACCCGGAAGCATTGCAAATTCCAGATCGAGATAAAGCGGTGTATTTAGAAAATGTGGTGGGCGGAAAACTGCCTACCAATTTGAAAGATTTAGCGATCGCCAACCGCTATTTAGAAAAAGTGCGCTGCAATTTCACCCCCATGCTGATGGCCAACTCCACCAGTTAAGGGCAAATAATCGTTGCAGGCTTTATATACAGATTAGTATAATCCATCCATGTCCACGCTACGCGATAAAATACTGGCCACCGCCACCAATCTATTCCAAACCCAAGGCATCAATTCCACCGGGGTAGACAACATCGTGGCCGCGGCGGGCACCACTAAAATGACTCTATACAAATACTTTCGCAGCAAAGAGTTATTGATCCTAGAAGTGCTCACGCAAAGTCAACAGCAATTTCAAACCTGGCTAAACAGCAAGCTCGACAGCCAAACCCAGCAACCGGCGGAAAAAATACAAAGGCTGTTCGATTGCATAGAAGAATGGGTCAGCTCGCCCGACTTCAATGGCATGGGCTTCATCAAAGCCGCGGCCGAATTTCCCAGCGAAGCCAACCCGGTTCACCAATTGTCCGCCGAGCAATCCAAGCAATTTAGGCTGTACATACGCAGCCTAGCCGCGCAGGCTAACATTAAGGACGCCGATGGGCTCGCCCTGCAATTGTCCTTGCTGTTTGAAGGTGCCGTGCAAGCCGAACAAATGCAACGCGGTTCAGGCGCCATGCAGTACGCCAAAAAAGCCGCCAAAATTCTCATCGACGGCAGCCTAGCCGAATAAGCCCGATCTTAGCGCTTGCTAGCTGGCCGCAAAAAATAAGATAATGGCTTTTTAATCTCAGCCCCACACCCCATGCACACCCTTATTTGCGGCTCACTAGCCTTTGACACCATCATGGTGTTTCAAGATAAATTCAAAAACCACATTTTGCCCGACAAAATTCACGCCCTAAGTGTGGCGTTTTACGTGCCGGAAATGCGCCGCGAATTTGGTGGCACTGCCGGCAACATCGCTTATAACCTGCAATTGCTCGATGGCAATCCGCTCATCATGGCGACCGTGGGCGACGATTTTGCACCTTACCAAAACTGGCTCACGCAGCACAAATTAGCCAGCACCCACATCAAAACCGTGGCCGGCACCTTCACCGCGCAAGCCTTTATTACCACCGACACCGACGATAACCAAATCACCGCTTTTCACCCAGGCGCCATGGTGGCCTCGCATGAAAACAGCGTGAACGACGCGCAAGGCGTGACGCTTGCCATCATCGCACCGGATGGCCGTGATGGCATGTTCCAACACGCGCGCGAGTGCTTTGACGCCGGCATCCCATTTTTATTCGACCCAGGCCAAGGCTTGCCTATGTTTAACGGCGAAGAATTGTTGCAGTTTATCGAGATGGCCGATTACTTAGCGGTTAACGATTACGAGTCGCAAATCATCCAAGATAAAACCGGCTTAAATTTGCAGCAACTGGCAGCCAAAGTTAAAGCCTTGGTGGTGACCTTGGGTGGCCAGGGTTCCCAAATATACGCGAATGGCGTTTGCCATGAGATTCCTTGCATTAAAGCCTTGGACATCGTCGACCCCACCGGTTGCGGTGACGCTTACCGTGCCGGCTTGCTATACGGCATGGCACGCGGCTGGGATTGGCCTACTTGCGGCCGCTTGGCTTCAACCATGGGTGCCATTAAAATTGAAAGTCGCGGCGGACAAAACCACAAGCCAAGCCGTGCGGACATTGAAGCCATCTACACCCAAGCATTGGTTAACGAAACCAAATTGGACGAGGCTTAAATTGGATTTGAACCAGCCAGGCTACCTAGCCAGACCAACAACAGGAGACGCATCATGAACAAAACCACACTAATAGGCATCATGCTATTAAGCTTAATCTTAGGCGCCTGTGCCAGCTCCAATTCCGGCGGCGTTTACTCGCGCGAAGAAGCGCGCAAAGTGCAAACCGTGCGCATGGGCGTGGTGGAAAGCGTGCGCTCAGTGAAATTAGAAGGCACCAAAACTCCAATAGGCACAGTGGCGGGTGCAGCAGTGGGCGGCGTGGCCGGCAACAGCATAGGCAAGGGTGACGACAACATCATAGGTGCCGTCATAGGCGCGGTGGTCGGCGGCTTAGCCGGTGCTGCCATAGAAGAAGGTATCACGCGTAAGGACGCCTTTGAAATCACCGTGAAACTGGATAACGGCACTTTAATTGCCATCGTTCAAGAAGCCGACGAACAATTTAAAGCCGGCGATAAAGTGCGTTTGATTGACAGCGGCGGCGGCACACGGGTCTCGCATTAAGCCAAATGGCCTAAAAAAGTCTTGTCAATAAACCGTCATATTTCTGTCACGAGTTCTTAATCTATAAGCATTAAAGTCTCCCCAATTCAAAAGGAGACTTTAATGTTAGTCAAACAAAGAATACGCCCGTTAAGCCACAGCGAAAACGCTAAGCACATCGATTTAGCGGTGCCCAATCAACGTCGCCTAAGCATCAACCTAGCGCGCACCCAAGTGGAAATAGAAGAAGCCCAACGCTTACGCTACAAAGTGTTTGCCGAGGAAATGGGCGCGCAACTATTAGGCACTGGCGGCTTAGACGTGGACGGCTTTGATCAATATTGCGACCACTTAATTGTGCGCGACAGCGACACCAATCAAGTCATCGGCACTTACCGTATTTTAAGTCCATCCGCGGCCAACGAAGCCGGCGGTTACTATTCAGCCGGCGAATTCGATTTAAGCCGACTCAGCCACTTGTTTGACCGCACCGTCGAAGTCGGCCGTGCCTGCGTGCACCAAAACTACCGTAACGGCGGCACCATCACCATGCTTTGGGCTGGCTTAGCCAAGTACATGCAAATCCACAATTACGAATACATGATAGGTTGCGGCAGCGTCAGCATGTATGACGGTGGCCACGCAGCGGCCAGCTTGTACACCAAATTGGCGGACGATTACTTATCGCCATTGGAATACCGCGTGTTCCCACGCAACCCTTTGCTCAATCCGGCCTTGCGCACCGACATGCAAGTGGCTTGCCCGCCGTTAATCAAAGGTTATTTACGCTTGGGTGCTTACATTTGTGGTGAACCAGCATGGGATCCCTATTTCAACACAGCCGATATGCTGGTAATGTTACCGCTATCTAAAATCAACCCAAGATACGCTGCGCACTTTTTGAAATAAGTAGTTTGCTTTTGACCAGTAGCGCGCTATCAAGCCACCATTTGCCCATCACTCAAGAAGCGACCACTCGCCGCCTTACTCGCTATTACCGACTGACCCGCATCGCCCTACACACCTTAAACGGTGTGGCGATGGCGGCGATGGTCATGCCGCTTTCCAGCAAAAATGGGCGTTTGGCCATCATCTTGTGGTGGAGTAAAACGCTGTTGCGCATTTTAAACGTGCAAGTAAAGGTCTACGGGCAAACCCCGCCCACTTACGCAAGCGCCAGCAACAACCTATTGGTGGCCAACCACATTTCCTGGCTGGACATCCACGCCATCAACAGCTTATTGCCGGTGCGTTTTATCGCCAAATCCGACATAAAATCATGGCCGGTGTTTGGCTATTTGGCTAAAAAAAGTCAGGTCTTATTTATCGAACGCGGCAAACGCCAGCATGCCACACGCATCGTCGACCTGACCACGCAGAGTTTAAAAGCCGGCGACAACGTTTGCTTGTTTCCTGAAGGGACCACCACCGACGGCACTTGCATCGCCCCCTTTAAAGGCAGCGTGATGCAATCGGCCTTGCAAGCCAAATCGACGGTTTGGCCCATCGCCATCCGTTACTCACGCCTGGACGGCAGCATCAATACCGAGGTGGCCTATGCCGGCGACACCACGCTAGTGGAATCCATCCTTAGTGTCGTAGGCTTACAGCAAACCATTTTAGAGTTGCATTTTCTAGCGCCAATTTCGCTTGGGCAGGAAGCAGCGCAGCAGCATCGCCGAGATTTGACTGAGCACATACAGCAGCTGATTACGAAGAAATTAAAGCTTTAAGCGTTTAGGGTTGTCACGCGGATCGGACGGCACCTGGCTGATCGCCTTAGTCTGCAAGTTCATGGCCGTCAGCTGTCCGCCCCACAAACAGCCGGTATCCAGCGCATAAACGTCACCTTGTTGTTGCAAGCCCAACGCCGACCAATGGCCAAAAATCACTGGTATGCCTTGTGTGGCTCGATTTTTTAGGGAAAACCATGGCCTATACGGCGCCGGCACGTCCGCCAACTCGCCCTTAAACTGAAATTCCATTTCACCGTCTAGGGTGCAAACGCGTAAACGGGTCAAGGCATTGGTAATGACCCGCAAGCGGTCTATGCCGGTTAAATTGGCTTGCCAACGGTTGGGCAAATTGCCGTACATGTGCGCTAAAAATTCCAGATGCTTAGGCCCCTGCAAAGCCGCTTCCACCTCGGCGGCATACGCCAGGGTTTGCGCCAGCGTCCAGTCCGGCAACAGCCCGGCGTGCACCATCAGATAGGCCTGCCCGGGGGCCACTTCGGCATGGTAGGCCAGCGCTTGATGGCGCAGCCAATTCAGCAAATCGTCTTTATCTGGCGCAGCCAACAAGCCGTCTAAGGTGTCGCCTTTGTGTGCATTAACAAAGCCAGCGGCCACCACTAAGGCATGCAAATCGTGATTGCCCAACACCACATGGATAGAAGATTGGTGCGCGTAACACCAACGCAAGACCTCCAGCGACCCGCTGCCACGATTGATTAAATCGCCGACTAACCAAAGCCGGTCTTGCTCGGGATCAAATTCTATGCGCGCCAACAAAGCCAAAAAGGCCTGGTAACAACCTTGTATGTCGCCTATCGCATATTGGGCCATGTTTAGCTCTGAGAAAATAAAAAACCACTTAACTTGTTAAGTGGTTTGATGTGGGATAGCCTAAGCATAACAAAGGTCCATGCAAGCCAGCGCAAGCACCAGCTCCATGTGACGTTTATTTCGCTGGTGCAGCGGCCGCGTCAGCGGCTTTAGCATCGGCAGCCGGGGCCGCTTTGGCTACAGGCACCTTGAAGCTGGCACCGCTGGCATTGGCCATGTGCACCACGGCGTTGGCAACTTCACCGTCGGTTAAGGCTGGGTTGCCACCGCGCGCTGGCATAGAACGAATACCGTTGATAGCGTGTGACACCAATACGTCGTAACCTTGTGCAATACGAGGCACCCATTGGCCGTTGTCACCGATTTTGGGTGCATTCATTAGACCGGCTGTGTGGCACATGCCGCAAACGGCTTTAACCACTTCTTCACCGCTTTTGTCGACGTGAGGGCCGGCATCCGCAACCGCTACTTCCACTGTGGCTTCTGGTTTGATATTTTCATCAGATGGGGCCACGGCTGCAACCGGTTCCGCTACCGCAGCAGCTGGCTCATTAGCCACACCAAAAGATTTAGCAATCAAGGAAATAATTAAGGTGAAGGCTAAAATAGCGCCCGGTATCACCAAGATTAATTGCCATAAACTCGAGCCTTTGTATTCATTACTCATATCAGTCCATTTCTACACATAAATTAAAGAGGTGGGTGATTATACCTGCACTTTATCGCCAGGTAAAAGGACTTAAAAACCCAGCCAAGCCGCCCCGATAGGCAATGCTTTGCTATAATGGCAAGCTCTTTTGCGCCCGTAGCTCATTTGGATAGAGTATCGGTTTCCGAAGCCGAGGGTAGTGGGTTCGAATCCCGCCGGGCGCGCCAAAAACAAAAGGCTGGCAGCGTGAGCTGACAGCCTTTTTTATCGCATACCCTATTACGGCAAGACCGTGTTTAGCTCTACATCGACTTTATCGCTGCCCGGCGTCACCGCGCCCGACAAACCTTGCAAGTCGCCTTTTTGCGGTTTGGCATCACCCGTTTTAGAAATACGCGCCACGACAACCACTTCACCGGCTTGCGATAATTTTAAATCGGCCATGACGCTGACGCTGTCATCCAACTGGTAGGCATACGGCAAGGCGCTGACCGTGGTGCGCACGATGGCTAAAGGCATGACCGGACCTTGTTTAGCACGCGCGTAGATAAACACGCTGGCAGCCGGATCGGCTTTTTTAGCCAAGGCCGGCGCTAAACTGACGGTGCCTCTGATGGCCGAAGCATGAACCATGGCTGCTTGCATGTCAGGGAAGACGATGGCAAACGGTCGGCCTATGACCAAATACAAGTAGATGGCGGCGATAGGCACAATAAGGATGAATGAAAATGCCAACTTGCGGTCGGCTTTAGGCTTAAGTGCCACGCTGTTGGTCTCGGCCAACTCACTGAGCATGCGTCGTTCTAATTCGGTTTTGGCTAACTCGTATTGCAGGCCATCCAACATGCCGTTGTTTTTGTCTTGCATTAATTCATCAAACTGTTGGCGGTAAACAGCCCGCTTTTCTTGGGTTGCATCCACGTTCACGCTGGCATTTGGCCAAAACAAAGGCCGCACCATGACGCCTACTACCACCACTAGCAACACCACCACCAAGAGCAAAAATGCCAACATGCTTATTCCTTAAAATGATTCCGACAGCTTACTTTAACAATTCGTTGATTTGCCGAGTCTCGGCCGCCGTCAAGGGCAACTCCGCTTGCATGGCTTGGCGACGGCGCAGCATTACCAGCAAGCCTATGCCGCCTAAAAATAACAGGGCGAACGGTCCTAGCCAAAGCAAAGACGTGGTTTTGTTTAAGGGCGGTTTATAGCGCACAAAATCGCCGTAGCGCGCCACCAAGTAATCGATAATGGCTTGGTCCGACATGCCCTTGGCGGCCATCTCACGAACTTCTTGCAGCAGATCTTGCGCCAGTTCGGCATGCGAATCGGCCAAGGTTTGGTTTTGGCAAACCAAGCAGCGCAATTGCGTGGCCAGCCTTTGCACTTGCGCTTCCACCGCCGCATCGGATTGCAAAGGTTGCGCTTCGTTGGCCATGCCTTGCAGCGTGAATGCCAATAGCAGAATTGATGCGAGACTTAATAAATATTTTTTAATCATTGTGCTTGTAACCGTTTCACCAAGGGCAGGATATCGTCACGCAAGGATTCCAGAGTCACCGGGCCTATTTGTTTGTAGGCAATCACCCCGGCTTTATCGATCACATAGGTTTCCGGCACGCCGTAAACCCCATAATCAATGCCCACTCGGCCATCGGCATCCACCGCGCTTAACAAGTAGGGATTGCCGCGCTCAGTCAGCCATTGTTCGGCCTCGGCCGCTGTGTCTTTGTAATCCATGCCCACCACCGGCACCAAACCGGTTTTGGCCAACCCCACCAATAGCGGGTGTTCGTCACGGCACGCTCCGCACCAGGATGCCCATACGTTAAACAGCCAAACTTGGCCTAGCATGTCTTTAGGCGAGAAGGTTTTAGCTGGCTGATCCAGGCGCGGCAAACTGAATGCCGGGGCCGGCTTGCCCACCAATGGCGAAGGCACTTCGCGTGGGTTTAAGAACAGACCCTTAAAAAGGAAGCCGGCCATAATGATGAACAGCGAGAAGGGGATTAATGCCTTTTTCATGCGCGTTGACCTTGGCCAGTGGCGACTGATTTAGCCTGTTTATTCAAACGGTAGCGTTTGTCTGACATGGCCAGCAAGCCGCCAAAAGCCATCATCAAGCAACCGAACCAAATCCACTCGACCATGGGCTTGTGGTAGATGCGCACACTCCATGCGCCGCCGTCTAATGGCTCGCCCAAGGAGGCATACAAATCATGTATTAAATGCGGGCTGATGCCGGCTTCACTCATGGGCATGTTAGTGACGGTGTACAACCTTTTTTCCGGCTCGAGAACGGTGCGCAACACACCGTTTTTGCTGACATGGATTTGCCCATGATTGGCAGTGTAATTTGGGCCATTACGGCTTTCCACGCCATCAAACCTAAAGTCGTAACCGGCTAAATGCGCCACGTCACCCGGGTGCATTTTCACGGCAATTTCCGATTCAAAGCCTTTGACCACGGTCACGCCTAAAACAAACACGGCTATCCCTAAGTGTGCAATCACCATGCCCCACCATGAGCGTGAGCTGGCAGCGATGCCAGCTAACAAGCCACCCTCGGATTTACGCAAGCGCTGATAAACCAATTCGGCACTGCTGGCAAACACCCAAAAAGCCAAGAACAAACCCAAACCTATCATGGGGGTTAAATTGCCTAACAGCAGTGGCAGAACAATGGCCGTGATAGCGCTAATCGCCAAGGCCCAACGCAGACGCACGAACAGTTCTGGCAAGGCCGCGTCTTTCCATCTGGCGATGGGGCCAACGCCCATCAAGAACACAGCCGGCGCCATCAATGGCGCAAACACCGCGTCAAAGTAAGGAGGGCCGACGGAGATTTTGCCTAAATTCAATGCGTCTAAAAATAAGGGGTATAGCGTGCCCAGTAACACGGACAATGCGGCCACCGCCAGCAACACGTTATTAGCCAACAAGAAGCTCTCTCGCGACACCACATCAAATTTACCACCACGCCCCACTGTGCTGGCGCGCCAAGCGAACAGCAGCAAGGAGCCGCCTATCACCACCACCAAAAAGGCCAGAATAAACACCCCGCGTCTAGGATCGGTGGCAAAGGCATGCACCGAGGTAAGTACGCCGGAACGGACTAAAAACGTGCCCAATAAACTCAATGAAAAAGCACAAATCGCCAACAACACCGTCCAAGCTTTAAAGCTGCCGCGTTTTTCCGTGACCGCCAGCGAATGTATGAGCGCGGTGCCGACCAACCAAGGCATAAAGGAGGCATTTTCCACCGCGTCCCAAAACCACCAACCGCCCCAGCCAAGTTCGTAATAAGCCCAGTTACTGCCGGCCATGATGCCGACGGTTAAAAACACCCAAGCAATGATGGTCCATGGCCGCGACCAGCGCGCCCAAGCCGCATCCAGCTGGCCACCTAACAGGGCGGCAATGGAAAAAGCAAAGGCCACGGAAAAGCCCACGTAGCCCATGTATAGCATAGGTGGATGGAAGATCATGCCCGGGTCTTGCAACAATGGGTTTAAATCTTTGCCATCCAAGGCCGCCGGCATTAAGCGATCAAACGGGTTGGACACCATTAGCATAAACAGCAAAAAGCCCACGCTGATTAAGCCCATCACGCCCAGTATGCGTGCGCGCATGGCATCGGGGATGTGCTTAGAAAATAGGCTAACGGCCAAAGTCCAAACGCTTAAAATCAGCGCCCATAGCAACAACGACCCTTCATGACCACCCCACACTGCGGCGATGCGAAATTGCAATGGCAACTGCGAATTGGAGTTGTTGGCCACGTACACCACCGAGTAATCTTTAGCGGCAAAGGCGTAAGCCAAACACAGAAAAGAAAAGGCAATCAAGGCAAACTGCAAAGCCGACAAGGGTTTGGCTAAGCCCATCCACACCGTGTTACCACGCGCCGCACCGATAATGGGAAAACTGCCCAATGTCAGCGCCACCAGCAAGGCTAGAATTAGGGAAAAATGGCCAATTTCAGGAATCACGTATAGGTCCTTTTAGATAGGGTCTGTGCTTATTGGAATGCCATGCCACATTACTTGGGCATGACTAAAGTTTTACTTTGTTCTTGGGCGCTTTTTAATGCGGCCGCCGCTTCCGGTGGCATGTAGTTTTCATCGTGTTTTGCCAACACTTCGCTGGCCACGAACAAGCCGTCTGCGCCCACGCTGCCCTGCGCCACCACGCCTTTGCCTTCTTTGAACAAATCCGGCAACACGCCTTTGTATTCCACCGGCACGGTGTGCGCGGTGTCGGTAATCACAAAATGCACCGTTAAGCCGTCGTCGCCGCGCTTAATGCTGCCCATCTCCACCAAGCCGCCTATGCGGAAACCGGTGTTGTGCGGCACCTCGCCTTTAGCCACTTGGCTGGGCGTGTAGAAAAACACCATATTGCTTTGAAAGGCATTCAATATCAGCATGGCGGCCAAGCCTATTAAGGCCAATCCTATGCCAATTAAAATAAAGCGTTTGTGTCGTGCTTTAAGCATGCTATTAATCCTGTGCTAATAATTGCGCTAAATGCAAGGCATCGCGACTGCGTTGACGAAGGGCATAGACTTCCCACAGCACACATAGTGCCGTCAAACCAAAAGAAAACCACACATAAAAGGCGTAACCGCCCATATTGAAAAAAGCCGACCAACTTGCCCACTGCATTATTTGCCCCCTTTCGCGGATAAGGCTTTCACCCAGTCACTGCTGCGCTCGCGTTCTAGCATGATGCAGCGCACGCGCATTAAGGCCACGGCGACGCTGTACATCCAAAAAGCCAAGGCCATCAACAGCATGCCGATCAACATGGTGGCGGCCATCTTAGGCGCTACGCCCATATTGATGGTGGAGCCTTGGTGCAAGGTGTTCCACCATTTGACCGAGAAGTAAATGATGGGCACGTTGACCACCCCAACCAAGGCCAACAAGGCACCGGCTCGGTCGGCTCGGCGTGGGTCATCGATGGACGATTGCAAGGCGATGAAGCCTAAGTACAAAAACAATAAAATCAATTCCGAGGTCAAACGCGCGTCCCACACCCACCAAGTGCCCCACATAGGCTTACCCCAAAGGGAACCGGTGACTAAAGCCAGCAAAGTGAACATGGCGCCAGTCGGCGCTAAGGCCTGCGCCATCATGGCCGACAACCTAGCATTAAGGGCCAAGCCCATGGCCGCCCAGCCCGCCATCACCAGATAGATAAACATGGACATCCAAGCCGCCGGCACGTGCACAAAAATAATACGGTAGGCCTCACCCTGCTGGAAATCAGTAGGCGCGATGGCAAAACTCACGTACAGCCCAACGGCGCATAGCAAGCTTGCCGCCCAAAAAAACCACGGGATCATTTTGCCGGCCAACGGGTAAAACGTTTGCGGGGAAGAATACTTAAACCAATTCATGTGCATAGTGACTCTACTCTACAGAAATGCGTAAGGCGGCGGCGGTCGCGAGCGGCGCCAACACCAAGGACAACAATGAGACTGCGGCCAACAGGGAAAGGTGCGCTTCTGCACTCATGCCATGCTGACTGGCCGCCACCGCCCCGGCACCAAATATCAAGGTCGGGATGTATAAAGGCAAGACCAATAAGGCCACCAATAAACCGCTGCCACGCACGCCTAGGGTCAAGGCGGCGCCTATGGCGCCGATTAAACTTAAAGTCGGCGTGCCCAGCAACAATGAATAGACCAACACCAACAAGGCATCGTTCGGCAAGGCGTATTGCAATCCGATTAAGGGTGCCAGCAGTACTACTGGCAAGCCACACACCAGCCAATGCGCGAAAATTTTTGCACTAACCAACCAGGCTAAAGGCTGCGGCGCCAAGAGCATTTGCTCCAAGCTGCCATCGGCAAAATCGGCTGCAAATAGGCGACTAAGCGAAATCATGCCGGCTAACAAGGCCGCCACCCACAACACCCCAGGCGCAATGCTGCTTAATACGGCCGGCTCTGGCCCTATACCGAGCGGGAACAAGCTGGACACGATGACGAAGAAAAACAGCGTCGTGGCAATGTCCGAGCGGCGGCGTAATGCCAGCAGCAAGTCACGTCTTAACACGGTAAGCCAGGTCTGATTCATGCGCTTAAACTTAAGCTAACAGTGGATTTGGCCTGAATTGGCACGTCTTGATGGCTGGTCAAAATGGTCATGCCGCCCGCCGCCAAATGCTCGCTTATGCGCGCGGCCAACACCTCGGTCGCCGCCACATCCAAGGCCGCAAACGGCTCGTCTAAAATCCATAATGGGCTGCGACTTAGCCATAAGGCGGCCAAAGCCACCCGTCTTTTCTGCCCTTGGGACAAGACTCGCACCGGCAAATTCGAACAGCGCGCTATGCCTATGGCAGTTAACGCAGCCAAGGCAGCAGCAGCCGTGACAGCTTGGCCGGCGATGCGCGCACCCATCTGCAAATTCTCCAAAGCCGTCAAATCGTCCTTCAGGCCATTTAGGTGCCCTAGGTACTTCAAGTTAGGCAAATACTGCTCGGCATGGCTTTTAATCGATTTACCTGCCCATAAAATCTCACCCTGCTCTGGCATCAACAAGCCACACAGCATGCGCAATAAACTGCTTTTGCCACTGCCGTTTTCGCCTAAGACATAAAGCAAGCTGCCGGCTTCAAGCACAAAGCCCAAGTCTTTAAACAGCAGACGGTCGCCGCGTACGCAAGCCAAGCCTTGGGCTGTTAGCATATTTGGTCCTGCGGATGATAGGCTTGATGGCCATCGATGGCGCTAGCATAGCGCAGCAAACTTAGGCGCAGCAAACTTAAGGGCAGCTTAATGCTAGAGGGGATTGAAAAATGGCAGGCATTCATATTTTTTTAGGTCTTAGCCAAACTTTAGCAAGGCATCTGCCGCCCTACCCGCTGCGCTAACACCCCATCAAATTCAGGGTTAAACAACAGCGCTTAGTATAGCAAAATAGGCCCGCCTCGTCTGCCGCCTGTCTGGCTTAGCCAATAAAAAACCCAGTTGAAATTCGGCTGGGTTGTTTACTGTTTAGGGCAATTCATTTGGCTTGTTTAATTGAGCGGGTAAAATGGCCTTACTTCTCCAAGCAAATCTTACCGAAATGTTGATTGCTTTCCTGGTATTTAAACGCCTCGACGATTAAGAAGACGGGGTATGGCATCAGTGGTATGAAAATGGCCAGCTTAAATTAGCCGCGCATTACAAAGGCGGACTGTAGCATGGCGGCTTCACGCAATGCTATGAAGACGGGCAAATGCGGGTGCAGGCAGAATTTGTTAACGCCAATTTTATTGGCGAATATTGAGAAAAAGCCATGAATTAACATGGCTTTCCCCCTCTAGCTATTACTTGTTAATCATTTACAGCATGCGTTGTTTTCAGTACCGCACGCTTCTTGTTTTTTATTACAACACGAACAGCCACAATTGCATCTGCATCCACATTTACCTTTAATCAAATATTTTATCAATGCTGCAATTGACAGCACCAAAGCAACATTCATCAAGATGCACATCGCAATAGCGTGCATAGGAATGCTTCCATTAAAAATTTCGTTCATGATTTTCTCCTAAAAAAAATACTGCTTACAACATCCTTCTGTTGCGAAGATTGACCTAATCCAGCCAATAAATCGCAACAAAAGCGAACCAAGAACCCACCATATAAAACAGCAAGGCGATGCCATAAATGATTCTAGACACCTTTCTTGCTTTTATACAAGCTAGTGCCAATTGCTGATCTGCTGGGCAAGGCAATTTGGCAGACCGCCATTGCAGCAAGCCAGCCAGCAACAATAAAACGCCGGCCACCCCAAAAACAAGCGGCTTATGCTCACTAATCCAAATAAGCTGGGGCACGTTGCTAAGCAAACCAGCCAATACCGCACCCAATCCTAAGCTCACCAACAAGGCGGGAATAGCACAACAAATCAAGGTGGCACTGCTGGTAAAAAGAATGAGCCAATTGACGGCCAACCTTTTCTTCATCGATACGATATACGGGTGATCATGCATCACTTAAGCTCTTTCGCGTGAGCATGCTCAGCCTTAATGTCTGCCAATGTCTTGTTGATGTATTCGACATTATCAACGTCATAGCCAGCGTCTTTAATGAGCTTAGTAAATGCTTCTAAGGTCATGGTCTTTTGCTCCTTTAACTCGACCACCACCATGTGATTTTTCAGATCCACCCAAACGTCTTGAGTGGCTTCTAATTCACGCAGTTTCTTATTGATGCCTTTTGCACAAAAGGCACAAACCATGCCTTTAACGTTAGCGTGTATTGACGTGGTAGCGTATGCCGTATTAGTAAAAATTGCCAATACAGCGATTAAAAATAGTTTTTTCATCTTCTATCCTTTATTAAAAAGTAAGCATTAAATTGAGTTTTGGCGTGCGCGATTGCGCATCCCATGGGTTAGTAAGCCCTAACTCAAGAAAATAGTGTTGGTTAATTAAGCGCAGCGCCGGTGTAATCTCATTTCTGCTTGTCATATTGTCCGTTGTGCGTGCTTCAACTACAAACCAAGGTTGCGTCTCTTCATAACTGCTTGCGTAGAAAGAAAAGCCTCCTTGCATGCTGTAGCTGTCGTATTGAATATGTGGTGCACGCAGCATCCTAGCTTTAGCTAAAAAATACAGCCGCGTTGTTTCATAATCAAACTGCACACTAGGGGAATATGAAAATCCACTGGAATCGCCAGACGCATTGCCCAAGCCAGTCATGAACCATAAGTTGGCCTGACCACTGGGCATATTCCAACGCCGTATGAGTCCTGTGTAGTTGAAGTTAGTAATGAGATTAGTCTGAGTCTCACCTCTCATCCACATGGTCTCAACGCCAAAAGCGTGACCCAAAAAGGGTGAATAGTTGAGCATCAGTTCTTTTCTATCCGTAGCGAACTCGCTCATTAACATTGCGCTATCTTTGAATCCCATTAACGCAGCCGCTTGAGCTGGCAATGAAATCAATAGCAACAATGCAAGTGTGATTCTTGCGTGCATGATGCCTCCGAAAATAATTTAAAAAATTACGATGCGTTAAGCATCAATCGGAGGGCGATTTTCAGGGGTGATGTGACGAGTAGAGGACGTCCACTTGGCGTTGAACGCTACGGCAGACGAGAGTGGAAAAACATAAGAAACCATGTTATTGAATGGGCTTGCAAAGCTGGCACAGAAAGCACAATGATTGCAATGCGCATCCCCTGCAGGATGCTTAGTATCGTTTTGGGTTGCGTCATGCTTCGTATTGACTTCGTGGCAGGCATGCTCAGGTTGAGCCACCGGATGGCCAACTAAATTTGCCAGGCTCATCTGCGTTGCAGCATAGGCCGCACTCCCAAAAAACAAGGGCGTCCACAGCATCAGCAGCAAGGCAATCCATTTATTAAAGTACTTCATGAATGTATGATACCCCTCACAAAGATAAAGTTCATCCTTGTTGATCAGCCTACCTAAGAAAAATGAAGTCTCAGCCATACATTAAATATTTAGATGGGAAAAGCCGCACCGACTGGTGGCTTTTTGACTGCCGAATGGGTTAGATCGCGCGAGGATCTAATCGACGGCAAGCGGATTAAAAGTGTCGAGGCTCTGTACTAGAGCGCTGCAGACTTTAGTCAAAAAAATGGTATTGATTGAACCGCGCTAAAAGTGCCCCGACCTGCTACTGCTCCTAGCGCGGAATTTTGAGCGTGCCAAAGCATGATTTTCACCGTAAGATTTCAATTAGGAAAAGTGGACTTCCCCTATTTCAATGGGCATTTGATAATGGCAAAATAAAAATGACTGTTTTTTATGAATAGCAGGACTCATCTTACTATTACTTATTCAGTTAGCCCCACTAGTACTCAGCATGCCTATCAGGTTGCTAACCAATGCCACAAAAAACTAATTAGCTAAATAATAATTAAAAGGATTATTTTCCATGAAGCAACTAGATTTAACCACTAAGCAATGTACGCCATGCCAAGGCGGAATCCCACCTATGACCTTTGAGGCTGCCAATAAGTACCTGCCTTTAGCGCCAGGATGGCAGTTGCAAGACGATGCCACAAAAATCAAGAAAACATTTAAATTTAAAAATTTTATTGATGCCTTAGCATTAGCACAACAAGTTGGAAATCTATGCGAAAAAGAAGGCCATCACCCAGACATTACTATAGGTTGGGGTTACTGTAGTGTTGTCTTTCAAACCCATAAGATTAATGGGCTACATGAAAATGACTTTATTATGGCGTCTAAAGTAAACATGCTAGCAATGATGCCTTAAACTCTTATGTAATCGAGCTAAAATTTAAAGGTCAAAGGTAGCTTAGTTTTATGTACTCGACAATACTCGTAGCTAATTTTGACTTAACAACCTAGGCTAATAACAGAGGTGCAGAAGTTGATGGCTACCCAATACTTAGGGCAACTTAAAATCACTTCTAGTAGGGAGCATGGGATTCATGATGCGCTCGGCGCTTTCCGCTCCACAAACAGGCAAGCCCATGGCGTCAAGCAACCCAAGTTGAACTAATACGCATGCTTGGTCCCAATATATATGCTCGTGAGTTATTTTTTCATCTTTAATACCTACAATCACGACAAAACCAACTTTCGCTTTTTTCCCGGTGGGTCGCAGACCAGGCAACATCCAATCGATGACTGTGGTGTGAGTAAAACTAATAATTAATTCTTCTACAATTTGAGCGTCTCCAACAGTCAGGGAAACCCTTTTCATCTCAACATCTGGCGGGAAGAATTTACCAACCAAATGATTTGAGTAAAAACTTTTAACGCCTTGGTATCCGTAGCCACCCACCATAGTGGGTACGTTATGCAGATGTGGATTGCCTGTCATCGTCTCCATTGTGGTTTCTAAGTCACCTCGTAGCTCAGCGCCTACATGTGATTCCAATACATTAATCATTGCTTGCTGGGATGTTGAATATTGAGCACTCATATTAAAAACTCCGTAACCAATAAAATTGCCAATTCACGCTATTAGAGCACATGCCAGTTTGAAATACCTGTCCTAAAAAAGGGACTTGGCATTTTTAGGTAAATTCTAGCAATAACCTTAAGCTGTAGAACAAAAAAGCCCATAGCGATGCGATTTATTATTAGGAGTGTGATTGCTGTTTTTTGTAAGCAGCAGGATACATCTAACTATTACATGGACTCTGAAAACCGCCCCTTGTATGAGTAAAGAGCAATTGATTGTTTAGTCTAGAGGTAGTCTGTGAGACTAGAATTGAAAACGGCTCCTAAGGTATATGCCCTAGAAGCCGCTTGAGTATTGGTAGGGCGTGCGGGGATCGAACCCACGACAAACGGATTAAAAGTCTTTAACTCATTAAAAATTGACTATTTATAAATTAAAAATAATAAATAAAATCAATGCATTATAAAATAATATGGCTTGCAATTTGTGTAGTCTGAGTGTAGTCTTTTAATTTTATGTAGTCTAGGAGTTCTCTGTGGATTGGGTTAAAGATACAGTTCAAGCTGGGTTATATAAGCGAATTCGAGAAACTGGGGATGTGTGGACAGTTAAGTCTAGAATTAAAGGCGGAAAACCTATTACCTTCACCATAGGTAAAGTCAGCCTATTCCCAAAAACTCATGCTAGAGAAGAAGCCAGGCGAGCATTAGCATTACTTGCACAAGGTATAGATCCCAGTGAAGCGAGAAGGCAACATGCTGTTGCAGAAGCAGCTAGAACCCTAACGCTAGGCAAAGCAATTGAAGACTACGCAGCAAGCACTTCTTGGAAGCCAAAGACTAAGCTCGACGCAATGGCAACATTAGAACGTAGGTTTTCGGATTGGTATCCTCGCCACTTATCAAGCATTACCAAAGATGAATGCAAGATCAGATTCTTGAAGATAAAAACTGACGTTAAAAAAGTGAAAGAGAAAAGAGATACCATTAGATTGAGTTCTGGCAAAACCATAAAGCGTTACAAAAATGAAGTTGGTATAGGTGAAGCACAGCGAGCTTTTAGATATCTAAGCGCTGTATTCAATTTCTACACACAAGATGATGCAGGTGAAGAGCGCCTCTTGCCAAAAGGAAACCCATGCTTAATTCTAAAAGTTAAAAGATTAAGAAAAACCCTAAGACCAAGAGAAACATATCTTGAGTATGAGCAAAGAGTTTTGCTTTACGAAACCCTTTCACACGCAGTTCACCCAGATTATAGGGGAACCATAAAAAAAGATGATGCCGACTTGACGTGGCTTCTTATTCATTCAGGTTTTAGGCTAGATGAGGCTAGAACAATTAAATGGTCAAACATAAATTTAGAAAGAGAAATATTTACAGCCATTGATACAAAAAATCACCGAGATCACACCCTTCCAATGACCGCAGCTACTAAATGCATGTTTGAGAGACGGTCATTAGCAAGAATTGACGGCAATGAATATTTATTCCCAAGTCCAGTAGATGCATCACACCCAATGACAGCTAGCCGCACTTTTGAAAGAATATGCAAAGAGATTAATTGTGAATTTACAGCTCACGACTTGCGTAGAACATTTGCAACTGTTGCATCAGAGCTTGGTTACGACCTTAACACAATTGGCGCAGCGCTTAATCACTCAGGAGGAAGCGTTACAAGCAACTATATCCAACATAGCTCTAGAAGATTTAAAGAGATTTTAGAAGATATTCAGAATGCACTATTTGCTGAGCCCTTCGACACAGAATCGCTAGCTCAATGAGAAAGATTTAATCGATAAATGTCCAGCTAATGCACCACTTAACCCAACACGGAATACCCTGTATAATTTAGCAACCTAATGATTTTAATTGAAAATATTAAAAATCGACACAGTAACGATATAGAAAGCTTTTAATATCGAATCTAACGCTTAAGCTAAAAGCAAAAGCACCCAGAGCTTTAGTTGGAGATTGAGCAACGCAATCGAAAGGTCAAACTACTTCTCATGTGAGGGATTTTATCCCGAACCCTGCCTTTTGAATTCACTAGGCGTATTAGAGTTAGCGTGAGATTTACTTTGTGCTTACTTTGAAGATCTTTGACATTACTCAAAGTAAAGATAAATCTAAAACCCTAATTCTAGTTTTATCTTAAGAATTACTATGAGTTTACTTATCGCTAACGTAAAGCTCTCTTTAGAGAACTAAAAGTAGGAGTAAGAGTAACGCTAACGTAAAGCTTTCTTTAGAGAACTAAGAGTTACTATGAGATTGAGAAACTATAAAGGCTATAAAGACAGCTCTATATAGTCTATATAGACTATAAGGAGTGAGTGTTTAATTTACTCTAAATTCACCATCCTCTTCACACCAAAAACATTTCGATCTATTGACAAAAGATAAATCAAGAATATACTTTCTGTAATGTTATCTAAAATAAAGCCTTAGGCTTTTCTAAATTAATCTACTTATACCTTCCTATCAACTCCAAAAGATAACCGCTTCTTGGTGCCTTAAAATGCGTCCAAGGGGTATCTTCACTCCATATTTACACTCAAGTCTAAGCTTTCGGGTAAAACTACCTTAAAGCAGCCTTTGAAATTCGTAGCTTTCGACCCATAGCAGACGGTCAATGTCAGACCGCTCTTGCACTATTTTGACGCTAAAAATTCTTTATATTCTTTTTTAACTGCCTCTAAGTACTTATAGTTTTCATCTGACTTTAAAGCTTCATAAGCAATCATTGCATTAAGATAATTAGTCACGACATCTTTTGGCATTTTTATCTTAACGGGAATTTTATTCATAATAGAACGGTAAGCTGAATTAGGATGGAAATCAGACTTACTACTTAACACGGGCTTTTGAGCCATGACAGCCTCTTCTAAGGTC